>JAEZZY010000058.1 GCA_023418315.1 Bacteroidota bacterium
GTGCTGGGCTGCAATGCCTATGATATTGTGGATTTGGGGGTAATGGTGCCTGCGGATAAAATACTGGATGCTGCAGATAAAGAACAGGCAGACATCATCGGACTGAGCGGATTAATTACGCCTTCGCTGGATGAAATGGTGCATGTAGCCAAAGAAATGAAACGCCGCAATATGAAACAGCCTTTGCTCATCGGCGGCGCCACCACTTCCCGCACCCACACCGCCGTGAAAATAGCTCCCGAATATGACAACGGCGTGGTGTATGTATTGGATGCAAGCCGCAGTGTTACTACCGCCGGAAGTCTTTTAAGCGAAGAACAAAAAGCAGATTTTCTCCAAAAAACAAAAACAGAATACGAAAAACTTCGTGCAGATTTCGCCAATAAAAAAACCGTAAAACAATATATCTCCTTTGCCGAAGCACAAAATAACCCGGTGAAAATTGACTGGGAAAACTATACGCCGCCCGTACCGGAGTTCTTAGGCATTAAAACATTTAATAACTATGACCTCAATGAAATTCGTGAGCATATAGATTGGGGACCGTTTTTTATAGCATGGGAAATGAAAGGAAAATATCCCGCTATTCTCAGCGACCCGCACGCCGGCGCAGAAGCCACCAGGCTTTTCAACGATGCCAATGCCATGCTTGACAAAATCATTGAAGAAAAATGGCTGACGGCTAACGGCGTAGTCGGTTTTTGGGAAACCTTGAAAACAGCGCCTGATACCATCATTATAAAAGATGAAAACGGCAGTGAATTAACCAACTTACAATCCTTGCGGCAACAAATAAAAAAAGCAGCGGGACAACCGAATTTTTCCCTTTCCGATTTTATAAAACCCGGCGCAAAAGATTATATGGGAGCTTTTGCCGTAAGTATTCACGGCATCGAGCCGCATTTGCAACGCTTCATAGAGCAGCATGATGATTATAATAAAATTACGCTGCAGGCTATGGCAGACCGTCTCGCCGAAGCTTTTGCAGAAGTGCTGCACAAGCGCACAAGAAAAGAATTTTGGGGCTATGTGAAGGATGAAAACCTCAGTACCGAAGAATTGGTAAAAGAAACGTATCAAGGTATTCGTCCGGCGCCGGGCTATCCTGCTTGTCCCGATCATACGGAGAAATATAAATTGTTTGATCTGCTGAACGCTACTGAAAATGCGGGTATTCAACTCACAGAAAGCCTTGCTATGTATCCCGCATCTTCGGTATGCGGCTGGTATTTCAGCCATCCGCAAAGCACTTATTTCGGTGTGGGGAAAATCACGCAGGACCAACTGAAAGATTATGCACAAAGAAAAGGAATGAGTGAGGAGGAAATCGGAAGATGGCTGGCGCAGAATCTGGAAGAATAGTTTTTTAGCATTCCTGAAACGCTGTTTACCCTAATTTTAATCTTCATTTTCGCTAAGGAGTTTAGCGGAAAGGTTTCTCCTGTTTCCAGGATGTTACTATCGGAGAAGGGGTCTTCTCTGCCGGCTCTTGTTGATACTTTTTATGTTTTTTGACGGCTGTAAACGCCTCAAAAAAAGGAATTATTCTTAACTGATTAATTAAATGAATCGTCCGAAAATGCCACAGATTTCATCCATCAACCCCGCTACGGGAAAACGGATAAAAACATATACCTCTATAACGCTTCCGCAAGCAGAGAAAGCCGCACAGCAAGCACATAAAGCTTTTGGAGCATGGCAAAAAAAATCATTTTCCGAACGAGGTGCCGTGTTGAAAAGTATAGCTGCGCAACTTCGCAAACAACAAAAAGCGCTTGCAGCACTTGCCACAACCGAGATGGGAAAACCCATTGTGCAAAGCCTTGCAGAAGTGGAAAAATGTGCGATGACCCTGGAGTTTTATGCTAAGAACGGCGCCGATTTTTTGAAAGACCAAATCGTAGCAACCGATGCGCGCAAGAGCTACATAAGCTATCAACCTTTAGGAACGGTACTCGCAATTATGCCGTGGAACTTTCCCTACTGGCAGGTATTCCGGGCAATGGCGCCTATACTAATGGCGGGAAATACCATGCTGCTGAAACACGCTTCGAATGTATCCGGTTGTGCTTTGGCAATTGAAAAAATCCTGAAAGATGCGGGAGCGCCTAAAGGCTTGTTTCAAACACTGCTGCTTCCTTCCAAAGACATAAAAAAATTGATTGCCCATCCGGCTGTATCGGCTGTAACGCTTACGGGCAGCACTGCCGCAGGTAAAGAGGTGGCAAGCGCCGCCGCATCGCATATCAAAAAACAAGTACTGGAACTGGGCGGCAGCGATGCCTATATCATCCTCAAAGATGCGGATATGAAACTTGCCGTAAAAACCTGCGTGGATGGCAGGCTGGTAAATAGCGGACAAAGTTGCGTAGCGGCAAAACGGTTTGTGGTGGAAAAAGCAGTGTACAAGGAATTTGAGCAAGGAATGCTGGCAGCTTTCACCGAAGCGAAGTATGGCAATCCTTTTGACGAAGCTCATAAAATAGGCCCTATGGCGCGCAGGGATTTGCGGGATGAATTGCATCAACAGGTAGTTAAAAGCATAGAAAAAGGAGCGAAACTACTATGTGGCGGTTATCTTCCCGAAGGCGAAGGCGCCTTTTATCCGCCTACTATTCTCAGCCGGGTAAAAAAAGGAATGCCGGCTTATGATGAAGAGCTTTTTGGCCCGGTGGCTGCCATCATAGAAGCAAAAGACGAAGCCGATGCCATCCGTATAGCCAACGACAGTATCTACGGATTGGGCGCAGGCATTTTTTCTAAGAACAAAAAAAGAGCAGAAGAAATAGCAGCGAAGGAACTGCAAGCAGGGAATTGTTTCGTGAATGCTTTTGTGCACTCAGACCCGCGACTGCCTTTTGGCGGTATCAAAGAAAGCGGCTACGGGCGGGAGCTGAGCGCGGTGGGCATTCGGGAGTTTGTGAATGTGAAGACCGTATTTATAGGGTAAAGAAGCAACCCGTTTTTCCCTGCGTTTTTATCATTTGAAGCCTAATGAAATCGTTAAGATTCGGCCTATGATTTAAAAAAAACGAAACGATTCCTTACCAGCTTGCCCTTGCCGAAGGCGTGATGCTCATCTCGGCAAATTCCCCGTTCAAGTATTTATAATAAGCGGTAATGCCTATCATGGCGGCATTATCGGTGCAATATTCAAATTTGGGAATAAAGGTATTCCATCCTTTTTCTTCGCCTATGCGTTGCAAGGTTTTTCGTAATGCGCTGTTAGCCGAAACACCTCCTGCTATACCCACATTCTTGATGCCGAGGTCGTCTGCCGCTTTCACCAGTTTTTTCATCAGCGATTGGATGATGGTATATTGCACGGATGCGCAGATGTCGTTCCTATGGTTTTGCACAAAATCCGCATCCTGCTTTTTTTCTTTCTGCAAAAAATAGAGAATGGAGGTTTTGATACCGCTAAAGCTGAAATCATAACCTTTCATATCGCTGATGGGGAAAGAGAACCGTTTTTCATTTCCTTCTTGTGCATATTTATCTATAAGCGGTCCACCGGGATAAGGCAACCCCAGCATTTTCGCAGTTTTATCAAAGGCTTCGCCGGCGGCATCATCTATGGTTTCGCCCAGCACCTTCATCTTCAAAAAATCTTCTACCAACACAATCTGCGTGTGCCCACCCGAAACCGTGAGGCATAAAAACGGGAATTGCGGCTTGGGGTCTTCTATAAAATGCGACAATACGTGTGCCTGCATGTGGTGCACGGCTATGAGCGGCACAGCCAGCGCCTGCGCAAAGGATTTGGCAAAACAAGCGCCTACCAGCAAGGAGCCGATCAGCCCAGGCGCCTGTGTAAACGCAACCGCATCAATATCTTCTTTGCTGATACCGGCGTTCTTCATAGCCACATCCACCACCGGCGCTATGTTTTGAATATGCGCACGGGATGCCATTTCCGGCACTACACCGCCGTATTGTTCATGTACTTTTTGAGTGGCTATAAGGTTGCTGAGCGCCACACCATCTTTAATGACGGCAGCGCCGGTATCATCGCAGGAGCTTTCGATAGCAAGCAGCGTAACTGATTTTTTCATACAGGAATGCAAAGGTATCAAATGAATGATTGCGGGAAGCGAAGGGGTTTTCTCCCTGCGGTTTTCTCTTCATGAGTATAAAGCCGGTGGCAGCTAAATTATTCCATTATTCCCCAACAATGCGTATCCTTGAAAATTAAAAAGGCGCTTCGTTTTTATCCACTTCCTCCTGCCTGATAATTGTATAATGCACTTGCGTATCCATCTGAAAATAGCGGTTGATGTCCGAGTTGCAAAACGGGCCGAACGCAGAGAAAAAGCAATCCGTATTTTTTTCCTTAAAAAGCTTTGCAGAAATTTTACGATGCAAACTGCAACTGTCCATTTCCTCCTGCCTACTTACTCAAGTGCATGCTCCGTTCTTTATACAAGGTACGAAACCAGGGGTCGCGGAGGTTTTTGATGAAACGGATTGCTTCACCGGTGCTTTTCATTTCCGGCCCGAGTTCCTTATTTACATTCGGGAATTTATTGAAGCTGAACACCGGTTCTTTTACGGCAAAGCCATCTAATTTCTGCTCCATTTTAAAATCTTTCAGTTTCTTTTCGCCGAGCATGATCTTCGTGGCTATATTCAGATAAGGAATGCCGTAAGCCTTGGCTATAAACGGCGTGGTGCGGCTTGCACGGGGGTTGGCTTCTATCACATACACGCTTCCGTTTTTGATAGCGTATTGGATATTGATTAATCCGCGGATGTTTAAGGCAAATGCAATTTTTTTAGCGATCTCCACCATTTCATCCACCACTAAAGGCGGCAGGTTGAAAACAGGTAGCACCGAATGGCTGTCGCCGCTATGGATACCCGCCGGTTCTATATGCTCCATAATGCCCATGATGTGCACGTCTTCGCCATCGCAAATAGCGTCTATCTCGGCTTCCTGACAGCGGTCGAGGAAATGGTCTATAAGGATTTTATTTCCGGGAAGGTGTTTTAGCAGGCTCACTACACTTTTCTCCAGTTCCTCATCATTGATCACAATACGCATTCTTTGCCCGCCTAATACATAGGAAGGGCGCACCAGAACTGGATAGCCCACTTCCGCAGCTACATCCATTGCTTCATCGGTGGTGTATGCCGTGCCGTATTTGGGGTAAGGAATGTTCAATTCTTTCAGCATATCGCTGAAGCGGCCGCGGTCTTCGGCAATATCCATATCATCGAAAGAAGTGCCTATGATTTTAATACCTTTTTCATGCAGCCGTTTAGCGAGCTTCAAAGCGGTTTGTCCTCCGAGCTGCACGATCACGCCATCGGGTTGTTCCAGTTCTATGATTTCCCAAAGATGCTCCCAATATACCGGCTCAAAATAGAGTTTGTCGGCAATATCAAAATCCGTGGATACGGTTTCGGGATTGCAGTTGATCATGATGGCTTCATAGCCGCAATCTTTTATCGCCATCAGCCCGTGGGTGCAGCAATAATCAAATTCGATACCCTGCCCGATGCGGTTGGGACCGGAGCCGAGTACGATTATTTTTTTCTTTTGAGAAGGGATGCTTTCGTTATGTACCATTTTCTTTGGATGCGTCGTTTTTTGTTTGAAGGGTTTAAGAAATCGGCTGCAAAGATACGTCTGTTCGGATTGAATAGGGAAATTTGTCGCACATCTTTGCATAGCGGTTAGGCACCTTCGTTTTTCAGGGTGCGCTTTGTTCATTCCAATAATAGCTGTCCGGATAAATTCTTTGTCCGAATACGGCTGTGCCCACGCGCACGATGGTAGCTCCCTCTGCTATGGCTATTTCCAAATCGCCGCTCATGCCCATTGACAGCTCGTGCATTTCCACATTAGGGATATTTGCGGCGATGATTTCCTGCTGTATATGTTTAAGCAGGCGGAAACAAGGGCGCACTTGCTCCGGTTCTGCGCTGAATAAGCCGATGGTCATCAGCCCTTTTATTTTCAGCGTTTCCAGTTGAGCTGTTTGTTTTACTAAATCTATAGCCTTATCCGGGTTCACCCCGAATTTACTTTCTTCCTGCGAGGTATTCACCTGTATCAGCACTTCGATGGTTTTCTGTTCTTGTTGCAGGCGCTGATGCAGTTTATAGGCGAGGTCTAATCGGTCGAGGGATTGAATACAAGCCACTTCGCATTTCAAAACGTCTTTAATCTTATTGGTTTGCAAATGCCCTATAAAATGATGGGTATGGGGGAATGGCTTTAGCGCTTCATATTTTTCTTTCAGTTCTTGTACTTTGTTTTCGGCTATGAGGGTGTGTCCGGCGTTTAATGCGGTTTGGATGCGCTCTGCGGAAACGGTTTTGGTAGCCAACAGCAGTTTCACGCTGTGGGGGTTTCTGTGGTTTTCCCGGCAGGCGCGGTTTATACGGTTTTTTATAGTGGCTATGTTTTTCAGAATGGGGTCGTACATATTTGTTTATAATTTTTGGGCAAAGGCAAGGATGTGTCCGTCTCTATCGGCGAAATAACACACTGTAGCTCCCCAATCCCGGTCTTCTATAGGGCTGATGAGTGTTGCTCCGCAGTTCTGTGCATTTTCAAACGCGGCATGTATATCCTCTACCGTCAAATACAATTCACATCTCGGTATGCCGTTGCCTTCTTGCGGATGCGGGGTTTTATCCTTCAATATTTTGGCTATTCCCTTATTGGGCATCAGACCTAATTTCACATTTTCCGTCAGGTGAAATTCCGTCATGCCCGGCACATGTAGTTCGGGTTTTTTGCCGAATAATTTTTGGTAGAAATGCGCACTTTCATTTTGGTCGCTGACGTAGAGGATGGTTTGCAGTTGGTGAATCATAGCAATGAGTTTAGCTGTTTTTTGCAAAAGGATTTTACAAAATGCAAAATTGGTGTTTTTGAAATTGGCTTCCTATAGATTCTTTCTTTTCAGGCAATCTGTTCTTTACCGGAAGAAAGCGCGCATAAAAAAGTGCCGCCCGAAAAGGACAGCACTTATAGTGAGAGTTATTTTTCTGACGGATTAATTTTTCACCGGCAGGTAGGTATATTTTCTTCCGTATTCGATCATTTGCTCGTAAAAGCTGATAGGGTATTCCACCTTCACGTCTATTACTTTATCGCCGTTCAGCGTAGGCACCAGTCGCGGCTGGATGAATCCTTTATAGGGTTTGATGCCCAGCTTGGCATAGCGTTCCAGCACTTCTTTGTGCAGTTTGGCATCTACTTTCACACCGTAATTTTCCACCAGGTTTTTACCGGCGGTATAGTCTCCTTCGGATTTGATGCGTTGTATCTCGCGCAGTAAGTCGCCGAAGAGTTTCCGTAGCTTGTCATAGTCGTTAATGCGCACATAGGTTTTAGCGTCTTTTTGCAGCATTTCCACTACATTTTCAGCCTTACCTTTTTCCATTACCCATTTAGCCACCAATTGGCGGTTACGCATGTGTGCTTCTTCTATGTCGTCGCCGAGTTTCAGGCGGGTGATTTGGGTAATCAATCCGTTCATCATGTAGTTATCATATTCAGCTTTGCCTACTTCTGTGTTTGGGGCTACGCCTATTTCCACGAGTTTAGGGTCTATTGCATAATATAGTCCTACTAAATCGGCGCGGGCTTCTTCTAAGCAAGAGGCATAGTTCTTTAATGTTTTGTCGGTTGTTTCCACACCGGGGTTGATTTGTCCGGAAGCATGTCCGATACATTCGTGCATATCGGTATGAAGGTCGGAAGCAAGATTTCCGTATTTTTTTGCTCTTTCGATGATGGTATCGTTCAAGGCAAATTCTTCCAGCATACCGCTACCCGCTCCGGCTATATTGTAAGAGTGGATGATGTTGCTCAGCGAAACGGATTTGGAGCCGTAGTCTTTTCGAATCCAGTCAGCATTCGGCAGATTCACGCCGATGGGTGTAGATGGCGCTGCATCGCCGCTTTCCACAATTACGGTGATGGCTTTGGCGGTAATGCCTTTCACGGTTTTCTTTTTATGCTCGGGCATCAATGGGGAATTGTCTTCAAACCATTGTGCGTTTTGGGCTATGGCAGAGATGCGTTTGGTAGCTTCCATGTCTTTCATGGAAACAATACTTTCATAGCTTCCTTTTTTACCGATTGGATCCAGATAGACTTCGATAAAACCATTCACTACATCCAGGCGTGAATTGACATCCTGTGCCCAGGCGATGCTATAGTCATCAAAGGTTTTCAGATCACCGGTGCGGTAAAACTGAATAAGCAGATCCAGTGCTTTTTTCTGCTGGTCGTTTTCGGCTACGGCGCTTGCTTTCTCCAGCCATCCTACGATGCGTTCGATTGCTTGTGAATACATGCCGCCTACTTTCCATACTTTTTCTACTACGGCGCCGTTTTCCTTCATGGTCTTGCTGTTGAGCCCCCAGCTTGGCGCATTGTAAGCCGTGTCGAATTTTGCATAAAAATCTTCCACTTCTTTCATCGTTACGCCTTCATAAAAATTCACAGAAGAGCTTTTCACATTATCCACATTAGCACGCAGGTCCACCAGCTTGGGTTCTATTTTGGGATCGTAGAGGATGGGTTTTATTTTGGCTAAAAAGGTTTCCACATTTTCACCCTGCTCCATAGGCAACAGCGTTACATCACTGCTTTTTACGATTTCGGAAAAATATTCCTGGCTGCATTTGGGAAAGAATTTTTCATTTCCGTAATGATGGTGATTGCCGTGGCTGAACCAAAACTGAGCGCAGTATTCTTCAAATTTTTTCCAATCCTCCGTGTTTTTATCGCCTTTATAGGTGGTGTACACGGCATCCAGCGTTTTGCGCAGCATCAGTCCGTATTTGCTTTTTTGGTCGTAGATGATATCCCGACCGCAGAGTGCGGCTTCGTACAGGTAGTACGCCATTTCTTTTTGCTTGGCGGTAAGCTCATCCCATCCGGCGATCTGGTAGCGCAGTATCTGAATATCCGCAAATGCCTCTGCCATTACCGAAAAGGTAGAGTCATAACCGGTTATAGCGGGTGCATTCAGCGTGTCATTTGCCGAAGACGGATTATTGCCGTTGTTGTCGCACGAGGTAATCATACATTGCATTGCTATGGCACTCATCATGAAAATAGAAAACTTCTTCATTGGTCAATAAAAAATTTTTGAAGCTACTAAAGTAACTTTTTCGGAGGAGAATGTCTTTAAAGAATTGGCTATAGGTCTATAAAACCATTACTGGAAAATGATTATATTGTTACTTTCGCAAAAATTTTCAAAATCATGTCTTTAATAGTTGTGGGCACTATGGCGTTCGATGCGCTGGAAACTCCTTTCGGAAAAGTAGATAAAATAATAGGCGGCTCCGCTACGTATGTGGCCTGGTCGGCATCTAATTTTACAAAGCCTATAAAACAGGTTTCTATCGTAGGCGGCGATTTTCCGCAGGAAGAAATGGAAAAACTGCGTGCGCGCGGGGTGGAGTTTGACGGTGTGGAAGTAGTGAAAGACGGAAAGAGTTTTTTCTGGAGCGGACGCTACCACTTGGATATGAATACGCGGGATACGCTGGTAACGGAGCTGAACGTGCTGGAACAATTTAACCCCCAACTGCCCGACAGCTATCAGGATTGCGAATACCTGATGCTGGGCAATCTGGCGCCTGCCGTGCAAATCAGCGTCATCAACCAACTGAAAAAACGCCCCAAACTCATTGCGATGGATACGATGAACTTCTGGATGGATGTGGCTATGGACGATCTTAAAAAACTGCTGCAAATGGTGGATGTGCTGATGGTGAATGATAGTGAAGCACGGCAGCTAAGCGGCGAATATTCGCTGGTGAAAGCCGCTGCGAAGATTCAGACGATGGGGCCGAAATTCGTTATTATTAAAAAAGGAGAACACGGTGCTTTGTTGTTCAACGGCAAAAAAGCCTTCTTCGCACCGGCTCTTCCTTTGGAAGATGTGTTTGACCCCACCGGTGCGGGAGATACGTTTGCCGGCGGGTTTATAGGCCATGTAGCCCATACGCAAGACCTTTCTTTTGAGAATATGAAAACCGCCATCATTGTAGGCTCTGCGCTGGCTTCTTTCTGCGTGGAAAAATTCGGACCTACCCGTATGCAGGAACTGACCAAAGAAGAAATTTCCGAAAGAATAGACCTGTTTGTGGAGCTGGTAAATTTTGAGATAAGCCTGGTGGGTTAAGGGAATCTTTAACGGAATAAGAATTGTTGAATCTTATAATAATGATCTGTCGAGTGAGCCACAGAATGTGTTATAATATTGAAATAAGGTTCTTGGGCACTCTCATCCGGAACTTTTGGCAAAGGTGTGTTTAAGGGGGCTTAGGTAGTTGATTTTATTGATTTAGAGTGTTAGTTGCCTGGAA
>JAEZZY010000023.1 GCA_023418315.1 Bacteroidota bacterium
TTTCGTAGAGCGTATCAGAATCTGCCTGGCTTATTACCTAAGCCTCGATTATGTATGTAATCACATCAGCCAGGGTGCAAAAACTATTGCCAAACCACCAAAACCTCCTGACTTATTTTCCAGGCAATTAACACTCTAAATCAATAAAATCAACTACCTAAGCCCCCTTAAACACACCTTTGCCAAAAGTTCCGGATGAGAGTGATATTTTTTATCAGTTACACACTTTATGAGATACTACCCATCGTTCTCAACTTTGATGAATGTATCGTAAGCACCCCAATTATCCAATATTTTCTGATTCCACAATTTTAGTAACGTGAGGTGATTTAGCTTTACCCAATTCATCACTCGCTCAACAGTTGCAGGCGTAAGCTCTCCGATATTATTTTCTATTTGCGGGTTATCACTGATAAAAACTTTGAACAGAGATTCTGTTTTGATAGTTGCTTTTTCTTTGTAGTTGTTTTGAACTTCAATATTGTGTCTTTGCCCCCCTCGCGTCTTATGCCATTTAGACTACTTTTAGCAAAACAAAATCACGCTTTCGTCATCGCGAGGAACGAAGCGAACTCACATAAACAAACTTCATTTTGAACTCATTGCGTGAGTTTGCTTCAGTCGTTCCTCCTTCGCAAGGACGCGAGTGTATTATACTATTGTAGCTGCCGAATCGGTATTATCATAAAAGTCAATGCACAAAACTATCCTGTGTGAAGTATAATATTCACAGAACTTGATTTTGAAAATTTCTATGAAGTAAAATGAAGTTTGGTTAATAGGCTTAAACCTTACGATAGCGACGGAAATTAAAAAGGTACATCTTTCGATTATTTCCCTAAAATAATAATCTCCAACCACGCCACCTTTTGTCGCTCCCACCTTTTAGCTTTGCAAAAAACAGTTTCATTATGGCAGTTCGCGAAACCATCATACGGTACAACCTGATTATTCAAAAGCTGCGCAAACGCCCGGCTTCGTTTCAGGAAATTCAGGATTATCTCACTCAGGAATCCGACATGCAGGGCTATAATTTTCAAACATCCCTTCGCACCTTTCAGCGTGATAAGGATGATATTTTGTCTATCTACAAAATAGATATTCAATACAACTCTACACAGAAGAAGTATTATATAGACAACGATAACGAACAGCCGGAACTAAGCGAAAACCTGCTTGCCGCTTTTGATGTATTCAATGCGCTGAGCGTTGCCGACAGGGTTTCCGATGCCATCCGTTTTGAAAACCGCCGTGCACAGGGAACGGAAAACATGCACGGCTTGCTGCACGCGATTAAGAATAAATATGTCCTTCATTTTTCCTATGAAAAGTATGAAGATGATATGATTACAGAACGCACCGCCGAACCTTACAGCCTTAAAGAATTTCGTAATCGCTGGTACCTTATCGCCAAAGACCTGAAAGATGACATCGTAAAAAGTTTCGCTCTCGACCGCCTCAGCGATTTGGACATTACGAAAAAGCGTTACAAAGCCGGCGAGGCAAAAACTATCGAACAACGTTATCGGTATTGCTTCGGAATTGTGAGCCCTAATGAGGACGAACCGCAGGAAATAATACTCTCGTTTACCTGGTTTCAGGGCAAGTACATCAAGAGCCTGCCGCTGCATGATTCGCAAGAGATATTGGTGGATAATGATGATGAGCTGCGCATACGGTTGAAGTTGTTTATTACCTATGATTTAGTGATGGAGCTCTTATCTTACAATGAGCATGTGCGGGTTTTACAACCTCAATCGCTGATAGAGCAGATAGCCTTCTTGCATGAAAAAGCATGGAAGCAATACAGCCTTCGCCACGTTGGGAAAACAGTGTAACAAAACGCTGCTACTTGCGCTCACTTAGCCTGCGATTGCGCCTGCAACCAGAAATCATAGGTATAGACATTATACGGCAATATGCGTTGCGCCGTCAGCTTGGCTATAAAGCTGCCAAACAACAAGGGCAAAAACAAATCGTAGCCATTGGGAATGAGATTGCACACTAAGACGATGGCAGTAAGCGGAGCATAGATAGCCGCAGACAAGGTAGCGGCGGCACCTACCAAGGCAAAGTTGAACGGAATAAGATGCGTCCCGAAATAGAGATTGCAAAGAGCTGCAAATGCCATTCCCAGAAAGGCTCCGGCAACAATACTGGGTGCAAATACACCGCCGTCGCCACCTGCACCAAGCGTCAAAGAAGCAGCAAGCGGTTTCAAAACGGCTATCAACAAGAGGGTAAGAATAGAAACAGAAGACAGGTTTAAAAACTCCTTTAAACCGTGGTAGCTATCACCATACAACACCGGAAAAAGCCATACCAGCAGCCCCACCGATACAGCGCCTGCATTTACCCGAATAAAATTATTCTCAATATTGGCGAATAGTTTTTTCATCCTCGTTACCAGCAACGTAAAATAAATGGAAAGTAAACCGCCCGCCATACTCAACAATACAAAGAACGGAAGCGCATACCAAGTCCATTCCGTTACACGCATATGAAACAACGGCTGACTATCAATCAAGAAAATAAATACCCAGGAAGTAAGTGCGGCAAAGGTGCAGCTTAGGAACAATGTTATATCTTTTTTACGACCTATTACTTCCATGGCAAAAAGCCAGCCGCCCAACGGACTTACAAATAACGTAGCGACACCTGCCGTAACACCGGCGCATACCAGCTCCCGTTTATATTGTTTCGCTGAAAAATCTCGTTCATACACCGCATTCCCAATAGTTGCCGTAGCCACTACGGTAGAAACTTCAACGCCGGTAGAACCACCGAAAATAACGGTCAGAAATCCGTTGATAAAATGCGAAGGCACTTTGAAGAGTGGCAAATGATCCTTACGCTGGTCAAGGGTTTTATAGATTTCCGTGATGCCTTTGTTTTTTCTTCCCTTGAAAAAATATTTCCGGAGAAAGTAAATGGCGGTGATGCCTATCGTAGGCGCTATGATATAAAGCAAGGAATGCGTACGCTGTATATGTTCCTGAAAATAATGTTCGCCGTATTCGGTAAGGTACTTCAGCGCATAGGCCAGCAAACTGCTTAATAAAGCCACTATGATTGCTGCGAAAATAAGCTTTAGGTAATTATGCCGGATGATGGTTTGACGTTTCAAAAAGCAGTAAGTATTTTGTAACGAACGGTAAATCTGCCCCTGTAAAAAAGCATTTTTAGCGTGCAAAGATAGAACATTACGGATGAGAACCTGTACGATTGGTTGCTAAAACAATGTAGGCGCATTCTGCTCCGCATCTTCATCCGTTTCATTTTTCATCAATTGGATATCCTTTAAATCGCTGCCGGCTATAGGCGTTCCCACGGTTTTCCATCCGGTAATATCAATCGTTTCATAAAGATTCATTTCTTCTTCTTTCAGCTCTGCTTTTTTCTTTCCTGTCGAAAGGAGTACCACAGGCTCTTGCTCGGTAGTTACAAATTTTAAATAATTGCCTTCCCCTTCTTTGATAAACTGATATTGGTTTTTCAGAGTTTTGGATTCGATCAAAAAACGTTTGGCATAAAACTGGTCATGCTTGGCATCAAAATACACTGCCGTGATGATTTTTCCGAGATCAAATTTTTGGATGAGCAGCAGGTTGTCCATATCATAGCGGTTGGTCAGCTCAAAATCGGTGAGTTCGTATGTGCCGTTTTTATAAAAGCTAAGGATGGTGTCTCCTTCTTCAAACTTGCCTATAAGGGTGCCGGTTCCATCCTTATTGAGCCTGCCCACGGTTTCATCATACCATATTTTCTGACCGGATAAGGTGGAGCGTCCTTTTTCTTTCAGCTTGATGCTTTTCACCGGATACTTCGTTACCTGATTGCCCCCTGCTCCGCGTCCTTTTATTTCCAGCTCTTCAAATGCAAAATCAAACTGCTTGTTGCGCGCTTTGCTGCCGGGCGAAAGCAAGACGGCAACAATCTCCGCTTCTCCGTTCGGATTGGCGGTGAAATAAAGCACTTTACTGTTTGCATTTCCTTTGGTTAGGTCATATTCTTTATCTCTGGTAACACCTGTTACGTTGAAACGTTTTCCGTATGCAATGCCTGTTTTGCCATCTACATAAATCATGTTGTAGGTAGTACGCTCGTCATTTTTCTGAAAGACGGCAAGGTGGATGATGTCTTTACCTACAAAGGTTTTATCCGCCACTTTTGTTACCGTCATTTTACCGTCTTTACGGAAAACGATGATTTGGTCAAGATCGGAACAATCAAAAGCAAACTCGTCTTTCTTCAAACCAGTGCCTATAAAGCCTTCTTTTTTATTCACGTATAATTTGGCATTTGCAATGGCTACATGCGCTACTTGTATGGTTTCAAACGGACGGATTTCCGTTTTGCGCTCCCTACCCTTTCCGTATTTTTTTAAAAGGTTTTCGTAGTAGGCTACGGCATAATCGGTAAGATGGGCTATGTGGTGCTTTACTTCGTCTATATCGTTTTCTATTCCCCGGATCAGCTCATCGGCTTTAAACGCATCATATTTGGAAATGCGCTTGATGCGTATCTCCGTCAGCTTCACTATATCTTCACGGGTTACTTCGCGGCGCAGCTTTTTGATATACGGTTTCAATCCTTTTTCAATAGCTTCCAGCACGCCTTCCCAGGTTGTCTGTTCTTCTATATCCCGGTAGATTCTTTTTTCTATAAATATTTTTTCCAGGGAAGAATAATGCCAGCTTTCTTCCAGCTCGCCGAGTTTTATTTCCAGCTCCCGCAGCAGCAATGCTTTGGTATCCGCTACGGAATGCTTCAGCAATTCACTCACCCCCAGAAAACGCGGTTTGTCTTCTACAATCACACAGGCATTGGGCGAGATGGAAATTTCGCAATCGGTGAAGGCATACAGCGCATCTATAGCCTGGTCGGCATCCACACCTGCGGCAAGGGTTACGATCAGTTCCACGTCTTTAGCGGTATTATCCACCACCGATTTTATCTTGATCTTCCCGTTGTCATTGGCTTTTAAAATGCTATCTACCAACTGAGAGGTAGTAATACCATAGGGCACATCTTTTATAGCCAGTGTTTTTTTGTCCACTTCTTCTATTCTTGCACGCACCCGCACTTTCCCGCCGCGCAGCCCATCGTTGTAGTTGGATACATCGGCCATGCCGCCGGTCGCAAAATCCGGCAGGAGTTCAAATTTTTTCCCTTTCAAATGCTTGATAGCGGCATCCAAAAGTTCGCAGAAATTATGCGGAAGTATTTTGGTGGACAAGCCTACGGCAATGCCTTCTACGCCCTGTGCCAACACCAGCGGAAACTTCATCGGCAGATTGACCGGTTCGTTTTTTCTTCCGTCATAGCTGAGCTGCCAGTCGGTGGTTTTGGCGTTGAATGCCACATCCAGTGCGAACTTGGAAAGCCGGGCTTCAATATAGCGCGGTGCGGCAGCGCTGTCGCCGGTGCGCACATCGCCCCAGTTGCCCTGCGTATCTATTAATAAATCTTTTTGTCCGAGGTTGATAATGGCATCGCCTATAGAGGCATCGCCGTGCGGGTGATACTGCATGGTTTGCCCGATCACGTTCGCCACTTTGTTATAACGCCCGTCGTCCATTTCCTTCATAGCATGAAGAATGCGGCGCTGCACGGGTTTGAGACCATCTTCCACAGAGGGCACGGCGCGCTCCAGGATCACATAACTTGCATAATCCAAAAACCAGTTCTCATACATTTTGTCCACATGCGTGGCATTCGGCATCAATGATTCGTTGGTATTCTCGTCCATAATTCTTGGGGGCAAATGTAAGAGGAAATTGAAAAGCAGAGGAAGGGAATGAAGAACCGGACGTATTTACCTTCGAGGGGAAATGATGACATTGAATATGCTCATTATACTTGCAGGCACAAAATCCACCCACTTATATTGTTCAAAATTTTCCGCTATAATGTAGGTTAAACCAGTTGGGGATGCGCTTGGCTAACCGCCCCCAACACTTCGCATTTTGGATAGTTATAGCCTTGTGCATTTTGGTTAGTAGAGAAAAAGGCGGTAAAGCAAAGGGTTGATTGGCTTAGGGATATATGATTGGCTTTTTAGGGGAGGTGTGTATATTTGGGAGTTGGTGGCAACCCTAAAAAACGACATAACCAACAACAAACGAACAGCAAAACAACAGACAAAATGCCAACGCTTCAGCAAAATAAAAAGAGCTGCAAAGCCACCCACAAGCCGACACAATTTGCAGCACATTTTATTTTGCCCTACCGCACCCGAGCCCACCCACCACCCTAAAAATTGACAACCTCACAGAATGTTGAAAAATTTTGGGACATTATTAGTCCACAAATAAAAATAAGTTCTTACATTTGGACAAAATAAGTCCACGATGACGACAGATAAAACCAACATAACAACTTTGGGCGAACAATTAAGGGCACTTCGTGAAAAGGCGGAGCTTTCTTTGAGAGAAGTTGCAAGTGAAATCGGGATTGACACTTCCCTATTGGGGAAAATAGAACGCAACGAAAGGCAACCGACAAAAGAACAGATAAAACAAATCGCTTCATTTTTCAATGTCAAAGAAAAAGTGCTTGTAAGAGAGTTTTTGAGCGACCAATTTGCTTACAAAATTATTGAAGAAGAAGCCGACCTTGAAACGCTGAAAGTGGCAGAAGCAAAAGTTTCATATTATAAAACCAAATCAAAAAAATGAAAGTAGCGGAAATACAACACCTAAGTTTTTTTGAAACTGAAATCAACGGAAACTGTTATCAGGAATTTTGCAATCAAATTTCTGACAAAGGAGTTTTGTCGCCTGACGAATTTGGGAAAACAATTAAAAAATGGGCGAACAAAACACTTGAACAACCGATAAATATTGTTGCTTTGTTTTCGGGTGCAGGTGGACTTGATATTGGTTTTTGCGACACAGGTTTTACATTGATTGAATCCGTTGAACTCGAAGAAAAGTTTGTGCAAACAATGCTGCACAATCAATCTACGGGAAATTATTTTAGCCAAGCAAATATTTTAGCCAAAGACATCAGACAATACGAACCAAACATTTCTATACCGATAGATTTTATTATTGGAGGTCCGCCTTGTCAGTCGTTTTCAGCCGCAGGACGAAGAGCGGCAGGTGTTGCAGGAACAAAAGACGATAGAGGAAGTTTGTTTGAAGAATATGTTAGAGTTCTCAAAAAATTGCAACCAAAAGGGTTTTTATTTGAAAATGTTTACGGTTTGTTGGGAGCAGAAAAGGGCGAATCAATAAAAAAAATTATTCGTGCCTTTAAAGAAATTGGTTACAACATTTCATATCGTGTTTTAGATGCAGCTGATTATGGAGTTCCGCAACATCGTGAAAGAATTATCATTGTTGGTTCAAAGGATAAAGTTTTTAAATTTCCGAAACCAACACACGGTGTTGATTCCGCAAATGGTTTTGAGCATTATTCAGCCGAAGAAGCAATTCAAAAAGCACCTTATCCCGAAATTGATAAACTTCCGTCAATCAACGGGCGATTTGGACATTTGCTCAATGACGTTCCGCCCGGACTGAATTATAGTTTTTTTACCGAAAAAATGGGACACCCAAATCCAATTTTTGCTTGGCGTTCTAAATTTTCTGATTTTCTATACAAAGCCGACCCAATAAAACCAATACGAACATTGAAAGCATCAGGCGGACAATATACGGGACCGTTTCATTGGGAAAACAGGCATTTTACGATTGAAGAATTAAAACGGCTTCAAACGTTTCCTGATGATTACAAAATTCTTGGGAACAGAGCTGTTGCAAGCAAACAAATAGGCAATTCTGTTCCGCCACAATTTGCAAGGATTTTAGCGTTGAGTGTACTTAATCAATTCTTTAATGTAGAGTTGCCTTTTGAGCTTTGCTATCTTGAAGAACACGAAAAATTATCGTTCAGAAAACTGAAAAGCGAAAAAACGGAACAATATATTCAGAAAGCACAATCGGCATTAGACAATCACAAAGAGAAACCTAAAAAAGAAATTTCAGCAAGAAAATACAGAGTTGAGCTGACTGATAATTTTAAAATCAAAAATAGTCCAACATCAGAAATTGAAGTTGCGTTTAAACCAACAGCAAAGAAATGGACTTTTGAATTATGTAGAAATGAAAAAGGGAAAGAACTGTACAAAATTGAATTGAAGCGACTTAAAAAATCCCCTTTATTCCTTTCTGTTAATGAAGTTCATTTAATTTCTCACAGTAACGTTTTAAGCGATTACACGATTCTTTGGAAAGTGTTTGAGCAAGTTTTAGCGGAAAATCACATCAAGGCAGATTTGGTTCAACTTAATGGTTACTATCAATACACAAACGATATTTCATACAACTTTATCAAGTCCAGCGATGAAATAAAAGAAAGTGTTTGGAAACTTTTGGAATTGATTTTGATTGACCCGACAATCGGGCAAATCAAACACATCAATCAGTTTGCAACAAGTTATGACATAAGCCAAGAAAAACTAATCAAGTATTTTTTTGACTTACGAAAAATTGGTTTTGAAATCAGAAACAGTAATACAAATCCCGAAATTTCAGAGGACGAGTATTTAATACCATATAAATTTCCGACACTTACACCGTTGAGTGTCCAACTAAAAAAATCATTACAAGCAAATGGCTAAAAAAGCAAAATATGAACCTGTTTTACACATCTATTCAGATAGAAGCATTTTAGTAAATGAAGAAGGTGTAGAATACAGATACGATGAGGGAAGAACTTCGGACGAAGCGAAGAAAAGATTGGCAAAAATCAAAGAAGCATTAGAAAATGGCTTCCTTGAAAAGACTATTGAAGAATGTCAAAATCCCGAAGTGAAAATTGAAAACGTAACAGAAGAACAAGTTGAAGTTATTGAATCGTTGGTAAACTCTGTTACAAGCGAAGTCGGAAGAGCTATTGTAGGATTAACCATTTTACAACTTACAGTAAAATCAATACTTCCAACACAATCAATTCGTTTACACAAAGGAAGCACGGGTGCAGATTTCTCTTGGAAAGAAGGAGTGCCAATGCGAGTGCTTGATAAAAATTACATCACGCCTGTTTTGAGAAAACATAATCTTTTAAAGTTGAACGCTGACGGATTTATGATGACAAGAAGTTTGGCAGAAAATTATCCGTATTCAAAACTTTACAAAGCGGCAATTCGTGGTGCAAGAAAAGAATGGTTAGAAATTACCGATGCAGTTGAAACAGGAAAGTTAGATGCGGTGAACGCATTGAAACAACTGATTGTTTTTTTAAACAACAAGTCAGAAGCGTTTATTGAACTTACGAAAGAAACTCAAATAGCATTGAATAAATTTTTGAAAAAGAAACCAACTTTCAAAAAATGCTACGACACAATTACTAATTTCATTGAAAGTTCAACTTATTCCGCAAGAATGTTTGAAGTAGCAATGCACGCATTGTTTCAAGTGTTGGAAGAAGAAAAATGTTTGAGCGGTTTTCTCAAACCACTTTCACAAATGCGTTCAGCAAACAAAAAGCACGGAAACATTGGGGATATTGAACTTACCTTAACGCAAGGTAATATGGACATTATTGAATCGTGGGACGCAAAATATGGCAAAGCATATTTACGAGATGAACTTGAAGAACTAAACGATAAATTAAAATCACACCCACAAACCACGATTGCGGGTTTTGTAACCGACCACAAACCAAATTTGAAACCTGAAATTCAAGACCGAATTAAAGAGTTAGAACTAATTCACGAAACAGTGATTCAAGTTGTAGAATTTGAGGAGTGGGTTAACTCTCAAATCAAAAAATATGGTTTAAATCCTGACGAATTTGGCAGAAAATGGCTAACTGCGATAGGCGAATCCATTTGTCAAAAAAGACGGGAAATTGCACCGATTGACGAACCAACAACGGAATGGGTTGAAACGTTTAAAGAGTGTTTAAAGTAGCAGAATATTATGGCTAATAAAAATACATTTTTTCAAGGCTCTTTATTTGAGGAAGATTACCTAATTCGGACATTAGGAACAATTGCCCATTCTCCTGAAATTGCCTTAACTGAACTTGTTGCAAATGCTTGGGATGCGGGTGCTACAACTGTTGATATTTTTATTCCCGAAGATTACGACCAAAAACTAATAGTAGAAGATAATGGGACAGGATTAACGCAGGAACAATTTGAGCAACGTTGGATGAAACTTGGATATAATCGGCTAAAGCATCAAGGGAAAAATGTAATATTTCCGCCAAATGTTCAAGGAAAGCGATTAGCTTATGGTCGCAATGGTGTTGGTCGTCACGGATTACTTTGTTTTGATAAAGAATATACGGTTATCACAAATTCAGGTGGCAAAAAATCCACGTTCAAAATCACAACACAGGACGAAAACAATCCGTTTGTTATCAAAGAGGCTTCTTTTGAAAATTCAGATAAATTCGGAACACGGTTGGAAGTTATTGTTACCAAGAATTTACCGAAGTCAGATAAAATTTTGCAAATCATTTCCGCAAGGTTTTTACACGACCCTAATTTTATTGTTTCAATCAACAGGCAAACAGTAAATTTAGAGCAACATTCGGGATTGATAGACACAACAGAACTTACAGTTGGCGATATTAAACTAACAGCACATTTTATTGATTCGCAAAAATCAGCACGTTCAACGTTATATCAAGGAATTGCATTTTGGCAAAGTAACAGGCTTGTTGGTGAGCCGTCTTGGATATTAGGAAACGAAGTAGTAATTGACGGAAGAACAAAATTTGCAAAACGCTACACAGTTGTTATTCAGACAAACGATTTAGCAGATTTCATTTTTGAAGATTGGAGCGGTTTTAAAAAGGTTGAAACAATGGAAAATGTTTACAAAGAAATTATATCTTATGTAAATCAAATGTTTTCAGAAATTGCAAAAGACACCATTGAAGAAACAAAACAACAAATAAAAAATGATTTCCATTCTGAGTTATCACAGCTCACACCATTAGCAAAATATGAAGTGAATGAAGCAATAGAAAACATTACAATTACTCACCCAACTGCAAAACCCGAATCAATATCTATTGCGGTTGAAGCAATAATCAATCTTGAAAAAACACGAACAGGGAAAGAATTGTTAGCCAAACTTGCTAAATTATCTGACGATGACATTAACGGACTAAATACATTACTTGAAAAATGGTCTGTTAGAGATGCGTTGAGTGTTTTGGATGAAATTGACAACAGAATTTCTGTTATTGAAGCAATAAGAAAACTTTCAAAAGACGAAGATGTTGATGAGCTGCACGTTTTACACCCACTTGTTACAGCGGCTCGTTGGTTATTTGGACCTGAATTTGAATCGGCTGAATATGCCTCAAATCGTCAGTTACAAAGTGCTATTGCAACTGTTTTTAAAAAGAAAATCGGCACAGAAGTTTTTAATAATCACAAAAAACGTCCCGACATTGTTGTTTTAAATGATGCAACAGCTTCGGTAACAGGAACGGAAGTTTTTGACAATGATTCAGGACTATCAACAGTAAACAAAGTGCTTATTATAGAACTAAAACGAGGTAAATTTAAACTAACTCGTGATGAACGAAATCAAGCACAAGGTTACGTTGAGGATTTTATGAATTGTGGCAGTTTGATTGGCAGTCCTTATATTGAAGCATTTGTAGTTGGTGAATCATTTCAAGAAAAAATACAACCTATTTCGACAGTTAAAAATGAAAACAACGTTGAAATGGGTAAAATACGAATAACGACATTTGGACAACTTGTGGATACAGCAGAAAAACGATTATTCGGGCTTAGACAAAAACTAAGTGAAAGATATGATGATGTTCCGGGTATGGATTTGTTTAAGCAACAAGCGACACAATTAAAAGCTGACTTTTCAACCAATGGAACAAATTCATAATCCAACACAAAGTACACACATTTGCAAGTCGCACAAGCCAACACGCAAGCCAAAACATGGCAAAGAGTGTGTCTGTCCAACCGCATAAAAGACAGCGAAACTCACGACAGACAAGAAGGGCAGCAGCTAACAGCGGTAACCGTTGCACAACCCCCTCTTAAAAATGCAACTACTCTAAACTGACCTTCACAAACGCATTTACAGCCTCATTATAGGAGGCTGCTTTTTTGCCGGTAAGGAAGGTGCAAAAATCAAGGCACCTACAGTTGTTTACTATAGCACAGAAAAAATAAATACAAAGTGCTACATCCTATTTTTTACAGCGCTATCTCCATGGTTTGTGGGAGATTGCGTGTAAATTTCAGATGTTTTTTAAGATTATAGGTTAATGCGGACATCAGTACATGTTTATGGGCTGCAAGGTTTTAGCAGCGAATAATTTTCCTTCTTCATATACACCGTATTGGCAAATTTTGCCTACCTCGCTTCTAAAATTCCCACTAACTTCATAGGGCAAACTTCACCGATAAGGGGAGACATTATGGCCAACTTTACAGACCATTCACCGCTGACAGAGAAAAATGAAATTTGACAAGCATTTTCCGACAGAAAAACTAAAACCCTACATCAAATATTATGTAGTGTCGGAGAATGAATTGGAAAGCGAGTACAAAGTCTTTCCTTCTTCGGGTTTAGTTATCGGCTTTCAATATAAAGGACAACTTGCCACCGTTAATAACCAAACCGAAAACAGGCTTACTTCAGCCGGAATTACCGGCATTTCCGACAGCTATAAAATTTTTAAAAATTCGGCAGACATCGGAACTATATTGGTTTATTTTACCGAAATAGGGTTTACGCATTTTTCTTCAAACCCCGCTAACGAGCTTTTTAATTTAAGCCTTTCGCTTGACGAGATTTTTGAAAAAAGCAAAGTACACGAAGTAGAAGAAAAATTAGCGATAGCTACCACCGACAAACAGCGAATTAAAATTGTGGAACAGTTTCTATTAACACAGTTCAAAAATATTCAAACGGACAAACTGATTGTTGAAGCGGTTAAGCTGATTTATCAGAGCAAAGGAACAATGAGAGTAAAAGAATTGAACGAAAAACTGTTGATCAGTCAAAGTCCTTTTGAAAAGCGGTTTAGAAAACTGGTAGGAACAACTGCCAAAAAATTTGCTTCCATTGTTCGTTTCCATTCTGTGCTTGACCATATGAACGAAACAAAATCGCTGACCGAAATTTGTTACGAAAACAATTTCTTCGACCAAGCCCATTTTATCAAAGACTTCAAACAGTTTACGGGCGACACACCTGAAAACTTTAAACGCTTCTTGTAGAAAAACGATTTTTTACAATTATAGGCTCTTGCATCATTGCATTTTTGCATCGTAATCATAAAGCAAAAGCAGTATGGTTGCGTGTCATTCAAAAAATCGTTTACCAATTAAAAATCAAGAAAAAATGTTTACAGTAGAACAAATCAAAACCGCTCACAGCAAAGTAAAATCAGGTGCAGATTTTCCTGCTTACATTCAGGACATCAAAAAATTAGGAGTGACTTATTACGAGACTTTTGTAATGGATGGGCACACCGATTATTATGGAGAAAATGCCTACACGACCACTTCCCCTGCAAGCTATGAACCTTTGACTATTGCGGATATCGTTAATTCGCAACAGTTCAAAAAAGATTTGAAAGAACATCAGCAAGGCAAAACAGACTATCCGACTTTCATTAAAATGTGTGCAACATTTGGCATTGAGAAATGGAATGTTTGTATGGATAAAATGACCTGCACTTATTTCGACAAAACAGGAAATGAAATTTTAGTTGAAGAAATTCCACAAAATTAAGGCTATGAAAGATCTACTTTTAAAAGAATGGAACGATGACCCTATTATCGTTCCGTTACATAAAAATGAACAATTTCAAAGCCACGGAAATACCCTAAAAGTAATTGTTCCGACCACTTTAACCAAGAATCACTTTGGCTTATATGAAATTGAAATGGAAGCCAATGCAAGGGGACCAAAATTGCATTACCACAAACAAATGGACGAAACATTTATCATCCGTGAAGGAACGTTGACTGTTCTGACTGCCAAAGGCGAACTAACAGCAGAAGCAGGAACTGTAATTCACATTCCAAGACGTACAGCCCACGGTTACAACAATAATTCTGACCGCATAGTAAAAATGACTCTGATTTTCAACCCGGGATTTAACAGGGAAGATTTTTTCAGAAAAATGTATCAGCTGCTTGACGAAAATCCGAATGACTTGTCAGCTTTTCAAAAATTATATCTCGAAAATGACAGCTATTCACTTGACGAAAAAAACATGATACCCATGCGTGAAGGAAAATAAAACTGCCTATAACATCATCGGTAACCGTTGCACTACTCTTTCAAAAAACAACCTTCATAACCCATTTACAGCCTCATTACCGGAGGCTGTTTTTTGCCGGTAAGGAAGGGTGCTGAAATAGTTCCTTTCTCTTATTTTTGTCGCAAATATTTACTAAATTTGCGACAAGATTAAAGCAAAAAAATGTCCAAAAGTATTGAAATACAAGTATTAGACAAGATAAAGAGAAGCCCAAGAGGAACACTTTTCTTCGTGGAGAGTTTTGCCAAAATCGCCAACGCTAAAACATCAAACAAAGCATTAGAACGTTTGGTAAAATCGGGCGAATTGGAACGAGTTGCACAAGGTATTTACGTTCGTCCTGTTATTGATGATTACATTGGAAAAGTGCTGCCAAGCATTGAAGAAATTGCCGTTGCCATTGCAAAAAGAGATAGAGCAACAATAATTCCAACAGGAAGCTACGCACTATATAAATTGGGATTGACAACGCAAGTGCCTTTGAATATTGTTTTCTATTCCGATACTTCGGCACGAAAAATTAAAATCGGGAAACAAACCATTACGTTTAAAAAAGCAAGTTCTAAAAACTTAGCCTTTGTTGGCAAAATCAGCACATTGGCAATTCAGGCATTGCGAGTAATAGGCAAAGACCAAGCAACAACCCAAGAAATAAAACAGATAAAGAAAATTTTGAAAAACGAAAATCCCAAACACTTGCAACACGATTTGCAGTTAGCACCTGTTTGGATAAGAAAATTGATGGCGACCAATGAATAAATTCACACATTTACAAGAATGGTTTCAGTTGCCCGATGAAACCAAAGTCAGATTGTTTACAGAAACAAGCCGACAAATCGGTTTGCCTTCTTCATCAGCCGCAGAAAAAGATTGGTGGGTAGTTCACACATTGGCAACAATTTTTTCAATGAAATGTGCAAATGCTTTAATCTTCAAAGGCGGAACATCTTTAAGTAAAGGTTGGAATGTAATACAACGATTTTCGGAGGATATTGATTTGGCGTTAGACAGAGAATTTTTAGGTTTCACAGGCGAATTATCTAAACAAGACATCAAAAAACTACGAAGAAAATCCTTTGAGTTCATCACGGAAGTTTTTACCGAAGAACTGAAAAGTAGATTTGCTGAGTTGGGCTTCAAAGATGTAACCATAAAACCTCGTGAAGTAGAAAATCACGACCAAGACCCTTTAATTATTGAAATTTACTATAACAAACTAACAGAAACAGACACTTACTTGAAACCCGGTGTTTTGGTTGAAGTTGGCAGCCGCTCATTAAAAGAACCTTTTACGCAACGAACTTTTGGAACGTTTGTTTCAGAAATTTATAAAGACAATCCTTTTACAGAGAAACCGATTACAATTCCTGTTGTAAATCCCGAACGGACTTTTCTTGAAAAGATATTTTTGTTACACGAAGAATTTCAGAAACCGTTTGGCAAAATAAGAGTGGAACGACTTAGCCGACATCTTTACGACATTAAAAAACTAAGTCAGACAGAATACGCTGACATTGCTTTGCAAGACACCGAACTTTACGACACAATCGTAAGACATCGTAGCAAGTTTACAGCTATTTCGGGCATTGACTATGCCAAACATAATCCTACAACTATCAAATTTATTCCACCCGACACAATCATAAAGAAATGGGAAGACGACTATAACGAAATGAAAAGTAGTATGATTTACGGACAAAAATTAGAATTTGATGAACTCATACAACGACTAACGGAATTACAAAAACGAATAAACACAAGCCAACGCTAAAAGCAAGCACACCACAATAGACATAAACAAGACAGACAAACTGAACGTAAATAAAAACGGCAGCAGGCAACAAGCGTAGCCGTTGCACCACTCCCCTTCAAAAATCAACTCTTTCAAAAAACAACCTTCACAACCCCATTTACAGCCTCATTACCGGAGGCTGTTTTTTTGCCGGTAAGGAAGGATGCTGAAATCAAGCACCCGTAATGGGACGTTAATTGTTTGCTATAGCACCGAAAAATAAATACAAAGTGCTGCATCCTGCAGGTAAATTGCATGCTTTTTCGGAATTTGTAATTCCGAAGAACAATGAAAATTATGCGTTCTATATCACGAACTCAAGTTTAAAAAAGTTTAAGTAAAATCGCCCTAAACTTCAATTTGGAAAATGGCAAAAATTCACATGCAGCCTGATTGCGGAAATGCACCGAGAAAATTGTTTTTAAAAGACCTGAATGTTGCTTTGGCAAATGGCGATATCGAATTTTTTACAAAAAACATTCAAGACAACATAACCTGGGAAATGGTAGGCAAATGGCAAGTAACAGGAAAAGAAAGCTATTTAAAAAGTATAAAGGAACACAAACTATGGAAGGTTAAAGAACTGACTATTGACACAATCATCACGCACGGGCCGGACGCTTCTGTAAGCGGACAAATCAAAGCAGCTGACAATTCAGTATGTGCATTTTGTGATATTTACAGATTTAAAAGTACGGGCGGAACAATAATAAATTCAATAAAAACTTTTCTTATTCCATAAACTTATGTACCTACACAAAAGACCAACGTAAAGCCAAAATAATTTGAATACCGAATCGTTCATAAGGTATTGCCGGAAACAGGTTAATCGGCTTCAATTGATTTTTTGTACTAACACAAATTCATTGTACAAAACTATCCGGTGTACCTATAAAACCGCCGCAACAAATCCCCGCTACTGAACATTCTTAACTCCCCAATTATATAAACTCAAAATGATTGGTTCTAATGCTTTTCCGCTTTCTGTCAAGGAATATTCTACCGTTGGCGGAACCGTGGCAAAGGCTTCCCTTTTTACCACATTATAGGCTTCCAAATTTTTCAATTCCTTGACCAGCATCCGGGTATTGATATTGGGTAAACTGCGTTCCAATTCCTTAAATCTTTTCTTTCCCGAAAACAATGTGTAGATAATCGGCATGGCCCATTTTCCACCAATGACACTCATTATACCTTCAATGGTACATTTTTCTTCAGTGGACTTAAACTTTTTTTTGCTCATAAACTGCTGATTTTACTTAAAGCTGTACTACATGTAACTACTATACATTCATGTAACTACTTTCAAAAGTAAAGTATTGTTTTTTACTTTGCAAGCGAAAAATAAAATCAGCAGAAAAAATGAAATTATTAGAACCCATACAATTAGGTAAGCTTAGTTTAAAAAACAAAATGGTAATGGCGGCAATGACAAGAAGCCGTGCCTACGTGGACGGAAATGTTACCGACTTGACAGTTGAATATTATACACAAAGAGCCAGTGCAGGCTTGATTATTTCCGAAGGCATCAACATTTCAGAACAAGCTTTGGGCAGTCCGTTTACACCTGGAATTTTCACAAAAGAACAGATTGAAGCATGGAAAAAGGTAACAAAATCAGTTCACGACAAAGGCGGTAAAATCTTTGCTCAACTTTGGCACACGGGGCGTGTAGGGCATTCAGCAGATAGAAACGAAAAATTACCGGTGGCACCATCAGCCATCGCTATTACCGGAATGCAGCATTTTACCGCACAAGGACCTAAAGATTTTGAAACGCCACACGAATTGACCCATTCAGAAATCAAACAAATCATAAAAGATTACGGTCAAGCTGCCAAAAATGCTATGAAAGCAGGTTTTGACGGTGTGGAGTTACACGCAGCCAACGGCTATTTGCCCAATCAATTTTTGGCAGAAAGTGCTAACCAACGCACAGACGAATATGGCGGATGTATAGAAAACCGTAGTCGTTTTATTTTGGAGGTGATGCAGGAATTGATAAATGCTGTGGGTGGTGAAAAGGTGGGCATAAAAATCTCTCCGCTCAATCCTTATGCCGGTATCGCGCTTGACGACCCAATAGCCACTTATTCCTATTTACTTTCAGAATTGAACAAAATGGATTTTGCCTTGGTGGAGTTAATGAAAAGGAATCCGATGTTTCCTTTATTGCCACACTATCCTAAGGACGATGAAATCGAGTTGTTCGGCAAACTTTCTACGCATACACTTATCGCCAACACGGCTTATAACCGAGAAAGCGCCGAGGCAGAACTTCAAAAAGGTATAGCCAAATTCATTTCATTTGGTGCCACATTTTTGGCGAATCCGGACTTGCCCAAACGTTTTGAACTGAATGCAGAACTGAACCAAGCCGACAGAAACACTATGTTTGGCGGCGATGAAAAAGGTTATACAGACTATCCGTTTCTTGTGTTGAATAACGAGGAGCCTGATAGGCAACCTAACCTTAATTAAGGCAAAACAGCGGGCACCGGTTACAGGGGCAGTTTATGGGTGTTGTATGCTTTCTTAGGACTTTTTCTGATTGCTATATTGGGCTTAGGATTGCTCATTTCCACCTTTGCTGGAACACAGCAACAGGCAATGTCAGTTGCTTTTTTCTTCATTATGATTTTTATGCTGATGAGCGGATTTTTCACTTCACTTGACGGAATGCCAAGATGGGTTTACATCATTGCTAAACTCAATCCTGTAACCTATTTTATTGAAATAGTGAGAATGGTAATGTTAAAAGGAAGCGGTTTTGCGGACATCAAAAATCATTTTTTGATTATGATAGGATTTGCGGGCTTGCTGAATGGATTAGCAATTTGGAATTACAGAAAAACAAGTTAGGGGCAACACTTATAGACGAACAACCCAACGCTTATGATAGCACATTTGTAATGCTTCCTGCCTTGCATAAACACATCGGTTTGGCAATATGACGCAACGACGAATATATGCTCAACTTATTGTTCGCTAATCGACTTCAGTTCCTGCCGAAGAATAACAACGAGCAATAGAATAAATAATGAAATTTTATTTATAAATTTAACAGCGGATAGGATCTCACGCGTTTTGGCAAGTTTGCAATCACTATAGCAGTAAAAAGAATATTCTCCTACCAACAACTGAAACCTCAACGTCTTGCTACAACAAAACTTGACAGTCATTCAGTGCAAATGATAATAAAAATGGAGTTCAGAGACCATTCCCAAAAACGAGGCGAAACCGAAAAGCCAAACGAGTAGGAAATAAAATTAAATCAATATGCATATTACGAACTTAAAAATCGCAGTTTTAGCAATTATTTTTTTTGTAGGAATCACTTCCTGCTCTAAAGACAAAGAGGATAATACGAACGGTTTCAGTTGCGACAGCTATTGGGAAAAAGTAAACTTAAACAGCATCTGCAATTTGGATTTTCCGAGCAGTTTTACATTTGATGCACCTCCACAGGCCGGAGCAACAACTATTTGTCAGGCAAATATGCTGGCAAATTCAGGAATCGGATACAACGAAATCATTTTGATTATCAAAACACCCAGTGCAGAAAATGCTATCAGTTCTTTTGAGACGGAGAAAGCAGCTGTCCATTCCTTGCATACAGTATTGGAATTTGATGGCAGTGGTGACCGCGGATATGTAATAGAAATGAATGGAGACCCTGCTGACTTGATATATCGGGTTCAAAAGGGAGCCTATATTGTGAAGTATAATTGTAAAGTGAACCCTGCACTACATAGCTGTCTTACACGAGCCAACCACGAAGCCTATGTGCGCGCTTTGGTTGCTAAACTTTAAATGAGGACGATAACACGCAAAACAAGTCTGAAACAAAGCCGAAGACAACTAAAATCTGTTGCTAACAGGTATTGCCAAAAGCGGGACTGAACGACTTCTATTGGGCATTTATGCAAGGTTCCACATTCGTTTTTCGATAGAAGATTAGTGCTAAAAATCCCCGCCTTTTATAATACCCGATCCGATGGTGGCAATTTTACAAGACAGCGAATAACCTATGACAGAACAGTTTTTTACATACACCGGCAAGTTTGTAAATTTCACACAAGCTGACAAAGAATTGCTGGCTTCGGCTTTGACGTTTAGACAAGTGAAAACAAAAACTGAACTTGTTTCTTACAACAAGCGAACGGACGAATTATTTTTCCTGCTCAAAGGTTGCCATAGAAAATACTATGTAAAAGACGGAGAGCAAATAACCATTTACATCACGGCAGAAAATAGTTTCATAGGAGCGTTTGACAGTTTTATTACTGGAACGCCAAGTGAAGAAACTATTGAAACCCTTGAACCCACTGAGTTGCTTGTACTTAAAAGAAAAGATTTGACCAGACTCTACAAAGAAATTCCTTTGATGAACGAGTTTGTGCGAAAAATTTTAGAACAAACGCTTATTCAGTTTCAACAAGCATTGACATCGTTCATTTTAGACAGCCCCGAAGAACGATACACAAAATTGCTTTCACAAAATCCCGAAATCCTGCAACGGGTTCCGCAACACATGCTTGCCACTTATTTGGGCATTACAGCCACTTCGTTAAGCCGTATAAGAAAAAGAATTTTGGAAAAGGCATAGCCTTCTTTCTTGTCTTTTGTAAACGCTTTCCGGTTTTACCCTTACCAACTTTGCATCGAATCATTAAAAATATGCAAAGTATGAAACAGGTATTTGTAACAGGCGGGTCGGGTTTTGTAGGGCAAAACTTTATCCCAATGCTCATAGCAAACGGCTATAAAGTAAAAGCGTTAGCTCGTTCGCTAAAAGCCGTTCAAAAGCTCGAACAATTAGGGGCAACAGCCGTAAAAGGCGATTTAAACAACAAGCAAGCGTTGGAAATCGGTGTAAAGGATTGTGCTTCGGTATTTCATTTGGCGGCTTCGGTAGATTTTTTTGCCTCCGAAAAAGAACTCAAAAAACTGCACGTTGAAGCGACAAAACTTTTGCTGGAAATTGCCCAAAATGCCAAGGTGCAAAGGTTCGTGTATTTAAGCGCGGCTTCGGTAATTATGAATGGTAAACCTATCAAAAACGCTGACGAGACCTTTGTTTCAGATAAGATTATAGACGGCTATTCACGTACAAAACTGCAAGCCGAAAATTTAGTTTTGAATGCAAATGCAAAAACCTTTCAAACCATTGCCGTAAGACCGCCATTGGTTTGGGGCAAAGGCGATCCGAATACATTGGCGGGTGTGATGGAAGCCACTAAAAAAGGAAGAATGCAATTTATTGGCGGAGGTAATCATCGCGTAGTAACTTGCCATGTTTTAAATGTTTCTCACGCATTAATCTTAGCTGACCAATCAGCACAAAATGGTAAAACCTATTTTATTACTGACGGTGAAACACCGATATTCAAAGACTTTATTAAAAACTATGTGGCTACGCAAGGTGTAACCATTCCCGAAAAAACTGTTTCATTAGCAATGGCAAAGCGCGTTGCATCGGTAATGGAATTTGTTTGGAAAATTTTTGGATTAAAAGGACACCCACCACTTTACAAGGGACTGGTAAATATTATGGGCGTAGAATTTACAACCAACGACAGCAAAGCAAAAAAGGAACTCGGCTATAAGCCATTTGTAACCATAGAGCAGGGACTTGACCTAATGAGAAAATACCCAAACCGCCACCCATATAGATTTGGCGAAATGGCGGATTAAGTACAAAATACGACTCTTTGGAATTTGCAATTCCTAAGAAGGGATAAAAAAGATCGCTACCCTTTCTGCTTTTATAGCAAAATTGTCTAAGCTGAATCCCTACTTTTGTCCTGCACTATGCAGCAAATTATTTTTGACCTTACGCTGGCTTTTCGCGCGTTGAAGAACAACCGGCTGCGCTCTATACTGACCATCGCCATCATTGCGCTGGGGCTGTGGGCGCTGATCGGGATCCTCACCTGCATAGATGTGCTGGAAGCGAGCGTCAGCAAAAATTTCGGACGGCTGGGCGCTAATTCTTTTCAAATCACCAACGAGGTCATCAAGCGAAACCGCCGCGGGCGTATGCCGGTAGAATCAAAAAACATAGAATATGCCGAGGCAAAACAATTCAAAGAGCAGTTTGCTTTTCCTGCCGCCATAGGGTTGTCTATGAGAGGATCGGGTATTTCTACGGTGCGCTATGGCTCGCTAAAAACCAATCCCAACATTAATACGATGGGCGTGGACGATCAGTACCTCAGCATAAGCGATACGAAACTAAGCCTCGGACGAAATTTCTCTGCTCATGAACTGACATCGGGCACACCGGTATGTATTATAGGCAATGGCGTTACGCAAAAGTTGTTTAAGAACAAACCCAAAGACGCACTGGACAAAGTGATTTCCGTAGGCGATATCAAATACCGGGTAATCGGCGTGTGCGAATCGAAAGGGGGCAGCATGATCATGAACATGGACAATACGGTGCTTATCCCCCTGCAAAATGCGCGGAATGTTTATGGAAATAATTCGATAGTCATCAGTGTGATGACTCATAGCGTAACGAGCAAAGCCGTAGCCGCGGAAGAAGCCGAAGGATTGTTTCGCAGAATACGGAAATTACCTTTAGGCAGCGAAAATAATTTTACGGTGATGCAAAACGACGGTATGGCGGAAAATTTCTTATCCATAGTAGGCTATATAGGCTGGGCAGCGCTGATTATAGGCATCATCACCCTGGTAGGCTCGGTAATCGGATTGATGAACATCATGCTGGTATCGGTAGCAGAGCGCACCCGTGAAATCGGCATCAGCAAAGCACTGGGTGCCCGCTCTTCCGTCATCAAAAGGCAGTTTCTTACGGAAGCGATTTTGATCAGTTTATTTGGCGGCGGTATAGGCATCGTCATCGGCTTGCTGACCGGGAATATTCTCAGTCTGGTTTTCCAAACAGGGTTCATCATCCCCTGGCTATGGATAGGCGTAGGGGTAACCCTTTGTGCCGTAGTGGGCATTATTTCCGGTATTTTTCCGGCTATAAAAGCCGCTAAACTGGACCCTATTGTGGCGCTTCGGTATGAATAGGAAATCGAAGAACGGAGCTTTCAACTAACAAATGAAAATAACAAACGCAACTACCTAATCAACTACGCAACCAACCAAGCCGTGCAAGGAATCATTTACAAATCAACAGGAAGCTGGTATATTCTGAAAGATGAAAAGAATAGAGTGTGGAATGCGCGCATCAAAGGCAAGCTGAAGATTGACAAAGCGATTTCTTCCACCAATCCCGTGGCGGTAGGCGATAAGGTTGTTTTTGAAATTGAAGAGGACGAAACGAATACAGCCACTATAAAAGAAGTGATAGACCGGCATAATTATATCGTGCGCGTATCGCCGCATAATAAAAATCAAAAACACATCATCGCTGCCAACTTAGACCTTGCGCTGGTGGTAGCCACCCTCGCTTCGCCGCGTACGTCCACAGGATTTATAGACCGCTTTCTGATTACTGCCGAAGCCTATCATATACCCGCAGTCATCGTCATTAATAAAATAGATGTGCTGAAGGAAAAACATATTGCCGCACTGGAAGAATGGAAAGAACTATACGAAGCAGCCGGCTATAAAGTGCTTGCTTTATCCGCATTGGATGAACATTCACTCACTCCTTTGCGTGAAGTGCTGCGTGGAAAAACCACCTTGTTTAGCGGACACTCGGGCGTAGGGAAAAGCACACTGATCAACCAACTCATTCCCGATATAAGCCTCAAGACTACAGAGGTATCTGACTGGAGCGGCAAAGGGCAGCACACCACTACATTTGCCGAAATGCACGACATGCCCGCCGGCGGAGCTATCATTGACACGCCGGGCGTAAAAGAATTCGGACTGATAGATATAGAAAAAGAAGAGCTTGCCCATTATTTCCCTGAGATGCGCTTGCGGATGAAGGATTGTAAATTCAACAACTGCCTGCATATAAATGAACCGGGCTGCGCTATAAAACAAGCCGTGAATGACGGAACCATCTCCATAGAGCGCTATGCAAATTACAGGACCATCATGGATACGATTCTTCCTAAATTTTGAATTTTCGGTAATGAGTTGCTATTTCGCTATGAATGTTTTTAAAATCCTTTAATCATGATCATTTACAACGTAACCATCAAGCTCGCACACAACATAGAAAAAGAATGGGTGCAATGGATGCTGCAAGAACACATGCCTGCGCTCTACGAAACCGGATTGTTTGAAAGCTATCAACTCTGCAAACTACTGGAACAGGATGAAACAGACGGCGTAACCTATGTAGCCCAATATCATTGCAAAAACCGGGAAAATTACGATAGCTATATCCGCGAATACGCCCAGCAGATGCGGGATGCAGGCTTTCAAAAATTCGGAGATCAATTCATAGCTTTCCGCACGGTAATGGAAAAAATAAAGCAGTAAAACCCCTTCCAAACGCTTGTCTATAAAGCATTTAGCAAAACAGCACCGCCTCCTGCTGAAGGCGGCACAATGTGAATAAACTGTGGAAAGCTGCTACAGGCAAGGCTTTTAGCCGAAAATTTTTCCGACCTAATATTTGGAACTGCCATAAACCTCACTATATTTGCCTCACTTGAATTTATTTCTCACACCAAAAAAATTAAACAATCATGAACAAAGCAGAAATGATCGATAAGATCGCAAAAGATGCCGGCGTCACCAAGACACAAGCTAATGATGCCATTGATGCATTTACCGACTGCGTAGTAGCTTCTTTGAAAAAAGGCGATCGCGTTACATTGGTAGGCTTCGGTACCTTCTCCGTGTCCGAACGTGCTGCACGCAATGGACGCAACCCACAAACAGGTGAAGTCATCAAAATCAAAGCTCGCAAAGTGCCTAAGTTCAAAGCCGGTAAAGAATTTTCTACTAAGATCTCTGGTAAGAAATAATTTTTTTATCGAATAAAAGAAGCAAGCACATTATCTGGCTTGCTTTTTTTATTTTTGCAACCTTATCTAAATCATTTAAAAAAACAAACACAATTATGGGAAGAGGCGATAAACGTACCAAACGCGGAAAAATTGCAATGGGTACTTTCGGCAGAAAAAGATTAGCAAGAGCGACTAAGAAAGCCGCCGCTGCTAAAGCCGCTAAAAAAGCGTAAGAAAATCACCACCGCATCCGGTGGTTTTTTTATGCCCCTATATTTCCGAAAATAATTTTTTGCGCTTAGCTTCGTCATGGCTACCCGGCTCGTTCTGAAACAGCATCCTGAGAATTTGTTTGCTAAAAATATCCTTTCAAAAAACACTGCCGCTCCGTAGTCTAAACTATGACCATGAAGAATATTGCTCTGCTTCTATACCTCCTTTGCATCGGTAGCGCCTCCCAGGCACAAACTCCCTATTGGCAGCAGGAAGTAGCTACCCGCATTGAGGTAACGCTGGATGATGAAAAACATTTCCTGCATGGGTTTGAAACCCTTCATTACAAAAACAATTCGCCCGATACGCTTCGCTACATCTACATCCATCTATGGGCAAATGCCTATAAACATGACCACACACCGTTTGCTGAGCAGCAATACGAACAAGGCACTACTAAATTTTACTACGCCAAAGCTGCACAACGCGGCTATATAGACAGCCTCAATTTTGAAGTGGACGGCAACGGACTACATTATCATAGCACAGAAGCCGCGCCGGATATAGCCCGCATAGATCTTCTAAAACCGTTGCTGCCGGGTGCGAAAATCACCCTCACCACGCCCTTCCGGGTGAAAATCCCCCACGTATTCTCCCGCCTGGGACATACAGAACAAGCCTATTTTATTTCCCAATGGTTTCCTAAGCCGGCAGTATATGACCGCAAGGGATGGCATCCTATTTCTTATCTGGATCAAGGAGAGTTTTATAGCGAATACGGTTCCTATGATGTGCGCATTACCCTGCCCAAAAACTATGTGGTGATGGCTACGGGAAATCTGCTGAATGAAGAAGAACATCAATGGCTGGACAGCCTCGCTTCCATTGACTGGTACGATACTACACGCTATCCGAAAACGGCTGTGAAGGACTCCACACCGCCCAGCAGCACGGCTATGAAAACACTTCATTTTCATGAAGACAAGGTGCATGATTTCGCATGGTTTGCCGACAAGCGCTATATCGTAAGAAAGGACAGCTTTGCCTACGATGGCGATCAAAACAGAGCAATCACCGTATATACCGCCTTTCTTCCTTCTTATAAAAAAAGCTGGAAAAATGGAACGCAACACTTGAAAGACGCACTGAAAATATATGGCGAAAACGTAGGCCCGTATCCCTATAAAACCATCAAAGCCGTGCAAGGGGATATGAAAGCCGGCGGCGGAATGGAATATCCTACCGTAACAGTGATTGATAAAGCAGTAGGCGGAGCGAAAGAAGTGATCGTGCATGAAGCGGGGCACAACTGGTTCTACGGCATACTGGGCAGCAATGAGCGCGACCACGCATGGATGGATGAAGGCATCAACAGCTTTTATGAAAAACGCACCCTGCGGGACACAAGGGATTCTTCAAAAAAACCTACGGCGATTACTAAGAAAAAGAAAAAAAGCAAAAGGCATATCCCTTTAAATACGGCTATCATAGCACAGCTTGCCGCTTCGGGAAGGGACCAAAAAATAGCACAAACCTCAAAGGAATTTCGCGCTATCAACTACGGAATGGATGTGTATTACAAAACCGCCTGGTTTTTAGAATGGCTGGAAGCCTATATGGGCAAGGAAAATTTCCAAAGCGCCATGCAGGATTATTACCGCATCTGGCAATTCAAACATCCCTATCCCGAAGATCTCAGAGCTGTGATGGAAAAACATACGGACAAACCGATTGACTGGTTTTTTGACGGGCTACTGCATACGGATGAGCGGATTGATTTCGCTATAAAATCCGTAAAAACTTCATCGGAGGAAGCCCTTGTTACGGTCAAAAACAACACGGATTTATTCTTACCCGTCATCGTACATGCCTATAATGCAGATACCGTTATCGCCACAGCAAGCAGCGCGCCGTTTACCGGTATCACTACACTTCGCCTTCCTGTAAGCAGCGATTATAAAAAAATGGGGATTTCTCCGGCTGTAGCCGATATGAAATCGCAAAATAATTTTAACCGGTCAGGCATATCCCTAAAACCGCTTTTAGGCTTCAACACTACCGAAAAACAAAAAATCTTTTGGCTGCCGGCCTTAGGCTATAATGTGTATGACGGCTTTGGTGCGGGACTGGTGCTTCACAACATTACCCTGCCTGAAAATAAATTTCGTTTTATAGCAACACCTCTGTATAGCTTTCGCAGCAAATCTTTTACCGGCACAGGTTCCATCGCTTATGTATTCCATCCTGAGAAAATCTTTCAGGAGATTACCCTGCAAGCAGATGCCAAGAGTTTTCATCATAACGAAAGCGGCTTGAATATTCCCGAACTAAAGTTTGCACGCTATATCAAAATCGCTCCTTCCCTACATTTGGTATGGAAAGAACGCAATGCCAGAAGCTCTGTAAAACGTAGCCTTTTAATAAAAGCTTACGGTATTAATGAAGAATATTTCACCTACCCTACCGACCCCGTAGATTCGCTGTCGAGACCCGCTCTTGCACATACACAACGGTATTACGGATTGCTCCGCTATAGCCATGAAAACAGCCGTACCTTCAATCCGTTCAGTTACTCCGCAGAGCTGCACGGCGGTAAAGATTTCTTGAAACTGATGGGCGAAGTGAACCTCCGTATAGACTATCATATCAAAAACAAATCACTTTATATACGCGGTTTTGCAGGAAAATTTTTCAACATCAACGCACCTGCGCCCTATAGCAACGAGCGTTATTACCTTAATACCACCTTCACCGGTGAAAACGATTATTTGTATGACGATACCTACTTGGGCAGAAATGAACAAAGCGGATTTGCAGCACGTCAGCTATCTATGCGCGAAGGCGGATTAAAAATCCCTACCCCGTTTTTATCCTCGCCACTGGGCAGAAATGACAACTGGCTTGCCGCCCTGAACATCAAAACCGACTTGCCTATAAAACTCCCTATTCGTTTGTTTGCCGATATAGCCACCTTTGCCAATGCCTCCAAACTCAACCCCAGCGAAAACAAAATACTTTTTGACGCGGGTATAGAAGTACACATCAAGGATATGGTGAACGTTTATATTCCACTTTTGATGAGTAAGGATTACAAAGATTATTTCAATACGATTATCGTAAAAGACAAATTCCTGAAGAGCATTACCTTCAGCATTCAACTGGATAAGATACCGTGGACAAAAGCAAGCAGCGGAGTGTTTCAGCTGGCAGGATATTAATATTTGCCCTATGCTGCTTCATCAATCAATCAACTAACCTTTTAACTTTGCATCTTTACTATTTACTTTACACACATGTTACAAGAACAAGTAGATTGGTATGAAAGCTGGTTTGGATCACCATATTATCGTATTTTATACCAAGACAGGGATATAGAAGAAGCACGCAAATTCATTGTGAACCTGATTGAATATCTGCAACCGTTGCCCGGCAGTACGATGGCGGATATTGCTTGCGGAGAAGGGCGTTATGCGATACAGCTTGCCAAATACGGCTATGATGTAACCGGCATTGACCTTGCCTATGAAAGCATTCAAAAAGCGAAAAAGCATGAAGCGGATAATCTTCATTTTTTAGTGCACGATATGCGCTTCCCTTTTTACATCAATTATTTCGACTACGCTTTTAATTTCTTTACAAGCTTCGGCTATTTCAATTCGGAACGCGACCATAACATGGCGGCAAAATCATTTGCCCGTTGCCTAAAAAAAGGCGGATTGCTGGTGATTGATTATATCAACAAAGAAAATGCACTTGCCAATATGGTAGCGGAAGATGTGGTGGAAAGAGGGAATTTTACGTTTCACATCAATAAAAAACTGGAGCAGAATCATTTTATCAAGCACATACGGTTCAACGATGAAAACGGTGCGGAACGGTTGTTTACGGAAACGGTAGCAGCCTTCACGCTTAGCGATTTCCTGACGATGTTTAAAGGCGTGGGACTCGCCCCTGTAGCCACATTTGGCGATTACCGGCTGAATAGCTACAACCCGCAGGAATCCCCGCGGATGATTATGATTTTTAAAAAATAACGCATGGCGGCATCCTTACCTTCTTCTCTCGTTGCGCTGGATCATAAAATATGGTACTACCTGAATGTACTCTGGCGTAATGATTTTTTAGATACCATAATTCCGTTCCTGCGCAACCAATGGACATGGGCGCCGCTTTATCTTTTTTTGCTGGTCTTTATGGTGGGAAATTTTAAAAAGCACGGATGGATCTGGTGTCTGTTCTTCTTAGGAACATTTGCTATAGCCGACCAGTTGAGCGCCCACTGGTTAAAACCTGCTTTTGAACGCATCCGACCTTGCAATGATATAGCATTGGCAAAGCTGGTACACATCATAGTACCTTGCGGAAGCGGTTACAGCTTTCCTTCTTCCCATGCTGCCAACCATTTTGCTCTGGGTGTTTTCGCTGCTATTACCTTACAACATCAGGTGAAAGGAGTATGGTGGATGGCATTATTGTGGGCGGCTTCGGTATCGTATGCGCAGGTATATGTAGGCGTGCATTTTCCCCTGGATGTTTTTTGCGGAGGATTATTAGGGGCGATGGCAGGAATCGTAACCGCCAGCCTTTTCAATATAAAATTCAAGCTGGCGGTATAGGAAATGAAGATCAACTCCTTCCGTTTAAAAATCGGTAAAAATCGTTTTTGGTGGAGCTGAAGCTAAAGCCGCTTTCCACTTTCCAATAATCACGAGGGTCCGCAACACGTTCATACGCCCATTGCACCAGCTCCAATTTATCCGTTTCAAAACTAAGCCAGTCCATCATCAGCAGCACTTGTGCGGTGGTAACGCGTTCATAGCGGAGCGCTGTCTTCAACAGATTCATTTTATCTGCACTGAATGACTGTCCCTGCACTCGGATTCGCAGTTCATTAAAATCACGATCGGTAAGGCTTGCGTAAGAATTATCCCATTTGTTGTTCCTATCGCGGTTGCTTCTGTTGGTAATCATCACCTCATCTTCATAGGCGTGGTAGCGGTCGTTTATCCGGTTCTCTCTTTGGTTGCGCATTGTGGTCTTTATATCGGCGCGGCCGGTGTTCCGATCTATAATCACATAATAAGAAGTAGAAGGAGCGATGTGCATATAGGCATCGTAGAGCGGGCGTGTTTGCTTTCTTCCTGCTAAGCCGGCAGGGAAAACCTGAATACGATAACGACGTGGCATCAGCTCTCCGATATGAATCAGATGGTCCGCATTTTCATAACGTGTACGATCTATGGTAACGGTAATAGGCGTGGTGTCGCCGGAGCGAATTTTAAGCTCGCCGTATTCGTAGGCGGTTTTGGTTTTTCCCGTGTGCTTATAAGCATCACGGTCTGTGTTATTTCCTTGTGCTTGGGCAGCTACCGATGTCATCACGAGCATCGCAATAGCGAATAAAGAGCGTTTCATGGTAGAAAAATTTAGAAATGAACTTATAATTCATTTCATCCAAGAGACATGCCAGTTTTTATGCGCCCATGCAGAAGAAATGCACGAAGCATTGCTAACGAGGCGCTAAAAAAGAACAAAGGATGCCGGTAGATACCGCCGCGTTCAAGGATTCCGCACCGCCTTTCGCCGGGATAGTGATTTTGTGCTGCGCGTTCCGGATCAGCTTTTCGCTAATGCCTTTTCCTTCATTCCCGATCAGCAACACTGCTTGTTCAAACTGCGGGAGATCATAAACCTTTTCCCCGTCAAGCACAGCAGCGAGTAGCGGTATTTGAAGTTGTTTGCTATAAGTTTCCAGATCGGTTTCAAACAAGCGCACTCGCAAATGGCTGCCCATAGCGGCTTGCACCACTTTAGGATGATAGGCATCTGCACAAAGCGGGGAGCAAACCACATTTTGGATACCAAACCAATCGGCGATGCGAATAATAGAACCCATATTGCCGGGGTCTTGAATGCCATCTAAGGCGATAGCCCATTCACTGACCGGGAGCGGAACCGGCGCCACAGGCAAGGGAAGCACCAGCAGTACATTCTGAGGAGTTTTCAGAGAAGAGACGGAAGCCAGCACCGATTCTTCCACGATGTGCAGCGCTGCTTCTTTATGCCGACTGATGGCAGCCGTATGTTGCTCTACCCATTCCTTTGTAGCAATAATTTTGTCAATCGCCCCGGTACTTTGCAGCCATTCCCGCGCAGGCTTCTCCCCTTCTGCTATGAACTGCTGATGTTCTTTGCGGTATTTTTGAAGGCTTAATGACCGAATGTGTTTAATTTGCGCCTTTGATAACATTGTTGCAAATCTAACCTAATTGCTTTACTGATTTTGATTCGCCGGAAGATACATAGCTCCATTCTTGCAGCGGCGGCGGCGATAGGGATTTTATTCCTTGCAAGTTGCAGCGCTACAAAACATCTGGAAGAAGGGCAATACCTGCTGCGCAAGAACACCATCAGGCTCAAAACCAACCAAGGCGTAACGAGGCGTGGCGAACTGAAAGAAAACCTGCAAAGCCTGATTGTGCAAAAACCCAACACCCGCATCCTTGGCGGTATTGTACCGCTGAAGCTATGGTTGTATAATCTTCGCTATGAGAAGTACCGGAATGACACAAGCAATTACCAGATAAAATCAAGAACCGTAGAAGCGCCGGTAATTTTCGACAGCACGCTGATGGAAAAATCGGTGCATAATGTAAAAAGCTATCTCTTCAACTCCGGCTATTTTTACCCTACCATAAAAGATAGTTTTACCCTAAAAAATAAAAAAGCCTACGCCATCTACGACATTCAAACCGGTATTAATTTCCTGATTCGCGATGTGTACCTGAATGTGGATGACAGCGTGATAAAAGAGAAAGTAACCCACTCCATGAAAGAAACCCTGCTGAAAAAAGGCGAGGCATTTTCCATGAGTTTGGTGGATGAGGAACGGAGCCGCATCACCAACCTGCTGAAAGATGAAGGCTACTATGAATTTAACCAGGATAATATCGTCAATATAAGCCTGGATACATTCAATAAATCCTTGTTGAAAGATGATTATAATCCGTTTGAAAGCGTAATCAATACCTTGGCGCTGCAAGACCAGCAACAGAAAAACCCTACACTGGACATCACCATTTATATACGGGCGGACGACAACCCGAATGCCTATAGAAAGTATTATCTCAACCGTATAAACGTCTATCCCGATTTTGTTTCAAGAGAGGATGTGCGCGATTCGTCTATGATGATGAAACGCTATAAGCACATGCAGTTTCGTTATCACGATTATTACATTAAAGAGAAAGTATTGTATAAAAATATTTTTTTCGACAGCAGCAAAGCGTATTCGCAGAAAGACTATGACCAGACCATCAACCGGCTGAATGACCTCGGCATGTTTCAATCGGTGCGGCTCTACCAATCCATAGACACCTTGCACAGCACGCCCGACAGCGGATTCCTCCACACGGCGGTCTTGCTAAGCCCCGCTAAAAAATATGATTTCTCCACCAATTTTGAAGTATCCAGCGGCACGACCTATGATGTAGGAAGCGCATTATCGCTCACCTTCAGAGATAAAAACCTTTGGAAGGGCGGCAACATCCTGAATGTATCCGTACGCGGCGGTATAGAAACCAACTGGGATCAATCCTACGCCGGTAATTTTTTCAATAAATTCCGCTTGTTTTCACGCAGCGCGGGCGCTTCCGCAGGGTTGAATTTTCCTAAATTCATAGCCCCGTTCAGCCATTATTTCAAAGACAAAAACACACCAAGAACCATCCTGAGCGCCGGAGCGGGCGTTTTGCAGCGGGTGGAATTTTTTACTTCTACCAACATCAGCACCAGCTTTACCTACAACTGGCAACAAACCCCTACCAACCTATGGGAGCTTTCGCCTTTGTTCATCAGCAATTTCGGACTGCCCTATGTGTCGGATTCGTTTCGCAGAAGGCTGGACAGCATTCCTTTTTTAGATAAACTCTATACGCCCGTTTTTATAGAAGGGGAAAGTTTTTTCTTCACCTTCTCCGACCAGCTTAGGAACAAAGGGAAAAGCTATACCTATGCAAGAGTGGGTATAGAAGAAGCGGGTGCGCTGATGGGGCTGATAGATGCCGTGGCAAAGCCCAACATCAACTATGCGCAATATGTAAAATTCGATTTTGATGTGCGGCGTTATATCAACAGGGCCAAATCTCAGCTTGCCACGCGTTTCTACGGCGGCTTCGGACTTCCCTACGGCGGCTCGCCTTCCCTGCCCTATATCAAGCAATATTTTTCCGGCGGGCCTTATAGCATCCGCGGATGGCGCATTCGCACCCTGGGACCCGGTGCTTATCAAAACCTCAAAGATGATACCGCCCACGGCAGCGGCGTATTCATAGACCGCACAGGCGATATAAAGCTGGAGCTGAATACCGAATACCGGTTTGATATCGTGCAGCTTTTTTACGGAGTGGTAAAGATGAAAGGTGCCGTATTCGGCGATGCCGGAAATATATGGCTGGCTAAGAAAACACCGGATTTTCCCAATGGAGAATTTCGTTTTTCCCGCTTGGGAAGAGACCTTGCCATCAGCACGGGCGTAGGGCTGCGCTTTGATCTGGCAGGATTTTTCATCTTCCGTTTCGATGCGGCTTTTCCCATAAAAAAACCCTACGGCGCTGATGCCGGATGGGTGGTGGATGAACTTGCTTTCGGAAGCAGGAAATGGAGGGAAGACAATATCATCCTGAACATCGCCATCGGCTATCCCTTCTAAGGATTTTCTATCCACAGCCCAAACCTTATCTTTGCAGCCTATGCGAAATATAAAAATCATTGAAGTAAAATCGGAAATAGGCGCGGGCACCAGAGGCGCAAGCCTGGGCGTGGATGCCATGCAGATAGCCGCTTTGGATTTCATGAGCAATTTCTTCGTGAACTTCCCTATAGAACAAGTAGAAACGGAAAACAAACTTTTGTACGAACCCGTGCAATCGCCCTATGCAAAAAGAATAGCCGGCATACACACCATGTATGAACGCGTGGCGAAATCCGTTTCGGAAACACTGAAATCGGGCTTGTTTCCGCTGGTCTTATCCGGCGACCACAGCACCTCCGGCGGCACCATAGCCGGTATTAAAATAGCCAAGCCCAAAAGCAAACTGGGCGTGATATGGATAGATGCCCATGCCGATATGCACACCCCCTATACTACGCCTTCCGGCAATATGCACGGCATGCCGCTCGCTGCCGCATTGGGCGAAGACAACAAAGAAAACAAAGTGCATAACCTGGATGCCAAGACCATAGACCTTTGGGAAAAACTGAAAAATATAGGCAAGATTATGCCGAAAATAAAACCCGAAGACCTTGTATTCATTGCGCTAAGGGATTATGAAAAAGAAGAAGAAGCCCTGCTGAGAAAATACAATATCAAAGTGATACCCGTGCAGGAAGTGCGCAAAAAAGGAGTGGAAAATGTGGTACGCCAAACATTGCTGCACCTTAGCAATTGCGATGATATTTATGTTTCCTTCGATGTGGATTCTCTGGACAGCTCCATCTCGCGCGGCACCGGCACACCCGTAAGCAACGGTTTGAAGGAGCGTGAAGTGGAAGACATCCTCGCTTCGCTGATGCAAAACCATAAAATCTGCTGTTTTGAAATCACGGAAGTGAATCCTACGCTGGATAAGGAAAACCTGATGGCAGAAATCGCCTTCAACATCCTGCAACGAAGCGTGAATATCTTGCTGCTGAATTAGACATTTTTTTTAACTCATGCTCACCATCTATCATAATGCGGAATGCTCTAAAAGCAAGGGCGTATGCGCGTTGCTGAAAGAGAACCATCTTTCCGCCAACATTATTGAATATTTAAAACAACCGCCTTCGGAAGAAGAACTGATTCATCTTTTACAAATGCTGGATATGCACCCTTCCCAGCTCATCCGAAAAAATGAACCACTCTTTCTGGAACAATATGCGGATAAAGAGCTGCAAGAAGAAGACTACCTGCAAGCCATGCTGCGCCATCCCATCCTTATCGAGCGACCGATTATTGTAAAAGACGGAAAAGCCATCATCGGCAGACCGCCGGAAAAACTGCTGGAACTGCTATAAACGAAAAAAGACCTATAAGGTGGTTCAACGCTTATAAGTCTTATCGCTATTTTCAACAGGGGTAAATGAACACTACAAAGTCCTTTTCCCGTTTATCGTAACGGTGGCGCCGTTGGAATCGGTAAAGCTGCCCGAAATGGTATCGCCGGATAAAGTGCCCAGCACGTGTCCGTCTTCATCTTTTATCGTGCCGCTCTGGTCAATGGTACCGTTCACATCCGTTTCTTCGGCAGTACCGTCTTCTCTTGACATCCCACCGAATTTTCCTATGGCCCGGGAAAGAAGAATATTGAACGTGCCGGTTTCGGGCCTTGTGGAGCTATACGTTCCTTCAAAACATTCTACCAGCGCATTGGAGGTTTCCTTCACAAGGGTAAAAACCGAATTGGGATGACCGGGAATATCGGCGGAAGTGATAACCGGCGAGCTGCCATCTGCCTGCACGGAGAACGTAACGGAAGCCGGTTGTCCGTTCAGCTCACCTGTAAAAGGCGCTACATAAGGTTCGCCGCTCACCCATGCTATGGAAGAAGTGAGTGTTGTAGTTACCCCATCTATCACTAGCGTTGCCGTGATATCATTTGTGCCGTTTTGAATGGAAAATCTCACCGTACCGGTAGAGCCGATAACGATGCCTTTATAAACGCCTTTGCTGTTGCCGTCATTTGCAGGAAGTGCATCTGGCAGGGTTACGCATGTGCTGCATTTGTAGGGGTCTTCCGTTTTCTTAGGGTCATCCGTATCTTTTTTACAGGATGTCCATAAGATGGTGCTTAATGCCAGAAAGCAAAAAAGCATGTTACGCTTTTTCATAAGTTATTGTTTTTAGAAAGTGTACAATCAGTGATTATCCTGCAAAGATCTTTACGAATACCTTACAAGTCAATCACATTTTAGTAGTAAAAAATTCAGGAGTTTCTATAGGCTTTGTTGAGCGCATCGGTGCGGGAACTGACTTGCAGTTTGCCGTATATATTCCGGATATGGGTGCGTACCGTTTCGGTGCTGAGGAACAGTTTATCGGCTATTTCTTTATAGCGATAACCTTTTGAAAGGTATTCCAGAATTTCTTTTTCCCGCAAAGAAAGTTTGTTCAGCTCGGGATGGGTAGGACTAACATTAAAATGCCCCACCACCATACGGGCTATATGGCTGTTCATAGGCGAGCCGCCATTGTAAATATCCGTAATGGCATCCAGCAGTTTGGAGTGCTGCGTAGTTTTTGTCAGGTAGCCTGTAGCGCCTGCCTTCAGCGCGTTAAAGACATGCTCGGAGTCTTCAAACGAAGTGCAGATCAGAAACTGCATTTCGGGGCATAGGGGTTTAAGGAGGGTGATACATTCCACTCCGGATTTTCCGGGCAGATTAATATCCGTCAATACCACATTCACCGAAGAAGAAGGAAGCGATTGAATAGCATCTTCCGCATTTGAAAACGTATGCGAGCAGGAAAATCCCTCACTACCGTTTATCAGCAGTTGCAGGCTTTGCCTGATCTCCTGTTCATCTTCTATGATTGCCACGTTTATCGCCATAGCCTGCAAAAATAATTTTTGTTTTGTGTTGCTTGGTACTATTTAAGTAGTAAGGGATGATGCGATTATAGGAAGCTATTAACAAAGCACATTTTGCTTGCAGAGTAGTAGGCACATAAAAATAATTTGCATACTATAGTTTTTGTGATTATATTCACAAATAAAATCCCTTCAAATGCAACTAAATTTTTCTCTTTCTGTCTTAGTTTTCTCTTTTTTCAGCTTGTCTGCATCGGCGCAATGGAGCGGTACAAACCCTCTTACCACATCATCCAATGTAGGAATCGGCATAGCCACCCCTATTTCTAAATTGCAGGTCAATACGGGCTATACAACCGATTGTAATACCTACTCGGGGCAACCTGCACTGAGGATGGTATGGACTACGCCCAACATCAATTGCACTTTTCCCGGCCCATCCGGCACGCCGCCCAATATTATGGAGATTGTATCGCCTGACCCCGCACCTCCTTACCAAGAATACCCCCATTTTATTATCAATGCCAACGGGAATATCGGCATTAAAACAACGCCCTATTTATCAAATGTATTAACCGTTAACGGCGCTACAAGATTTGTGGGCAACAGCTCCATCGTCGGTAACGTATCTCTTGAACGGGCTGTAGATAACGCTTACAGGGAAATTAATGCGAACAGCGCTTTAAAAGGACTTTATATAAACGCTAATACTGGCTCTACAAACGGACCCTCTATAGAAATGTATAGTAAGGACAATACGATTACCGACAGGAAAGGCGCCATAAGGCTGGTTTCTTACGGTTCTACCGGGGAAGGCACCGCCTTTCTCAATTATGACCCCTCTGCAAGCACCTGGCGCAGAACCATGACAGTAACTAACGACAACAAGGTATATATCGGCGATGTAAAACCTTCAGGAGCGTTTGCCGATTACCGGCTCGGGGTTGACGGCAGCATCGTAGCAAAAAGATGCGTTATCCAGATGACCGACTGGGCGGATTTTGTGTTCAAACCGGATTATGAACTGATGCCGCTGAGCGAAGTGGAAGCATTTATAAAAGAGAACAATCACCTGCCGGACATTCCTGAAGAAAAAGCCATTCTGGAAAACGGTATGGACGTAAGCGAAATGAACAAGTTGCTTTTGCAAAAGATTGAGGAGCTTACGTTGTACATGATAGAGCTGAAGAAAGAGAACGAATTGATAAAAGCAAAACTGGATGAAAAATGAAAAAATCCCTATTTTCTTTGCTGAACATTGTATTTTTCGGGGTATTACCCGTCTCTGCGCAAAGTTGGATAGCATATAACAATACGCAGGCTGCAGTTGAGTTTCAGTTGCCTGTTACCGCTACAGTGATAGACTCGCTTTCTTCCCTTCATACCATTATGTACAGCAGCGAGGTGGACTCCGTATTGGGCTTGCAGGTGCACCTGTTTGACAGCGCTTATCTCAATGCAGATGAAGAGCTCTTTGCTCTTGCTTTGGAAGAAAACGACGGGGACGAACTTAGGGCTATTGCACAGATATTCCTGCTGGCTACCAACAGTGAACTGCTCAGCCTTGAAGAAATCACGAATAATCTGGGGCAGCCGGGCATAGAAATGGGGCTGGATTATCTTACCCTTCAGTCCGATTACCCCGCTATCAGTTTTGTCCGTTTTTTTCTTATCAGTAACCGCTTTATTGCTTTTTCCATTTCCGGTTCGGAAGATGATATACCGCGGCTGATGGATTATAAGAATACATTCTTTAACTCGATAAGTTTTTACTGAGAGGAACCGAACATGAGGGTGATGTCACAGAAAAATGAAAAACACAGATTGCCGGCATGTGAGTGCCTTGTCTGCCGACAGGCAGGTGTCTGACCATTAATAAACAACAAATATTTTCAGATGAAGAACGTTGCAATAGCTATAATGACTTGCTTTTTAATGATAGTAAATTACTCCTGCAATAAATGCAAGAACCCAACCTATGTACCGCGTGCCAAATTAATGGAAGAATATTTCGGAAATTATAAACCCGGTGCATACTGGATATACCTTAATAGAGATAGTACAAAAAGAGATAGTATTTGGGTAGATAATTTTGAGGTTCAGAAAGAAACAGATAATACTGAAGAATGTATTTATGCGTATGAAACCTTTTTTGATATGCATTGTACTTATTTAGACGCAACTAAAAAACTTAGGGTTTATATCGGTTTTAATGGCAGTGATATAAAAGTTAATACTATAGAAATGAAGACAACCTTGGGCGGTATATACGGATCAATATATGCACAAGATGGTATTGACAGCTTTTTTACTATTGGCGGCTTTGGACAGGTACATAAATTAATCAATTATAGGCTTTGGGATAATAATTCTAACACCAACATCCCTATAGCAACGAGATGGGGTAGATTCATAATAGCTCCCCATTTGTGTATTGTACAATATATTCCTGTTAATTCTCAAGATACTTTTTCACTTGTAGAACATTATACACCATGAGAAAATTATACAAATTTAAAAAATACGCGTGTTTTATTCTTTTTATAATAAGCTCCATTGATTGTTTAGCACAACGCTTTGGGTTCTCATTAGATTGCAATATTAATGCTCAGGATAATACTCCCGAATATTTACGTGACTACCGTACACCACCAAGGGAAGCTACTGTTAGAATAGATTTTGACGGTGCCGGGTTTTGTACAGGTACTATCATAAATAGAAACATTGATGACAATAATCTCGGGTTTTATCTTCTAACTGCAAGACATTGCATATCTGATGGAGAAGATATTAATATTAATCTTAGTGAAGATGCCCGACATGTACTTTATTTCAATTATCAAAGCCTTGATGGGGATAACGCTTCAACAGATAATTGGAATCGTGGATTAACAGATTGGCAGAGTGGAGATTTTGATTCAAGTACTATTTCTCCCGGTTTTCGTTTTAACGGTTATGAATATCGACATGTAACAGCCCTTAGAATAGTAGAAGATTTTAGATGGGGCGATTTCGTATTGTTTGAAGTCCTGACACCGATACCACCTCACTTCAATATCACATACGCTGGTTGGAATCCCGGCAATACATATCGGGGAACTTCTTCCGGTGTTCCCACAGATCAGTCTTTTGAGCATTATATTGGTATCCATCATCCAAGAGGTGATATTAAAAAGATAAGCACTGTCCCGGAAATTAGCTGGAATGAAACACCTGTCGGTTTTACATGTTATACTGTTACGCGTGTTATTGATTATCTTTTTGGCTGGGTGTGGGGACGAAGGGTATCTACACAAGTAATATGCCGGCAGCTTACTAATCCATACTTTAGTGTGCTTGGCTGGCACAGAGGAATTATTGAAGAAGGTTCGTCAGGATCAGGAATGTTTAACGCTACCAACAGGCAAATAGGAATATTAAGCCATGATTTAGTGCCTCTTAATTATGATCGTTGTGATAATCCTTTTCACACCTATTATGGTAAATTTCACACTAATTATGCAAATAGAAGAATTAAAAATGAATTGAATCCGGGTGGCAGCAATGTTAATAATCCTTACAATAGAGCCGGTGTAGATTTATTTGGCATAACAAGCCGCAAAATCGGTTGCTACGACAACCTCGACCTTCCCGGCGCTCCCGGTGTTTCGGGTCATTACTTCCCCGCTAACCACTATCAACCCGAGAATACCATTTGGCTGCGTTCCCGCAACAACATTACCACCAATGCGCCTATAAGAGTGTATAATGGTGCAGACTACCGCTTTCAGGCGGCAGGCGTTATAGACATTACCGATAATTTTGAGGTAGAAGAGGGCGCTTTTGTAGAAATGCAAATCGGCAACTGCCCGGCGGGCAAAGAGCCTTCGCCGGAAAGCCTGATGGCGCAGCGGCTTAAAGAACACAGCCTGCCCAAGGAGAAGAAATTAGACATGCAGCGTTTCGGCAGCGGGCAGCTCTACGCCTCCCCGGATAAGCAAAGCTACCTGCAAGTATTTCCTAATCCCACTACCGGGGCTTTTACCCTGCGCTTCTCACAGGCAGGCAGCTATAGGGTATCCGTTAAAGACATGCTGGGTAAGGAAGTAGTAGCTCAGGAAGGCAAAAACGTTGCCGAGCTGTCTATGCAATTGAATGTACCGGCGGGTCAGTATTACGTTGTGGTAAAAGATGAGCAGAACCGTATGCAGTACGGCAAGGTTACGGTAATCGAATAATTGAGGATAATAATTCTAATAATACCTACACCGCAACCGAAAGCTCTATCCGCGTCCCTTTGCCGGGTGAAGAATTCCTTTTAAGCACACCGCCTATCGCCTCGCTGCGAGTCTGCATATTCCTCAATCCATTGCCTTGTGTCTGTTGCTGTACGTCATATCCGCGTCCATTGTCTTCTATCACCATCGTGAACTGCGGCTCCAGGGTAATGTGTATGGATAATTTTGTGGCAGCCGCATGTTTTACCATATTCTGCAGCGCTTCTTTCAGAATCATCTGGATATTCCGGCTGGTTTCTTTCGCAATTTTTTTATCGGGAATGAAGGCAGGCAATTCAAATTCCAATTCGATGGGTATTTCTTCCAGATAATCCGCACTGTATTCCCGCATTCGTGCAAGAAGATTATCCAATGTTGTATTTGCCGGGTTCATCGCCCACACCAGGTCGCGCATATTATCAATAAGCGCAACAGCCGTTTCCGATACCGATTGCAAGGTCTTTTGCCTTTGCTCCTGCTGCTGATGAGGATGTTTCAAAAACTCAGTAAGGAATTTTATTTTAGACAGCCCCGACCCCAGTTCATCGTGAATATCCTTTGCGATACGCACCCGCTCCCGCTCTTCCGTTTCCTGTACAATTTTTTGTCGTTTTATTTTTTCAAGCAGCCTTAGCCTTGCCGTATAAAAATATACCGCAGCGAGGATGGCTACTATGACCGTCAGCGATAAAAACAATAATACTCTTTGCTTCTGCAAGGCGGCTTCCTGCTGCTGCATGTTCAGGGCGCTGATTTGCTGCCGCTGCTGCAAAAGCTGGATCTGCGCTTCTTTTTTTTCCGATTCATAGGCTGCCTGCATATCGGCTAATTGCCGGCTAAATTCCAGAGGCTGTATGCTGTCTTTGAGCCGAGAAGCCGCCCGTAGGTTTTTAAACGCCGGCTCCGGTTGCCCCATCGCTTCGTATAATTCCGACAAGGATTTATAGCAATCTTTTACAATCATTTTATGACCGATGATACGCGCAGCATTCAAAGCTTTCTGCACATAGGAAACCGCTTTTGCATAGTGTCCCTGCTCCCCATAAATATCCCCCAATTGCTGATACGTGCCGGCAGCCACTATGGGATAATCTTCATCGCTGAGGGTATGAAGCGCTTTATAGGCATAGGCAAGCGCCTCGGCGGTTTTCCCGCCATCCAGATATACACGGCTGAGGTTGGAGTAACAAATAGCCACGCCGTTGCTATCACCCAGTTGCAAAAACTTCCGGCAGGATTGCTCCCAGCAAATACGGGCGCTGTCATCACGCATCAGCATGTAGTAATTATTCCCTTGAAAAAGCAGTACGGATGCCATACCGTTCACCTCTCCTTGTTGCTGAAACCATGCATATTTTTCTTGCAAATCCGCAAGCGCTTTTTCATACAATCGTTGTTTGTAATAAAGCTCCGCAAGCAGTACCTCTGCCCATACCCTACCTGCTTGTTCCTTTTTTTCAGAAAAAATCCGGAATGCTTTTTCCCTATAATCCGATGCCTTATAGATGCTGCCGTTTTTAAGAAAGAGATGCGCCACTTTCAAGGCGGCGTAGGCATACGCTACCGTATTTTCTTCAAAGCCTTCTAATGCTTTTTGATAAAAATAATCGGAGGAGTCGTACTTGCCATAATGATAATACCCTAAGCCCAAAGTGGCAAACAAATTCGCTTTCGTAGCGGCATTGAGTTTTTGAAACATAGCTACGGGAACGGCATGCAGCGAGCGTAACGCTTCTCTGGTAGCATTTCCATTTATCTGCGCCGTTGCTTTAAGGCAAAGAGCAAGCACATAGCCATCGGGATAAGCATGCTGCTCCGCCCATGCCGCAGCCTGAGACGCGTATTGCACCGATTGGGGATAATTTATAGATAAATAATTCCGGGCTAATTGATTCAGCGAATCCGTTTTTGCTATAAAAGAAGAACGCGCCAAAGAAGAAAAAGGGAGAGCCGTGTACAACAGGCAGCAAACGATAAAATATCGGTATAGTACAAGAGTTCGTTTCATTGCCCGGGAAGATCAGGAAAGATACTGCTGAGGAAGGATATTTGCAATCTTACCGTTGTGCCCGGGTGCTCTCTACAGACTTTTCTTTTGGCGTTGCTCCTACTTGTTTTTTACAATTCAATACCACAGTTTCCTGCGTTCTATAGGCTACAGCGGTAACCTTCTCTCCCATTTTTGCATAAAAACAGAAAGCCGTTTATGGAAAACATTCTTTCCCTGCATCCTTATCTTTACTAAACAGAAATGAATTCTATGAAATATTTGCTGTCATTAAGTTTCGCAATCTTTTTTTCTAACCTTCTTTTCGCACAGAAAAATATGAATGAACCCTACAGCCGTGAATGGCAGAAAGCCGATAGTTTGCTCAGCAGCGGTTTCCCCGAAAGCGCCGCTAATGTGGTAAATGAAATTTATAAAAAAGCACAGCAAAAAGACGAACAGGTGCAAATGCTAAAAGCCGAATTGTTTTTGCTGAGCGCCGATTTTCAGCGGAGTGAGGAAGCGTATAAAGAAGCCATCAGCAAAACGGAAAGCTATATTGCCAAAAATAATTTCCCTGTAAAAAACATCTGGCAAAGTGTAACTGCGCAGCTTTACTGGAGCTATTATCAGCAGAACCGATGGCAAATTATGAACCGAACAAATGTGAGCGATGAAACGACCATCAATGATTTTGAACAATGGGATGCGAAGCGCTTTTTTAATAAGATTTCAACCCTCTATGAAGCATCCATTTTACGCGCAGATGAATTGGAAAAAATAAACATCGGCAAGTATGATCCTGTTTTAATAAAAGGAATCAACACAAGGCATCTTCGCCCTACACTATTGGATTTATTAGCATTTCGCGCGTTGAGCTATTTTGAAAATGATGAAAAAGATGTAACCAAACCGGCGTTTGCATTTACGATAAAAGATGAAAAAGCATTTGCTCCCGCAAGTGAATTTATAGGGCATGATTTTAAAACGAAGGACAGTTCTTCGCTGCAATACAAAGCCTTAAAACTCTATCAACGATTGCTTTCCTTACACCAAAATGACGCGAAGAAAGATGCATTCATTGATGCCGACTTACAACGATTGGCTTTTGTATATCAATATTCCACCTTAACGAACAAAAGCGAATTGTATAAAAATGCCTTAGCACAAATTGAAAAGAACTATGCGGAAAATCCCTTGTCGGGCTTGGCTTCTGTAAAGATTGCAGAATTGTTGATGCAGGAAAATGTTTCTGTTACTCCAAGAGGCAAACGAACCGCTTATTCCCATAAACAAAGTAAGGATTATCGGCCTGCAAAAGAGAAGTTAGAAAACATCATTGCAAAATTTCCTAAAGAAGAAGCAGGCTTGACGGCTAAAAGAATGTTGCAAAACATCGAACAAAAATCACTGAATGTAACGGTGGAAGAAGTGGTATTGCCCAATGAACCTTCTAAAATTTTACTCAACTATAGGAACATCAAAAACGCAACTGTAAAGTTGGTAGTCATAAAAGATAAGGAGCGTTATTGGCAAAGGAACTACTACGGCTATACCGATGAAAAACGGAGCGAGTTATACAAAACCTCTGCATTCAAGCAATGGAAGATTTCACTTCCCGGCACGGAAGATTTGGATGCACATGCTACCGAAATAAAAATTGATGCTTTACCTGTCGGAATGTATGCGGTTATCATCAGCATGAACGATGATTTTTCTACCGACAACAATGTATCGGCTTATGCGGTTTTTCAGGTTTCTGATTTGAGCGTGGTGAATAATTCAAGCAATGGAACAGGATATGTATTGCATCGCAAAAACGGCAAACCGTTGAGCAATGTGCAGATTGATTTTTACAAACAACAATACAACAACAGCAAGCGGGAATATGAGCAAGTAAAAAAAGGCAGCGCAAAATCAAATTCTGATGGGAGTTTTTCTTTGAAAGAAAAGAACGAAGTGAGCTTTGTGAAAATGAGCAACGGGAAGGATGAAGTGTATATAAACGGCAATTATTATAGCTATAATTATGAAACAGAAGACCGCAAAACCGAGGAAACCTTCTTCTTCACCGATCGCAGCATTTACCGCCCGGGGCAAACGATTTATTTCAAAGGTATTTTGTTTGAGAAGTCCGATAAAGGAAGAAAAAATGAAGTGATTGCCAACCGCAAAACCACCGTTACGTTTTATGATGTGAACAGCTCAAAAATTGAAAGCAAAGAATTTACTACCAATGAATTTGGTTCGTTTACCGGAAGCTTTGTTGCGCCCGACGGTTTGCTGACGGGAAACATGCGGATAGAAAACGAAAACGGCAGTGTTTATTTCTCCGTAGAAGAATACAAGCGTCCTAAGTTCTATGTAGAATTTGATACGGTGAAAAAAGATTTCGCATTGAATGATGACGTAAAAATTTCAGGAAAGGCATTAGCGTATGCGGGTAATAATATAGATGGCGCAACGGTAAAATATCGTGTGGTGCGTTCGTACTATTTCCCTTATCCGTGGCTGTGCTATTATTACCGTTATGTGCCACAAACTAATGAAATGGAAATCGCCAACGGCACTACCGAAACCGATGCGCAGGGAAATTTCCAAATAGATTTCGATGCCATTCCCGATGAAAGCATTGACCCGAAAACCTTGCCTGTATTCACTTATACCATTACGGCGGATGTTACCGACATCAACGGCGAAACCCGCAGCAGCACTAAAACAGTAACGATTGGCTATACTTCGTTAAACATTGTGGCATCTGTTCCTGAACAAATAACGGATGAAAAAACACAAAGCATCAAGATCCTTACGCAAAACCTGAACGGGGATTTTGTATCGGCAGATGTGAAGGTGAAAATTTCCAAACTGCAACAACCCGCGAACGTATTGCGCAAGCGCCTTTGGGAAATGCCCGACCAATTTGTAATGGACAGCGCTTCATTCAAAAAAAATTTTCCGAATGATGTGTATAAGAATGAAGACAATCATCAGAATTGGGCTGTTGAAAAAACGATGTTTGAAGAAACGATATTGGAGGATGAAAACAAATATGGCATATTGATTACACCTACGATTCCAAGAAAAGTAAATGTACTGCCTATTCCCCAACCACGCCCACATGCTCAACAAAGTACAGTTTATGTAATAGATGGAGTAAGGAATGTAGATTTAGAAAGCGGCTGGTATGTGATTGAAATGAAAGTAAAAGACAAAAACGGGAAGGAAATAACCGAGAAAAAATATACGCAGGTTTTAAGAGATAACGCAAAGACAAATGAAGCGTTGGCACTCATCAATAAAAAGCCCACAGCAGAACCCAATGACATAGCAAATGTGAAACTGATAAGCGGCTACGACTCGCTGCATATACTTCGCGTAGTAAAAGATAGGGATGGATTGAAACCTGTGGAGCAGCTAAGCTATGACGGAAAGGCTATGGATTGGACAAGAAAAATAACGGAGCAAGACCGCGGCGGGATGATGGTGTCTTACATTACGGTGAAAGAGAACAGGGTTTATACTGAACAGGCTGTGGTAAATGTGCCGTGGACCAACAAAGACTTAAACATTAGCTGGGAAACGCACCGCGATAAACTGCAACCCGGCACACAGGAAACATGGACTATGGTGATAAGCGGAAAGAAGAAAGAGAAGGTAGCGGCTGAAATGGTAGCGACTTTGTATGATGCTTCGTTAGATGCATTTAGAACGCATCAATGGAACTGGTACGGCATATTTCCTTCTTTGAATAGTTATGTGTATTGGAATGCGAGTAATGGGTTTGGACAGCGGAATGGAACAGCATTTAGCAATATAAAACAAGAAGATATAGACGGGTATGAGAAGCGATATGATGAAATGGATAAAATACCTGCTTATTATGGTTATGGTAGAGACCGCTTGTATGCTAAGCGTGCGATGACAATGGAAGGGGTTGCTTTACAGGATGCGGCTCCTGCTCCGAGTAGCTCAACAACTTTTGCGGGCGAGGAAATCTCTAAGATGGCTACAGTGAATACAAATGATGTGGCATCATTAAATGCAGGAACCCATCAACAGAAATCGTTACCAGGAGAACCATCCGATGCTGAAAAAATTTCCATCCGCAAAAACCTACAGGAAACAGCCTTCTTCCTACCGCAGCTACAAACCGATGCGCAAGGCAATATCCGTTTGAGCTTCACCATGCCCGAGGCATTGACCGAATGGAAGATGATGGCATTCGCCCATACCAAAGACATGAGTGCCGGCTATCTCGAAGGCAAGATAAAAACACAAAAAGACCTGATGGTGATGCCCAACCTGCCGCGCTTTCTGCGTCAGGGAGACAACATTATTATTAGTACAAAAATTGCGAATCTTAGCGACAAAAATCTGAACGGCATCGCAAAAATCGAATTGAAAAATGCGCTCACGAATCAACCTGTAGCATTACCCTTCCGCATCACACAAAAAGAAAAAACCTTCTCCGTGGCACAGGGGCAAAGCATTACTGCCGAATGGGAATTGCATGTGCCGGAGAGTATGTATGTGCCCGTGGTGATAACCATAACTGCGAAGGCAGGTGATTTTACCGATGGTGAAGAAAATACTTTACCGGTTATAACGAACAGAATGCTCGTTACAGAAACGCTTCCTCTATGGATAAACGGTGAAGGAACAAAACAATTCAGCCTGGATAAACTATTGCACTCCGATACGAGCAAGACGTTGGCGCAACATGCTTTGACGATAGAATATACCGGCAATCCTGCATGGTATGCGGTACAGGCTTTGCCTTACATGATGGAGTATCCCTACGAATGTGCGGAGCAAACATTCAACAGGTATTATGCTACGGCATTGGCAACGCACATTATAGAAAAAGCACCGAAAGTGAAAGCGGTTTTTGAGCAATGGAAAAACGCCCCTTCTCCATTCATGGAGAAGGGGTTGGGGGATGAGGCAAATGAAGAGCTGAAATCCGCTTTACTACAAGAAACACCATGGGTGATGGATGCCCAAAACGAAACGGAACAACGCAAGCACATCGCTCAGTTATTTGATGCCTATAAACTTTCCAAAGAACTAAACAATACGATAAAAAAGCTGATGAATCAACAGCAGGAAAGCGGCGCTTTTGGTTGGTTTGAGGGTATGTATGCCGACAGATATATTACGCAGTATATCGTTATAGGATTGGCGAAATTGCAAAAGCTCGGGGTGAAGGATAAAAGCGGTAACGCCAAACGTATCATCGAAAAAGCATTGCCTTATCTGGATAAAGAAATCAAAAATGACTATGATAACCTGATAAAAAACAAAGCAAAATTAGACGAGCAACACATTGGCTATACGCAAGTGTATTATTTGTATATGCGTAGTTTTTTAGGGAATGAATTGCGCAGCGAAGACAAAAAAGCATTCGATTATTTTTCAGGTCAGGCAAATAAATACTGGTCCAACTTCAACGCCTTTACCAAAGGAATGATTGCATTAGCCTTGCATAGAAACGGGAATACACAAACGCCTAAAAACATCATTCAATCCCTGCGTGAAACCTCCATCAGCAAGGAAGAAATGGGCATGTATTGGGTGCAGCGCGGTTATGGCTATTGGTGGTACGAAGCGCCTATAGAAACACAATCGCTTTTGATAGAGTGCTTCAATGAAGTGGATAAAGATGCAGCTACGGTTGATAAGATGAAACTATGGCTGCTCAAAAACAAACAAACCAACAGTTGGGAAACGACCAAAGCTACCGCGGATGCCTGCTATGCGTTGTTGCTTACAGGAAATAACTGGTTGGAAAATGAAACTATGGTAACAATAAATTTAGGTGATAAAACCATAAAAAGCACCGAACAAAAACAAGCAGCGGGAACCGGTTATTTCAAAACAAAAATTAAGGGCAGCGACGTGAAACCGAATATGGGGAATATTGTGTTGACGGTGAGCAATTCAAAATTCAAAATTCAAAATTCAAAATTGCCCTCATGGGGCGCTGTCTATTGGCAATATTTTGAAAACCTCGACAAGATCAGCAGCGCTAAAACGCCATTGGAAATTAAAAAGCAATTATTCATAGAACGCCCTACCGCACGCGGACCGGAATTGGTGCCTATAACGGATAAAAACGTGTTGAAAGTGGGCGATAAAGTGAAAGCAAGAATAGAAATCATCGTGGACAGAGATATGGAATACGTGCACCTGAAAGATATGCGGGCTTCCTGCTTTGAGCCGGTAAATGTGATCAGCAGCTATAAATACCAAAACGGATTAGGCTATTATGAAAGCACGAAAGACGTGAGTACGAATTTTTTCTTCGACCATTTGCGCAAAGGAAAATATGTATTTGAATATCCGGTGTTCGTACAGCAGAAAGGAGATTTTTCCAACGGCATCGCCACCATTCAATGTATGTATGCGCCGGAGTTTTCGAGCCATAGCGAAGGTGTGCGGGTGAGGGTGGAGTAATTTGGGTTTTGAATTTTGGATTCGGGATTTTGAATTTTGAATTTTCATTTTAAATTTTGAATTCCGTAATTTTTTAAAAATCCAATTCCCTATTGACTAAACGAATAATTGATATAGCCGTTTCGTTGTCGTTGCTTCTTATCTCGGCGCCTATCCTCCTTATCTGCTACCTCATAGCCTGTGCAGATACGGGTTCCAACGGTTTGTTTTTTCAGAAACGCGTAGGACGTTACGGGCGGCTGTTTACCATTTATAAATTAAAAACCCTTCATCCGAAAACCGGGAATATATCGGCTATAGGTGCGTTTTTCAGAAGGTATAAAATAGATGAGGTTCCGCAGTTTTTTAATGTACTCGCAGGCAGCATGTCGCTTGTCGGGCCTCGCCCAGATATAGAAGGTTATTACGATAAATTGACTGGGGAAGCAAGAAAAATACTGGAATTAAAACCGGGAATCACTTCGCTTGCTGCTTTAAAATACAAACAGGAAGACAGTCTTCTTTCCTTGCAACCAGACCCGCAGCGCTATAATGACGAACATATTTTCCCCGATAAAGTACGAATGAATTTGTCATATTACTACAACCGAAGTCTGCGAACAGATTTTCGGATTTTGTTGATGACCATTTTCCCCATCAAAAAGAAGAAACACTGGGCATCAGGAAAGCCTGTAAAATTTTCCCGGTAACGTTTTCACCAATCCGTGCATTTCCAGTTGCAACAAAACGGAAGCCAATTGAGATGCTTTAAAATCGGTAGCGGAGAGCAATTCATCCGCATGAAGTTTTTCTTTATCCTGTAGGGTATTTAGGATGCGTTGCTCCTCTTCCGACAGATCAATAAATATTTTTTGCTGCACGGTTTTCTTCGTCTGATCTGCCTGCCAGTTCATCAGTTGCAATACATCCTGCGCATCAGCAACCGAAGCAGCCATATTTCTTTTGATTAAACTATTAGGGCCTTGCGATTTGCTATCAAACACCCTACCTGGTACAGCGGCTACATCGCGATTATAGCTTACCGCCATATAAGCCGTTATCATGGCGCCTCCTTTTATATCGCTCTCTGTTATGATGGTTACATCACTCAGTCCGGCTACGATCCTGTTGCGTACGGGAAAATTCTGCCGGTCGGGTTTTGTACCGGAAGGAAACTCCGAAAGCAAACCGCCGTGTGCAATCATTTCTTTTGCCAGCGCACTATTGGTAAACGGATAAATTCTATCCAAGCTGTGTCCCAAAACGCCTACAGTTTGCAAACCATTTTTCAATGCGGCTCTATGGGCAATGGTATCAATGCCGGCGGCAAGTCCGCTTATAATAATGACATTCTCTAAGGTTTTCAATCCTTCTATCAAATGCTCGGTGGCACGCAGTCCGTAGTCTGTATTTTTCCGTGTGCCTATGACGGCAATGATTTTTGCATCATTAAGGTTTGCATTTCCTTTATAGTAAAGCAGCGCCGGTGCGTCTTCGCAATGCTTTAAACGTTTGGGATAATCCGGCGAGCTAAAATGAAGCAGTTGAATCTGATGCTTGGCTACAAACTCCATTTCTTTTTGCGCCCGCTCCATAATAGCGGCTTGTTTGAACATGGCAGCGCGCACTTCTCCTACGCCGTTTACTTTTTTCAGCTCCGATAAAGAGGCCTTAAAAATAGCTTCGGCACTGCCAAAGCGTGCCAGCAAAACGCGAATGGTCTTTCCTCCCACTTCGGGTACAAAGGTTAATGCGAGATCATAAAGCGATGGGGTTGGGTGGTTTGGCAACATATTTGTAATTGAAGTCTTAAAACAGAGCTATCTTTAGCCCCATTCAAAAAAAAGCAATCTAATGAAAAAGAACTTATTCATCATACTGCCTGTTATTATTCTTTCTCTTGCCGCTTGTGCACAATCGAAAAAAACCTCGGTAAAGACTTCGCCTAAGCAACCCGATTTTGAGCAAGTACTCATGCGCCGCACTCCTTGTTACGGGAAATGTCCGGTCTATCATATTGAGCTGTTCAAAGACGGCACCTTGCGGTATTCGGGAATTCGTTTTATAAAAGATTCAGGTGTGTATGAGAAAAATATAGGCGCTGCCAATGCCGAAAAAATACTGGATGAATTTAGAAAATACCGGGTGGATACCTGCGCCGATTATTACGAACTTCCGATAGCCGATTTGCCCGGCATTTACTATAGCTATACCGTAAATGGCGAAGAACATAAAATCTCCAATGCTCATTTCGGGCCTATATTCCTGAAAGAACTTGCACAAAAACTGGATGAAATCGGCTATAAAGACATAGACCATAGCCAATGGAAAAAGCTAACGCCGGAAAAATAAGAGGGCTTTACGTATATTCACTCAACTCCAACCAACGCAATTCCTTTTCTTCAAGGAGTTGCGTTATTTCATTAATGCGGTTACTGAGTTTTTGCAGCGTTTCATAGGCAAGTGCTTCGGCGCTCATTTGCTCTGTTATCGCGGTCTTTTCATTTTCCAGATCGGGAATTTCTTTTTCTAATTGTTCGAACTCACGCTGTTCTTTATAGGAACGTTTCTTTTTCTTTTCCACGGATTTGCTATCTACATCCTCGTCTTTTACCGGCTCATTTTTCGGTTTATCGTCTTGCTTGCTTTCCGCTTTCTGCGCTATGCGGTACTGGCTATAGTTGCCGGGAAAATCTCGGATAACGCCCTTACCTTCAAATACAAACAAATGATCTACCAAGCGGTCCATAAAATAACGATCATGCGATACGATGATGAGGCAGCCGGGATAGTCACTCAGAAAATTTTCGAGCACGGAAAGTGTGGGTAAATCCAGATCGTTGGTCGGCTCATCCAATATCAGAAAATTAGGATTGCGAAAAAGTACGGCAAGTAATTGCAAACGTTTTTTTTCGCCGCCACTTAGCTTGGAAAGATAAGTATATTGCTGCTCCGGCGTGAATAAGAAAAGCTGTAGAAATTGTGCTGCGCTTAGCGATCCGCCTTTTGCAAGCGGAAAATTTTCGGCTATATTTTTCACAAATTCAATAACGCGCATATCTTCTTTTATCTCCAATCCTTGTTGCGAAAAATTCCCAAACACTACGGTATCACCTATGTTTATCTTACCGCTATCCGCATGTAGCCGCCCTTGCAACAATTCTAAGAAGGTGGATTTTCCGGCACCGTTTTTACCGATGATGCCTATGCGCTCTCCCTTGCTGAAGGTATAATCAAAACCTTTGAGGATTACTTCATTGCCAAAGCTTTTATAGACTTTTTTCATCTCCGCCACTTTGCCGCCGAGGCGGTTCATCTTCATCTGCAACTCCACTTGTTGATCGGTGATACGCTGCTTAGCTACGGCTTCTACTTTGTAAAAATTATCTTCTCTGCTTTTGGCTTTTGTGGTGCGGGCTTTCGGTTGTTTGCGCATCCATTCCAGTTCTTTTCGGTATTCATTTCGGGCTTTGTCTATCGTAGCCTGCTCGCTTTCGATGCGTGCCGCTTTTTTTTCTATATAATTTTCGTAATCCCCTTTATAGGTATGGAGTTTATTGTCATCCAGCTCCCATATTTCTTCGCATACAGCATCTAAAAAATAGCGGTCGTGCGTTACCATCAGTAAGGTTATGTTTTCCTGGCTCAGATAATGTTCGAGCCATTCCACCATTTCTACATCCAGATGATTGGTAGGCTCATCCATAATAAGAAGAACATGTTTATGCTCAAAGCCAATGTCTATAAGCGTTTGTGCTAAAGCCACCCGCTTGCGTTGCCCGCCGGATAAGGTATTTACTGCTTGTTCCAGTTGATGAATATTCAGCTTGCCTAAGATCTGTTTTACTTTAGCATCAAAATCCCAGGCATTCAGTTCGTCCATTTTTATGATGGCTTCGCTAAGCGCTTCTGCATTTTCCTGTTCGCTTGCGGTTTCATAGTTTTTTATCGCCTCAATAACAGGATGCTCATAGTGAAAAATATTATCCAAGATACTAAGCGTTTCTTGGAAGAGAGGTTCTTGTTCAAACAAGGCTACCGTTACGTCTTTATGCACCCATACCCTGCCTTCATCCGGTTGTTCTTTGCCGGATAGGATTTTCAGGATGGTGGATTTGCCGCTGCCGTTTTTGGCTACCAACGCTATTTTATCGCCCTCATTGATATGAAAGGAAAGGTCTTTAAATAAGGATTTTGTGCCGTAGTCTTTACTGATTCCTTCTGCCGAAACGTAGTGCATCATATTTTTAGAAAGGGCAAAAATAAGGATTGTAATGGTGGGACAACGACCTTGTACAAACCCGATGCATCGCGTCTGTACAATTATATTTTGAGAAAATTTTAATAATAGCCCTTTTTCCGTGCATGGCATAGCCCTTATTTTTGTTCATTAAACTAAAACAGACAGAGCAGCACAGCCCCCATGCTTACCACATCCGAAATACTGAAACGTGTAAGGCGCATTGAAATAAAGACAAAAGGATTGAGCAACCATATTTTTGCCGGTGAGTACCATTCGGCATTTAAAGGCAGGGGCATGTCATTTAGTGAAGTAAGGGAATATACGCCTGGCGATGATGTGAAAGCGATAGACTGGAATGTAACCGCGCGTTTCTCACATCCCTATATAAAGGTTTTTGAAGAAGAACGGGAGCTGACGGTGATGCTGCTGGTGGATATTAGCGGCAGTTCGTTGTTTGGGATGCACAACCGTTCCAAGCGGGATTTGATCACGGAAATATGTGCGGTCATTGCCTTCTCGGCGGCTACCAATAATGATAAAGTAGGCGTTATTTTTTTCAGCGACAAAGTAGAAAAATTCATTCCTCCCAAAAAAGGAAGAAGCCATATTCTGCGCATCATTCGGGAGCTGGTGGCTTTAGAACCCCCGCAAAGCAACGACACACAGGTGCAGGCGGCACTGGAATATTTGAATAATGTAGTTAAGAAAAAAACGATTGCCTTCGTGCTGAGTGATTTTATCAGCAAGCCCTATGATAAAGCCCTGCAACATGCGGCAAAAAAACATGATATAGTAGGAGTGCAGGTATATGACAAAGCCGACAGAGAATTGCCTGAAATGGGTTTGATACAGGCTATGGATGCCGAAAACGGATCGATGAACTGGATTGACACTTCCGATAAAGAGCTGCGGCTACAGTATCAAAAAGTATTTGACGGACAGCAGCAATACTGTGTGCAAACTTTTCGGAAAAGCAATGCCGCCTTACTATCTGTGCCTACTCATGAAGATTATATCAAAAAACTGCAAGCGTTTTTTAAAGCAAGATAATTGTATGAACCGTACCCGTATTTTTTTTGCTTTTGTTCTTCTTTGCTTTTCTTTTTTGAAAGAAGCAAATGCGCAAGGTAATGTTTCCGTACATGCCAAGCTGGATGCGGTGGACATTACCGTGGGCGATCAGATAAAGCTATTCATCGAAGCAAAGAAAGAAGGAAACGAGGTGGTGCAATGGGCGTTCATACCCGATACCTTCCACCAACTAGAAGTGGTGGAACGTGGCAAGATAGATACCCTGCAAAACGGTATGGCTACTATTTATAAACAACGACTGCTCATCACGGGCTTTGACAGCGGCTTGTTTTTAGTGCCTTCTTTTCAATTTTCGGTATTGCCTCAAAACGGTGCTGCTTATACCCTTCACACCGATAGTTTTTTAGTGAGTGTTACTACGGTACCCGTAGATACAAGCCAAGCTTTTCGCGGTATTAAAAACATCATTGCTGTAAAGGCTGACTGGAAAGAATACTTGCCGTGGATAATCGGTGGCATCGTGCTACTGGTATTCCTCATTCTTCTTATCAGAAAATTAATAAAGAAAAAACCCGCAACAGAGCAAGCTCCTTCTATACCTTCCGAAACCTTACAACAAAAAACACTGCGCTTGCTGGATGAACTGGATGCAAAAAAGCTATGGCAGCAAGGCAATGTAAAATCGTACTACTCGGAGCTGACGGATATTCTCAGAAGCTATATTGAGGAACGTTTTAAAACACCGGCTATGGAGCTGACAACAGATGAGATACTCAGCAAAAGTCATGAGCATAAAGAAATGAGTAAATATTATGATGAGCTGGCAGAAGTATTGCATACGGCAGATCTCGCGAAGTTTGCGAAAGCACAGCCTTTGCCCTACGAACATACACAGGCATTAGAACAGACCAAACAATTTGTAACCGCCACCAAACCGGTGATTGTAGAGACACACAACAAGCCGTCATAACATGGAAGCATTATTAGACTGGAAACATATCAGCTTTGCCCATCCTTATTTTTTCGGATTACTGCTACTGTTGCCACTGATGATATGGTGGCAATACAAAAGAAAAAAAACTGCTCCGGCATTTCGTTTCAGCACTACTAATCACTTAAAGCTGATGAATGCATCCTGGCGTGTGCGTTTTCGTCCGGCGCTTTTTGTATTGCGGATATTGTCTTTATTTTTTTTGATTATAGCGTTGGCACGCCCGCAGTCGAGCAATGTAACGGAAAGCATAGACAGCGACGGTATAGATATTGTCATGTCTTTAGACGTATCGGGCAGTATGCTTGCCGAAGACCTAAAGCCCAACCGTATAGAAGCAGCAAAAAAAGTAGCGATGGATTTTGTGGACAAACGCCCCACGGATAGAATCGGTCTGGTGATTTTCGCCGGCGAGAGCTTTACACTTTGCCCCATCACAATCGATCACAACGTGCTGAAAGAACAGATAGACGGCATTAAAAGCGGAATGCTGGAAGATGGCACCGCCATAGGCGAAGGATTAGCTACGGCAGTAGATCGCATCCGTAAATCAAACGGAAAAAGTAAGATTATCATCCTGCTGACGGATGGCGTAAATAATGTGGGAAAAATTGGACCCGAACTTGCTTTGGAAATAGCGAAAGCCTATAAAATTCGTGTTTATACCATTGGCGTAGGCACAAAGGGAATGGCACCCTACCCTACGAATACGCCTATGGGTATGCAGATGCAAATGCAGGAAGTACAAATAGACGAAGATTTACTCCAAAAAATATCAAGCGAAACGGGCGGTAAATATTATAGAGCTACCAACAACAAATCGCTGGCATCCATCTATGCTGATATTGATAAACTCGAAAAAACAAAAGTGGAAATCAGCTCCTATAAACACTATGCAGAGTTGTTTTTTCCTTTTGCCATGCTGGCTCTGATTTGTTTGGGAATAGAAATACTGCTGCGCTATACCGTATTTAGGAGTGTAACATAGGGGATTGTTGGGAGCATACAATAAGTTCAATAAATCCCCTTAGCGGCATTGTATATTTTTTCAATAATCTCCACGGTTTTCATGGCTTCAAAAGCGCTGGCAGAAATGGTTGCGTTTCCCTTGAGCACGGCTACTACATTTTCATACACTTTATCGTGGTTACTCATAGAGCCTTGATAATCGCCGTAATTGTTGGCGCGGTTTCCTTGTGGAAGATGCTCTATTTTATAATCTTCAATTTCCTGGTATTCCAGTTCATTCAAATATTGCCCTCCTATTTTCACCGTACCTTTTTCTCCTAATATGGTAAGCGAGCCTTCCATGTTTTTTCTATAACTATTCACGCTATAATTAATCGTTCCGATAACTCCATTTTCAAACTCCACTATTACCACCCCACTGTCTTCAAATTCAATCATGCCTTTGTGTGCGGCATTGGCAGTAAATGCGTGTAGTTTTTTCACATCGCCAATCATCCAATACAGCAGATCTATAAAATGACTGAATTGCGTATAAAGCGTGCCGCCATCAAGTTCTTTAGTTCCTTTCCATGAATTGTGGTAATACGCTGCATTCCGGTTCCAGAAACACGTGAGCTGAATGCTGTATAACTTCCCCAAACGATTTTCTTCCAGTAATTTTTTTACAGCAGCTACAGGCGGGTTGAAGCGGTTTTGCTTGATGGCAAAAAGCTGCTTGCCTGTTTCCTCTGCCGTAGCCATCATCTTACGACAAGCCGACAGACTGATTGCCATAGGCTTTTCGCAAAGTACATTGCACCCTGCTTTCAAGGCAAGAATGCTATGATGCGCATGAAGCCCGTTGGGTGTGCAAATGCTTACAATGTCTATATTTTTTTCATGCCGCAGCAAGTCCTCTATATGGTAATAGCTTTTCGCATTATAGGCTTGTGCCAGCTCGTCGGCTTTTTCTTTTACCGTATCGCACACCGCTGCCAGCACTCCATTGTGTTGTATATGCTGGGCATGACGCCGGGCTATCCTGCCGCAACCGATAAGGGCAAATCGTACCACGTTATGTTTTTAGTTTTTTAGGGATGACAATGCTATGATAGAATTTAAGATTATACAAGACCGAAGCTACTACCACGCCCCACAAAAAGCCGCCTATAAGAATGTTTTTTTCATCTCCCCAAATATACGTATAGCGGATGCGGATAAAATAAACCAAGGCATTCACCAGCGCTACAATGATCCAGTAACTTTTCATTGCTTTAATAGAAACAACAGATGAAACCGGCATGACCGCTACCAGCCAGGTGAGGATGATAATGCCTATAATGCTGCAACCCCATTGTAATAAAATTTGCAATTCATTCTTCTGCCCGTAGGAAAGTTCCAGACCCAGCAAATCGGTAGTGTGGGTATAAGACGCCGTATGCGTAAGTCTGTCCCAAATAAGATGCGAGTAAATGCCTATAAGCAGCGAAAAAAATATCGCTATATAACGTTTGGTAAAATAGTGTTCGTTTTTGATCATGGTGTAAATAGAAAACCGCGACCGTAGGAAGGAAGGCATATTCGCTACCAGCGCATTCCGAACAATATAATGAAACAGCAGCACGAGAAATAAACCCAGCGGGAGATCGTAGGTATAAACGCCCATCCAGGAATGGCTCAATATTTTATTCCCTCCCAGCTTCACAAAAGCCTGAAAATCGGGAACCATACTGCCTATAATCAAGCCTGCCCACGAGTAATATTTCGGTGGGATAAACTTAAACGGGAAAACAGCAGCAGGATGAGCAAAGGTAAAAGGCATAGTAGGTTGAAAATTCCAAAGTCTAAAAAAACAAAATCCAAAGTTCAAATTCCAAAAATCAAAAAAATTCAAAATTCTAAAAATCAAATTTCAAATTTTAAAGTGATGGATAGGCTATGAAAGGGGTAAATATAAGCATTAAAGCGCCGGATTATACCGTCCTTAGAAACCGCGCGGGATTACCGGCATAGATACCGGGCTTAGTAATGTCTTTCGTTACCACGCTTCCTGCACCGATCACCACATGGTCGCAGATGGTTACGGGCAGTATCGTAGCATTGGAGCCGATAGATACCTGATTGCCTATAACCGTGGCTTTCCACTTGGAGGCATCGCCACCTGCCGGAGCGCCTGTCTGAAAAAGATCATTTACAAACATAACCCCGTGCCCTATAAAGCAATGATGACCGATGGTTACGAGCTCACAAATAAAACTGTGTGATTGAACTTTCGTGTTTTTCCCAATCCTTACATTTTTTTGTATTTCGGTAAACGGACCTATGAAGCAGTGGTCGCCGATGGTGCAGCCATAGAGGTTTACAGGCTGTACAATTTGTACTCCTTCACCAAAGCATACATCTGTTATGGCAACGATTTTTTGATTCAACAGAAAACAAATGTAAAAGCAATTCTTCTATTTAATGCCTGCTTTTATGTTTTTCTAACCGCTCTTTAGAAACGAGCATGTACCGGCTTCGCTTACATTTGTAACAAAAGTAACGGCGCACCGGCAACCATGAAAGATAGGTTTTAAAAAAGCGGGGTCTTGAAATTCTCTCCAAACGTTCCACTCTACACTTAGGGCAATAAAGGGGCTTCATTATAAAAAAGGGTATTTAAACAACTAAGAGTAATGAACTAATCAATGGAGGTAAATTTAATAAAACTCCGCAACAGACTGGCATCACCTTTTTGTTATCAAGATGTTATTGAGATGTTTTTTTAGAATTTTACAGGCATTCTATACTATTTGCAGTGTACCCTTAATACACGCTATTTTCCTAATCTTTTTTGCGGTCGAAATAGTTAAAGGTTCGTTGCTGGTCTTTGTTGTTATCTTGTTTTTTATACACCCTCAGGTACATGCTCCGGCTGCAACTATAGCAAAAAAACTTCCGATACGGTAGCCACGGCATCCATTTTTTCATAAAACTCGGGCGCGGGACTCTATCTATATCTTGGTTTTTACATTTAGGACAGATGATATCTTTCATAAAGGGGATTTGGGTAAATCAAAAAAAGCGAAAGGGCAAAATTAACCAGTCCTCCCTATAATCTATTATTTATTTGTTAAACAATCATCATACTTACCGATGAGTTTCGTCATTATTTCATCTGCCGGCAGAGCGAATATTTTGGGGTTTATAGGCAGCAAATGCCGGCAACAAAAGCAAGAGCAGCATGGGCTGGATCAACAACCGGCGGATGTAGAACCCTATATTATCCCCCATTTCAAAATAATGAAGGACCAGATAGCCGTACAAAGGTAAGAGCAATAGAAGAAAAAGCAGATAAACATAGGCTGAAAACCGTACGTAGCGCATTTCCCGGAAGACAAGCCCAATGATGAAAAGCGACAAAACCGTATTAAGCGAATAACGAAAAAACACATTCCCTATGAGCTTTGCAAAATCATATTCGGGATAATGCAGCCTGCCGGTCTTTCCCCGGAAATACTGCAAAAAAGGATCGTAAAACAAGACCGTTTCGTATTTCCTGACGAGCACCAGACTCCCTGCCAAGAAAGCGATCAGCACATATCGGAAGGGTTTGCTCATGTTGCTTTTATCTTTTTTACGAAAAACATACGCACCCACACCACCCACAAAAGAAAAACAGTTCCGTAAATGAGGAGGGGAAATAAATAATCATGAGCGGCTTTGCCGTATTCCTGATGATAGCGGAAGATATAATTGAGCCATACAATCCGCAGGATATTCATAAGCTGAATGACCACCCATCCTCCTAAAATATACAGCAGCGTTTTTATCCACGTAGTGGAAAATGCAACTATAAATGCCGCAAAAAGAATAAGGAGGGAAACGGCATTGCAACCTTCATTGATATACGATGTTTTTTGCCCGTCCATATAAATCCATATCCGGGGTTGCAGACTATCGGTTACCGCCTCTGCCTTAAAGCCTGCTATTTTCGCCAGATTCACCGAACCTGCGGCCACTGCACTGCTCCATGCATCCGCACGATTGTGTGCATGATAAGAAGATAGATAACGATTGTATCCTATCAAAAGAATAAAATACACCGCAAAAAACTTAACGATAAAAAGAATAATGGGTTTAAACTCTTTCAACTGGCTTGCATTACAGTAGTTACCGGTCGAAAATACGTATTTTATTTATTTTATTATCACCCTGTCAATGCTTTACTACCTTACGAATTTCTTCTTTTCCATCCACCATCATTTTAATAAAATATACGCCGGGTGGATAAGGAGCAAGATGAATCTCAACAAGACCTTCCGGTTCGTTTTTGCTAATTTCAGGATGAAGTAGCTCGCCATGACTGTTGATGAGTTGAATAGCTTGCAGCAGGTACAGAGGCATCCGGATGGTCAGCAGATCCTTTACGGGATTGGGAAACACAGCGATTTCAGCGGAGAGTACATCGTTCACTTCCGTAGCAGTAATTTGAAGACTGCGCTCCAACGTATCGGAGAAAGCACAGTTTTTCGCTATCAGCCGCACTTGGTAACTACCGGTATGGGCATAGTTATGAACGGGATGAACCGATGTAGCCGTATCGCCATCGCCAAAATCCCAGTAATAATTTTTTGCCAGTAACGATTGATTGGAAAAGCTCACTTGCGTAGCATTAACGGTAAATGAAAATTGTGCTTGCGGATCATAGCTGCCTACATTCCATGTCGTGAGCGAATCGAAAGCAACCGTTTTGGCAGCCGATCTGATGACAAGCGCATCAGACGCAGACAAAGAAGAATGGTAGCTGATACCTGAAGGATCTTTCCGAAAAAGCACTGAATAAAAACTACAGGCAGCCGCATAGGTACCCGCTACCGAAGGATGACTTCCATCGATATCATACAATTCGATTGCAGGATGATAGGTGCGAAGATAGCGGCGCACCGGACCTACAGGACTTACAAGGGCATCATTGCTGTCTGCCATCATCGTATAGCGGGAGCGGAGCAAACTATCCATCCCCTGATACGTGCATATAGGCGGATAAACGGCGCAATTTCCCGCATCTCCGTTTTTATATCCCCAGGTCATGTAAAAAACCGTTTCTGCACAACTGTTGTAATGGCGCACCAAGCTATCCAGTTTTTTGGCATAAGGAAATACCTCTGTTTCTACCTGAGTGATGGGGAAAGCCGGTCGCTGGCTTTGCTCTTGCAGCACCACATAATCCCAGTTGCCCAGCATGATTTTGCTGAGCGTAGCAGCATCGGAAGCATGTTGCTGCAAGGTATAGCCGCCCATGGTGCGACTGTCGTACTCCACCGTATCCCCTACGGAAGCCGCTACATTTTTGAGCATGAGCGGAAGATCATTTACGGCAGTATAGCTATTGCCTATAAAAAGCACACGTTTCTTCAATGCAAACACCTGCGATACGAAACAAACAAAAAGCAGAGAGAGAATAAATTTATTTTTCACGAAAGCTGTGTATTTAAAAATCAGTACAAAAAGACAGAAGCGACAGGGAATTGGTTTGGTGCGGACAAGATAGGACTTGATAAACGGAGCCGTGCTTTGCCTATAAAATAGCGGTTTATAGTCCACTGCATTTTCTTTTTTCTGTTTTATGGGTTTAAAAACGAATTTATTTCAACACATTTACCGAAATATTCGGATGAAAAATTTCAAGAAATACCTAAAAATTGCCGCCACTCCCGAAGAAGTATATCTTGCCCTTACCCGTCCGCTTAGCTTGCGCCTATGGACAGGAGGCGGCGTGGAATTTGAAGACGTTCCCGATACGGAGTTTTCCTTGTGGGATGGGGATATCAGCGGCAGAAACCTGGAATTTGATTATGGCAAAAAACTAGTGCAACAATGGTATTTCGGAGCCAATGAGCCTTCTATAGTAACCATAAAATTGCATGAAGATAAATCCGGCACTTCTATGGAATTTGTGCAGACAAACATCCCCGATGAAGATTTCGAGGATTTTATCCAGGGGCTGGAAGATTATTATTTTGAAGGATTACTTAGCTTTTTTGAAGAAGATGAGTAGGCTTATCCTTAACCTATTTCAATATTTCATGCCCCAGCTTATCCCGTTTGGTGCGTAGGTAAAATTCATTGTGTGGATTGGGTGTGATTTCTATCGGCACATTCTCCACAATTTCCAACCCATAGCCTAAAAGACCTGCCCGTTTACGAGGATTGTTCGTCATCAATTTAATTTTGGAAACGCCCAGGTAACGGAGTATCTGCGCTCCCACACCATAATCTCTCTGGTCGTTTTTAAACCCGAGTGCCAGGTTGGCTTCTACGGTATCTTTTCCTTCTTCTTGCAGTTTATAGGCTTTCAGTTTATTGAGCAGCCCTATACCGCGTCCTTCTTGATTCATATAAAGCACCAATCCTTTTCCGGCTTCCTCCACCATCTCCATCGAACGTTGTAGTTGTTCCCCACAGTCGCAACGCAGGGAATGAAGAATATCGCCTGTAAAGCAAGAGCTGTGTACGCGCACCAAAACCGGTTCGTCTTTTTCCCATGTACCTTTTCGGAGCGCCAGGTGCTGTTCGCCAGTGTTGGTCTGGCGGAAGGCGATGAGTTCAAATTCTCCGTATTTGGTAGGCATGTGCACCCGCACTTCCTCTTCTATAAGTGTTTCCATTTTCAGACGATAGGCGATAAGGTCTTTTATGGAAATGATTTTGAGGTCAAATTTTTTAGCAATTTCCAGCAATTGAGGCAAGCGCGCCATGGTGCCGTCGTCGTTCATAATTTCCACCAGCACGCCTGCGGGTTCAAAACCGGCAAGTCTGGCAAGGTCCACGGTGGCTTCGGTATGTCCGGTGCGGCGCAGCACTCCATCGTTTTTGGCACGCAGAGGAAATATATGTCCCGGGCGACCTAAGTCTTCCGGCAGGGTGTTGGGGTCTATCAATGCCTGCACTGTTTTGGCACGGTCGTGAGCGGAGATGCCCGTTGTACAGCCTTGCCCTATCAGGTCTATAGAAACGGTGAAAGGCGTTTGATGCAGCACCGTGTTGTTCTCCACCATAAGGTTAAGGTTCAGTTGTGCGCAACGCTCTTCGGTAATAGGGGCGCAGATGAGTCCGCGACCATATTTCGACATAAAATTGATAATCTCCGGGGTTACGTTTCGTGCCGCCGTTACAAAATCGCCTTCATTTTCCCGATCTTCATCATCTACTACGATCAGTAACTTCCCCTTTTTGAGGTCGTCCAGGGCGGCTTCAATAGTATCTAACATTTTTTCCTTTGTATAAAATAGGAGTGCAAAGTTAGGTATTTACCCTTTGGAATAACGAGCAGTTTTAACGGCATGCAGAAGAGCCAAAAAGAGGCTGATACTAAAACAAAGCGAAATTTTGAAAACCTCCCGTTTTATACGCCTAAAATAGACTATTTTCACGCCCGTTATGCAAGAAATTATAGAGTTATTTAAAGAATTGATGAATGCTGAAAAGCTTGCTGAGCTTGTAATGCTTTACGGCGGCTTGTACCTTGTGGCGCTTATTATATTCGCCGAAACCGGTTTATTCATAGGCTTCTTTTTGCCGGGTGATTCCCTGTTGTTCGTTACCGGTTTGATGATTGCCAATTCCAAAAATCCTACGGACAGCGACCCCATCAATGTCCTATATTGGATCACGTTAATTACCATTGCAGGTATCGTAGGCAATAGTGTAGGATACTGGTTTGGCAGAAAAACCGGACCTGTACTTTTTGAGAAAAGAGATACCTTGCTGTTTAAACGGAAACATGTGCAGCAGGCGCATGATTTTTATGAGAAAAGAGGAGGAGGCGCCATCATTCTCGCCCGTTTTCTACCTATCGTACGCACTTTTGCTCCTATCGTAGCGGGGGTAGTGAAGATGGACAGAAAAAAATTCTTTTTCTACAATGTTGTAGGCAGTATCGCCTGGGTAGGAAGCATGACACTGGCGGGCTATTTCCTCGGTGAAAATGAATGGGTAAAACACAATTTTGAAAAAATCGTTATCGGGCTGGTAGTGGTTACCACGGGGCCTGTATTGTTCAAAATGTTCTTTGGTAAAAAGAAAGACCCTATTCTGGAGGTGGGAAAAGATGTGATGGAAGAACAATTTTCCAGTAAGGATAACTAACTAAAAAAATGACCACCGTTCAGGAAAAACCTTTATCCTATTTCAGCATTCCTGTATTGGTAGCCGCGCTGGGCTATTTTGTAGATATTTACGATCTGCTGCTTTTTCTTATTGTGCGCATCAAAAGCCTATCTGACCTCGGGCTTACCGGGGAGCAATTGACCACAGAAGGTTTGCGCATTACCAGTTGGCAAATGGGCGGATTGATGCTCGGCGGCATTCTCTGGGGTGTGATGGGTGATAAGAAAGGTAGGCTGAGCGTATTATTCGGTTCCATCTTGCTCTACTCGCTTGCCAATGTAGCCAACGGATTTGTGCAGAATGTCAATCAATATATTATTTGCCGGTTTATAGCCGGTATAGGCCTGGCAGGAGAGCTGGGTGCGGGCATCACGTTGGTGAGCGAGCTGATATCCAAAGAAAAACGGGGCATAGCCACTTCTTTAGTAGCGGGCGTAGGGCTTACGGGGGCTATAGCAGCATTCTTTATTGCCCAACAGTTTGAGTGGCGTACCTGCTATTTTATCGGCGGCGGTTTAGGCTTGCTCTTGTTGTTGTTACGCATCAGCGTTTTTGAATCCGGCATGTTCAAAAACATCCGCCACAGCCGCGTGAGCAAGGGTAATTTTTTCATGTTCTTTACCAATGCCACCCGTTTCCGAAAATATATATTGAGCATCCTCATTGGCTTGCCTACATGGTATGTCATAGGCATCCTGGTCTCTTTTTCCAAAGAAGCCGGCGTCGCTATGAACATACAAGGCGAGATAGACCCCGGCAAAGCGGTGATGTATGCATATGCCGCCATTTCCGTAGGCGATATCCTCATCGGCTTGCTCAGTCAGGTACTCAAAAGCAGAAAAAAAGCCTTGTATGTTTTTTACGGCATTACGGTTTTGGGCATTATCCTTTACTTCCGCCTGCACAACGGAACGGCGGAGCAGATGTATTGGGTATGCGCTCTGATGGGCTTCGGCACAGGTTTCTGGGCTATTTTCGTTACGATGGCAGCGGAGCAATTCGGTACCAATATCCGCGCTACCGCCACCACCACCATACCCAATATGGTACGCGGCGCTTTATCCATTATCATCTTGCTGTTTACTGTCTTGAAAGATGCAAACGGGTTTATACCGGCAGCTATCTATACGGGCATACTCGTGGTAGGACTTTCCGTCCTCGCCACCCTATTTACCGAAGAAACCTTTGGCAAAGACCTGGATTATGTAGAGGAATAAAAACGCAGATGCTTTATTCTCCTTTGCACTTCGTGCCGCTCACCCTACCAAATTCACCCAAGGTAATTGCACCCAAAACTTATAGCACGTTGATTTTCCTAAATGTTTTGGCAATATTTGTAACCCGTCTTCATCGGCAAATGAGCTATCCCTATGCCGTTACTGAAAAATTGATAGAAAAAACATGCGCTTACTTGTAATAATAAATCATCCTTCTTTTTATCGTTTGTATATTCTGGTGATATGTTTCTTCCCGGTTCACCTATTCGCTCAGTCAAAAACAGATCATCTCACACAACTCATTTATAAGGAAAAAAATGAATCGAAAAAAGCAGCTTTGTATCTGGAACGGGCACTCACCTACTCACCCAAAAACCTCTCCAATGCCTATGCCGATGTGGAGCGGGCAACCACCTATTTTAAAAGCAAAAATGATGTAAAACACCTCGTTGATTGCCATTTGGCACTTGCCGATGTTTATTTTCTAGATGGAAAGCCCAACGAATCGGTGAAATTAGACTCCTTAGCGTTAAGCCTATGC
>JAEZZY010000024.1 GCA_023418315.1 Bacteroidota bacterium
TTTCGTAGAGCGTATCAGAATCTGCCTGGCTTATTACCTAAGCCTCGATTATGTATGTAATCACATCAGCCAGGGTGCAAAAACTATTGCCAAACCACCAAAACCTCCTGACTTATTTTCCAGGCAACTAACACTCTAAATCAATAAAATCAACTACCTAAGCCCCCTTAAACACACCTTTGCCAAAAGTTCCGGATGAGAGTGGTTTCGTTTATAAGTGTAGCCTCAATGTGTATTCATTTGTTGATAATTTTTAAATATTTATAATTTTCCCCACGCTGGCGCGCGCTTCGAAGCGCGTGGCCACAAAATAAAAGTTTTTTGAAAAATGTAAATTACACGATGAGCAGGAAGTATAAATTCCATAATAAAGAAGGAGTTTTATTGGTTTATTGTAATTTTAGAGGCACACGCAGGGATGCGTGCGCCAGCGGGGAGACTTTATGGGACTGTATTACCAAAATAAACCTGTGCCGCCTATGCAGGTGATATATCGTGATAATGGTATTTCTATTGAAGCACATGGCAACGACACTATCCTAAGAAATCAAATTCTCCAACAATATGAAGACTCAGTTCTTAAAGGATTACGTTAAAAAATCTTCCCTCTTATTTGTTGCTGTTTGGATGGCTTCTCTCACATTAACTAACTGTAAGGAGAATTCGGCAACTGATAATGAACAAGAATTAAATCAATATAGTTTTTACGCTGATGGAAGATTAAAGAGCATAATAGTCAATTATATAAATCGCAGAGACACTTTTAATTTTACAACTGATGGTAAGTTAGGATATTGGGGGAAGTTATTGAGGATAGTCCATAGGGACAGTGCATTAACAAATAAACAGTTTCCTGTTATATTTCATACTACCATGTTTAACCGTGTTATTTTACGTTTACAAATCCGTATTCTAGATTCCATGGAGCATATTGTTTGGGATACTGTAGTTAGTAAAAAAATATTCAAAAGAGAAGCACCTTATATTTTTGAATCATTTTATATAAAAAACAAGCTATCCATCCCGGGGCGATATTATTACAATGTTTTATACAATTATATGGACAGTACAACAAAAAGATATATATATACGGATTCCTCAATAACGAAAATAACACTGGTTGAAAAAATATAACTCATATAGAATGCCTGTTTTTTGCCGTTGTTGGTGTTCTCACCAACAAAATAGGGGATATCAAGAGAAGGAAGAAGAAATAACAAATGAAAGAAGCTATTGAACTGATGGAGAAACAAGGATTTAATAAGGATATGGGGTTGTTGGTGAGAACACCAACAACGGGGGAATCACCCCAACTTTTTTTGCGGATAAAGAGTCTTAATTTGATGGTAGAACTCATTTTGTATTAAATATAAATTGTATATTTCATTTTCCTGAAACCTTATTGAGCTATATTAGGTTTCGCAGAGGGTGTCAGGTAAAGGAATAAAAACAACATATGCATTACAGTTTTCATTCACCGGATAAAACGCACTTCTATGATTTATAACTACAGTAAAGTCCTCTGCATAGCGATTTTTTGCACTTTAGCATCTGTAACGTCTTTTTCTCAACCATTGATCCAATGGGAAAAATCATTTGGAGGAAGCAATGACGAATCCATAGTGGATATGATAAGGACTTCGGATGATTACTATATTTCTGTCGTTAATTCAACATCATACAACGGGCATATTGTTGGTCATCATGGTTATATGGATCTATGGGTAGTGAAAACAGATAATAACGGAGCGATAATATGGAAAAAGAATTATGGCGGAACGAATTACGATTACGGAAACTGTGTCATAGAAACGGATGACAACGGATACATCATTGTTGGTTATTCGGGCTCAAATGACGGAGACGTATCAGGAAACCACGGGGCTTTTGACGGCTGGATAATCAAGATAGACAGTTCGGGAACATTGTTATGGCAAAGATGTTTGGGAGGCACTAAAGATGATATGTTTTATTCGATTGGCAAAACAGGAAGTAATGGCTACATTGTAGCGGGTGTTACCAGTTCCGATAACGGAGATGTGTTTTTCAACCATGGTTATTCTGATGTATGGGTGGTACAAATTGACAGCGTAGGCAATATCCTTTGGGAAAAAACTTATGGCGGTTCCAGTAGTGATTGGTCTGAATATATACGAAAGACCTTTGACAACGGGTATATATTGGCTGGCAATACTTATTCAAATGATGGCGACGTTTCTTCTAATCATGGTATATCCGATTATTGGATTGTAAAGATTGATAGCGTTGGAAATCTGTTATGGCAAAATACCTATGGCGGCTCTTACCTGGATCAGGCCTATCAAATTGAAGAAATAAGAATTGGAGAGTATAATTACCAATATTTGATATCAGGTATATCAACTTCAGCTGATGGAGACGTTCCAGAAAATAGAGGCTCCTATGATATTTGGCTTTTAATGATTGACACTACGGGCAATAAAGTATGGAGTAAAGTTTACGGAGGCTCGGAACTGGACGACGATGGACTTTTTATACGTAAAAACAATTATGAATTTATCATGTCTGCTCGGACCGGCTCATCAGACGGAGATGTTACCATGAATTACGGTGATATGGACGTGTGGTTGATAAGTTTTGATAACAATGGTAATATAAATTGGGAAAAAACATATGGAGGAAGTAATTTTGACGGAGCTTCAAGTTTGCAGATTACTTCTGACGGACAGTATATGCTGGCGGGAACATCTTTTTCAAACAATAATGATGTTACGGTAAATTATGGGAATGGTGATTTTTGGCTTGTGAAACTTGGTCAGACGGCGGCGGCGGACAATATAGAAACTTCAATAAGGGATAATATTAAGGTTTATCCCAACCCCACTAAAAACCACTTGTTTTTAGCGCAACCCGCTCATATATTGCTTAATAGTGTGGACGGCAAGTGCTTACTGGATCAAAAAAATAGCGACGTTATTAATGTAAGCGTTCTTCCTAACGGTACTTATATATTGAACATTTTAGATGAAAACGACAGGCTGATTCAGACAACTACTATTATCAAAGAATGATAGCAGAAGTTTGGCTTTAGGTGTCTTTGCAAGAAACGCCTCGCTGAATTGACCGGTATAGTCATACTATATTGCCTTAACTCTCCACAGATGATGTTGCCATTTTGTGTTCTGCGCGAGTCTCTTGAAAAGGACTCGCGCATACGTTGGCTACTACTTCCAAAAGAGTACGAGTCCACTTCGGGAGACTCGTACGAAACGAAAGGCTCATTATTGCGGATATTTAGACTTTCAACTTCACTGCTTGTGAAGGAGGGTAGAAGCTGATTATTTATTCATAAAAACTAACTGCTTTCCTTAAAATCCTTGCGACTTCATTTCTCAAAGACAGAGGCTCTATCACCTTTACCCGTCCGCATTGGGCAAGTATCAGGCTGAATAGGTCTTCATTAGGATGTACATACAATGCAATGCGAAATTCTTCCTCATTATCCAATAATATTTCCTGCGAATGATGCCACGGTTGCGCTTTAATGTAAGGAGCTTGTTTGGGCTCAAAGGATAAAATCACTTCTTCAATTGCTACTTCAGAAAACGTAACCCCGATAATGTTGTCAAAAATATCAAACATACTTTGAGATGCGCTTTTTTTCTTTTCATGCACATTTGGGAAAAGGTTTTTCGGCACTTTCTCTAAAAGCGCTACATTCAAAATTCTGTCCAAGCCAAATAGTACGTGCGCATCTTTTTTCCTTCCTGCTATGTCACGGATAAGCACGAGAACATACCATCGGTTGTTGTATTCTTTTAGAAACAGAGGCACGACTTTGTGTGTTTTGGGTTGCTCCGCATCATAACGTTGGTAATCCAAAGCTATCCAACGCTTTTCGGTAATAGCCTGGAATATCGCTGACAACCACTCTACACCTTTCGCTACCGTTCGATTATCGAACTGTATGTATTGAAGCGGCCTTTTTAAGTGCAAACCCGAAATCGCTTTCATAAAATCCGAAGCGACCATAAGATGAATGATACGCTCCTGTAAACTATTTTTCTCAATGTATAGTGTGTAAGTTTTTGTTTTATTATCATACTCCATCTCAAAACCTAAGGTGCGCAAATCATTTCTGTACCGTAATACCGATCGTTCAGATGACGGCAAATCTTCATCACTCAGCATTTTCTGAATTTTAGAGGTACTCACCTTTCTACCGCCTCTGAAAAGAGAAAGGATTTTGAAATAGATAAGATTTTTATTTTGTAAAGACACGGTATGCTAATTTTTATATTGTTTAAAATTAAACAAATTTCATTACTGCTATGACAAGTTTTGGCATACCTGTACATATATCTTTACCGCAGAAAAGTGAGGCTTGAAAAGGAACGTATTTAAGAAGATTTGCTGCAAGCGTATTGCAGATGCGGAAAGAACAGCGTTTGAAAAGGAGGGAAGAAAAAATTGAAAGTTTACTTATAAATTAATAAAACAACCAACTTATGGAAGACACATTTGACATTGACAAGATTGTGGCATATCTGAGAAAAGAAATACTTAATGACAACAAGTCTTTGGATGATTTGTATCAATGGGAAATAAGTACAAAAGCGTTAAACAAATTGAGTATTACTCTAACAGAGAAAACCAATTACGAAAAAACAATTAAGCTAAAAGAGATTATTAGTGAGAAACTGAAAAAATCTGAGGAGGAAGAATTTAAGGAGCTAAGCTTATGGATAATACATGATTGGGGCAGAATAACAAAAGGAAATGTAGAGAACCTGCATGAAATCATTAAAAATTGTATAGACAAAAGGGATTATGAATTTGAGCGCATAGCAAGTACCTCAAAAGTTGCGGCGTTTATGCATCCAGACGAATTTGCGATATACGATTCTCGTGTAGTTTATTCCCTGAATTGGATAATTCTGTCAACAGAAGCAGGGAGTAAATATTTCCCCTTGCCGAGCGGAAGGAATTCAAAGATGACTGCATTTGATATAGAGGTGCTGATACGCCTGAAGCACATTTCAAATTATAGACCTGATAAAAGCAATGCTTTGAAAAAAGAAAAGTTCATTGCAAATAAAGACAAAGAACTTTTTTTCAGTAAAAAAGAAGCATACAACAAATTCTTGCAATTGCTGAAGAATATTAGTAACGAATTATGGGTACATGAACAAGAAAACAAACTTGCAAAAACTGAAATGTTATTGTTTTCAATTGCAGACAAAGAGGTGTATGATGACATAACAAGGCGCTGTAAGTTGGATAGTTTTTGCTGTGCTGATTAATAAGAATGGAAAACAGACCTATTATCAACAAGTCAATAAAATTCCTATGGATTTGAACGATGAAATAGCAATAGCCCGCAAACTGCGACAAGCAGGAAGAGCTTGCGACAAGTGTGAGTACAAAAAAGCAACGGAGCTCTACAAAGATGTTCTACGAATAGAGCCTGATAATCTGGTAGCGCTTGTCAGCATATCGCACTGTTTCCTTCAATTGAAAATGCTAAAAGATGCTGAGCGCCATGTGAGAAAGGCGTATGAAATACGAGATGACGATGATATGGTGGTTGTTAATTACAGTTGTGTGTTAAGCTATAATGGAGATATAGAAACTGCTATAAAGATTTTAGAAGAGGAAATAGCGTATGGCTCAGGAAACCCGATAATCTATAATAATCTTGGTTGTTTCTATTCTAATCTTTGCGACTACGAAGAAGCCCTTTACAACTATGATTTTTCTATTCAGTTGAAAGAAAAAAATCCTTTGGCATATTGTAACAGAGGGTTGCTAAGGTATTACAAACTGAAAGACAAAGGGGGGATTGCCGATTTAATCAAAGCTACAGAATACGGTGATTTAGATGCTTATGTAGCATTGCAGAAAATAGGGAACAACAAACAATCCTGACAAGATATAAAGTAAACAATATTTACCCAAATGAACCTCAAATCCGAACTAAAGCAATATCACGAACTGTCAAAACCATTCCTGTATGACGTGGATACGGACAATCCCTTGTTTGAAAAACTGAAAGAAAAGGAAGAAGAAATACTGCGCCGTTTTGGGCTTCCGTGTACGTTCAGCTTTATTGATAAATTACAAGTTTTCGGACTACAGGATGAGTGTAATGATGCGGACATTGAGGGAATGATACGCTACTTGAAAAAAAGCGCGATTGATTTTTTGCACTCCAAACCGCTTACCGATAAGGAATTGTTGGACTATGGCTATAGGCATTTGAGTACGCCTTCAGATATTCTGCCATTAATGGGATTGAACGGAAATGTATATCAGCATTTTGTTTGGGAAGCCATTTGGCTTAAACAATTATCCGATGCAGAAACAGTGCTTGACGAACTGCGAAAAGCAGACGATATGAGGTTTGAAGCCGAATACGAAGAAAAGGATAACAGCTTTACCATGCTGAAAGCGGCATCAGGAGACGATGGATTGCGTTGGAAAGATGAATGGTTTTTGTCAGAGCAGACAACTATAAATGACCGTATAAAGTTGAAAGAATTAGGCTCATGGGAATACGACTATGAAATGGAATATCCTGATGTCATTATCAGCAAAGAGATTTATTTGGACAGGATTATTGTTTACCCACAGGATAATACGGTATTGCTTATTGCGTTTGTTGGGTGGAATGACCGTTTTTGCCCGCTTCAAATATATTGCGACCGACAAAAATTCCTGAGCCTTATAGCCGCTGCGCCTAATTGTTCTGTTGCAGAGTTAGTGCGCCTGCATTACTTCGCCGTGATAAACCATGACCTCTATGCCTCAACGGATATTCATTTATCAAAAACACACGACACCTTGCTTCACTGCAATGCACAAGTTATTTTGGGTAGCCTTTCGGATGAAGATGATGAGGAAGATAGTGAATTGACAGAGCCCTTTGTTTATTATCTGCATGAAATTGCAACCAAATGAAAGTAAAAATAAAATGACAAGAACAACACAAGAGCTATTTGAGATAGCTATGAAAAAAATCACCTATGGCGAAAGTGGAATGACACCTATCAAGAACCAAAAATCAATTGGATTTTTCCCTGCGGGAAGCGGTTTTTGGGAAGGAAAAGAAACTTTGCTAAATGATAAAACGGTTCTAATCTTAGGACAAGACTTCAATAACGAAGTTGAATTTGAAAAGTATGAAAAGGATAAAGAAAAAAGCGAAGACCCTGACAAGAATAAAACATGGCGAAATTTAAAGACCTTATTAAGTGAACTTCAAATTAAATTAGACGATTGCTTTTTCAGTAATGTTTATATGGGTTTAAGAAAGGGCAATCTTTCCAATAAAGGCGCTTGCCCTGGAGTACAAAATGAGGCTTATAGAGTGTCTTGCGAAGAATTTTTAAAAAACCAAATAAACGCAGTAGAACCATCTCTCATTATTTTGTTGGGATTTGAGCCTTTAAAAGCAATAAGAAAAGTTTTTCCGAAAGAGTTGGCGGAATGGAACAATGTAAAAACAACATCAGAGATAGTATTAAGCAATGACAAACAAGTCATCGTTGCAAACATCAATAATAAAAACGTGAAAGTTGCTTTTGTAATTCATCCAAGCATGAATGCCACTAACAGAAGCCGAATTTTTGGAAAAGGTAAGGGCTCCATAGAGATTGAAAAACTTAAAAATCTTCTATAAACACAATCAATCCACAACAAACCATGAAACCTAAAAGAATCATCCTCATAAGACACGGCGAATCCGAAGGAAATGTAAACCGAGAAGTGTATGGTCGCAAGCCCGATTATGCATTAGAGCTTTCCGAAAAAGGCAAAGCGCAGGCAAAGGATGCAGGAGAAAAGCTAAGACGGCTCACAGGAAATGAAAGCTTGTTCTTCTATATTTCCCCGCTTTGGCGTACCCGCATGACGTTTGAAGAAATAGCAAAAGCACAAACAGGAACGTTACGATGGATAGAAGAACCGCGCATTCGGGAACAGGAATGGGGACACCTGAGAAGCCTGAAAAAATGTAATGCGGTGGATGCGGAAAGAGATGCTTACGGCACGTTTTACTACCGCATACCCGATGGCGAATCTGCCGCCGATGTATATGATAGGGTGAGCGATTTTATGGGTACGCTGCATCGTGATTTTGAAAAAGAAACCTGTGCAGACAATGTGGTGCTCATTACTCACGGAATGACTATCCGCTTGTTTTTAATGCGGTGGCTGCATTGGACGGTGGAAGAATTTGAACAGATAGCCAATCCGCCTAATTGCAGTATCGTTCTTTTAGAAAAAGATAACAAGGGAAAGTATAGCTTAACAACAGAACTGGAGAAACATGTGGTGCTGCATGGGTTTCAGCGACCTATAAGATTATCCAAGCAATAGAATGAATAAAAAATACACCATATAAAAAAACACCTCCCCACGCTGGCGCACGTGAGCAACAGAAAATAAACGGCTGGCGCGCGCTTCCAAGCGCGTGTCCTACCAAATAAAAGTTCTTTTGCCGTTGTTGGTGTTTTCACCAACAACATAGGGGATAGCAAAAGAAGCTATAACAAATGAAATAATTTATTGAACCGATGGAGAAACAAGGATTTAATAAAGACATGGGCTTGTTGGTGAGAACACCAACAACGGCGGGAAACTATTGTACATCCCATATCTCCGAAAACAAAAATAACCCCAACATCATTCAGTTTTTTTCCTCTCTCATTAATTTTCCCATCCCCTATAAAATACCATATTGCACATTTGCCTTCCGCAATAGTTCTTCTATTTCCTTCTCTCGTTTTTGTATCTGAAAGCGTACGGGTGAAATAAGCCAGCGTGTGCGAAGCTGATTCAATCGGTCTTTAGGCGGCAAGAATAGGAATCGCTTCAGCAAACTCCAAGCAGCAAAATGCTTGAATACTTGCGAGCATTTGACGAAATAAATGACTACAGAAGCATCACATTTTTCCAATACATTTTTTAAATCCTGCGTATCGGTGAGGGAAGAAATACAAAGCACAGCGCCTTTACGTGCATCAAAATACCCGGAAAGCGCCGTGTCTTTTTGCCATTGGCTGTTGCTGATGATGCGTGCGTTTTTTTCAGCAAGATTTGCCTGCTCCGGTACATTAAAAGACTGATCCGGCACATAACGCATTTCCCATTCTTTTTTAGAAAGTGTATCCAACGCCGTCCATACCTGATTTTTATAGTAATTCAGCATCTCCTTCATGTATCCTTCCGACAGCCATTGTGTTTTTACCTCGGCAAAAAAGCTTGCATAGAAATACAGATGTGAGGCATAAGGCTCGTACAATTCGGGGATGCGCACCACAAGGTCTCGGTTTTTGGCATATACCTTCCACACAATGCGGCGCACATCATCTCCGCTTTCAAAATCTTTATAGTTCAGGTACTCGCCTTCCACCCGGCGGAGTTGCTCAATGCGTACATCCATCGTTTCTGTTTTCTTAGGAAAAACGGCAGCGTCTTTTTCTGTGCCTAATATCGGCGGCTGATAAAACTGTCCGTTTACCGGTTGCGAAACAGCAAGGGAAAATAAATGCAGCATATCCTGAAAATAGATAAAGCCGCCTTTCAATTCGTATTCTTTAATGTCGGGAAGCTGCAAACGATTTTTACCCATTATAGCCATACGCCACAGACTATGCTCTTTTCGTTTATTGGAAAGCAAGGAAAAAGAATCCGTCATTTCATAATCATCATAAAACAATCTGCCTTTTACAAAGCCTAATATAGGGCGGTACGCGCCGTCCAACTGTGCATGGAGATACGATTTTAGCTTTTGCCCCTTAGCCGTTTCTGTGGTGAAGTTCAGTTTCAATACCGTTCCTTTTTTCTTTTTCAACCATAGGTAATACAGCCAGCCGGCAAAGGTGCTGACAACGGAAACCGTTACCAATCCTATCAAAAACCAGAAAGCGAGCTTAGCCATGAGTAAGATAAAAGGTAGGAAAGGAGAAGGTTCTTCGGATTTTTGGGGAAGCGGTTTGTATAAAAGCTTATAGGCAATCCACGCGGCAGCCACACACAAAACCGTGTGGAATGTGAACGGAATATATTGGGCATAATAGCGGGTTTTTTTGTAAAAATTCTTGAACGACATAGCGGCTATACTTTCCCAAATTAAGTTATTCCCGCGTATCGTAAGCGTTAAAAAAATAATCGCAGTTGTATGTCCCGAAAGCTCCCCGGTGTATCAAGCAACTTCCTTAATGGGCTTCATGAATCTATAGGCAACCTCGTTGTAATGGCAATTCGGTTCCATGCGTTGATGGTAACTATAGCCATAATCACAGCAGATAATTCATTAGTGGTTAGCAGGGCGGCAGCTTTGTTATATATTTCATCAGAAACGTGATTTTTTGTAATTAACGTCATGGCTTCTGTAAGTTCTAAAACTGCTTTTTCTTTTGTTGAAAATAATTCGGTTTCACGCCAGGCATCCAATAAAAATAATCGTTGTGCCGTTTCTCCAAGTTTCATTGCATCGCGCGTGTGCATATTGATACAAAAAGCACAACCATTAATTTGAGATGCACGAGTTTTAATTAACTCGTATAAGGTCTTATCTAAATCGCTTTGCGCAATGTATTTTTCTAAGCCAAGCATTGCTTTATATGCTTCGGCATCTACTTTTGATAAATTTATTCTTTCCATATTATAAATTATTGGGTCGTTTTGGGTAAAGGTATCAAAATGCTTCTTTTACGATCTGGTTTTCTGAAATACCTAATGAAAATAAATGTTTTTCTACTGCTTGCATCATGGGATCCGGACCGCAGAGGTAATAATATTTTGTGTGTTCGTCTTTGTATTTATTAATCAAATCTGCCGTAACATAACCATGCACATAATTCGTTGTTTTTTCATCCGATAGTACATTGATGAAATTGCTGTGCAGCAATTGTTCAAAATTACTTTTCAGGATGATGTCCGCTTGGGTTTTGTTGGCAAAAAGTAGTTTGTTATTTCCGATTCTGTTTTCTTTTTTAAGTTGTTTTAAAATGGAAATAAAAGGCGTAACCCCGGCTCCCCCTGCAATAAAAATACCTTCGCCTTTGTAGGCTATATCTCCAAAAACTTCATGAACCAGCAATTCATCTCCTTTGTTAAGTAAACTGATTTGTTCGGTTACGCCATGGTGAGACAGGTAAGTTTTAATGGTAAATTCTATATACTCTTCATCCGGCAAAGATGTAAAGGTAAACGGTCTCCGTTCTTGCTCCCAATTTTGTTTATTTATAGAAATATCCGCAGCTTGCCCCGGCTGATAATGTAGTGATGCCGGTTTTTCAGCAGTAATTTTAAGCACATCGTGTGTAAGCGGCTCAATGGCTATTATTTTAACTTGTTCCATAATTCATTATTTTTTTGGTAAATATGAGATAGAAATTCCTGTCTGATTGGTTCATCCTCAAACCGCCCCGAATACTGAGCCGTAAGGGTTAAACTGTTGGTATCTTTAATACCTCTTGAAGCAACACATAAATGATCGGCTTCAATTAAAACCGCCACATTGTTATGGTGCAATACTTCTTTTAATGCTTCTGAAATTTGAGCCGTTAACCGTTCCTGCACTTGCGGACGTTTGGCATAATATTGTACCAAGCGGTTAATTTTTGACAACCCAATCACCTGCTTGTCGGGAATATAGGCAACGTGTACCTTCCCGATTATCGGAACAAAATGATGTTCGCAATTAGAGTACAAGGTAATGTCCTTTTCAACTAACATGCTATTATAGCCATATTTATTGGGAAAGAGACTTATTTCGGGTTTGTTGGCGGGGTTTAATCCGCTGAACATTTCTTTTACAAACATTTTTGCCACTCGTTTGGGTGTATCCCGCAGGCTGTCATCATAAAGGTTAAGTCCGAGTGCTTGCATTATTTGCGTAAAATGATGCGCTATATTTTTTATTTTTTCGCTATCGCTCCATTCAGGAGCTTCATTGCGAATGAGCCTGTCTGTTAAGGCTTCGCTCCATTCCGTATTGGTCATTTATCTGTGTTTTATGGTCAGAGTTCATTTATTTTCTTCATTACGTTTTCTACCATCGGGTCGCAATAAATCAGATTAAATTCAAAGAGTTCGTTGGCAGAATAAGCGTTTTCTATATCTTTCCGTAACATTATTTTCGCCCTATTCAGCCGGACTTTTACATTCGCTTCGCTAATACGCAACATTTCTGCGGTTTCTGAAACATTTAATCCGTTTATTTCACGGAGCGAAAAAACCATTCGGTAATCAAAAGGAATTTTCCGAAGCGCGTTTTCGATAATATGCCCCAACTCCCGATTTTGAATGAGCTTATCGGTATCGTTATTTCTATTGCTAAACATAGGCGTTGCATATTCGTTTGCATCTTGCATAATCTCGTTTTTAAAACTTGCCTTCCCGCGTTTGCGGTAACAGTTGTTCATCATTATTCGGATAATCCATGTTTTAAAATTAGCCCGACCTTCAAACTGTAACAGATTTTTATACGCATCTATAAAGGTTTCCTGCATTAAATCCTGCGTGTCCTCGTGGTTATAATTATACGACCTTCCGATTTTGTATAAAAAAGGATTGAAACGCCTGACAATCATTTCATAGAGCGCCTTTTCTCCATCTATAATCCGTCCTATAATTTCTGCTTCCGTAAAATTTTCAAATTGCCCCATGTTTAATTGACGATTTTAGATATTCTTGCCAAGGATAGTGCGGAGATTGCCATTACAAGGTCGCGCACTGCTACATCTACATAATTGAAATCAATTAGCAAGGCGAGTGCCACCCCCGTAAGCCAGCCGGCAACAATGTAACCGCCAATTTCGGTTTTTTTCAAAACAATAATGCCGGCTATAATTTCAATGACGCCTACAATCATCATAAAACTTGCAGCGGTAAGGGGTAGTAAATCTCCCAGCGAAGGAGGGAGGTATTGCTCCCAGTTGGTAAGCAGGTTGGTAAATTTGTCGGCACCTGCTACAACGGGCACAATCCCGAATGTGTATTTTAGCAGGTTTACCGTCTGTGTCAGTGATTGACGTTGAATGTTACGTTCCATTTTTATCTTTTTAGGTTGTTGCTACTATCTGATTAGAGTGAACCTATAATAGAAAGGTTACAAAAAAATGTTTCGTTAAGTTTATGCGTGGGTGCCTATGAGGTTTTTGTAGAAGATGATTTTGAATGGATGGACTCTGTCAAAAGCGCAGCCCTTTTTATAAACTTTAAACCCCTTGATTATTACTTTCCATAAACATTCCGTTTATTTGCGCTCTAAAATCAAACAGATATGAAAAAAATACTTTCCGCAGCGGTATTGGTATCCGCCATCACTCTTTTCTCTTGTAAAAAAGACAAGGATCAACAGACATTTCCTTATGCCGGCAACTGGGGCGGTACCTATACCTCCAGCATGTTCATCAGCGGCACCTGGGATGCGGTTATCTCTACCGACGGGAAATTTACCGGCACGGCATCCAATCCTGTAGATTCCTCCGTTACCGTAGAAGTGCTGGGAACCGTAAATTCTGCTGGCGTAATAGACGCGGAATATAAATATGCCACCATCACCGCTTCTTTCGACGGACAAATAACCGGAACCGCAATAACCGGAACCTGGAGCACCGATACCCTGGGCATCAGCGGAACCTGGGAAGGCACTAAAAAATAATTTTTCATTTACTACATCCACTCGTTTTCACAACCACTATCAATGCAAATAAAAAAGCTGCTTATAGCCAACCGCGGTGAAATAGCCGTGCGGATTTCCCGTGCCGCCACAGAGCTGCATATTCCTACCGTTGCTATCTATACCTATGAAGATCGCTACTCATTGCATCGCTATAAAGCGGATGAAGCCTATCAGATAGGTGCAGACAATGACCCGCTGAAGCCTTATTTGGATATAGATGCCATCATCAATGTAGCTAAAGAGTGTGGGGCAAATGCCATTCATCCCGGTTATGGTTTTCTTTCGGAGAATGCAACCTTTGCGCAGAAATGTGCCGATAACGGAATCATTTTTGTAGGGCCGAAACCCTCGGTAATGTCGGCACTCGGCGATAAGGTAACGGCAAAGTCCGTAGCCAAAAAAGCCGGTATCCCTCTTATCGAAAGCAATGAAGCGCCTTTGACCGAGGTGAAAATCGCATTGCAAGAAGCCAACAGAATCGGCTACCCGCTCATGCTGAAAGCAGCAGCAGGCGGCGGCGGCCGCGGTATGCGCGTAGTGCGTCATGATGAGGATTTAAAAAAAGCCTATAATGAAGCCAAAAGCGAAGCAAAAAATGCTTTTGGAGATGATACGGTTTTCTTAGAAAAATTTGTAGAAAATCCCAAGCACATTGAGGTGCAGATCGCTGCAGATAATTATGGAAATACCGTGCATTTGTATGAACGCGATTGTTCGGTGCAGCGCCGTTTTCAAAAAGTGGTAGAGATAGCGCCCTCCGTTTCTTTACAGGAAAAAACCAAGCAGCAACTCTATGAATATGCGGTGCGGATTGCAAAAGCAGTAAATTATAACAACCTCGGCACCGTAGAGTTTTTGGTGGATGCACATGAAAATATCTATTTTATAGAGGTCAATCCGCGCATACAAGTGGAGCACACCGTAACGGAAATGATCACGGGGGTGGATTTGATAAAAACGCAACTTTATGTAGCCTCCGATTATAAACTAAGCGATGTGGAAATCGGTTTGGGCGAGCAGCATAAAATAGCGAAAAACGGTTTTGCTATCCAATGCCGCATTACCACCGAAGACCCGCCACAAGATTTCAAACCAGATTACGGAACACTCATTACCTATAGAAATGCCACAGGCTTCGGAGTGCGGTTGGATGAAGGAAGTACCTATCCCGGTATGAAGATTAGTCCATTCTTCGACAGCATGTTGGTGAAGGTGAGCACACAAGGAAAATCATTAGATGAAGCGGCTCTGAAAATGCACCGTGCCTTGAAAGAGTTTCGTATTCGGGGCGTAAAAAATAATATTCAATTCCTCGAAAATCTTATCACCACCGAAGATTTTATTGCAGGAAATGCTACGGTGAATTTTATTCAAGAGCATCCTGAATTGTTTCAATTTACGCAACGGCAGGATCGCGGAACGAAAGTATTGAAATTCCTCGCCGATGTTACGGTAAATGGTAATCCGGATGTAAAAATCAAGCACGATGGAAGAATATTTGAGAAACCAATTGTGCCGCCATTCGACCATTTAAAGGCTTATCCCGAAGGCACTAAAAACTTGTTGGAAAAACTTGGTCCCGAAGGATTGGCAAACTGGCTGAAGAACGAAACCAAAATTCATTATACCGATACCACGTTGCGCGATGCACATCAATCGCTACTTGCTACAAGAATGCGCACACACGATATGCTTAAAGTAACGGAAGCCTTTGCCAAGCAGCATCCGCAGACATTCAGCATGGAGGTATGGGGGGGCGCCACCTTTGACGTATGTATGCGCTTCTTGCATGAAGACCCATGGAAGCGCCTGCAAGCTATTCGCAAAACGGTTCCGAATATTTTATTGCAAATGCTGATGCGCGGTATGAATGGCGTGGGTTATGCAGCTTATCCGGATAACCTCATTGAGAAATTTGTAGAAAAATCTTGGGAAAACGGTATTGATATTTTCCGCATTTTCGATAGCCTTAACTGGATGGAAAATGTAGCGCCCTGCATAGAAATGGTGCGTAAAAAAACCAATGGAATCGCCGAAGGCGCACTTTGCTATACCGGAGATATCTTGGATGTAAGCAAGAAAAAATACACGCTTGAATATTACTTACAACTCGCCAAAGACCTTGAAAATGCAGGGGCACATATTCTCTGCATCAAAGACATGTCGGGGCTGCTGAAACCTTATGCCGCAAAAGAATTGATAAGCGGATTGAAAGCCACGGTGAATATTCCCATACATCTTCATACGCATGACACTTCGTCTTTGCAGCCTGCAACATATCTGATGGCGGTAGAAGCCGGTGTGGATGTGTTGGACTGTGCCTTGGGTTCACTCAGCGGATTAACTTCCCAACCGAATTTTAACGCTGTAGTGGAAATGATGAAATTTCACCAACGTGAAAATCCCTACGATATTAAATCGCTGCAACAATTCTCGGATTACTGGGGTACGGTGCGCGAGTATTATTATCCGTTTGAAAGCGGACTGAAAGCGGGCGCAGCAGATGTATTCCAACATGAAATACCCGGCGGACAATATTCCAACCTAAAGCCACAAGCCATCGCTCTGGGATTAGGGGATAAATTTGAACAAATCAAAGAAACCTACGCCATCGTGAATGATATGTTTGGCGATATTGTGAAAGTAACGCCGAGTAGCAAAGTAGTAGGGGATATGGCGCAGTTTATGGTAGCGAATAACCTTACGCGAGAAGATGTATTTGCCAAAGGAGATACGATTTCATTTCCGGAAAGTGTACAGCAATTTTTCAGCGGAGGCATAGGAATGCCTGCGGGCGGTTTCCCGGAAGACTTGCAGAAAATTGTTTTGAAAGACAAAAAGCCAAATACCGAACGCGCCGGAAAACATTTACCAAGTATAGATTTTGATACGGAATTAGTGAAATTCCAAGAACAATTCGGAACGGACTTGACTTTGCCGGATTTTCTTTCTTATCAACTTTACCCTAAAGTATTTGAAGATTATCTGAACATTAAACGTGCCTATGGAGATGTTTCCGTAGTGCCTACTCCTCTTTTTTATTATGGACTGAAGCAAGGAGAAGATGCGACCATCGAAATTGCCAAAGGGAAAACTTTGTTAATTCGTTTATTGAGCATCGGTCCTGTGGACGAACAAGGTAAGCGTACCGTTTTCTTTAAGCTGAACGGACAAACCCGCAACGTGGAAGTAAGCGACAAATCGGTGAAAGTGGATGTGAAAGAAAACAAGAAAGCGGATAAAGCTGACCCAAGTCAAATAGCGGCGCCTTTGCAAGGAATGTTATCCAAACTGCTGGTGAAAGCGGACGAGCAAGTGAAGAAAAATCAACCGTTATTTGTCATCGAAGCCATGAAAATGGAAACCGTGGTAACAGCTACTACCGATGGAAAAGTAAAGCATATAGAATTAACGGCAGGCAGCTTGGTGAATACGGGCGACTGGGTGATGGTAGTAGGGTAGCGACCGAAATTCATGAATAAAAAAAACAGGGCAATCCGGGAAGGGTTGCCCTGTTTGGGTTTGCCTATAGGCGTTCTAATTATTATTGATTAAAGTAAGTTTCATTCCTGCATTTCCGGAGCCATTGCGTGTACCTGTAAGTATGAAAGTATAAATCTTTCCGGCGAGGATGTTTTGATTGTTTAATTCTCCTTTCAGCGTAATCGTGTCTTTGTTATTCATCATGATATTGAGATTGCTGCCCGCATCTACTTCGCTAAAGGGCGTAATCGTTTTGTAGGGAATGGCGGAAGCAATCTTAGGTGTGCCTACATAGCAATCTACCAGCATATTATCCACACATAAATTTGCGAAGCGCACTTTTGCTTTTCCGGAAGAAGGAGCGGTAAGATCGTCTGTAGCAAATAAAATCTCCGGTGCGGTTACATTTCCTATTCCGAAGAAGCTATAATGCCCCGACTGCGCTAAGGATTGGGTAGTTTCCATCAAAGTTCCACCCGTAGAAGGGAAATAATAAGTGGCTTTTACATTGCCGCTGCGCACGCTTTTATAGCCTGAATTAGTCAGAAAGGTCATACCGGCAACGGAGTTCTGCAACGTGTCGTTGATTTTTATTTTCAGCGTATCGGCATTCATGACGGCATGCACAAACATAGCGCTGGCGGTAGGTCCGGTGGGCGGATTAGGCGTACCGCTTTCTTTGTTACAAGCAGCGAACGAAACCACAGCGGCAGCCGTCAAAAACAAAATGGATTTTCTCATGGTAACATGTTTTTTATATGGGTTGAAATTACGAATTTTTATTTGGCTTTAGCCGTATCGGCTATCGCCTGTTGCGTTCTTACCTGTTCGGAAATAGCTTGTTCCGAAAGAATGGTTGCCAAATGCGGCTGCACCACTTCCCTTATTTCTTCCTCCGAATGAGTAAGCGCTTTCCCATCCTCTAAAAGATTGAGCCAGGGTTTTCTTTCCCCAAAAGGATATTCTCCAAAAACGATTACCGGCGTGCCTTTCGCTATCAATTCCCCGTTTTTCAACTTCCATTGATCTGCCCATTCATACAAAAATTTGGCTTCATCTGCATACAACCGCAGGCAGGAATGTGAGGCCGGGTAACCAGGCATAGCGTATTGATGCCATCCTACGCCCATCTTGTTTTGAATATTAAAATTCCATTTCAGCACCCATTCCCGGTCTATCGAACTGCGCACTTCTTTGCCTTTCCAATTGGTAAAAAACAACCCCCTCGGTGTTTTTGTACTTTTCTTTCCCATGCTTGTAGGCCCCCATTTCAGCAATTGTCCGTTTTCATACACGCCATAGGTTTGGGAAGGATAGGAAAAGAGAATTATTTTTTTCACTTCTTTCAAATCGGCTACAGATTTGGGAAAAGTGCTGTACGCATTTCTGTCGGTAAGGAACGTGTCTGGAACGACCAGCGTATCTGCTTTCCACAGGTGTGCGGCATCAAGGCGGTTGAGCGCGAGAATAAGCGCTTGCTGCTCTTCCGCATAGGCATGAAATTGTTTTTTCCCGCTGTCGTTCATGCGCAACGGATGATAGGTGATTTCCACAGGTTTTATAGGCGGCGCGGGTGGGGCGGTGGTAGTATCGGAAAGCGGAGGTTTGTTTTTCGTTTGTTTTCCTTCTGCTTTGCGTGCTTCTTGCGTACAGGAAAAAAACAGAGGTAAACAGACAGCGGAAAGAAGCAAGGTTTTTTTCACGGATGAATGTCTTTATTTTTTTAAAGGCAAGCGTGAATTTAGAATGAAAAAATGTATTGTTCTTGTTTTTCTTTCAGAAAAAAAATCCGGCTTTGCAGCGCTCTTGCATGGCTCAATATCCATCCACTGCATTGGGGGCAGTTTCCTATCTTAGCCCTATGGAAAACAATATAGGCACAGGCTCTAAAGTGGAGCATCCGCATTTCGGAAAAGGCGTTATCGTAGAAATCACCAGCGAATCCTATACGATATGGTTCAAATCGCAGAACACGGCAAAGACGGTCAGCAAAGACTATAAAGACCTGCGCATACTGCAAAGCATAGCTGCACAAGAACAACCGCAGGGAGCAGGCAACATCAGCATTGCAGATATAGAAGAAGCGCTGGAAAATGTGCTGGAACGCAGGCTCAATGAATTTCAACTGGTGCCTATGGCAAATAAATGGGGCAACGGTTCTCTGATTTTGCAGCCATCCGATTCGTCTATGCAAACCAAAGAAATTCCCATCGAAACCTTTTTTCATAAAATTGTGATGGTAAGAGACCGGTTGCGCCTGATCGAACAAAAAATAAATGCTCATAAACTACTTACCGATGAGGATAAAGTGGATCTGCAACAATACATTACCGGCATTTACGGCTCGCTTACTACCTTTAATGTATTGTTCAAAGAAACGCATCATCAGTTTAAAGGGAGTGGCGGCTTTTAAATGAATACTTGCCTGCGCCCTATAATTAGGCATGATTTTCCCCCATTAATGTAACACAAGTAAAACCAGACTATCTTGACGCCAGACCACAGCCCAAAGCATCTCATGTTTCGCAACCGCTTGCAGAAAATGTGGAAGCATTATAGCAAGCCCGCAGGCAAGCAACATATTTTTTGCTTTCGGTTTTACGACCACGATCTCCCGGAATTTCCCTTTGCCATAGATTTTTATGACGGTGTTATTCATGCTTCGGAATACAAGCGTAGGCACGGTATGGAAGAAGAGGAACACGAACAATGGCTGGAAGCATGTAAAAAAACGATAGCGGAGGTGGTATCGGTGGAGGAAACGGACGTATTTATGAAAACCCGCCAGCGCAAAGAAGGCAGGCAAGGGCAATATGATAAATTTGCAGAGCAGAAAAAAGAAAAAATAGTGCGTGAAGGCGATCTTAAATTTATCATCAACCTTACCGACTATTTGGATACGGGTTTGTTCCTCGACCACCGCATCACCAGGGCAAGAGTGCGTGATGAAGCCCGCGGAAAAAACGTGCTGAATCTATTTTGCTATACCGGCTCCTTCAGCGTGTATGCGGCGGCGGGCGGTGCCGCTTCGGTTACTTCGGTGGATCTCTCCAAGACCTATATCAATTGGGCAAAACGAAATATGCAATTCAACAAACTTTATGATGATAAAAAGCATGAATTTGTGCAGGCAGATGTGATGGACATTATCCGGGAACTGCCCAAAGAAGCCTATGATCTTATCATTTGCGACCCACCCACCTTCAGCAACAGCAAGCGAATGGACGATATTTTTGATGTGCAGAGAGACCATGTACATTTATTAAAAAAACTTCTTTATGCCACCAAAGAAGAAGGTAGGATTTATTTCAGCAACAACTATCGTAAATTTGAAATAGACCGCGATGCCCTTCCTGCTTTTGAGGTGAAAGACATTACCGGAGTCACTACGCCGTTCGATTTTCAGGGAAGGTTGCACCGCTCCTGCTTTGTGCTAACGAAATAAATTTTTTCGGAAACGGGCAGGTTTTTTTAATTTACAAGGAAGAACATGACTATGGAATTTATAGACTATTATAAAATTTTAGAAGTAGATAAAAACGCTACCCAAGACCAAATCCGATCTGCCTACCGGAAACTGGCGCGAAAATATCATCCAGACCTTAACCCCAATGATGCTACCGCTCATAAAAAATTTCAACAAATCAATGAAGCCAATGAAGTGCTGAGCGATCCCGAAAAACGAAAAAAATATGACCGGTACGGCGCAGACTGGAAACATGCGGATCAGTTTGAACAAGCAAAAAAACAACAAGGACAGCAGAGGCAATCTTCCGGCGGATTCGGAGAAGGAAGCGAATATTTCAGCTATGAAGGCGGCGGCGATTTTTCCGATTTTTTTGAATCTATCTTCGGTAGAACGGGTGGTAGCGGCAATCGTCAGTTTCGCGGACAGGATTACCAATCGGAGCTGCACCTGCGCCTCACCGATGCCTATAAAACTCATCCGCAGATACTCACCGTACACAACAAACAAGTGCGCATCACCATCCCGGCAGGGATTGAAGACGGGCAAACGATAAGGCTGAAAGGCTATGGCGGTGCAGGAGTGAATGGCGGCCCGAACGGCGATTTGTATCTGACGTTTGTGCTGACCAACGATACGCCTTTTCGCCGCAAGGGAGATGACCTGGAACTGGATGTGCTCATTGATCTCTACACGGCAGTGCTGGGCGGCGAGGTAATGGTGGACACGATGGACGGTAAAGTGAAGCTGAAAGTGGCTCCGGAAACCCAGAACGGAACACGCACCCGGCTGAAAGGAAAAGGTTTTCCTGTTTATAAAAAAGAAGGTGTTTTCGGCGATTTGTACGTTACCTATAAAGTACAATTACCCACCCGCCTTACCAAAAAACAAAAACAGCTTTTTGAAGAATTGAAAAACACAAAAAACTGATCGTATGGAGCAAACCTATTTTATATCCGTAGAGGAATGTTGCCGTCATTACCGGATTGAAACGGCGTTTATAGATTCGCTGGAAGCGCATGGATTAATCGCTGTAAGGGTACAAGACATGCAACGCTACATAGAGGAGGATCATCTTCCTCAGCTCGAAAAATTTATCAACATGCACTATGAAATGGATATAAACATAGCAGGCATAGAAGTAATCTTCCGCCTGCTGGGGCAGATAGAACAGTTGCAAGGAGAAATGAGAAAGCTACATGCACGGATGTGAGTTTGCCTCGCTTCAACTCTCTTCGCTCCCGTTCATCCCATTTCCGTTCTTAGGCTTTTGCGTCCGGTAAGTTTTCAATGAATCCCCTCCAAAGGCTTACCTGTACTAACTCTTAAGCGATTTTAAGCACCATTTTTGACCATTATGTCGCTTTTAAAATCACAATTTCTGAGGGTACGGAATTTAAACGTTCCGATGCATCAATGCTTTAGAAGAACAAGCCTAAGCGGAGTGCAAAATTATTCAGACGAATATTTCCATCGCTATAGCTGCCGGGGTAAATGAGATTATACTTCGCAGGGTTGGTAACATCCGGTGCAAAACCATTGTTGAAGAACAGACCTGCATACGCCGCCATACGGTCGGAGAAAGGATAATGTACACCCAGTCCCACATTCAGCTGGAAATTCATAGGCGCTACTGCCAGCGTACCGCTCAGCTTCACTTTCTCTTCGGAATAATCCTGCATGTTATTAAGTGCATCGGTTGCTTTTACGGTATAGGTAGCTTTCTTGCCAATGTTAAAACCGCCGGTAAGTCCCGCTTGACCGAAGAAATACATTCCGTTTGTAATGGGCGCCGTTTTCAGTTTTATGTTTACGGGAATTTCCAAGTATTGCAGGTTGTAATTGAAATCGGCATTATAAACCGTATTGGGGGTTGCGGTCTGGTCTATGCGCGAAGCCATTATTTTTCCGCCCGTACCGTTTATCTGTAGCCCCGTAGCTAATGCGTATCGGTCAGCAAACCAGTAATCCATCAGAATACCCCAGGTGAAGCCTGTTTTACTGCCGTTGTTGGTAACGTTGTATGCGCCATCGCTGCTTTTGGAATTGGCAGGGCGCATCCAGCTTATATTGGGAGCAATATAGGCGCCAAAACGCACTTTGGAACTTTTGGAATCTGATGAATATTCGTTTTCATCCTGGGCCAGCAAGGAAGTGGTAACGAATAAACCTAAGGATAGCGTAATGAGTGTTTTTTTCATGAGTTGAATTTTTTTAGGTAATAAATGAATGCTGTATCATTGCAGCAATCTTGGAGCAAAATAAAATGTATTCAGCGAAATGAAAAATAAAAACTTGTATGCCGTTGCCCTGGTTTTAATCGCCGGCATCCTTAGTTTGCCCGCATGTAAGGAAGCGCAGCACCCCGATGTGGAAGCCGTGGAAATTACCTTGAATACCCGGCGTTTAGACAGAGACCTTGCCGCCATAGATACAAACGCCATAGCGGCTGAGTTGCCCGGTTTAAAGAAAAAATATCCCTATTTTCTGGATTTTTATCTGGATACCCTAATGGGGTTTCAAATACATGGCGATTATTCCGAAACAAACCCGTATATAGCACAAGGGCTGCACACCTTTCTTACCTATCCCGATTTTCGAGGTTTGTTTGATTCCATTGCCTATCATTATCCCGATACCAAAGATATAGACGCCCAATTGAAAAAAGGATTTCAGTATCTGAAATATTATTACCCTCATTACCCCATTCCTGATATTATTTACCTCAACTCCAATCTGAACAACTACGCCGCATTTACCTACGACACACTGGCTATAGGCATCGGTTTGGATATGTATCTGGGAGAGCAATATCCGTTTTACCGCTCGGTGGAAATACCCGATTATGCCATCCGGCGCTGTAAAGAAGCCTATATTCCGGTAAATGTGTTTAAAGCCATTTACACCTCTATGCACCCCTTTGTGATGGACGGAAGAACGTTGCTGGATATGATGATTCAGAAAGGAAAAGAACAATATTTTCTCAGCAAAACAATTCCCTTCGTAGAAGAGCCGATACGCCTCGGCTATAGTAAAGAACAGCTTGAATGGTGCAAAGCGAGTGAAACGGCTATCTATAATTTTTTTATTGACAAGCAACTTCTGTATGCTACCAATCTGCAACAAATCATGCGCTACGTAACGGATGGTCCTACTTCCGCCGGTATGCCGCCCGAAAGCCCCGGAAATATTGCCGCATGGATAGGCTATAGAATAGTGCAGGAATATATGGACAAACAGGAAAATACAACGATGCAGCAACTGTTTGCTACCGAGGATGCCCAGCATATTTTACAACAGTCGAAATACAAACCAAAGTAAATATGGACTTTTAATCATGGGCTTTTTAGCCATTTTGGAATGTCCTGTATTGAATGTTGCATTTTCCTATTGAAATTTTGCCCCTCGGTGGAAAACTATCGGCTTTTCCCTAAGCGGTTTTTCATTTACTTTGTAGCCATCCTGTTATTAAGGTGGAATCGTGCACATGAAATTCTCTCATTTACATAATCATACTCAGTTTTCCTTATTAGATGGCGCATCCAATATTGCCAGGCTCTACGAAAAAGCCGCTAATGACAATATGCCCGCTATGGCCATCACCGATCATGGTAATATGTTCGGCGTTTTTGAATTTGTATCGGAAGCATGGAAAAATAAAAAACAAGTAGGCACCAAAGAAGACGGAAAGCCTATAGAAGAACCGATTGTAAAACCCATCATCGGCTGCGAATTTTACCTTGTAGAAAACCGTCACAAACGTCAGTTTTCCAAAGAAGATAAAGACCGCCGCTACCATCAATTATTATTGGCAAAAAACGAAATCGGCTATAAAAACTTAGTGAAACTATGTTCGCTCGGTTTTATAGAAGGGATGTACGGCAAATATCCGCGTATTGATAAAGAACTGATTTTGCAATATCATGAAGGATTGATTGCCACTACTTGTTGCCTCGGCGCTTCCGTTCCGCGCACTATTTTGCAGAAGGGGGAAGAAGCCGGTGAAGAAGAATTTACATGGTGGTTGAATGTATTTGGCGATGATTTTTATGTAGAGTTTCAACGGCATGATATTCCCGAACAAATAAAAGTAAACGAGGTGCTGGTGAAGCTGGCAAGGAAATATGAAGTACCCATCATCGCATCCAACGACAGCCACTATGTAGATCAGGAAGATGCCAATGCGCATGATATTTTGCTTTGCATCAATACCGGCGAAAAACAAAGCACACCAAGCCTGAAAGAATTTGCCGATGATGATGACCGCCGCCCTAAGGACACACGTTTTGCTTTCTACAACGATCAGTTTTTCTTTAAGAATACAGAGCAGATGACGCAGTTGTTTCACGACCTGCCGGAAGCGATAGAGAATACACAGTTGATTGTGGACAAAGTGAAACCGATGAAGTTAGAGCGGGAAATTCTCCTGCCGCATTTCAAAGTGCCGCCGGAGTTTAACGATGATCAGGATGCTTATCTGGAACATCTTACCTGGAAAGGTGCGCACGAACGGTACAAAGAAGGACTAACGCCTGAGGTAGAAGAACGCCTCCGTTTTGAACTTTTCACCATCAAGACTATGGGATTTGCCGGTTATTTTTTGATTGTGGCGGATTTCATCAACCATGGTAAGGATATAGGTGTGTTTGTAGGCCCCGGTAGGGGTTCAGCAGCAGGTTCCGTAGTGGCGTATTGTACCGGCATCACCAATATTGACCCTATAAAATACAATTTGCTTTTTGAGCGTTTTCTCAATCCCGAACGAAAAAGCATGCCGGATATAGATACCGATTTTGATGATGCGGGCAGGCAAAAAGTGATTGACTACGTGGTGCAGAAATACGGGAAAAACCAAGTGGCGCACATTATTACCTATGGAACGATGGCGGCTAAAATGTCCATCAAAGATGTGTCGCGGGTGTTGGATCTCCCTTTGCCGGAGGCGAATGCGCTGGCAAAACTCGTTCCCGATAAGCCGGGTATTTCTCTGAAAAGAGTATTGCACGCGCCTATAAACGGCGAAAAAAGTTTGTCGGAAAAAGAAGGTCTGGGCGGTGATGACCTGAACAATATCGGGCTGATCCGAGAATTATACAACGATGAAAACCAATTGCAGTCGAAAGTGCTGCACGAAGCCGAAAAGCTGGAAGGATCGGTGCGCAATACCGGCATCCATGCCGCAGGTATTATCATCGCTCCCCAAGACTTGTCGGAATTGATACCGGTGAGTACAAGTAAAGATGTGGACTTGCTCATTACGCAGTTTGAAGGAAATATCATTGAGAATGCGGGTGTCATCAAAATGGACTTTCTGGGATTAAAAACCCTTACCATTCTTAAAGATGCGCTTGCGCTTATCAAAAGAAATTATAACAAAGACATAGACCTGAATACGATTCCGCTGGATGATACGGCTACCTATGAATTGTATCAGCGGGGCGAAACCAACGCTACCTTTCAATTTGAAAGCGCCGGAATGCAGAAATACCTGCGTGAGCTGAAGCCGGATAAATTTGACGATCTCATAGCCATGAACGCCTTGTACCGCCCCGGGCCGCTGGAGTACATCCCCAACTTCATCAAGCGGAAACACGGGCAGGAAGAAATCAGCTATGACCTTCCCGAAATGCAGGAATACTTGGAAGAAACTTATGGGATTACAGTGTATCAGGAACAGGTGATGTTGCTTTCCCAAAAACTGGCCGGCTTTAGCAAAGGCGATGCCGATGTGCTGCGCAAAGCGATGGGTAAAAAACAGAAAGCGGTACTGGATAAAATGAAAAATCAGTTTGTAAAAGGAGCTATGGAAAAAGGGCATCCCGAAAACAAACTGGATAAAATATGGACGGATTGGGAAGCCTTTGCACAATATGCCTTCAACAAATCGCACTCTACCTGCTATGCCTATGTGGCGTACCAAACGGCTTATCTGAAAGCACATTATCCGGCAGAGTATATGGCGGCGGTGCTGAACAACCAAGGCAATATTGACAAGGTAAAATTCTATATGGAAGAATGTCAGCGCATGGGTTTGCAGGTGCTGGGTCCGGATGTGAATGAGAGCTTGAAAGGATTTTCCGTAACGAAAGAAAGTGTGGTGCGCTTTGGGCTGAATGCCATAAAAGGAGTAGGGGAGGCTGCTGTGGAAGATATTATTGCCGAGCGCGAAAGCAACGGACATTATCTTACCGTTTTTGATTTTATAAAAAGAATCAACCAACGCACCGTAAACAAACGAACCCTCGAAAATCTTGTGCTGGCAGGCGCTTTGGATGGCTTTAAAGAAATGCACCGCGCACAATATTTCTTTGCGCCGCCTACGGAACCCCTTACCGGCATAGAACGGCTTGTGCGCTTCGGAAATCAGTTTCAGGCGAGCAACTCCATGGCGGCAAATACGCTTTTTGGAGAAGCGGAAATGCCCGATGTGAAACCGCCGCAAATGCCCGATTGCGAACCCTGGGGACTGGCGGAGCTATTGGATAAAGAACAGGAAGTGGTAGGCATTTACCTGAGTGCCCATCCTTTGGATGGCTTTAAATTCGAGATGGATAATTATCATTTCGTCCCTATTGCCGATATAGAAAAGTTGAAAGATAAACTCATCCGCATAGCCGGTTTTGTAACCGATGCCGCACACCTCACCACCAAAAAGGGCAGTCGCTTCGGAAAATTTATTCTGAACGACTACAGCGGAAATACGGAAATAGTGCTATGGAGCGAGAATTTTGTGAAGTATGGAAACTATGCGCAGAACGGGCAAAAACTGATGATAGAAGGAGTGTATGCGGAGCATAAATTCCGGTCGGGAACCATGGAGTTTCAGATTAGGGATATGATGTTGCTGGAAGATGTACGGAAAAGACAAACGAAAAGGCTGAGCCTTAAACTGCCCTTGCAAAAAATAGACGAACCGCTGGTGGCATTTTTTCAAAAGAATTTCAAACAATATCCCGGCAACGCGGATGTGAGCTTGTATATTTTTGACGAAGAAGATGCAGAATGTGTAACCAAGCTGAAAACAGTTTCTCAAAAAATAGAGATGAATGAAGAGTTGATCCGATTTCTTGCAGAGCATAGCTTTTTGGAATGCCGATTGGAAATTGTATGATTTGCCCTATAATCCCCTATCTTTAGCCCCATCTAATCCGTTATTGTGTCTGCCATTATCTATTATATAGCGCTTCCTTTCATCTACCTGATTTCCATTTTGCCTTTTGGCATACTCTATAAAGTATCCAACGGTTTGTATTTTATACTCTACAAAATTCTGGGCTACCGTAGGGAAGTAGTGCTTACCAACTTGCGCAATTCCTTTCCCCATAAAACCGAAGAAGAAATAAATACCATTGCAAAAAGCTACTATAAATATTTGTGCGATCTTTTTCTGGAAACGTTTAAAACCCTTACCATAGACAAGAAAACGATGCTGGAGCATTGCTATTTTAATCCGCAGGCAAAGGCACTTTTTGATAAACTGGCGGCGGAAAACAAAAGCATTATTCTGGTGATGGGGCATTTAGGAAACTGGGAATGGTCGGGCAATACGGTGAGCCTGCAATTAAAACAACAATTATACGTTATCTACCATCCGATCAGCAATAAATATTTTGATTGGCTTATGTATAAAATGCGTACACGGTTTGGCACCAAGCTTATAGCCATGAAGGATACCTTCCGGGAAATGCTGGAAAACAGAAAGGAACTGAATGCTACGGCATTTATAGCCGACCAGACGCCTGCACCCGAAAATGCTTACTGGACCACCTTTTTAAACCAAGATACCCCCGTTTTTAAGGGAGCCGAATTGATAGCCCGAAAAATCAATTATCCAATCGTATATGCTACGGTAAAACGGGTGAAGAGAGGATATTATGAAATCTTTGCGGAAGTAATTTGCGAAGAACCCAAGCAAACAAGTGAGGGGGAAATCTCCGAATTGCATACCCGCAAGCTGGAAGAAGACATTATCGCACAACCCGAAGTGTGGCTATGGTCGCACCGCCGTTGGAAACATAAGAACCCTCATAAAACCGTAGCGTAAATGAGAACCGGAAGAGAATTGATCCTGGCTACAAAGCCTTTTGCAAAAGAAGACCGGAATAAAAGCTGGCGGCTGCTGTTATCCACTTTGTTTTTATGGATCGGAGCGCTGGCAGGCACTGTCTTCATGCCATATCTCCTTTTGAAACTACTTTTCAGCATCTTAGCCGGATTACTGATGGTGCGGATGTTTATTATCTATCATGATTACCAGCATCACGCCATTTTGCACCGGTCTGTACCTGCCGATATTATCATGTCCTTGTATGGAATGTATGTATTAGTGCCACCCAGTATTTGGAAGCGTTCGCACGATTATCATCACAATCACAATTCAAAACTTTTTAGCGCAAGCATTGGCTCTTATCCTATAGCCACCAAAGAAAAATTCTTGTCCATGACCAAATCCGAGCAAAGATTGTATTTATTTGTCCGGCATCCGTTTACCATCTTCATGGGTTATTTTACGATGTTCATATACGGGATGTGCATCAGTTCTTTTTTGAGCGCGCCGCGCAAGCATTATGATTCGTTGATTGCCTTAATTGCACACGGCTTAATCGCATACGGCGCCATTACGATGTTCGGCTGGCAATTTTGGTTGCTCACCATTTTTCTTCCCATATTTATTGCTTCGGCTATAGGAGCTTATTTGTTTTATGCACAGCATAATTTCCCTACTACCAGCTTTAGTGATAAAGGAGAATGGAAATATGAAGTTGCCGCACTGGAATCTTCCAGTTATATGGTGATGCCCCGGTTTATGCGCTATATGACGGGCAATATCGGTTATCATCATATCCATCATCTCAATTCGCGCATACCGTTTTACCGGTTGCCGGAAACTATGGAAGCCATTGAAGAACTGCAAGCCGCAAAGACGACTTCGCTTCATATTAAAGATATTATAGCCTGCTTCCGGTTGAAAGTATGGGATCCAGAGCGAAAAAAAATGATTGGTTTTAGGGAGATGAAAGAAGCATAAGTGCGCAGGAGTTAGTACCATAGCGGTTGTCGCAGCACATATCCCCATTATGTGGAAACCTTATGAAGGTATTTTGCCCGTCTATTTGGTAGGGAACGAATATTGAGCCTACCTTTACATTCATTTTTAAACCAAAACAAAATAGTAATAAAATGGCGGCAGTATTAACCGATAGTAATTTTGAAACTGAAGTATTGAAAGCGGATAAACTTTCAGTAATAGATTTCTGGGCGCCGTGGTGCGGACCTTGTCTGGCGCTCGGCCCTACCATTGATGCGCTTTCCAAAGAATACGAAGGGAAAATAATCGTAGGAAAAGTAAATGTGGACGAGAACCCTCAGTTGTCTATCAACTACGGTATTACCAGCATTCCTGCGGTATTATTTATTAAAAACGGACAAGTGGTGGATAAGCAAGTAGGCGCTGCTCCTAAAGGCGTTTTTGATAAAAAAATTCAGCAGCATTTATAGGATGCCGCTTTCAAGTTAGATAGTGATTAGTACTAAAGGGTCGTGGCTTTGTCGCGACCCTTTTCGCATGATACCGCTTTATATCCTCATCGCAGCAGCGTTGCATCTCCTTTCTGGATTTCTTCTTCTCCAAACCGATTGATAATGCTCAGTACCCAGAAATATACGCCCGTATCCGCCGGTGTGCCTTTCCATACACCATTCCATCCTTCTTTGAATTTTGTAGTGTAATAGACCTGCTCTCCCCATCGGTTATATACCCGGAAGTAATTGATTTGCGCATAGCCTACCCCTATAGGGCGCAACAAATCGTTCAGCCCGTCGCCATTAGGAGTAAAGGCGCTCGGCACATAAATGCTTGCTTTTTCTACCACACGTATGCGGATGCTGTCATCTCCTTCGCACTGCTGTATAGGGCTGGTAACATGTACATTATAGGCATAATATCCTACATCGGGATAGAGCGCGGTAGGGTTACCTATCGTGGTGCTGTTCAGGAAATAACCCGGTGTCCAGGTATAATCGCCGCCGCCACGTGCATTAAACTGAATGCTTGCATTTTTTACGATAATGGTGTCATTGCCTGCGAAAGGAACAAATTTTTCCACTTCTATTTTCTTTCGTACTGTATCCGTACATCCTTTGCTGTTGCGGGAAATAAGCTCTACATAATAATTGCCTCCGATGAGGAAGGTATGCGGAGGCTCACGCTCGGTAGCGTAAAACCCGTCGCCAAAATTCCAGTCCCAGCGAATGGGCCCGTACATGCTGCCTATCGAGGAATCCTTAAACTGAACAGGAACGCCGGGACAAAGTTTTCCGTTAAAATTATAATAACCGGTAAACCGCGGATAAATCTTTACGAACCGTTCTATACTGTCGGGGCAGGTGCTGCCTTTATTCACTACCAGTTTCACGATATAAGTGCCGGTATCGGGATAGGTAAAAACAGGGTCGAACGCTACGGAAGTATCATCTTGCATGGAAGGAACACCGAAATCCCAGAAATAATTAAAGCCGCCGGTGCTATGGTTATCAAATTTTACCGTGAAATTTTTACACTCTACAATGTATGTGTTCGGCTCATCGGAGTATTGCGGAATATCGGCAACCACCGCTTTAGAACAATTCGTTACCACAAACTGAAATTCTCTTTTCACCGTGTTGATGATAACGCCGTTCCTCCATTCATGGCAGCATACCGATACCACAAAGCGTCCCTCAATATTGGGCGTACCGCTCATGATGCCTGTTACAGGATCTATCTGCACCGGTGGATTTCCCCTCATAGGGTCTAACGACGAATAAGGCGGGGTATAGCTTACCAACCCAAAAGGCGGGGCAGAAGGGTGCATAGGCTTCACATCATCTATACTGCCGCCTATATTGGTTTCACAAAACTCATAGCTCAGCGAATCGCCATCTATATCCGTAGCCGAATGGTCGTAGATAAGCGGGTTGTTTTCGCAAATGATTTGCGGCGGAAAATTTTTGAACACGGCGCTGTTGTTGCAAACCGTAAGGTTGCCGGGAGGAATGGTACAGAAATAAGTAGCGCCCGTTTCACCCGAGTTCCGGATATTGGTTATCTCCTCATTTCTGCAACAACGCTGATAGACCACATAATAGCCCGATGTATTGTGCGGAAGCAGGAAGGTTTTTGTAAACGTCGTTTTTTGCAAACAGGTATTCGGGGGATTGTTGATACAGTCATTACTGAAGTTAGCAGGAACATTGATAGCCATGCCCGTCTTGGTTACAGAATCCAACAGATATATTCTTCCATTTCCTTCGTATATGGCAAAAATGGCGGGATTGTCTTGCGATATTGCTTGCGGGTTTCCGTTGATACAATCATGATAAAGATCAAGCGTGATTTCATAGCGACTGGCATTTCCCGCTGTGCCGAGGCATTTATAGCTCATATCCGCACCTACAATATGCGAGGCATTTGTTTTACCTATAAAAACAAATAGAAATAAAAGACAAATTCCGGTTAGCTTCAGTCTCATTATTGGCTATAACAGTATGCGGTAAAATTAATTAAATCATAGGCTAAACGCTCAGGCTGCTCTATCATACTCATGTGCAGGCTGTTTTCGTATCGGGAAAGAAAACTGACATCTGCCAGGGTTGCTTGCTCCAGCAGCACATTCATAGGCGCTAAGGTTTCTTCTTTTCCGATAATCATCTGCACCGGATAGTTTGCGGCTTTCAAGATAGCCGTTCTTTCCTTGCGGTTCATCATGGCAGTGTAAAAACCGATTATACTTTCATCTGCCAGTTTTGTGCCTCTGCGGATTTGTTCTTGTATCACCTCTTCATGCTGCTCCCGAAACTGCCTCGCAAAAAGCGCAGGGGTCATTTCTTTGATGAAAAGCTCCTTGCCGCCGTTTCTGATAATGTCTATGGATTTTTGCCGTTTCTTTTTCTTTTCCGCATCATCGGCTGTAGCGGTAGAGTGTATCAGCGATAAGCCTTTCATCATAGACGGATATTTTTCTGCAAAAGCAAGGGACGTATATCCGCCCATCGAATGCCCTGCTACTACCATACCGGTGATTCCTTCTGCATCGGCAATGGCTTTTACGGCTTCGGAAAGCAGCTCCATCGAAATCGTTGGGCTGTCGGGCAGGCTGCTTTCGCCACTTCCGGGAATATCTGGCAGCAATAGGGTGAATCGTTCGGATAATGCCGGAGCGATGCGTTGCCATAATCCGTGGTTTTCGGGAAATCCGTGCAGCAGCATCAAGGGTGCGCCGTTTCCTGTCTTTTTATAGGCAATCCGGGGAAACCCTGTTGCAGAAATAATGTTTAGCTGATCCATTTTAAGATGTGGAGCGTTTGTAAAGAGCGCCAAAAACAAAGAGCAAGGATAGCAACAACGGACTCAACTCTGTAAGCGGCAGCTCCTGGATGTTAAATAAATGCAGTAGTAACGAAACAAAGATAAGCCCTATGGCAATGACCGCATACCGGCTTTTATTTCTTTTGGGGGCAAATGCCAGAATAAAATGCGTAGGCAAGGCCCATAGTAGATTGAAATTGTCGGCACAAGCCTGATGATCGGTAGCCATCCACATCACCAAAATAAAGCATCCGATGAAACCGCTAAGAAACAGGTTGAAAAAAATCATCGCCTTGCCTAAGCGGTGAAACGGGGGAAAGAACAAGCCTAATGCCGTCAGTAAAGCGATAAAGGAGGTAAGCAGCAAAGGTTCGTTTATGCCGGCAGCTAAGGGTTTTGCACCTTCAAGCTCGATGGTGGAAGGTGCGGCTATTTTTTTGCCGTTTAGCGTGGCACCGCCTACAGCCTGCTCCAAAAAATCTGGCAGAAACATCACATCCGTATTGCTCATGATTTTATCAATCTTGCTGCCCAGCAAAATATTTACCCCGAAACGCTGCCAGTGTACCCGGTAAAAATAGTGGTTGATAATAGTCCGGAAACTGAGTTGCTTTTCTTTAGGCAACACATAGGGGTAAGAAAAACCGCTTCCTAAGGCTTGGGGAAATACATCCCGTATCCTCGTGGCGCAGTTGTCAAAGAAAAAATCGTATTTATAGTATTTGTTTTCATCGCGGGCATTCCGTATCAGGAAATTGTATAGCTCGATTTTGTCTTCCTCGCTGAGAAGCAATACTTGCTCCCGTACGCTTCGATGGCTATACCGGTATTCTTCTATGAAATTAGGATAAGGATAGTAGGAGAGGTAGTAAAGTAATTTTCCTCTTGTGAATTTCAGCAAAAAATCATCATCATAGCCATTAAAGGTGCCGTAGTTATAAACATTATCCGTGCCGGCGAGGCTATCGGTAATGCGGATAGCAGTATGCCCGAAGGTTTCCCAGGGTTGTGTGCCGGTGCCGCAGGTCAGCAGGCTCACCCGCAGATGCGAACTGTCGGTCTGTGCCCATGCAGGAAGGCAGAGGAAGAGTAAAAATACGAGTGCGTTCCGTCTAAGTAAATGCGCCCCAATCCTTCCTTTTTTAAAACACATCAACATAGGTATTTGGCTTTTATTGCAATGTTTCGGAAGACAAAGCAATTCGTCAAAGAATGCAACGACAGGTATCGTAAGCGTCGTTAAAGCGTTTAGGAATTTCCCAGTTTTTTCAACATTTTTCCATGCTCTACCAGCGCTGAAAAAAATGTTTTTTGCTCATAATAGGGAATGCCGAATTCCTGCGCGGTCGTCTTTACGATGGGCGCCAGTTTCTTGTAATGGATGTGGCTGATGTAGGGGAAAAGATGATGCTCCACCTGCCTGTTCAGTCCGCCTATAAACCAGTCTAAAACGCGGCTTTTAGGAGCGAAGTTGGTGGTGTTCATCATTTGATGGATAGCCCAGCTGTTTTCCATTTTCAGATCTACGTTAGGCTGGGGAAATTCACAATCTTCCATTACATGCGCCAGTTGGAAAATACAGGACAAGGCCAGTCCGGCAGTGAAGTGCATCAGCAAATAAGCCAGGATTACGTGGTACCATGCTGCGCCGGAAAAGAGCAAGGGAAGCACCAGCGTTACTATATAATAGAATACTTTGTAGCTGATGAGGCGGGTCATGGCTTTGCGGAGGGTTGTTTTTTCTTTTTTCAGCAGACCCAATTCATTGTACTCAATGAGTTGTTTAAAATCTTTTTGGGTAGTCCAGAATATCGTCATCAGCCCGTATAGAAACCAAGCATAGAGATGTTGGTATTTATGAAAACCGCGTTTAGGCTGGGCGGGAGAGAAACGAAGTAAAACACCCGCGTCAATATCGTGATCCAGCCCGTCTATATTGGTATAGGTATGGTGCAGGATATTATGCTGTATGCGCCAGTTGAGATCATAGCCGCCTACAAGCATAATGATTTTCCCGAGGTGCCGGTTGAGGGTTTTATTGCCTGAATAAGCATCGTGATTGGAGTCGTGCATTACCGAGCAGCCTATGCCCACCATTCCCAAAGCCATTAAAAGCCAGGCTCCGTAAAAGAGCAGGAGATTGGAAGCGGCAAACCCTAAGACGATGGAAAAATAAGGAACCACATAAATAGCGATCATCGCTACGGATTTCCATTTCATAGAGGCATCGCCGTGCATCTCTATTTTATTCTCCTTAAAATATACATCTATTCTTTGCTTGAGCGTATCGAAAAAGCCGGCTTTATCTTTGGGTGCAAATTTTACCAGGCTAAGTTTTTGTGTGGGATTCAATATTGAAAAAATTTACGCAAAAATAGGCATTGTAAAGCAGAAATTTTCATTTATGGGATATTTATCTGAAAGGTGTAATCACCCAAAGCGCACAAAGGAAATAAAGAACCGATAACAACCCCGATGAGCGCGTAAGGATTCCTTGTTTAATGAAAAAAGAATTCCAGCAACAGAATAAAAACAGCGCCTGCCATACCGCCCATCAGTGTGGCAAGCGCATCTCGTAATTCGGCGTGTCCCCATCCTGTTATTTTGGAAAAAAGTTCAAAGCCGAAACCGATGATATTCACCAGAAGCATATTCATAGCCAGCGCCGGAGCAAAAGCCACCGATAAATGAAATTGTAAGACTATCTGAAAAAATACAGCCAGCAAGATGCCTACATAGAAATGCTTCCATTTGTCGTAGCTTATTTTCATGCTTAGTTGCTTGCCTATGAAACTAAATAATTTATACCGGTTTTCTTTGTTCTTCCTTCAGGGCTTCTTCCCGTTCTTGCTCTTTGTCGTATGCTCTGATGATTTTTTTCACCAGTCTGTGGCGCACCACATCCGCTTCGTCCAGTTCCACATAGGCTATACCTTCTATGTTTTTGAGAATGCGGGAAGCCTTTATTAAGCCGGAACGCTGGTTTTTAGGCAAATCCACCTGGGTAAGATCACCGGTGATAATCGCTTTCGCACTGGGTCCGATCCGTGTAAGGAACATTTTAAGCTGCAAATCCGTGGTGTTTTGCGCCTCATCCAAAATGATGAAAGAATTATCCAGCGTGCGACCGCGCATATAGGCCAGCGGTGCTATCTCTATAATGCGGTTGGCCATGTAGTAGCTCAGTTTGTCGCTGGGGATCATATCATCCAGCGCATCATACAGCGGGCGCAGGTAAGGGTCTATTTTTTCCTTGAGGTCGCCGGGCAGAAAACCGAGGCTCTCACCGGCTTCTACGGCGGGTCTGGTAAGGATAATCTTGCGCACAGCTTTATTTTTCAAGGCACGTACGGCAAGCGCAACGGCGGTATAGGTTTTACCCGTACCGGCAGGTCCTATGGCAAAGATGATATCGTTCTTTTCCGAAACGTTCGCCATCAGTTTCTGATTGGCGGTTTTGGCTCTTACCACTTTCCCGTTGGGGCCGAAGACGAGGATGTCGTTGCCGCCGGTTTCGTCAGCCAGTGGCGGTGCCTCACCTTGTTCTTCATCGCCTAAGATACGGGAGAAATAATTTTCGGAAAGATGACCGTTTCGCTCCAGATACTTAATCACCTGAGCGATTTTTCCTTGAGCCATAGCCACTTCATCGGGCATTCCCGAAAGTTTTATTTGTGAGCCGCGGGAAAGGATTTTCAATAAAGGAAATCTCTTTTTGAGAATATCGAATTTACTGTTGTTGATCCCGAAAAATTCTATGGGATTAACGGTTTCCAGGTTGATGATGGCTTCTGTCAATGTGTGGTATTTTATCGTGAGCGAATAGGAATTGGAATCGGTACAGTGTGGTCTGTCGCCTTCGTTTTTAAAATCAGATTTTATAACCTTGTTGCTTAAAATCTTCTACTTTTTGGGCTATGGCTGGGTCGCTCAGGGCAAACATGCGTGCTGCCAATGCCGCCGCATTTCTCGCACCTGCCTTGCCTACGGCGAGAGTGCCTACGGGCAATCCTGCTGGCATCTGCACAATACTGTACAAAGCATCTACACCACCCGGCAAACCACCGTCCAAAGGCACACCCAGCACGGGCAGGGAGGTATAGGCAGCGCATACGCCCGGCAGTGCAGCAGCCATGCCCGCAGCGGCAATCACACAGCCAAAACCTTTTTCCTTAGCGGTTACCATCAGCTCACGAACCTTATCCGGATTGCGGTGGGCGGATGCGATTACCATTTCATTTTCGATACCGAACCAGCCAAGCCAGGCTTGCGCTTCTTTCATAACCGCTTCATCCGTCTGCGAACCCATAATGATCATTACTTTCATAAAAATTGTTGTGTTTTGTGTTTTTTATTTTTATGCAAATGAAAGTATAAATTTTATGCCCTCCGCATTTGTTGAATTATACACCTTTTGTGGACATCTTTTTTTAAAGCCTACATAGGGCAAATAATCTTATTACCCGGCGCCGGTTTGTCTTGTTGTTTTTTTTCTCCATTAAAGTATAATATTGCACCACCGATTACGACGCATGTTTATGATATTGGATTATGCCTATTGCAATGTGCCGGTGATGCCTATGCGCCGGGAGCCTTCTCACCGTTCGGAGCAGGTAAGCCAGCTTTTATTTGGGGAAAAAGCAGAGATAGGAAATACGCATAATAACGGTTGGGTGCAGGTGAAAAATAAATGGGACGGGTATGTAGGGTGGTGTACTCAAACGCAGCTAAGCGCTCTTTCCAAAAAAGAATATCAAAAAGAAGCCCGTTACACAGCCATGAATCCTACCGACAAGCTGTGGATAGAAGGTAAGGAAACCTGGATACCCGCAGGTGCCGAACTGAAAAGGGGAAGTTTTAAATCGGATATAGGCGAGGTGCTTTTCAAAGGGAAAAAGCAAAAAACCGAAGAGCTGACCTGCACTCCCGAAGCGTTGATAGCAGCGGCAGAATTATTCTTACATGCGCCTTATCAATGGGGTGGCAGAACCCATGCGGGCATAGATTGCTCCGGATTGTCGCAAATGGCCTATAAACTGTGCAATAAACCGCTACTGAGGGATGCCTCGCAACAGGCAACGGAAGGTACGCTCATTGATTTTTTACAACATGCTGCCCCCGGCGACCTTGCGTTTTTTGATAATGCGGAAGGAAATATCCACCATGTAGGCATACTGATAGACAGCGAAACCATCATCCATGCTACGGAAACCGCCGGCAGGGTAGTGATAGATAAAATAGACCAAGGTGGCATTATCAGCACACGCTTGCGCAAGCGCACCCATCATCTGCGACTGGTAAAACGTTATATCTGAGCTTCCGGATTGGGTGAAAGCAGCTATTGCTTAGCCAGTATTTTGGCAAATTCCTCTTTGCATTCTGTGGCGCAAAACCCATAGATTTTTTCATCTACCATCAGCGTATCTGCCACACCTGCCGTCAAAGGCATTCCGCAAATAGTGTCTTTGTCGGAAGCAAACTGAATGCCTGCAAATTGATCGGTCTTTTCTTCTTCCACCACCGATTCCGAAGTCATCTCTTCTTGTTTTGTTTCTTCATTGGCATTACCGCAGGCGGTGAACATGGCTGCCAGCATGAGGGCAGGAACAATTGTTTTAATGGTTGTACGCATAATTATGATTGTTTACAATTTTACAAATTTCCGTTTTATCCGTTCATAACCTATTCGCCATTCCAGAATGTACACTCCGGCAGGTAAGAAGGCTATAGGCAAGTGGATAGTTTGCGATCCTTTTATAAGGGAAGGGTGGAAAGATACTGATTTCTGTCCTGAAAGAGTATAAACCCGGAAATCGGCGCTGCCCGGTTGGCTGGCTTTTAGATGTAGGCGCAGATAATCACCGGCGGGATTGGTAAGGATGTTCAGCTCATTTAACGGGTTTTTAGGCGCAGTCCTGTCAGGGATTTCATTCATCACAGGATCCGGAAGGCGGGTGTACCATATAGGGGCGGTGAGTGTTCTTTTAGTTCCATAGCGTATATCGGCATAGTAATAAGCGGTGCTGCCTGGCGGCAAGGTAATATCGGTATAGCAGAGCGAATGTCCTCTGCCTGTAACCAGCTCCGTCGCTTTTTGTCCGTTGCCGGGCGTGCCGGACAGTATCGTAATGACCGGTGTATCGCTGCTCATAGAATTGGTAGTAGTAACCACCAGCGCAGGGGCGTATTCATGTGCCATTTCGCTTCCCATCATTTGTCCTTGCAGAAAAATATTGGACTGCGTAGGACAATCTTGCGTAGCATAAAACCGCATGTCGCGCATGGCCTGCAAAAAATCATTTTTAGAAAGAGAAGGAGCGATGACGGCAGTGCGGCTATTGGCGGTTCTCCCGAAGGTCATATTATGATTGTCATGGTCTATCATAGGTGCAGCCCTATAGCCCAGGGAAAGAAGGTGAAGATAATAATCCAGATATTCCATATTACTGCCGGGCTCGGTATAGGAAGTATGAACGCTGAAAGCCGGCCCGCTTTCCACGGCAATGCCTACGATGGCGCTGTCTGCACCAGCAAGGTAAGGAGCATAGGCAAGCTGTTCATAGTCTTTAAACGATGGATGAGCCAGGGTGGCAAAAGCGTTGGTGGAGGCGAAGCTGTTCACCTTGCCAAACAAACCTTTGGAAGAAACATAATCGTTTTTCGCCACATAGATATCATAATTGGGCGCACCTTGAATCGTTTCCCATCCCATCAATGAATCCACGCCATAAACCAGCACATGTCCGCCGTGGCTGATGGTTCCCCATTCCATACCATATAGCGCCAGAAAGCCCGGATGCGTCGCTGTATAGTTGGCAGCCTCATTCAGCCCTATGGCATATTCCGCCAGCGTCATACCCGGGTTGTTACTTGCCGTATAATGATTGTGTTCGCTGATGCCGAGGAAATCCATACAGAGCGCATTCCTTGCAAAATCATAGTCGTCATAGGGCGTTTGGCTTTTATCATCTTGATTGCCATCGGAGAGGGCACTGTGGCTATGAAGATCGCCAAAATAATAATTCAAAAAGGGTGCAGAAGTAGTGGTTGCAGTTCCTTGCAAAAAACTATCGGTTTTATACACCGGCCCGCCTATACAGAGTTCGTTATAGGGGATAATAAAAAAATAGTAGCCGGTCATGGCAGAAAGTCCCGAAGCATGAAAGCTGTAATTTTTTCCTGTGGAAAGAAGGGTGGCGCCGCCTATAGAATTGCCGCTAACGTAGGTAGTCCCGTCTTGGGGTAAAGCGGTTAAAAAATTATTGCTGCCGATAAGAATCAGATAGGCATCCGTAAGCGCATCGCCGGGAGTAAAAAATCCGGTGATGGAACTACGGTCGGGTTGTAAAATAAGCTGACGGGCATTTTGGTCGGGCGCTTTGCAGGGCAAAAGAATATTCGTGCTTTGCTGTCCCGTAAGGATGGAAGAGGTAAGATAAACCGGGCCGCCGCTGCACGCAAAATCATTGAACCCAAAAATGAAATAATGATACACTGTGCTGTGCTGAAGCTGGATAGCCGTGAATTGCGAAAGACCTCCACTATACAGCACCTTGCCTCCGCCAAGCGAATCACCGGTAGTATAGCGCATTCCATTTACAGGGAGGGAAGATAGGCTGCCGTTCACAGTCGCTACCACAAGGTATTCGCTTGCATCCGGTGATGGCGTAAAACTTCCTTTCATGCTGCCGGTGGTTATATTCGTGAAACTGAGGTTAGTCGCCGCTTGAGTGGGCGTTTGGCAGGGCGGTCCGGCAGTAGTGCTTTGCGTGGCGGTTAAAGGATTGGCGGTGAGATAGCGCAGCGCTCCGTTGCAATATTGATTCACCGAAAAAACATAGAATGTATAGGCAGTAGTGGGGTTAAGATTGCCGGCAGTAAAGCTGTTTCCGCTGCCGCAGTAAACGACTACGCCGTCGCCCACATCATCGCCTACGGAGTAAACCGTACTATCCACGGGATTTGAGGTGAGCTGCCCCTGATACGTAGCCACCACCATATAGCCGTCCGGTGCAGGTTGGGCAGGGGTGAAACTTCCCGAAACAGATGTAGCGGTTACATTGCTGAAGACGAGATTGGTAGCGGAAGCAAGGGGGGTGTTGCATGGTGTTCCAGATGCTGTGATGTGGATATGATCTATAGCCAACGCCGGACGGGAGCCGCTGCTGCCGCCTGCCGAATTATAATAATAAAACCGCAACACCGCCTGAGGCGCATGATGGAACGAAGCCGGCAAGGACACATTCACGATGCTGCCGCTTGCAGCTACATAGTTGGTAGCCGTTACCTCTGCTGCCGTGAGCTCGGTGAAATTTATCCCGTTTACAGAGGCATAAAGTTTTAAAGTAGCGGTGCGGTTGCTGGTAGGAGCGCCGTTGAAAACCGTAGCCCAGTCGAAACTGAGGCTTCCCGCATTGACCCCCGAAAAATCGAAGTGCATATCTATGGCGAGGGAATTGGTATTATCCGTAGTGCCGGTTACCAAGAACAGCAGTCGTCCGTTTACCGTGTCTTTATACAAGCCACCGGCGCTCATCTGGTTGGTGATAAAAGAAGAGGAAGCAGTGGTAATACGTGTGGGGTCGGGTATAGGGGCAATACCGCCGGGCGCTACACTGCTAAATCGCTCTGCACCTCTGCCCGCTGCAAAATTGTTTGTCCAGGTAGTAATAGAATCGAAGGTTTCCAAATAGCTTAGCATAGGCTGCCCCGCCATAGGCACGGGTAATTGTGCAGCAGCAGATAAGGATAGGAATAAAAATACGATAAGGAGGTTTTTTTTCATATTCGATAGGTGGTCTAAATTACAAATTACAAATGAGAAAATTGAAAATGTCAAATTATAAATTACGAATGTCAAAATTGCAAAGGACGCACCATTAACCACTCACTAACAACTAATTCCTATTTTCGTGGCTAAAATCAGGGAAATTTATGCGAACGCGTTACGTCTTATATGCTTTCATTTTCTTGGGACTGGCTTCCTGCAAAAATGTGCGTCAGGAAAATCATGGCGGCATCGTTCTCGGCGATTCTACCACCATCATCACCGAAACCAATCCCGAATACCTCGCCGATTTTGTGCCGGACATCCATAATAAACCACCACAAGAAGATACCATAGCCCTTCCATCCTCCCCAGAAAATGATACGCAGGATGCAGAAAAAGATACCCTGAAATCGGCCCCTCAATCGGCTCCGGCCGCATCTTCCCACAACGGTAAAGGATTGGATATCGAATTTGCCGAGGTTACCGTCTCCCTGCCCGGTATTGATGTCAAATCTTTCCGGAACCAAGATGTAAAAACACTGAACGGCGTAAGCTATCAACTGGTATCCGGCAGTTTACAGGGAAACCAGTTGGTAGTAAAAGGCGCTACCATCTGGAAAGTATCGCAACGCTATATCAGCACCTACGTGGTCAGCAAAGACGGAAAAGATTTGCCATTGGAAAACATGGACCAGATAACCGCTTGGAAGGTGTTGAAAGGTAAGAACGACAACTATCCGATAACCGGTATCGCCCCTTCGGAACTGGAAGCTAAAAAAACGAACGCCGGGGCTATCCGCACTGCATTGAGCCGTACCGTGAGAGCCGAAAAAATGAAACGTACCGAAATAAGAGAATGGGAAGCGCTGGTAAAAAAACTGAAAAAGCCGGATCAAAAACCGGTGAGCGTTATGCTGCAAAGCATTATGTGGCGTATAGAAGGAAAGGATAAAAAAGGAAAAGCCTTCAGCAAGGAAGTGCGTATAGATCTCCCGATTTATTGAGTGGATAGGAATTAGTAATTAGTAATTAGTAATTAGTAATTAGTGATTAGTGATTAGTGATTAGTGATTAGTGATTAGTGCGGAGCGTGGCGATAGAGATTTCCTTCCCGCAGTATTTTTTCTTCATCCATCAATTTCCGCAGAATGGCTATGGCATGATCCCGGTCGGTAGGGTTGGAAAACGATTGCAACAAGGTGGAAAGAGGTAAATCTTTTTGGGATAGCAGCCCTATAAGCCGAGTGCGTATTTCCCCGTCGGATAGGGACGGCGCTGCGTTTTGAAGGCATACATCGCAATGCCCGCACGGAGTTTCCGTCTTTTCTCCAAAATAATCCAGTAGTAATTTTTCCCTGCAAACAGTTGTATTTTGTAAAAAATAAATCATCTTTTCCGTGCGTTCCCTATGCCGCTCTCTCAGCAGGGCAATGCGTCGCATATTCAAAAGCAGATGGCGGCTATCCACGCGCAGGTGGTGAATATAAAGTTGGGGTTTATCACTCGCTTTTTGGAAGCGGATAATCTGCATTTGTTGCAATTGTTCCAGATGCCGTTCCACCTCTGCATGGCTCATCTTACAACGTTTCCCTACTTGCCCTATACTTATGGTAGCGGGATAATGATAGATGGCGCTATACATGCGTAGCAACTGGATGCACAGATTTCCCTGTAAGGGGTGGCTATCGGCAAGCGTGTCTATCACCCGGCGGTCGGCAATAAACTGTACGGTAGTGGGTTTATAAACCGCTTCGCTAAGGGTCCATAGCCCTTCCTGTTCCAAAAGTTTCAGCGCGGCATAGGCAGGAGCCGGTGTGAGCCGGAATTTCTGACAAAAATCAAGCAGGTCAAAATCGAAATAAGCCCCGGGCGCACTGCCTATAGGGAGCTGCAGGTATTCGCATACCGATTGATATACGAGGCGTAGATATTCTTCTCCGGGAAATTTGATGTCCGTGCTTTCCCGCAACCGGTCTATATCCCGCTTGTTGCACAGCAGGACAGCCGAGGCTTTTTCCAGTCCTCTTCCTGCGCGGCCTGCTTCCTGGTAATAGGCTTCAAGATGTTCCGGCGCGTCATAATGCAGCACGGTTTTTACATCCGGTTTATCAATACCCATCCCAAATGCCGTGGTGGCGGCCATGGCACGCACTTCATCCTTCATCCACATTTGCTGGGCTTGGTTTCGTTGCTCACGTTCCATTCCCGCATGGTAGCAAAGCGTGGGAAGTTGTTGTCCGGTAAGGGTTTTAGCCAATAGTTCCGTTTGCTTGCGACTGCGGCAATAGATGAGCGCGGTAGCTTGCGGCGAAAGCGCGTGAAGCGTATCCTGCAGCTTATTTTCGGAAGGCTGAACAGTGTACCAAAGGTTGGGTTTTTTAAAACTTTGCTGAAACAAGGCAGGTTTTTTCAACCGCAACTGCTTTATAATGTCTTGCCGGGTAGTGTGCGTGGCTGTAGCCGTGAGCGCGATAAAGGGAAGGTCGGAGAAGGTTTTTTTTAGCGAAGCGATTTTTAAATAATCGGGTCGAAAATCATGTCCCCACTGAGAAATGCAATGAGCTTCATCCACCGCAAAAAAGTTAACCGGCACATCCGGCAGGTATTCGTTGAAGAGATCGGACTGAATGCGCTCCGGCGAAATATAAAACAATTTGTACGCTCCCTGCACCAGGTTTTCCAGATGATTTTTCACCTCGGCAGCGGGCATGCCTGCATGAAGCGCGGCAGCGGGTATATGCTGTTGCCCGAGGCGCTGCACCTGATCTTGCATTAAGGCTATGAGCGGAGAGATGACGATGCAGCAGCCGTCTTGTGCCAGAGCGGGTACTTGGTAGCAGAGCGATTTTCCGCCGCCCGTAGGCAACAATGCCATCACATCCCTGCCTGCCAGCACACAGCTTATAATTTCCCGCTGCATAGGACGGAAGGAAGAAAAACCCCAGTATCGTTGTAAAATATCTTCTAAAGAGGGCAAATGCAAACGATTCAACTGTAAATTTTATCAATAAAAACCGGCTTCAAACCATAATTCCACAAATGAGCTTTTAGCTCCGGCTGTGCAGCAATCTGCTGCATAGAAGCGGTAGGTATCCAGTTGCACTGGTCGAAACGGTTGGTCTGGTGCGGCATGAGATGAGCGCTTACGCCAAGCTGCGCCGGTTCGATACCAAACAAAACGAGGGTGGCTATGCCCAGCTCTTCCCGCAGGTAATGCCAGGCGATACGGTCTTTTTCATCCAGCTCCACCACCTGATACAGCTCCGGTTGCAAGCGGCAGGCTTCGATGATTTTTTGTAATAAGACCGTGTCTTCTTCCCGTTCATTCCTTACCGTCATAAATAATACTGGTTTGGCGGATAACGACTTGGTTTTGAGCCATTCATTCGTCCAGAAAACATCATGTTCGGCACGCACAATTGTGGTATTTATTATATTAGAGATGCTGTTATTTTTCATTTGAAAAACCCTTCCGTAAAAATTTCGTTTCTTTGCGAAGTTAATTTTTAATCTTATCTTTTAGTTTATGAATATTGCAACACCGGAAATCAAGATACACAAAACCCCATCTTCCAGAATCCAACAAATGGATCCCAACAATCTTCAGTTTGGAAAGCTCTATGCCGACCACATGTTTATTGCCCACTATAAAAAAGGGAACTGGAACACACCGGAGATCATCCCCTACGGCAATCTGAGTCTTAGCCCCGCTACTACTTTTTTTCATTACGGACAAGCCATTTTTGAAGGCGTAAAAGCCTATAGAAATCAAGAAGGAGAGGTAACCATTTTTCGTCCGTATGACAACTGGAAACGACTGAATGTATCTGCCCACCGCATGGCTATGCCGGATGTGCCGGAAGAATTATTTATAGACGGCATGAAAACGCTGATAGACCTTGACCGCGAATGGGTGCCGGGTTCTAAAGGCAGCTCCCTATACATCCGCCCGTTTTTGGTGGCTACTGATGAATTTATAGGCGTGAAACCTGCTGAAGAATTTACTTTCATGATTATCACCAGCCCTGCCGGTCCTTACTATGCACAGCCTGTAAATATTTTTGTGCAAAGCGAATATGTGCGTGCCTTCCCCGGTGGAATCGGATATACCAAAGCTGCCGGCAACTATGGTGCTTGCATGTATCCTACCTTAAAAATAAGAGAAGCCGGCTACGACCAAAACCTGTGGATGGATGGTATCGAACGCAAGTATGTGCAGGAAATAGGAACGATGAATGTGTTTTTTGTGATCGGCGAAAAAATCATTACCCCCAATACCAACGATACTATCTTAAAAGGTGTTACCCGCGACAGTGTCCTCACTATTTTGCGCGACAACGGCTATACCGTAGAAGAACGACCCATCAGCATTGATGAAATAGAAGAAGCATATAAAAACGGACAGTTGAAAGAAGCCTTCGGTACCGGCACTGCTGCATCCATCGCGCCTATAGCATCGCTTACCTATAAAGAAGACCGCCTGGAACTGCCGCCTGTGGAAGAATGGAAAATAGGCAACTGGGTAAAAGAAGAAATGGATCAAATCCGCTACGGTAAAAAACCGGATACCCACGGTTGGTTGCTTAAAGTATAATTTATTTTTCCGGAAATATTTTTGGAGAAGAGAGATAGAAACCATGTCTCTCTTTTCTTTTAGAAAGAGAGGACTGCCTAGCTGAAGCAGCGCTTAGGGTATTTTTTTTAGTCTTCAAGAAAAAAACTGTATCTTATGAAATCTTTACTATCTAATAAAATTGACCGTACATGAAAATTTATTACTGGGTTGCTTTCTTGATTTTAACCGTGAATATAGGCGGCTGCGGACTTGCCGAGCGAGAGAAAAACCTCAAAGACAGGGAAGCCCTTGTGCTGCAAAAAGAACAAGAACTGCGGATAAAAGAGCAGGAACTTTTGCAAAAAGAAGCCTTGCTGGATGACCTGGAAGAAACTTTGGACAGCAGCAAACGTGTATGGGATACCGTGGGCGTGTACGACCCGGCTATAGTAGGTGAATGGACCGTGAATATGACCTGTAGCGAAACCACCTGCGACGGCTCTGCCATAGGCGATAAAAAAACCGAAAAATGGATTATCTCCTATGAAAATGCAGCCGTAAAAATAAGCGCTTACTCCGGCAAAAACCTTACACGCACCTATACCGGACTTTATAAAGACAATCAGATTTCTGCCAAAGAACTGAACAACGCTCAGGGAACCAACATTACCGTGCAGATGAGAGCCGCTACCGACAAACAGAATAAATTTATCGGTAAAAGAGAGATACAACAAGCCAATTGCAAAATTGTTTATGAACTGGATGTTACTAAGAAATTAACCGGTAAAAATTAATTATGATCTTTCTATCGTCACTCGATTTCACCTTACCGCTTACCAATCCTGTCATTATTTTTTCCATAGTGCTGTTTATTATTTTATTCGCACCTATTTTGCTGAATAAGGTAAAAGTACCGCATATCATAGGGCTTATTATAGCCGGTATTATTGTGGGCCCTTACGGGTTTAACCTACTTAACCGCGATAGCAGTATTGTGCTTTTCGGCACGGTAGGGCTGTTGTATATCATGTTTCTGGCGGGTTTGGAAATTGACCTTGCCGAGTTTAAAAAGAACAGTAAGAAAATCGCCGTTTTCGGATTCATCACTTTTTTGCTTCCCTTTGTTTTCGGCACCATAGCCAGTTATTATCTGCTGGGCTACAGCTTCATGTCGTCCATGTTGCTGGCCAGTATGTTTTCTACCCACACGCTTGTATCGTATCCTATAGCCAGTAAATATGGGGTGGCACGCAACCGCGCGGTGGCGCTCACCGTAGGCGGCACAATGATTACCGACATCTTCGCCCTCTTGATTCTGGCGACTATAGCGGGGATGACCAAAGAAGAAGTGTCTTCCGTATTCTGGATACAGCTTAGTATTTCCTGCATCATTTTTGTCGCAATTATCTTTTTTCTTTTTCCGCTCATCATCAACTGGTTTTTCAAGCATTTTGAAGACAGCGTATCGCAATACATTTTTGTGCTGGCTACGGTTTTCCTGGCGTCGTTTCTTGCAGAAGCCGCAGGTATAGAAGCGATCATCGGAGCGTTTTTTTCGGGGTTGGTGCTGAATAAATATGTACCGCATCAGTCGGCATTGATGAACCGGATCAATTTTGTAGGGAATGCGTTATTCATCCCGTTCTTCCTTATTAGTGTGGGTATGCTGGTAGATTTGAAAGTCATTACCCAAGGATGGGAAGCCCTGAAAGTAGCCGGTGTGATTACCTTTGTAGCCATTATCACCAAATACCTTGCTGCTTGGATCACGCAAAAAACATTCGGCATGAACCAGACAGAGGGAAAGCTCATTTTCGGATTAAGCACTTCCCATGCAGCAGCTACGCTTGCCATCATATTAGTAGGTTACAACATCATCATCGGGGAAACCGTTTCGGGCGAACCCATCCGTTTGCTCAATGAAGATGTGCTGAACGGAACCATCCTGCTCATTCTGGTAAGCTGCACTATCAGTTCTTTTGTAGTGGAGAAAGCAGCGAGCAAAATGGCTTTGTCTGCCGATGCTATAGAAGGAGATGGCTATGGAACGGATCAAAAAGAAAAAATATTGGTCTCCATCGTCAATATGGATATGGTAGTGCCTATGATGGACTTTGGATTAATGCTCAAGCAACACAAAAACAAAGAGCCTATCTATGCTTTGCAGATTGTGGATGATGCACATGCTAATGAAAGCAATGCACAGAGTAAAAAAATAATGGACAGGGCTATTACCCATGCTTCCGCCACGGAAAACACCGTCATTCCCATCATCCGGCATGATGCCAATATAGGCAATGGTATTATTTATACCATCCGGGAACAAAATATTACAGACGTACTTATAGGGCTGCATCACAATGCCGATCCGAAAGTATTTTTCGGACCTACGGCAGAAAACATCCTAAAACGCATCTGGAAAACCATCTACATTTATAAACCCCGCCAGCCTTTTAATACACTAAAAAGAATAGTGGCGGTAGTGCCCGAAAAAGCCGAAACAGAGCCGGGATTTCTGCATTGGTATGAAAAAATAATGACCTTAGCCAAAGCCTCGGGGATGCCGGTTTTGTTTTATGGCGATGACAATGCCTTGAAAGAAATACAGCTTTTTGCCAATCAAAATCACGCGCAGGCACAGATCCAATTTCATAGCTTTACCCATTGGAAAAATTTTTCCACCTTTTCCAAAGAGCTTAAAAAAGATGATTTGTTTGTGATTGTTTCGGCAAGAAAAGGGACTAATTCACACCATTCTTATCTTAATAAACTACCGCATTACCTCACTAGTCATTTTAAGGAAAACAGCTTTATTCTGTTATTCCCCGAACAATTGGAAATCGGTATCAATATGGAAAATATTGCACAAGCGGATGGTGCGCTTCTTGAAACGCTTACCGAAAAAATAGGCGCTATAGGTAATGCCCGGAAAATCTTTAAGAAGATTTTTAAAGAGAAAGAATAAAAAGAACAACGATGGGAAACGAGCTATAAATACGCTCCCGTATAGCTTTTCTTTAGTTTTTTCAATCCTTCCGGTGTGCCCTCGTAAAGCAGTGCGCCGCCTTCCGCACCGCCTTCGGGGCCGAGGTCTATCACCCAGTCTGCTGCTTTTATCACATCGGTATTGTGTTCGATCACGATGACGCTATGTCCGTTTTCAATGAGGGCATCAAACGAAGAAAGCAGTTTGTTGATGTCGTGAAAATGTAAACCTGTTGTAGGCTCATCAAAGATGAATAGCACTTTATTACTGTCTTTTCCTTTGCTTAGGAAGGATGCGAGCTTTACCCGCTGTGCTTCGCCACCGCTGAGCGTATCGCTGCTTTGCCCCAGTTTGAGATAGCCCAAACCTACGTCCGATAAGGGTTGCAGCGTTTTAGCAATTTTCTTTTCATCTTTAAAAAAAGCAATGCTTTCATCCACACTCATTTCCAAAACATCATAAACATTCTTGGTGCGGTAGGTTACTTCCAGCACTTCATCTTTAAAACGCTTGCCTTTACAGCTTTCACAAAGCAGATGAATATCGGCAAGAAACTGCATCTCTACCACCACTTCGCCTTCGCC
>JAEZZY010000050.1 GCA_023418315.1 Bacteroidota bacterium
TATTTGTCGAAGTAGCGGATGATTATTATTTTTATTCCTCTTGAAAAGTCCCAATGGTTAGCTTAGTTGATGCAACGAGTAAGATAATCGGGACTTTTCTTTTAAAAAAAATTTCGGATAGTTATGGTTCTTGGGATAAGTGTCGAAGATGAAAAATGTGAAAAATCGCCATTTATTTATAACTTACTGCCATAAAATATTCCTGATATGGCAAACGAAGTAAAACAAATTGAAACAAACGGCACTTACCCCGATGTACCGAACATCCTGGCAAGCATTGATAACAGCTTTGCAGAAGCTGTTATAGTATCTAATGAAAATGATCGTACCAACGGTAATGTATTTGTGTGGAAAAATACTGGAACTGTAAATGATGGTACCGTATATGCAGGAAATTCTGGGTTTTGGGAAATGCAACATGACGTAAGCTATGTGGATGTAAAATGGTTTGGTGCTAAAGGGGATTATATCAATTCCGGCTCGCCGGGGAATGACGATACGCAAGCAATACAAAACGCATTAAATTACGCCACTGCAAATTACCTGGATGTTTATATCTCTAAGGGGAAATATAGAATAACACCCCCAAATGCGGGCGGTACAAATCCGCAAACAGCCACAAGCTCGCTTGTACTCGGCACCACCTCTAATATCAACAGCATAAAAATTTTCGGCGCAGGGCCTGAATCCTCGTCTTTGGTTTATGATGAAGTGTATAATGGTAATCCGGTACTTTTTAATAATGTTTTACGAGTTGAATCCATCACAAATGTAATTATTACAATAGAGAATTTTGAAATAAGAGGCCAACACTTCGTTAGCCCTACCCCGCCTAATCTATGGTATGGATGTGGATTATACCTATTCAATTCATTGCCGCTAAATGTAAAAAATATGAGTATCTTCGGACTCAATGAAGGTATAAGACTGGATCAGGTTAATAATGCAAAATTTGAAGATTGCTTTATTCAGTATGTTAATAAGGGAGTAATTGGTGAGACGTTTAACCCCGGCACTCCTTCCAATAATACCCTCCCTAATATTTTGAATTTTCTTTCCTGTCAATTTATAGCCATTGACGTTTTAGCAGCAGAATTTATCCGAGCGCACAACATCAATTTCCAGTCCTGCGATTTATCCTATGGGGGTAAGAAAAACACACCCTCCCTTACACAGGTTGCTGCTATAGATTGCAGTTTTGATGGAACGAATGGCGCTAACGGTCTTAATGTAAAGGATTGCTATTTTGAAGGAAACATAGGGTTGGCGGACATTCGGGTGCAGGTACAGACCAATACTCCGGTAGCAGGGCAACCTAATCCTTTCTACGGTACACACACTTTTCAAGGAAATACGTTTAACAGGAACGTAAATAAAAATGTTGATAATGAGCCTGTTTACACCAACCACAACATCCTCATCACGGGCAGCGGGCAAACCCCCAAGCGTCTCTTCAGCCAAAGCAAATGTAAGCTCGTATTTATCGGCAACGGCTTCTTTGTGAATGTACCGGGTAGCTCCAACAATTATGTGCCTGACCCAAGCCGCAGGCCTATAGAGATAGAGCAATATAGTGATGGTATGGGCGTGAATTACTGGGAATTTGATATAGTAGAGCAGGGCAATACTTATAACGGAGATGCGGTCTATCATGACGCGCCTATATTCGGATTACAAGAGCCGCAACCCGGGGAACGCTACTATAAAATGCCGCAAGTATCAGAATATACAAGGGTAAAAGCTTTCGGAGCTTTTTTCCTTCCTGATGAGCTAAATCCCGAGCCACTTCCTGCTTCCTATAACGTGGAATCCATAAAAGAATTATCACCCGGACACTTTCAGGTGCGCTTTGCCAATGAGCTGAAACGGATGCCTGTGATTACGATTACCTGCAACAACGGAATGGGCGATAACACATTAGCATATATGTGTGTAGCGGCTATTGACCTACAAAACACACAAGGCTTTACCTTTAGAATACTGAACCTCACCGGAGGAGGTTCGGGTGAAATACAAAGTTGCTGCTTCAATTTTATCGTATTCTAAAAAATTTATTGGACAAGGACAGAGCAGCGATAAACGCTGCTCTTGCTTGTCAGCATCAGATAATAAACACCCTTCATTAAAGAATGTTCCGGCTGAACGATGAGAGACATTCCGCTTTGCTGACGGAGGATATGTTGGGTTTTATACTGTACTTGTCCTAACGCGTTATATAGCGCTATGGTATATTCCCCCAATGGTAAGCCTATTGCATCTATCAAAAACAACGACTCTTGCTCTGTAACCGGATTAGGATACACATGTATTGTCTGCGCATTATTGACTACCGTTACATTTGCCAATACGCTGTCATAACACCATGAATAGACTTTTTCATTGACCGTAGCGTTCGTTTGATAAGTTATCACCGGCAAGTTTTTTTTATCAAATGCTATACGTGTATTGCTAACGCTGTTAGGCGCATTTGTAAAAGCCTTCGACCCTAAGTAACGCCAAATAAAACCATCATATTTTTTAATAGAAACCTGCGCACTACTACCATTGCTCTCAGCGAATGAAATATAGGGGACTCCCTGCTTATCCGTTTTTAACCAGGCATCATAATAAGCCTGTGTAGAACCCTGCTGCACCCATGCATTATTTACCAGCTTCTCCACCGCATACCATCCTTGCCCTGTTGCTGCTCCTTCATGCAAGGTATAAACTGTCCCGTCTGGCGCTATGTCTATATTGGTAATATACTGAAAGCCTGTGCCCACCGTATCCCACTGGCTACCATCCCACTTCTGCACCCATGAGCTCGTAGCCGTATGACCCGTATGATAATAAGTATTATACCCTACATACAGTTCATTATTCAAGCCGATACGCAGGCTCATCCTGCCACTATATTGTACAAAATCAGTATGGCCTACTTGCACCCAATCTGTGCCGTCATAAGTGAAAATATTCGCTTTGCCGGGAGGATAAGAAGGAAAGTTAAATGCTGCGAAACCAAAATACAACTTATCGTTACTATCTATAGCAAGCGATGTTTCAAATAACCCACCGCCGCCATAAATTATCGGGTTACCTACCTGTACCCAAGCAGTACCATCATATTTTATGACTACAGGTTTTTCACTGTCATTTTTGCTCAGAAAACCTACATAAATAGTATCCTTGCTACTGATAGCAATAGATGGATTTCGTCCGCGAAAAGTGGAAGCAGGAACGCCAATAGTTTGCCACCCTGAACCTACATACTTTTTTACTACAATTTTCAAACTATCACTTGTTGCCGTGTAAGCCACATAGGGAGTACCCGACACGTCCGTAACAATTGTCGGGTCTGTTGACCGGCTAATATTTGGGTCAGACACCAACCCTCCATTTCCCCCCAAAGGTTTCCAACTGCTTTGGGCGTAAAGAGTATGAGAGATAACTATAGCAAAGAGCAGAAAGCAGGTTTTCATGGGGAGTATGTTTGTTTCAAAGATAACGAAAACAGCTTATATGCCTTCGTACATGCCTATGAAGCGGTTAAACCCTGCCCATTTCCTAATCTGCTTTTAATCTATATTCAAACGCAAAGAAGTGAATACGCTGCGGGGCATGAAGCTAAGGCTGCCGCCGGAGCTGTGCGCGCCGGTAACTACTACTCCGTTGCTGATATTGGTAACGTTAAAAATGTTTTTCACTCCGGCTGTAATTTGGATGCTTTGATTCCAGAACTTACGTCCTACGGAAAAATCCATCATATTATACATAGGCATTCTGCCGGCATAGATAGCGGAGCCGTCTATTTGCGTTTCCAGTCTGGGTCTTGCGCCGTTGAGTTTATTGAATAAGGAGAAATTTATTTTGCTCCATTTCCAGAAATATTGCAGGGAAGTGGTTACTTCATGGGCATCAAAAGCATCGTACTGTCCTTCTTGTTTAAAGGTATTGACATAGGAGTAGCCGAGCTTATAGTAAAAATTGCTGTATTGTCCTTCAAATTCAATGGTGGCAATGGTATTTTGCATTTTATAGGTATTGGTATAGTCCCAGTACTGTGCTTGTTCGCTCTGGGGATCTGCGTTCGGGTATCTTGCGGCTAAGCCTATCTGGTTTCGTACATTGTTATAATAGCCGGTAACTAATACCTGCCCGTAATTTGTTTTTTTCTCAAATAGCATCCACGACATAGACGCTTGGATATGCTCGCCCACTTCGGCTTGCAGATTAGGATTGCCGAATATTTTATGATTGTTATCTACAAAATCAAGGTATAATTCTTTTAGTGTTGGCGCTCTGAATCCTTGTGCATACGAAGCGCGGAAACTCGTGGTACTATTGGCTTTGTACAATATATTCAGAGAAGGGATGAGCGGAGCGTTGTAGGCGGTATTGTAGCTGCCGCGCAATCCGCCCTGCACTTTTAATTTGTCGTTGGCAAACGGTAGGGAAAGGGTAGTGAACAAGGCATAGTCCTGAAGATTTTTAGTGCCGCCGGGTATTTTTTGAGAAATACCGTTTTGTAAATTCACATCATAGCCTATCGTGTAGTTCAGTTTTTTCCATACTTTATTATCGTACATGCCCCGGAACGAAAATTCATGAAAAGTAGAAGTATCGTGCATATCCGGTGCTATAGCCACGGTGAGCGTATCCGTCAGCCTTACGAGGTCGCGCTTATATTCATTGCGGGTGCGGTGATAATAGGAGTAGCCGTTTATCATTTGCCAATGTCCTTGCTTGCCCAGTTTTCCATTGGCGGTAAGCCGGTTCACCGACCGGGTATTGCGGTATATTTCGTCCCATGCAAAGCCTACAAACTCATTTATTTTATTGGGTTTGGTTCCTTTATTGATTACTTTTTCTCTGAGAAAATCCGATGCGAAATGCAGGTTGAATTTTTCGGAAGACTTTAGGGTATAGCTAAGGTTACCTAAGTATTGCTCTTTCGGTTTGAAGGACTGGCGTCTGTAAGGTGCTTCGGTGTCGAGGCTTCCTTCACCGTCAAAAAAATTTCTTCCGCCGCCGATAGAGAGATGATGCTTCCCGAAAGATTTGGAGAGTGTGCCGTTGATGTTGTATTTGCCTACGCTTTCATAATACGCTTCTCCGGAAAAGCCCAGGTCTTTTTTTGATTTTTTGGAAATCAGATTGATGACGCCGCCCAAGGCATCGGTACCGTACATCACGCTCATAGGGCCTTGGATAATTTCTATGCGTTCCAGATTATAGGTATTCAACTGTCCTAAATCAATATTGCCGTTTTCCCGTCCGTTTATAGGCACGCCGTCCATCAGTATTTTTACTTTATTGCCCTCCATTCCCTGCATTTGTATTTTAGCGCCCAGCACGCCGTCGTTGTTGCTGAAGGTATTTAATTGGAATCCTAAAGCATCTTGCACATTCACCGCACCTTGTGCCTGCATTTGAGAAGCGGTAATGATTTTATAATTGGAAAGTGCATCAAGCGGTTTGGTGGGGCGCGATACACCGGTTACCACTACTTCGTTCAGCGTATTGAAGGTTTTAGACAGCTTTATAGCTACTTCTTTAGAAGGTGCACTGTGCAGGGTGATGCGTTCCATTTCATAACCTACGCCTACGGCTTCTATGGTGGCAGGGAAAGAGCGGATAAACACCTGTGCTTTGCCGTTTTCATCGCTGATGGTGCTGCCGGCTTTTTTCTCCGGATTGCCTTCATATACATGAACGTAGATAAACTCCACCGGTAGTCCGTTGTCTTTGGATTGCAGGTGCACTTCCACATTTGTTTGGGCAAATGCGGGGAGGCAACAGCTAATGATTGCGGTAATAAGGAAGGCTATTTGACTGATAAATTTCATCTTCTGGGAGTATTGATATGAATGAAAAAGTTCAGTTACTTTAAAAAGCAACCGAACTTCTTCTTAAACGAACATTGTTTTACAGATTAATGTTGCACAACAAGTTTTTGGGTTGCGTTCCATTTGCCGTTAGTGAGGGTAAGGATATAGTTTCCGTTTGCAAAACCTGCGGTAGAAACGTGGATGGCGTTCAGTCCGGTGTTTACATTCACCTTGCCGCGATACACGGTTTTGCCGGTCATGTCGGTAATCATAAGCTGTGCGTTTTCCATTCTTGTTTTTGCATCTATCAATACGTTCACATCTGTTGCAGCAGGGTTGGGATATGCTTGGAAAAGCGCTACATCATTATTCTGTACGGTACGCACCTTGGTAGTATTGTCAAATAGTTTACGTTTTTTCAAAGCTACCAATCCCGGGTCTGCAGGGGCTAAGCCGGAGTTGTGTGCGGTGAATACAAGTTGCCAGATATCGCCGCTGCGGGTTTCCACGAAATAGCAAAGAGAATCTACTACGCTTGTACCGCTCATGCCGGCTACTTTCCAGGCTCTGCCTATGGAGTTGTTTACGGTATCGTAAGTATATTGGGCATAGTTGGATGCGATGTTGTCGAACTCTGTATCTGCGGTATCTACACGCGCTACTTTAAGTCCCTCGTTGTTGATGATGCCGAATACTTTGTAGTTTCCTACATTTTCATCATTATAACTGGAGAATACAAAATCCCAGTCAGTTCTTGCGGGTTCTCTGTTGATGAAGGTTCCGGTAGTGATGTTATAATAAACGAAATAACGATCGTTATAAGGAGCTACACCTAAGGTAATGTTTTCCGATACGGGGTTGCTTCCGTCAATATTAGCGATTTTAAAGTTGTAGATCGGGGCACCTGTTACCTGGAAGGTTTGTTTATCCACGATTTGAATTTGGAAAGTATCCGTTCCGCTGATCAATCCGAAAATGCGGTTGCCGATTAACCAGTGAGAAGTCATATCATATTCGCACCATCCATAGTCAAAAGAATGGGCGGCAGGTGGCTGATTGAAAGCGCCTACCTCCCAGCTAAGGTTGGAATTGTAATAAGAGGCGGTAGCCGTATTCATAGCGTTGTTTAAAGCCGCTCTCATGTCGGTACCGAAATCGTTTAAATTTTTGCTGATTTCATAGAGCTTCACGCCTTGGTCGGCAGAATTGGTGATGATGGAGGCGCTATAAGTGCCTGCGGAAAAACCGATATGCCAGTTGTCGGCATCTACTTTAGCCGTTTGCCCCTTTTCCAAACTATAATAAACATTTTTCAGGTAATTTGCCTCCGTAGAAATGGTGTCCTCTACCCAAGTCTGGGCGTTTGCCTGCGTACCTGCCGCCAGTGCTGCGCCAAAAAGTATCGTTCTAAATTTCATTGAATGTAATTTACCCGCAAAATTACCGGTAACTATTCACTGAAAAAGGGCGCTGCCCAACGTTTGACAATCTTATGACAGTTAGCAGTAGGCAGTTGGGGTTTTCAATCTACCAATTTTTTCTGCACCAGATATTCTGCTATTTGTACGGCATTTGTAGCCGCTCCTTTGCGTAGGTTGTCCGCCACAATCCAGCAGTTGAGGGTGTGGGCTTGCGAATAATCTCTGCGTATTCTTCCTACAAACACCTCATCTTTCCCCGATGCGAAAAGCGGCATCGGGTATTCGTTGTTTGCGGGGTTGTCTATCACCACCACGCCTTCGGCATCATCCAGCAGGTCTTTTACTTCTTGTTCGTCAAAGTCTTTGTGAAATTCGATGTTCACACTTTCGCTGTGCCCGCCCATCACCGGTACGCGCACAGTGGTGGCGGTTATGCGGATGCTGTCGTCTCCCAGTATTTTGCAGGTTTCCGTTACCATTTTCATTTCCTCTTTGGTATAGCCATTTTCCTGAAACACATCAATATGCGGCAGCACATTCAGGTCTATAGGGTGCGGATATACCTGATGTTCTTGCGCGCCCATCCGCTGATCCAGCAGTTCTTTCACTGCTTTTTGCCCGGTACCGGTGATGGATTGGTAGGTGCTTACCACTACGCGTTTCACACCATATTGTTTATGTAGGGGTTGCAGCACCATCACCATTTGTATGGTAGAGCAATTGGGGTTGGCAATGATTTTATCTTCCTTCGTCAGCGTTGCGCCGTTCACTTCCGGCACAATTAATTTCTTGTCCGCATCCATGCGCCAGGCGGATGAATTGTCTATAACGGTGCAACCGGCTTGGGCGAAAAGAGGAGCTAAAGACAACGAGGTGCCGCCACCCGCACTGAATAAAGCAATTTGTGGTTTTAGCGCTATCGCCTCAGCGACGGATACGATAGTATGTTCTTTCCCCTTAAAGGATATTTTTTGTCCTACCGATCTTTCGGAAGCTACGGGAATGAGTTCCGTAACAGGAAAATTCCGTTCTTCCAATATCTTCAACATCGTGCTGCCCACAAGCCCTGTGGCGCCTACTAAAGCAATGCGCATAATTTTTATTTTCTCTGCAAATGTAAATTTTTGGGGAGAATTGTTTGAAGAGGTAGGCAGTATCGGAAGAATAGATAGGTTCAATGGTTAGGGAATGTTGGTTTTCCGACTTGACAATTTTTGAAAAGTTGTCAAATCTTTGAAAACAAGGAAAAACGATTTTTTGATGTTTTAAAAAAATTTAATTGAAATTAAAACGAGCCTGATGAGGAACCGAACAGATTATTGTTTTTCCTCAAAATTCTCAAGCTCTTTATTTACTTCTTCTAATAACTGCTGCTCGGTTGGCAAATAGAGTGTGTATTGGCTTGCAAAAATCTGTTTTTGTCCTTCCGGCAAGGTAAAGTGTACAACACCGTCATTTTTATTGGCACAAAGTAAAATGCCGATAGTAGGGTTTTCGTGTGGTTGCTTTTCTACTCTGTCATAGTAGTTCACATACATTTGTAATTGCCCGATGTCCTGATGGGTTAGCTTAGTGGTTTTGATTTCTATAATGACAAAGCATTGCAGCAAGCGATTATAAAACACCAAATCCACAAAAAACTCATCTCCTTCTATGTGTATTCGTTTTTGCCTTGCTACAAAGGAAAAGCCATTGCCCAACTCCAATAAAAATTCTTGTAGGTGTGTGATGATGGCACTTTCCAAATCTCTTTCATAATAGGAAGCCTCTCTTTTCAATCCTAAAAACTCCAAAAACATCGGGTCTTTGATGATTTCTTTAGCATCAGAAGGCAATTTTTCATTTCTCGCTACGGCTAATACGCTTTCCTTGTCGCTACTCATTAAAAGCCGCTCGTACAAATTGCTGTATATCTGCCGTTCTAACTGTCTTACTGTCCAATTATTCTTTATTGTTTCGGCAATGTAAAACGATCTCTGGTCTTGGCTATCAAGCCTTATAAGCAGCTTGTATTGACTCCAGCTTAATTGCGAATACAGTGTATTCGTAATTGGGAACGTGCGGTAAAACTGGCGGAAAAGTTCAATTTGCCTTTTGGAAAAACCGCTTCCAAATTCAGGCTCTAATTCTTGAGCAATATACTCTATGAGATATTTCCCATAATCTGCACGGTCTTTTCCTTCTTGTTCTTCTTCAAAAATACGCTTACCAATATGCCAATACATCAAAGTTCTTTGGTGGTCAATAGCTCGGATAGCGTTATCCTTTGACTGGGCTATGATAGCTTTAATATCTGCAACTATGGACTGGTTTATAAGCATTGCTTTACTTTATTTAATGGTAAAAGTACAAATACTGAAAAGTGGTTGGTATGCAGATACCCTAAAAGGATTTTGTTTTACTTCTTTTTACACAAAAGACAGGAAAATGATTTATTCGGCGTATTACTTCCCTCTTTATTGAGGTATGAGTTATCTGTAAATGGGTTTAAATTTTATTCTTTCCCCCAAAATGAGAATAACCCTTGCAAACTCAATGTTTACAAGGGTTATTTCTTTAATTTTTGGTGGTGTGGGCCGGGATCGAACCGGCGACACAAGGATTTTCAGTCCTTTGCTCTACCGACTGAGCTACCGCACCATCCTCTGAAAGGATTGCAAAAATAGAATTTATCTCCTATTTTCCAAAAAGAGTTTTATTTTTAATCTCATGCACCTTCAGGAGCTGCTTGCGCAGTTTAGCACCCAACTTTTACAAACTTCCCTGCCGGAATATATCGCTGTTTTTTTCGGTGCACTTAGTGTGCTGTTAGCAAACCGGAATCATGTCTTGCTTTACCCCACCGGTATAATCAGTACGGCGCTTTTTATTTATATCATGGCGGATGCCGGCCTCTATGCGGAAAGCGCATTGAACCTTTATTACTTTGCCATGAGCCTCTATGGGTGGTGGCTGTGGACCAAGCACAAAGGCAGTGAAAACCCCAAAGCCATTTCCGTCAATACACCCCGCGACTGGATGATTACCTGGAGCATTGTCCTCATAGGAGGGCTGCTTCTTTTTTATACCTTAAAAACCTTTACCGATTCCGATGTGCCGATTTTAGATGCTTTGGTTTCCGCTACGGCATGGGCGGGCATGTGGCTACTGGCTAAGCATAAAATCGAAAATTGGATTTTACTCAATATTTCCAATTTCATAGCCATCCCTTTGCAAATTCACAAAGGCATTCCTTTCACCGCACTGCTTACGGTTTTTTTATTTATTGTGGCTATTTTTGGTTACTTCCGTTGGAAAAAATTGTATCAACAACAACATGCGACTTAGGCTTTTAATCCTTTTCTGGGTTTCTTCTTTTTCTTGCTTTTCACAAGGGCTGGATATAAATCTGTACGACGATATTCACGCGCAGCGCAATCCTTCTCTGGACGGCGTGATGCAAGGTATTTCCTTCAGTACTTATCCGCTCGCTTTAGGGGTGCCTTTAGGTCAGTTCATTTACAGCTTTGCTAAGCATGATGAAAAAAGCATTCAAAACGCAGCGCAATCGGTGGGGGGCTTGCTGGTGGCGGCTACCCTGACGTATGGACTGAAATACACCATCCGCCGCGACCGACCCTATATTACCTATCCTAAGTATACACCTTATGAATATGATACAAGTCCTTCGATGCCTTCGGGTCATACCTCCTTTGCCTTTGCTACAGCTACCAACCTGAGCCTGGAGTATAAAAAATGGTATGTAGTCGTGCCCTCCTTTTTATATGCCGGAGCGGTAGGTTATTCGCGCATCCACTTAGGAGCGCACTACCCCGGCGATGTGTTGGTAGCGGCAGTGGTGGGCGCCGGTTCTTCCTATGCAAGCTATAAAGCGGTGCAGTGGTTTAAACGGAAATGGGAGCGCAGGTCTTCCGAAAAATTTAGGGATTGAGCATAAAAAAAATAGTGGTCATAGGCCCGGAAAGTACCGGGAAAAGTACTTTGTGCAGGGCTTTAGCCGAAGAACTGCATACGGAATGGGTACCGGAATATGCGCGGGAGTACCTTACCGGGCTGCCACGGGGCTATACCGAAGAGGATTTGTACCGGATGGCTTTAGGTCAGTTGCAACAAGAAGAAGCTGCCTTAAAACGAGCACATCGTTTTTTGATTTGCGATACCGATTTATATGTGTTTAAAGTGTGGAGCGAACATGCCTATAACCGCTGCCACAAATGGATATTAGAACAAATAGCAGTAAGGAAATATGATTTGTATCTGCTCACGGATATTGACCTGCCTTGGGAAGCGGATCCGCTTCGCGAACATGAGGGCTCTTATTGGCGCAATTATTTTTATCATCAGTATAAAGATATTGTGATGAACAGCGGAGTGCCTTGGGCCGCTATCTGCGGCAAAGAAGAGGAAAGGAAACACAAGGCGCTGCAAGGCATTCATCATTTGCTTTGAGTTTTGTCATTCATCTTAATTTTGCATTATGCTGCTACACATCCATCCTGATAATCCGCAACCGCGCAATATTCAAACGGTGGTAGATACGCTGAAACAAGGCGGTGTCATCATTTATCCTACCGATACCATATACGGGCTGGGTTGCGATATTTACAACGCTAAAGCGATAGAACGCATCGCCCGCATAAAGGAAATAAACCCTAAGAAAGCTAATTTTTCGTTTGTATGCAGCGATTTGAGTCATCTCAGCGATTATACAAAAATCATTTCCACTCCTATTTTCCGCATTCTGAAAAATTCGCTTCCCGGGCCATATACCTTCATTCTCCCTGCCAGCAAAGAAGTGCCTAAGCTGCTCAAAAGCAAAAAAGATACAGTGGGCATCCGCATACCCAAGCATCAGATTACGCAAGATATTGTAACCCGGCTGGGGCATCCTATCATGAGTGTATCGCTGCCTATGAATGCCGATATAGATGTGGCTTATTACAGCGACCCCGAAATTATTTATGATGTATTCGGAAGCAGGGTAGATCTTGTGGTGGACGGCGGTATTGGGGGCATTGTTCCTTCCACTATTATAGACTGTACCGGCGGCTTTCCCGAGCTGGTGCGTGAAGGAGCGGGAGCCTGGGAAAGTATTGTAGAATAAAGCAAACCCACAAAGAAATAAAAAACCCGCATCGGTAGTCCGTGCGGGTTTTCAGTTATTCCTATACTATTACGCAAGTTTCTTTAATTCTCTTATACGCTCATCTTTATCTACTTCCTGAGCGAGCTTACCGCTTTTATCCATATCTACAAGCACCGGTGCGGCTACCAGAATAGAAGAGAACGTACCGGTAATAACGCCGATGAGCATAGCAAATGCAAAACCACGTGTTACTTCTCCGCCTACGATGAATAAGATGAGCACCACGAGGAACACGGTGAGGGAGGTCATTACCGTACGGGGAAGCGTATCGTTGATAGCGCGGTTCACCACGGATTTTTTATCCTCGTTGGGGTTTTTGCGGAAGTATTCGCGGATACGGTCAAATACAATGATGGTATCATTCATGGAGAAACCGATAACGGTCAATACCGCTGCAATAAAGTGCTGGTCTATTTCTAAAGCGAAAGGAACTTTTTCTCTGAAGAAGGAGAATACCGCAAGCGTGGCGCAGACGTTGAATATAAGCGAGATGAACGTACCTACTGAATATTGCCATTTGCGGAAGCGCACCAGGATATAAATAGAGATCGCAATCAGCGAAAATATAGTAGCCCATTTAGCGCCATTGATCAAATCATCGGAAATGGTAGGCAACACAGTTTGTGAGCTTTGAACGTATTTGGTATTGAACTGGTCTAAGCTGACATTATTTGGAATAAATCCTTCTTTAGACAAGCCTTCATATAGTTTTTGCTGCACTTGTTTTTCTATTTCCAGCCCATGTGTTTTGATCATGTACGCTGTGGTAATGTTCACTTGGTTGTCCGTACCAATTGTTTTTACAATGGGATATTCACCGAAATAGCCGTGCAGTTTTTCGCGGATGTCCGCTACTTTGTATTCTTTATCAAACTTCACGGTATAGCTGCGTCCACCGGCAAACTCCACACCATAGTCAAATCCATTGAACAAAGAAGCTACGCCTGCCAGTACAATGACAGCAGAGATGATGTACGTTACTTTACGCATTTTCAAAAAGTCGAAATTTGCTTTTTGGAATACAGCTCTTGAAACCGGTGTGAAGTAGGTAAAATGACGGCCCTTGCCGGTCCATATATCTTTTATCAAACGGGAAACCAAGATACCGCAGAATAAGGAAATAGAAATACTCAGAATCTGCGTAGTGGCGAAGCCGAGTACCGGACCCAAACCGAAGCCAAACAGGATAAATGCCGTGATGAGCTGGGCGATGTGCCCGTCCAATACGGGTGCATAAGAACGTTTATAGCCATCCACTATAGCCTGCTCATGCGATTTGCCTACGGCAAGCTCTTCTTTAATCCGTTCAAATATCAATACGTGGGCATCCACCGCCATACCGATACCAAGCACCAAGCCCGCTATACCCGGCAGCGTAAGCGTGGCATGAAGTGCGGAAAGCACCCCTACGGTAAACAGCAAGTTTAAGGTCAAGGAAATATTAGCCACCCATCCGCTGGATGCGTAGTAAATAAGCATCAACACAAAGATGGCGATGAAGGAAAGGATGATGGCATTGAAGCCGGAAGCGATAGACTCCGCACCTAAGGTAGGTCCTACTACTTGCTCCTGCACGATGCGAGCCGGAGCCGGCAGCTTACCGGATTTAAGAATATTGGCAAGGTCGGTGGCTTCTTCCGCCGTAAAGCTACCGCTGATAGAAGTGCGTCCGCCGGCAATTTCCCCGTTTACTATAGGAGAAGAATAAACTTTATCATCCAGCACTACGGCTACATAACGCCCTACATTATCGCCGGTCATTTTTTTCCAGAGGCGGGCGCCCAGTACATCCATTTCCATAGATACTTCGGGTTGTCCGTTGATGGGGTTGTAGTCCATACGTGCATCGGTTACACGGTCGCCTTCTATTTTCGCTTGGTCGCCACCGCCTACCGCGCCTTTGATGGCATAGAGGCTCAAGGGTGCGTTTGCATTGTTTTTATTTTTTCTGTCCTCAGCACCGTATAAGAAACGTACATTGTTCGGGAATTTATTACGAACGATATTTTCATTCAGGTAGGCATTCAGCTTTGCTGTATCTTTCTTAGCCACATAGCCAATCAGCGGGCTTTGGTTGCTTGCCAGTTCTTCCGGAATGTAGAGCAATGAACGAATCGGATATTTCAGTTGTGCTTCTTCCAATGCTTGTGCGGCAGAATCGCTGCCCTCTGTTGTGGTGGCGGTCTGGTCTTTATTTAATAAAGAAGCAAGACTTCCGGTATCCGCCACATTGGGCACAGTGTTATTGGAATCATTGGCGGCTACTTCATTCTTCTTAGCCGTAGTATCTACTTTGCCCCCTGAGAGCATGACGGAAAGAGCGTTTTCAGCGGCGAGCAAGCCTCCGTATATTTCCTGATTGGTATAGGTTTCAAAAAACTGGAGTTTGGCGGTAGCTTGCAGGTAATTACGTACCCGCTCGGGGTTGCGCACGCCGGCAAGTTCTACGGTAATGAGGCCTTTACTTACATCCAGATTCACATTGGGCTGTGCTACGCCGAATTTATCTATACGTGTCAGCAATACTTTATGTGTGCGTTCGATAGCGCCTTTACCTTCTTTACGAATTTTAGAAAGCACTTGTTCGTTTGTAGAGTTCAGTGTAATTTCTTTTTCCGAAGGTTTGGTAAAGAGGTAAGCGAGTTTCACACCCGGATTATTTTTCTGAAATGCATCCCCGAATAAACTTACAAAATCCGCCTGGCTGTTGGCTTTGGCTTTGTTGGCTTCTTCAATTGCTTTGTTCAGAGCAGGGTCTTTGGGGTTATTGCTCATAGCGCGCACCAGTTCATCCAGGCTTACTTCCAGGGCTACGTTCATACCCCCTTGCAGATCCAGACCAAGGTTCAGTTCTTGTTCTTTTACTTCCTGATAAGTGAATTTTTTTAAGCCCAGGAAATTGTACACAGTAATACCCTGCATACTGTCTGTGATGTGCTCTTGCCTAAGAGCTATGAGCTCATCCAATTCATGTCCTTTGGCGTCCGGATGTTCTAAACGCACCAGTTGTTCGGCTTTCGTTTTTGCTTTCGTTTCTACGTTTCGGGCTATCCAGGTAAAGGATAATTGATACAATGAAATGAGAATAAGCGCTGCGGTAAAGAATTTTACCAACCCTTTTAGTTGCATAGGTATTCTGAAATTATAACGATATGTAAAATTTTAAAGTGGGCAAAGATAAGATTTCTGACAAATAAATGAGAGGCATACAGCAATTATCCGAAATAAAGCGCTTTGCCTATGAGAATAATCTTTTTTTACCAATTCATTAATAAACGATTATATTTACAGCTAATAACCTGAAACAATAAAACCAATTTTTGAATATGATAAGGAGATTTATCTTTCTTGTTTGCGGACTATTATGTACGAATATCATCTATGCGCAGTATTGCGGCTTTGATAAGGTTTATAGGGATGCGAAGCAAAATGATCCTGCTTTTGCAGCCAGGTCGCAGCAATTTCGAACCGGTATTACCCATTTTATTCAACAACAACAGGCGAATAACAGCAATTCCCTGATTGTAAACACGCCCAACGGGCCCGTGTATGAAATCCCGTTGGTCATCCATGTGATTCATACCGGTGGCGCTATAGGCACCAACTACAATCCAAGTGATGCGCAACTAATCGCTATGGTAGATTACCTCAATCAAACCTATGCGGCTACTTGGCCTGCGTATCCCAATACACTCAATGGCGGCACCTTTATTCCGTTGCAATTTGCCCTGGCAAAACGCGATCCCAACTGTGCGGCTACCACAGGCATCAACCGTGTGGACGGCAGTACGCTTGCCAACTATGCCCAAGACGGCATGGCGCACAACACTTCTACCGGTGCTTCCGAAACAGCTGTAAAAGCATTAAGCATTTGGCCTAATGACCAATACTATAATATATGGGTCATTAATAAAATTGACGGTAACGACGGGTTTTCAAGCTCCGGAAGCTTTGTAGCCGGTTTTGCCTGGTTCCCCGGTGCGAGTCCCGCTTTGGATGGCACAGTGATGCTGGCTTATAGCGCACAGGCAGGTTCCAAAACGCTTCCCCACGAAATAGGACATGCGTTTGCCCTACATCATACTTTTGAAGGCGACGACCCTGCCAATACCGGTATGCCGCCGTTCACTTGCCCTGTAAATACCAATTGCGCCACCGATGGTGATGAAGTATGCGATACCGACCCCCACATGCGCGATCCGTTTACCTGTCAGCCAACAGCTAACAACACCTGCGTTACGCCGAATGCACCTCTGGGTGATCTGGAACGAAATATTATGAACTATTCCGCTTGTCCGGATTTATTATTTACACCGGGGCAAGGAACAAGAGTAATCGCAGCACTTTTAACCACCGATAGAAGCAGCCTCATCAGTTCCTTAGGCGCTACGGCTCCCGGCGCTGCTCCTGTTGCAGCTTCTTGCACACCACCTGCTATTACCACCCCCAGCGGTAACAGAGGTCCGAGGGAGATTGTGATTTCCGATGCAAGTCTTACCTATATGAGCGTTTCTTCCAGCGGATATACCGGAGATGGAAATCAGTTTTATTTGGATAACACCTGCAAGCATCTTGTGGATCTTACCGCAGGCAACATCTATAATTTCGATGTATCTACAAGCGGTGGCGTGCAGAATGTAAAGGTATTTGTAGATTATAATAATGATGGAATTTTCCAATCTGGAGAAGAAATCTATGCCCATACCGGCAGTCTTTTTGCCGAAACGCACAGCTTTCAATACACGGTTCCTACCGTGCTCACCGTACCTTCACTAATGAGCTGTGTGCCTTTGCGGATGCGGGTGATAGCCGATAACGCACCTACGGCAAGCATGACTGCCTGCGGTCAGATCAGCAATGGACAGGCTGAGGATTATTCCATCATCATCCGTGGCGGCGGACCTGCGGCAGGCGCTGTATCCGTAGCTTTCACCCAGGGAAGCAATCCTTCCTGCCCCGGCGAAACGCTTACGCTTACCGCAACTCCCGGCACAGGTATTACCAACCCCACCTATGAATGGATGGTAAATGGTGGCACTACCGGTATCGCCACCAATACCTACACTTCCTCCACATTGGCAAACGGCGATGTAGTAACCGTAAAAATGAAATTCATAGGCGCTTGCGGTATGGACAGCGTAACTTCCGCACCGGAAAATATCGTACGTGGAAACTTCCCGGCAGATGTAACGCTCAGCCTTCAATCCGGTACCAATCCCGGTTGCTCCAATCAAACCTTAGTATATAAAGCCATCCCTACCAATAGCGGTTCCGCCCCTGTTTACACCTGGAGAGTGAACGGCAACGTGCAAGGCACCAACAGCGATACCTTCTCTGCCATGCTAAATGACGGAGACATCATTACGGTAGAGTTGGTTTCCAATTCTCCCTGCGCTGTTCCTAATACGGCTACTTCAACCCCTGATACCATAAAACATATTACCCTTACCTCCGATATTGCCATCAACGCCAGCTCTACAATGACCTGTGCAGGAAGGCTTATTAACTTCACTTCTGTAGTTACGGACGGAGGGCTTAACCCGCAATACCAATGGTTTGTCAATAACGCACCGGTGCAAGGCGCTACAGGAGCTATGTTCAACACGGCTACCCTGAATGACATGGATACCGTTTTTGCCGTATTGACCGCTACAGATCCTTGTGTAACCAATGCTACGGATACGTCTAACTTTATCGTGATGAGCGTAGCGCCGGTAGATACACCTGCGGTAACAATCACTCTTACACAAGGCAGCAACCCCGGTTGTCTAGACTCCTTGATTGAATTTACGGCAACAGTAACCAACCACGGCACTAACCCTTCTCTTACTTGGTATGTCAATAACAACCCCGTAGGAACCGGTTCCGTATTCAGCAGCAATGCTTTATTGTTTGGCGATGTGGTAACATTTACCTCTGTGGCTACGGATGGCGGTTGTTATACGCAGAATACCCTTGTAGATAGCATCACGATGGCATTGTACAGCACTCCCGCTCCTCCTGTTGTTTCGCTTGTAGGAAATACTCTCGTAGCCACCACTACATCTACAAGTTTACAATGGTTCGGTCCGCGCGGCTTAATTCCCGGGGCTACAGGCACTACTTACCTGCCGGATACTACCGGGCTTTATTATGCCGTAACCGACAACAACGGCTGCTATTCTGCTCCTTCCAATGAAATCCTGATTGCCTTGCTGGATGTAGGACAATACGACCTGAGTGCGGTAAAAATATACCCGAACCCTACTACAGGCAAGCTCACCTTCGACTGGGGTGCAAAGCCTATAAACGCCACTATATCCGTGTATAACGTACAAGGGCAAGGACTTTATTTTGAAGAAGTAACCTTCCAAACTGCAAAAACAATTGACTTAGCACGTTTTGTAAACGGAACCTATTTTATCCAGATAAGAGATGAAAGCGGAAAAACAGCTACCCTGTCCATTCTGCTGAATAAATAAGAAAAATCAATCCTATAGGGAAAGAGGTTGTCTCAAAATCCGGGACAGCCTCTTTTTTTTATTCCGTTCCCAGTTCAAAGAAAATAATCTGGCACGGTATTTAGTTTAGATAGGTTATCTGCAATCATGCTAAAAACGTAACGATATGAAAAGAAGAACCATCACCTACCTGAAAAGACAAAAAGCCTTTCGCCAGATGCAAACGTTTACAGATCTTAAGAGCTTGCTCATGGCGGGTTTTCATGCAAGCCGCAGTTTAGTGGTAAAAAAAGATATTCTTGAAACCCTGACGCAGCTTAGCCGTTCACAATATGCTTTGGCAAGAGCCTGATTCTGTTTTGTAAAGCTATTTTTACAAGAGGCAATCCGTTTATACCCCTAACTTTGTGTCTATGCAAAAAATAATGCTCCTCTTAGCTCTTTGTTTTTCGCTGCAAGGCAGCGCTCAGGAAGTATATACGAGCAGTGGCAAACCGCCGGGTGCCCTGAGAAAACAACAGGAACGCAAACAAAAAGAGCAGGGTTTTGACCCTTCCCGAATGATATACGGAGGCAGCCTGGGCATAGGCGGAGGCAATGGTGTTTTTGGCTTCAATGTATCGCCTATAGTAGGCTACCGTATTACCGATAAGTTTGCAGCAGGTGTAGGCTTCGGTTACCAATACACGAGCATTAACGATTATTTCGAGATTGAAGATGCCAACGGATTTATCAACTATTACGATTTTAAAGCCAGCATCATATCTGCAAGCGTGTGGATGCGGTATCTTGTTTTGCCGCGTTTGTTTGTACATGCAGGCTATGAACATAATTTTCTCAGCTTCCAAAACTATAAATTTGACCCGAGCGGGTCGGGCGCTATTGTAGGGGTGAAGGAAAAATACAGCGCACCTTCTGTATTGGCAGGCATCGGCTACCGAATGCCTATAGGCTCCAACGTATCGCTGTATATGATGGGCATGGTGGATATCTTGCAATTCTTTCCCAATGCCCCGCTCTACAGCCCTTACTATTACGATAAGGATAACGGCAATATTCTCAATGCCATTTATCCGAGCATAGGATTCACGATTGGTTTTTAAATCCTTTTCTACTCCAATGGAAGAGAGTACCATCGGGGGAGAAATGTAAACGTAAGCCCCATAGAAGCATACAACGGACTGTTTTCCATAAGTAACGAACCGTTTACATTGCTGTTTAAGCCCATCTGCACATTGAATTTTACGTACTTATAGCCTACGTTCACATCTATGAAAGGGCAAAGGAAAATCAAGTTTGCATCTTCTATATTTATTTTCTGGTCTGTGAAATGGTAACGCGTATCTGTGTTCTGTGATTGAAAAGAAAAGTATTTATGATAATTGACCCGTACACCACCGCCAAATTCGAAAATGTCTTTTACCCGAAAACCAATTCCCGGCTGTACAAATAGTTGATAATACTGCGTTCTATAATCCTTGCCCGATCCTTTTAAGCTCTTACGTTCTATATTTCCGAGAGCACCTCCTCCATATACATCCAATATGCCTTTAGCACCTAACGGATGATAATAACCAAGCCCTGCTTCACCTTTTTTACCGGTATAATGGAAGCTGTCTTTAGATATAGGAAAGGTGCCGTAAGAAAACCCTTCATTTATGGCATAACGTGAAGTACTCCTGAAGCTGGCTAAAACGCCAAGCCCTTTTATAGGAGATGCCGAAAAGTCTAAAGACGGACTGAACCCATGTTTGCTACCTGATGGGCTGTTTTGTAGTTTGGTGGAAGCGGTCAGCTTTAGCTCACCTGCTTTGTGTAACAAAGGGGCATTTGTACGCTCAGGCAAATAAATATCGGGAGTACAAGCCGATAACGTCAGTACGAAAAGGAGGGAAAGAAAGAAAGGTGTTTTCATGGGTCAGAATAATTTCCATTTCTTCATTAATACAGGCTAATTTTTCAAATGCCGCCAACTTCAATTCTGCTACACTCATAATATGCTGTTTTTCGCTTCAAAAATACATAAAAATATTCTTTGTGATGCGAAGGGAAAGGAACTTTTCAACTACGCCATATTTTGTCGTCCCTGCATTTTAGCTTTGTAACAAATACATTTTGTTATGGCGGTACGGGAAACAATTTTACGGTACAATCTTATTATTCAAAAGCTGCGCAAACACCCGGCTTCGCTTGAAGAGATTCAGAGTTATTTAGCACACATCCCTATATTTGTATCTGACAAAACGGTATAAGTATTTTTATTTAATTTTTAAATTATTGATAAATAAAAAGTATGCAAACTGTAAACTCAAAAATACCAAGATTACTTTCTGCTGCAAGAGAATTTAATATAACTAAAGATAAGCTAATCAAATTTCTTAATGGAAAAGGATTTGATATAAATGGAAGCAACCCAAATGTGAAAATTACTGAAGACATGTATGACGCATTGCAAAAAGAGTATGCACAAGACAATGTTGCAATGCGTAAAAGTGACACAATAGAAATATCTCGTAACAGCCGTGCAGTAGAAGACTTAAAAATCAAAGAAGAACCGAAAAAAGAAATATTATCTATACAAAAAACTGACACTAAAAATTTTTCTGATAAGGAAATACAAAATAAAATAGTATTGTGCGAACATTGCGACAGCGTTGAGTTGGTCAAAGCTAAAGATTATAGAGACCATGTATCGTCTGTTCATCGTATAAACTTATCTGACGATTTTGATTTAATAAACAAAATAAAAATTGACGATATAATTATTCATGATTTGGATAAAATGAGGTCTTTACGTCAGGAAAAGGAACTTGAAAAACAAAGACGAGACAATACAACAAAAGAATATTCTATTATTTGGGACGATGTTGAATTTGGTAAAGACGAAATAAAATTTAAACCCAATAGATTAAGGACTATTCTTAAGTCTGTACATTGTAAAGGAGTAGTAGAAAGTTTGAACAGTATAAAAACTGAATATTTTGAAAGATTATATTCGGGGAAAGTATTTAAGCTTACCTTTTTAAAAGGGGAGATTTTATTGAATAAGTCGCCCGGTTGGAAACAAATAATAGAAACCATTGAATTTGCTAAGGAATTCTATGAATATAAATATCCAAATTTAAACCGTACCCGCAACATAATAAAATTTAAAGGTTTATCAAATCAGGAAATTATTAGCCTATTTGATACATCATTTTTAAAAAGCGACTTTTTAAAGTTTTTAGCTTCTAAACAAAGTGAAATTTATAAAATAATTCCTGCAATAGAATATATAAACAATCATAGTGAAGAGAGCTTTATATTCCGTTTTACAACATTGAAAGAAACAACCTTAATAATATGGGAAAATGTAAATGAAGCGAGGGCGACACATATTTTTGTATCAAAAGAAGATGATAAGCAGAATACGTTAGATTTAGTTGAAGACTTTATTTGTAGGCAAGATATAGTTACAAAAAGGTCTCTGCTTTATTATACTGATATGGAGGCAAGGAAAATCAAAGAAGATTTGAACTACTTAAAATCAATAAGACACAATTCTTTATCTGAATATGAAACAGAAATTAAATGGCTGATTGAAAATGTTTAATCCCGATTAAAACGTAAAACTATTATGGAAAGAAAACTCATAGAAAAATTCTTCACAGATAAAGAAGACTACCTCAACTTTCTTATTTCCAAAAAGCTAAGAATAATTGCAAATGACGAAGGAACTTGCTTTGCTCAACTTAGCAAAGAAGGCGGGTATTTTTCTTATACACTTAATTGGCGAAAAGACGGAAAGTATATTGGAGACTACGTTAAACCGTTTAGAGCTACTGATGAAAATGTAGAAATCTTTAATCGGGGTTGTAAAATTCTTGCCGAAAGACTATGGGTATACATAGATACTAATGATGTAAGTGCCATACCAAGTGAACCGCCTGCTTTTGGAGTTTTAACCCATGTCATATATAACAATCAGGTTACTTAAATAACCTCGCTGTGCGGGATTAACCCCAAAGCCGCATACGGCATCCTATTGAAGTAAATAACGAAGAAGAAGTTATTTTGGCAGCTTATAATGAATTTCTTGTAGATTAGTAATAAAAACCCGTAGTGCACTATGCCATTTTTTTCGGTCAAAAGGTCAAACCAAGTAAAGTCTAAACAAATTCAGGCTGAAAATTTGAAAAAATTTCGTTCTAAAATTGAGTGTAGAAAGAACTTGATTATC
>JAEZZY010000057.1 GCA_023418315.1 Bacteroidota bacterium
ACCTTGCCGGTTGCGGTATCCACCGCGTCAAACCAAAATGTACCGGAGATGATTTGTTTTAGGCTGTCAAAATACTCAATGCGAAATTCACCGGGGGAATTTTCATAGGTCTGGTATTGAAAAAAAAATCCGATTGAGGGTCCATAACCTGCAGACATTTTTCCGGATCCAGCAAAGGAATAGTTGAATATAGTGTCCCTATTAATCGAAGTACCAATCATCCCAAAGCCCATTCCCTTTTCTTCATATCTATTACTTGCCCCCAGCAAAAAATGATGTTGCTCCTTAAAGTATTGATAATTACATTGTAGAACCACAGAGGTAGAACCAATCTTCTTTTTGGGTTTAAACAGTTTTCCGTCCACTAAGCATCCAAAGGTATTGGCACCGGTATGGGTAATAGGCGGTAACTCATCTTTCGGGTTGCTGCTTTCTTTTTTCTTACAGGAAACAGTAAGCAAGATCATAAATGCGGCAAGGAATAAATAACGGTTCATAGAAAGGAAGATTTCACGTGCAAGTTTAGGGAAATAGAATCAATAGGTAAATTGTACATCGAAGCGACCGTCCCGCACTTGTACTACCTTGCCGGTTGCGGTATCCACCGCGTCAAACCAAAATGTACCGGAGATGATTTGTTTAAAGCTGTCAAAATATTCAATGCGAAACTCACCGGGGGAATTTGAAAAGGTTTGAAACTCCGGTCTTGAATCTATTAATTTTCCACACCCTGCCGCCATTTCCCCTGAACCGGGGTAAGAATAATGAATAACCGTATCCCCTGCAATAGGAGTACCTAACATACCAAAAGCTACAGAATAATTATCAATAGCATTGCGCGCCGCCAGCAAAAAATGATGCTGTTCTTTAAAATACTGATAATTGCACTGTAGAATTACGGAAAGAGAGCCAATCTTCTTTTTGGGTTTAAACAGTTTGCCGTCCACTAAGCAGCCAAAGGTATTGGCACCGGTATGGGTAATAGGCGGTAAATCATCTTTGGGGTTGCCGCTTTCTTTTTTCTTACAGGAAACAACAAGCAAGATTATAAATGCGGCAAGGAATAAATAACGGTTCATAGAAAGGAAGATTTCAAGTACAAGTTTAGGAATAAAAAAATCAGTAGGTAAACTGTACATCAAAGCGGCGTCCCGCACTTATAATTTTTGCATCATTACCGTAGCAATGGCTTTAGAATGTTGTTTCATTTTTTCTGCGTTCGTGCCGGCAAAAAACGCATCTACCGTTTGGTCAAAAAGCTGCATCCATCGTTCAAAATGCACCGGCTGTGTAGCATGTTTTTGGTGAATTTGCCGGTGCGTAACAATAGGATTGCCTTCGTACTCACCCGTAAAAAACAAGACATTTTCCCAAAAAGCACACATTTGCGGCAGGTGTTTTTCCCAGTTAATAGCCACTACTTGCGAGAAGAAAAACCCAATAGTTTCATCTTCCAGCACTTTTTCGTAAAAGACCTCCATGATCTTTTTTATATCTTCTTTACTTGAAATATCCGGTTTCATGGTTTTAAGTTTTTTCGTTTCACAATTACCTGTTCACGCCTATAAATCCCGTTTTTTAAACTTCCTCAGCGACACGTAAAACGGGATCGCTATCCACAGCAACAGCAACGCGGAAGAGAGCGCCAGCCCCATATTGCTGCCAAAATAATCTTTGAATACTGCGCCCGTATAGCCCATCATAGCCGACACATCCAGCCGGAGCAGAATGAGAATGCGGCACAGATCTACAGGGCTGAGTGCGCTTAGCAAAACCACTGTTTTTTCAATCGGGTAATCCGCAAACTGAAAAAGCAGGAACAATACCAGCCCATCGAAAAGTAAGGCAAAGTAGAGCCAAAGCATGACCGCTACGCCTATACCTTTCGCTTTGTCGCGCGTGAGGATAGAGCTTAAAAACGCTACGGATACAAAGATGACCGACAGCAATGAGCCTGCGGCGATCATAATAAAGGCTACGCTACGCTCAGCAAAAATCAACAAGGGAATGCCCGCCCCTAAAATATAGGCGGCTACCATACTTAGCGACAAGCCGGTGAACAAGGCTTTCCATATTTTACCCCGCTCTATAGGATGGCTTACCAGCAACTCGATAAACTCACTGCTGTTATAGACATAAATAGTGGAAAACAATACCGACATCAACGGTACGGTGAGCAGCATAATATTCAAAACCGTAAGCGATCCTTTTGCCGCATTGTCTTCCAACGCAAAGGCACTCCATGAAAACAAAGCAAGCATCACCATATAGCCGAGCACTATTTTATTCTTCAAAATATCCAGCGCCACGTATTTTAAGATCCGCATCATCGGGTTTGATTTTTTAGGAGGTGAACAATAGAGCGGGCTATAGAATCCTGACCGGTGGCTGTTTTCAACTCGGTTACGCTTTTATGCAATATCAGCTTTCCTTCTTGCATAAAGACCACGCGGCTCACCATATCTTCCAGCTCGCTAAGAAGGTGGGAAGTAATGAGGATAAGGCAACCTCTGCTTTTCGCTTCCAGAATTTTTTCTTTCAGCGCCTCGGAAGCGATGGGGTCGAGACCGGCGGTAGGCTCATCTAAGATGAGCACCTGCGGTTTAAAAAGAAAGGCTAAAGTGGCGCTCACTTTTTGAGTAGTTCCTCCGCTAAGCGTGCGCATTTTTTTATGCAGCATTCCTGCGAGTTCAAATCGTTCGTACAAATCATTATCCTGCACCGATTCATTTTTACGGATGCCTTTTATCATATCCACCACCTGCCCTATGGTCATGTTTTCGGGGTAGCGTCCTATCTGCGGCATATAGCCTATGTGGCGGCGGTAGTCGTTGTCGTTTTTGATATTTTTTCCGTTGAAAATAATGTCTCCTTTATCCGGCACCACCATACCCAGTATGGATTTGATGAGGGTGGTTTTCCCGCAGCCGTTCGGGCCGATGAGGGCGATACATTCTCCTTTATCAAGCTGCATGTTCAGGTCATCCAGCGCTTTGAGCTTTCCGAAATTCTTGGTTATGTTTTTTACTTCTATCATAGCTTATAGGGTCTCATACGAGGTTGTTTATCTACAAAATTTTCCGGCGTTAAGCTCGGCAATATTTTTTCCGATTTATCTAAAAGACTGATCATAAAACTGCGGTAGAGCAGCATAGCCGGGGGATTTTTTTCTACGATTACGGCATATAGGCTGAGGGGATGATAGGGAACATCGCCTATCTTGTCTTTGTCCAGATCATAGCCTTCATACTTATCCCAGTAATTTTCGCGAAAATGGTTGAGCGTGAGCGAGCCGTTGGTAGCTACGTCGAATGTATTGCCCATAAAATTGTTGTAAGCGATTATATTGTCCATACAATTTGCCTGCATACGCATTCCCCATCCGTTTGCCTGAAAGACATTTCGCTCGGCAGTGATACGGTTGCTGCCGTCGAAAAAAATGCCGGTGGTGTTTCTTACAAAGCGGTTTCCGGATAAATAGCAATCCGTCAGCTCTTTGAACAAGACGCCATAGGCGGCATCGCCCCAGTTTTCTTCAAATGTATTGTTCATCATCACCACCTTCTTAGTGAACATTACCGCCACGCCTGCTCCGTTGCTCCGGAAATAATTGGTGATATAGGCGTTGTTGTGCGAAAACATAAAATGCAACCCGTAGCGCAGGTTGTTTTTGGCAATGTTTCTCCAGATGACGGAGTGGGTTACAAATTCAAAATAGATGCCGTCCCTATGTCCTTCTATTTTATTACCGATAATTTGCAGGCTGTCGCTTTTCCAGCAATGGACACCGTTTCCGGAGTTATACTCTTCTTTTTGTGAAGCGGTGAGGATATTGTTTTTGACAAGACAATGTTTTGCGTATTGGAGGGAAATGCCAAAAAAATTATTGACAAGGGTATTGCCTTCTATGGTGATGTGTTTAGCACGATAAACTTTGATGGCTGCGGGATCGTTCAGTGCTGCCCGACTACAGTTTTGAAGGGTAAGCCCTTTGATGAGCACGCTATCGCTCCTTACGGTAAGGATTTCGTATTTAAGCTCGCCATCCAGCACCGGCTTGTCGTTTCCGATTAGGCAAATCGCTTTTTTAATCACGAGATTTCCTTCTTTGTAAACCCCTTTGGATATAAGGAGCGTATCCCCGTTTTCAGCGGCATCTATAGCGGATTTAATAGTAGGAAAAAGTTGTCCTTTACCCACAGAAAGCACACGGGCATGCACCGAATGGCTAAGGATAGCCACTGTAGCAAGCAGCAGGAAAAAGGCAGGCATTTTTTTAGTGATTGTGTTCATGGTCGTGGGGCGCTTCCTCTGTAAAGCTGTGCAGCAGATTATTCCATACAATAACGTCGGTTTGGTGGTTCACCGCATATTCTATAGCTGCTTCTTTCATAGCAAAGGCAGCCATATTGCCGCCCATAGGGCTGCGTATGGATTCATGTTTTACAAAGAAGGCCTGCGTGGCATCCATCAGTATATTTTCTTTTAAAAAATCGCCTACGTAATAATTTTTGACGGTGATATCTTTATGCTCTTCTTTATAATGGAACAGGCAGGAAAGATCATCAAATTTATATGCCCTTCCTTTGGAGGTAATCAGCTCCGCAGCAAAGCGGCTTTCGGAAATGGACATTTTGCAATAATCGCAGGCATCTTTATGGTAGGCTATAGGCTCTGGTCCGTCATTGGCAGCACAAGAAGTTAAGAACATAGAGGCTATTCCTAAAAGAACTGCCGGTATTTGCATTTTTATTTTCCGGGCTTTTCTGATTTCTATAAATACGGCTATTACCAGCAACACACCGGCTCCTATAAACAACCATCCGCCCACATCGGGAATGGAATAAGCGCCAAAATTCAATAATTGTTTAAAGCCGATTAAAGGCGGTTGATAAGCCATGCCGGGTACTTTAATGGCGGCGTTGGGATCCAGATTGTGTCCGTAATCGTATTCCCATTTCCAGAAATCGATCATGGCTACGATACCAAATAATATAAACGCGATAAGCGCTGCGTAAAGTCCTTTTTTCTTCCCTACAAAAGCAATGATTAAGAAGAAGAGTGCAAAGGCGGTAATGAGATAGGGAAGTACGGTAAATTCTATAAAATCGTCGGTATGGAGGGTTTTCATTCCAATATAGTGATTGAGCCCGTTGATGACATCCACATCTCCGGCTATTTTATTGGCCCATATTTGCAGGCTCAGCCCTTCGGGATATTGCGGTGCATCCAGATAAATGCTCCATATAGGAACAAATAGGGAGATACATAGGCATACGGCCGCGGCGATAATAATAGTTTTTGATAACGCTGAAATTTTATTGTGCTGCATGGTTAAAGTTTATACGATAAAGAAAAGAACAGCAGATGTTCTGTATTGAGGAATATGCAAAGCTATTTTATAGCTATAGTAAGGCTTATGACTGAAATCATATTTTATAGAAAAAAACCAATAAAAAAGCAGTACGCCCGATGACGCACTGCTTCATGAATCTTTTGAACGTACATCTTATTGGACGGTAGAAGCGCTGCCCTTATCGCCCAGTTTGTAGCTGATGGGGACATTGCTTCCCTTAGGAGAAACCCTTACATAGCCCGACATTTCCTGGTGCAGTGCAGAGCAGAAATCGGTACAGTATATAGGGAACATTCCTACACGGTCGGGCACCCATTTTAAGGTAGTGGTTTCCCCCGGCATAATCAGCAGTTCTCCATTAGAAGCGCCTTTCACGGCAAATCCGTGCGGCACATCCCAGTCTTGTTCCAGATTGGTTACATGGAAATATACTTCATCGCCAAGCTGTATTCCTTCTATATTATCCGGTGCGAGGTGTGAGCGTACCGTAGTGAGGTACACATGCACCTGGTTGCCTTCGCGGGTTACGCGTGTATCCGCTTCGCCTTTGGTAACATAGGGGTGTTTGTTGTGGTTGATGTCAAATATTTTCACTTGCTTGTCCTTTATCAGTTCGGCAGGAATAGCTTGTGCATAGTGCGGCTCGCCTATAGTAGGGAAGTCTAAAATCAATTGCATTTTATCCCCGCTTATATCATAGAGTTGGGCACTTTGTGAAAGCTCAGGTCCTGTAGGCAGATAACGATCTTTGGTGATTTTATTATAGGCAATTAAGTATTTGCCGAAAGGCTTTTTGGTATTACCGCCCGGTACCATTAAGTGTCCCACGGAGTAATAAGTAGGCTGACGGTCCAGCACCTTCAGGTCTTTAATATTCCATTTTACCACTTCAGAAGATACGAAGAAGGAGGTATAAGCATTTCCGTTTGCGTCAAATTCGGTATGCAAGGGGCCTAAGCCTGGTTTTTGTACCTCGCCGTAGAGAGCGGCTTCATATTTGATAACGGGAATACCTTCGTATTTTTCTTGTTCAAAGGCTTGGTCGGCTATAGCTTTTTGAATTTTATCAAAGCTAAACACCGGCAATAATGCGGCCAGCTTACCGCTACCTACTATGTATTCACCGGTAGGATCCACGTCACATCCGTGGGGAGATTTAGGACAAGGAATGTAATAGGCCAGGTCGGGAAATTCTGATATATCTAATACCGTTACTTCGCTTTCCATTTTTGAAGAAGAAGTATGTGTTTCTTCATCAAATTTATTATGTGCATATTTCACGGTTTGCTTTTTTCCTTTTCCGGCTTTTATGTATTCTTCGGCTTTTTTCCAGTTTACCGCCATGATAAAATCTTTATCTCTTTGAGAAGCGTTTACTTCCAAAAGCGTATTGGCAAGTTCGGAGTTGTAGCAGCTGAAGAAAAACCATCCGTGTGATTTGCCTTTACCGGCGCGGGCAAGGTCAAAATTGAGCCCCGGTGTTTTTAGCTGGAAGGCAAGATTCATGTCGCCACTTTCTTTATCCACGCTTACAAAGCTGATATGCCCTTTGAAATTTTCTTTATAGGAATCAATGGGTACATCGCCGTTGTCATTATCGCCTGGCACACTAAAACGGGTACCGGCTACAATGTATTCTGAGTTTTCCGTACCGAATGGGGAGCTGTGGTTACCGGCGCTGTTGGGCAGTTCGATCACCTCTACGGTGCGGAACGTTCTGAGGTCTATACGTGCAAGGCGCGGCGTATTGTTTCCGTTTACAAACACCCATTTGCCGTCTGCCACGCCATCGGTCATAGACATTTCTACGTGGTGGAGGTCATCCCATGGCACAAAGCCGTGAGAGGTGTTGAGCATTGGCTTTGTTTCTTCGCTATAGCCCCATCCTTTTTCGGGATCTACGGAGAATACAGGAATGACGCGCAGCAAACGTCCGCTGGGTAATCCATAGACGCTTAGCTGTCCGCTAAAACCTCCTGATACAAAGCTGTAAAATTCATCGTACTTGCCGGGGGCAACGTACACTTTGGATGCGGCATCGCCGCTTACGGCGTTACTGGTGCTTTTGGGTCTGCAGGAAGTTACCTGTAACGCGGCAACCGCCAGCAAGGCAAACGTTATTTTTTTGTACAACATAAAAATTAATTGATGGTAAATGATTCTTTGCTTTTATAGCCACTCAGAAAACGCCTTACCGACTTTGCACAATGATACCTCTCCGTGTACTGCCGGATATTTTTCTCTGAGGGTATTCTTTATATTCTTAGTTATAGCTTATACGTAATGATTGTTATTTCACACCATCGTTGCTACGCATAAATTCCAAAATTTCGCGGGCTTCGTTTTCTGCCAGGTTTTGATTGGGCATACGTACCAGGCACAGTTCAAGCTGGGCTTGCACTTCCGGATCTTTGTCAATCATAGGATCAGGATTGGTGATAAAGTTCATAATCCAGTACGGCGTCCTTCTTTCGGTAACGCCATGCCAGCCCGGACCTACTAATTTTTCATCGGTAGTTTTGTGGCAGGAGAAGCATTTGGTTTCGGCTATAGCTTTTCCTCTATCGGCCATTGCGGCATCCAAACCTTCTACGTGTACGTTTGTTTCATCAAATTTTCCCTCTCCACGCTTAGGGTCGTAAGTATTGGGGTCTTCTACCATACTTTTAGGCTGCTCGCCCGCCGATTCTGAAGATGATTGATTTCCTCCGTCACCACAAGCAAACGTGAAAAGAGAAACTGATAAGCCAATCGCTGCAAAGATTTTTTTGTTCATTTTTCAAAAGATTTATGTGTCAAAAGTAGTTTGGCGCTTTGGTACAATTTATGACCATAGTCATGAATTGAAAAAAAAGCTAAAAAATAGTGCCTAATTTTTACACTATTTTTCTAAGACTAATATAGGTTGCAAATATGGAAAAACCAAGCACGGGCAGAAGTTTTATCGTGTACCGTTGTTTTTCAGGAACCGGATGCCCTCCATTTATGATAGCTATACGCACCTTCAGAGAATGTAAAAGATGCGGCTTTGCTACGTTTCATAGGCAGATTAAAAAAACTTTCCAGAAATTTTTCCATTTTAAATGTTTATTTCCTACCTTTGCAGTCCTAAATTTTTTTAAGCAATGGCACGTGTTTGTCAGGTAACAGGCAGAAAGCCCGTAACAGGTCATAAAGTATCCTTCTCTAACAAGAAAGCAAAACGTCGTTTTTTGCCGAATTTGCAAACAAAACGCTTTTACTTGGTAGAAGAAGATCGTTGGATAACATTGAAATTGACTACAGATGCAATCCGCACCATCAATAAAAACGGATTGTACAGCGTAGTAAAAGACATGCGTGCTAACGGAGCTACCGTATAATTTACCTCATAATATCAGTAAATAATTTCGCAGGCAACTGCACACAATACACAGTATATGGCAAAGAAAGGAAATCGCGTTCAGGTAATACTCGAGTGCACAGAGCATAAAGACTCAGGCCTTGCAGGAACAAGCCGCTATATTACCACCAAGAACAAGAAAAACACTCCGGAACGAATCGAGTTGAAAAAATACAACCCGATCATGAAAAAAGTAACTGTTCACAAAGAAATCAAATAATTCATCGGCACTTCAGTATATTTATTGACGTGTTCCTAAAATAAAGTATTATGGCAAAAGCAGCTAAAACCGCGATAAAAAAAGACCCGAAGCTGGCAGCGGAAGCAAAAAACTACACCAAAGTGATAAAAGCGGTACGCAGCCCTAAAACCGGCGCTTACACTTTTAAAGAAGCGATGATGCACAAAGACAAGGTGAAAGACTTCCTTGCCACTACTAAATAAGTACGTTTTTTTAGAAAGAGAAATAATTCAGACAAACAAGCCCGCTTTATAGCAGGGCTTGTTTGTTTTGCAGTCTTGCAAATATCCCTTACTTTACCGGAGTAATCATTTATAAACATTCTTAACTTTGCAAAAATTTTTTTAATCTATGACAGTAAATCCCTCCGGAATGATGGAAGAACTTATCTCCACCAGCCAAAAATTGGTAAAAGGATATGAAACCCTTCAGAAAATAGACTCCGTAGAAATAGCAACTACTCCGAAAGAACTGGTATGGCAATGCGATAAAGTGAAAATGTATCATTACCTGCGCGATACGCCTGCCAAATGCAAAACACCGGTATTGGTATCCTTTGCTATGCTCAACCGGCAAGATGTGCTGGACCTGCAACCCGACCGCAGCCTGATGAAAAAACTGGTGGACGAAGGACTGGACGTGTACATTATGGACTGGGGCTACCCTACGCAAGCAGACCGCTACCTCACTATGGAAGACTATATTGACGGCTATATGAACGATGCCGTGGACTTCCTCCGTAAAAAACATAAAGTAGCCAAGATTCATAAACAAGGCATCTGCCAAGGCGGCACCTTCTCTATGATTTATGCTTGCCTTTATCCCGAAAAACTACAATCGCTTACTACCTATGTAGCGCCATACGATTTTGAAAATGGCGGCTGCATGCTCTATAAGTGGGCAAAATATATAGATGTGGACACCATGGTGGACAGCGTAGGCACTATACCCGGCGAACAAATTGACAGCGCTTTCGGAATGTTGAAACCCAGTATGAATATCAGCAAATATTTCGGCGTAATGGATTCGTTGGAAGACCAGGCCAAACTGCTCAACTTCCTCCGCATGGAAAAATGGAAAAGCGACCTGCCCGCCATTCCGGGAGAAATGTATCGTAAATACATCAAAGACCTTTTCAGAGATAATCTTTTAGTGAAAGGGGAATTTACTTTAGGCGGCCGTGCTGTAAATCTGAAAAACATGACCGTGCCTTTCCTGAATGTATATGCTACGGAAGATGCCATCATCCCCAACAACAGCACCAAAGCAGTGATGAAACACATAGGCGCTAAGGATAAAACGGAATATCCGTTTCCCGGTGGGCATATAGGCGTGTTCGTAGGCGGTAAATCCCAAAAAGAACTTGCTCCTACCGTGGCAAAATGGACCATCGAACGATGTTAAAATCCTTCTTTTTTGCATCACGAATAAAGGCGCTGTAAAAGCGCCTTTATTTTTCTCTACACCAAACTGCACTACTATACTCGCTATTCTTCAGTATTTTTATTCTCCGGATTTGCTTTATCCGTTTTGATACGTTTTTCCATTTCTTCTACATCGTGTATGAATTTGTTGGTCGTCTCATCCGAATAAGCCCCATACGCATCTATCAAAGTCCCTTTCTGGTCATCGGCGGTTTCGATCACATAAAGAATGGTATTGTCAGCCGGATCGGAAGCACCTTCAAAACGGTAGAAATTGATAATTTTTACCTGTGAAGGATTGTAATAATTTTCTTTTACGGACGAATAAAGTCCGTTTTTCGTAACCTTAAAGCTATCCGTATAGCCCGATTGTACTACTTTATTGACCACAGCGGTAAGGGTGTTCATATAATTTTGACCATCTCCTTGCTGCGGCAGGCGTGTGTTTCTATTGGTTTCTTGAAATTGCATGGCTACTGTTTTTTCTGGTTATGAATAAGATTAAATTCCCTAAATGCCGCTTACGAAGCGCCGTACTCATTTCTTTTTTGCCGGATCAAATCATGAGAATATTTTTCTGAATTATACTGTGCGTGGATGAGTTCTTTCAATTCATTATTTATCTCTTCATCATTCAAAGCACTTTCATAGGCGCGTCTCCAGGCATCTTCTCCAAATTCGCATGAGTCTAGAACCGTTTTGGGGTTGTCGCTGAAGGTGGCTTTCACATCCATCCAAGCCCTATAAATAGCTCCGGCAGTAGTGGTATCATCATCTATATGTTCATCGCCCAGCTCAGTGGCTTTGTACATCAGTTCTTGTTTGTAGATTTTACTTTCTTCAATCATTTTTTCAAACAAAGGTTTCAGGTTCGCCTCATGGTCCGTCGCTTCTTCTATAGCTTTCTGATAGCCGGCTATACGGTCGTTATTGATCTTGATAAGATCGTTGATCATTTCTACGGCTGCTTCATTTGTTTGCATAAGAAATCGCTTTTGTGTTCTTGATAAAAAGGTAAAAAACTATGCCATTAAAAAATGCTTGAAAAACCGCCACCTGCCCCAAGAAGAAATGTTCGGATTCCCCCGAAAACCGTTTATTTTGCGGTCTTATGAAGATGCAAACCTTGTTGGAGATTTTAAAATACACCTTGCCTGCCGTGGTGGTGTTGCTTGCTTGCACCCTGATTGTCAGGCGTTTTTTACTTACAGAGCTGAAAGAAAAACAAATCGCTATGCTGCGGGAAAACCAAGGCCCTACGGTGCGGCTGAGGTTGCAAGCTTATGAACGGTTAGCCTTATTTCTGGAAAGAATACATCCCCGGCAACTGGCACCGAGAGTCTATCAAACGGGGATGACCGTAGCCGAGCTGCAAGCCACTATTATCTTCAATATCCGTACAGAATTTGAGCACAATCTTTCCCAGCAGATTTATGTATCGAAGCCGATATGGGATACGGTGCGCGGGGTGAAGGAGCAAGAAATGAATATGGTCAATAGCATTGCCGCCCAGCTGGACCCCAATGCCGATGCGAAAGAACTTCACAAACGAACGGTAGATTATATTCTCACCTTAGAGGGCGATCTTCCCATTGACATAGCGTTGCAAATGATTAATGACGAAGCTAAAACGGTACTTTCTTACGGGGCTATGTAACGGGCAGATTTTTCTGTTTCATCAGTTTGTAATAAAAATGCTTCATATCCCGCACCAGGCGCTGGTAAGAAAAACGTTCTTTTACATTCAGGGAACCGGCTTCTCCAAAAACTTTTCGTTGGTTTTCATCTTCCACCAGTTTCAATAAGGCTTCGGCAAATTGCTCGGCATTATCTGGTTCGGTAATGTATCCGCTTACGCCGTCTTCCATAATATCTGCCACGCCGCCTACCCGTGTAGAAACAATCGCTTTCTTTGCCGCTTGTGCTTCTATTAACGATACCGGTGTGCCTTCGTTATGAGAAGTGAGCGCCACGATGTCCAGCCCAGCCAGCACTTTGTCAATTTCTTTATGCCAGGAAATACAAAACGCCGTAGCCTTCCGGTTGTTTTCGGGGAAGTAAGTATAATCCACTCCGGCTTCGGCAAACTGCATTTCCATTTCAGGACGCACATCGCCATCGCCCACGATTACAAAACGTACTTTTTTCGTTGTTTTTTCCAGAAGTTTTTTGGAGGCAGTTACAAAAAGCGCATGATTTTTTACAGGCACTATTCTGCCTATGATGCCTATGGCTATTTCATCCTCCTCTATGCCGTACCTGGCTCTGAAATCCTCGCGCTTCATTTCCTGCTTCATTTCAAATTTATCTAAATCCAGCCCTAAAGGAATGATCTCGATTTTTTCGGGTTCACATATTTTATAAACCTCTGCCAGTTCCTGTTTCTGACTTTCGCTGATGGCTACAATACCGGTGGAGCGTTTGGCAAGATAGCGTTCGATATGGATAAAGGTTCGGGTAGTGAATTTATTGAAATAGCTATGAAACACATGTCCATGAAAGGTGTGTACGATGATAGGGACTTTACACGCATCCGCCGCCAGCCTGCCTATAATACCGGATTTTGCAGCATGGGTATGAACGATATCCGGTTTATACTCCTCGATCAGTTCTTTGATTCTCCGGTAAGCAACGCCATCCTGCAAAGGGTATATTTTCCTTTTCATATCCTCTACAATTACCGGGCGGAGGTGAAGATCCCTTACCAGGTGATCTGCTTCCTGTTCATGATCATCACGCCCGCCGATAACGAGCGTTGTTTCAAATTCCGGTTCCATGTATTTGGACAAGTAAGTAACGTTAATGGCTGGGCCACCGATGATAAGACGGTTGTGAATGCGAAGGACGCGAGGCATAAGTGAGTGCAAAAGTACAATTAATCAAACAAAAAATGTGTAAACTTTCAGTTAATCAACATATTTCTTCCACCAATATTGGAACACAATCAATGCCCATATCCGCGCATGGCTATCGCCGGGGTTGGCGCTGTGCAATTGCTGCTTTAATTTCTCTATAGCAGCTACCTTAAAGATGCCTTGCCGCCCCACGAAATCCTTGCTCAGCAAGTCATCCTCTATCAATCCCCATAGCTCATTACGAAACCAGCCGAGTAGTGGAATTTCAAAACCATGCTTGGGGCGATTGTAAATTTCTGCCGGCAGCATAGGGCGAAACGCATCCTGCACGATTTTCTTTTTCATACTGCCATCCACTTTATAGTTTGTAGGAAGGGAAAAGGCAAAATCCACCACTTTATAATCCAGAAACGGACTTCGCACTTCCAGGCTGTTGGCCATGCTCATCAAATCCACCTTCACCAGCATATCGCCCGGTAAAACAAGTTGCATATCCGCCAGCAATACTTCGTTGAAATCATCGGAATGAATGCAACTTAACAACGCTGCTTTTTCGGCGACTAATGCCTCCCTATCTATTTGCTGTAGAGAAGATGGGCTTAACAATTCATCCACTTCTTTTGTGCTGCTTATAGCTGCCCATTTCCAGTACCGATCTTGCATGCTCAGCTCGGCACCTTCCGCAAACCGGTGAAGCTGACGAAACAGATTTGTAACCTTATTATTTCTTCCTTTCGGTAAAATTTTCCAAAGAGGTGCGCCGGCCTTCACCAGGCTATTGGCAAGCGATGCGCTGCGCATCTTCCACTCGGCGCCATGCTTATTGTAGCCTGCAAATACCTCATCGCCGCCATCGCCGCTGAGGGATACCGTAACATGCTTTCGGGTGTGTTTGCAAAGAATATAAACCGGTATAGCGGAAGAATCGGCAAACGGCTCATCCAGATAATCCAGCACATCATACACATGCTCCAGAAAATCTTCGTTGGCTAAGGAAAATACCGTGTGTTGCGTCTTGTATTTTTTGGCTACGGCTTGTGCATATTTGGTTTCATCAAAAAAAGGATTGTTTTTATAGCCTACGGAGAACGTGTTGAGCTCTTTGGTGTAGCGACTCGCCAGCGCCACAATCACCGATGAATCAATACCTCCGCTTAGAAAAGCGCCTAAGGGCACATCGGCTATCATACGTTCTTTTACCGCCGCATCCATTTTTTCTATCAGCAGATGCTGTGCTTCTTCATAGCTATGATTTTCATACCGTTCTTTCTGAATCCGGATATGATAATAGCTCTTGTATGCTTCTATACCGGCGGGGTTGATTTTTATATAGTGCGCGGGCTTGAGCTTGGTTACTTTTTTAAAAATGCTCTGCGGCTGCGGGATATAATTGAGTTGTAGGTATTGATGCAGCACCGTATAATCCAGTTCTTTGGGAATATCCCACGCGAGCAGTGCTTTCATTTCGGAAGCGAAAGCGATGCAATCGTCGCTTGTATAGAGCAGCAAAGGCTTTTTGCCATAGCGGTCTCTGGCTATAAGCAGTTCTTTTTTTTCACGGTCATAAAAAGCAAAGGCAAAAAAACCACTGAGCCAGGGCAGGCATTCTGTACCGTATTCGATGAGTAGGTAGAGCAGCGCTTCCGTATCCGAACTGGTTTTGGCGCCGCCTATTTGTTGCCATTTTTTCTGAAGATATTTTTCGGAAAGCTCCCTATAGTTAAAGATTTCTCCGTTGAAGACCAGCACGTATCTGCCGCTTACATCCTGCATAGGCTGGTCGGCGGCATGTGAGGTATCAATGATGGAAAGACGGCGATGCCCTAAAGCGACCTTCTCATCGTTATACACATTTCCACAATCGGGGCCTCTCAAAATTATTTTGTCGGTTGATTGTCTTACTTTTGAAAGGTTGGTTGCCGCTTGCTGTTGCAAGGCGTAATAGCCGGTAATACCACACATGGATGATGATGATTAATTAAGCGGTAAAGGTTATAAGAATTTCTCAATTCAGACAGAATGCAATTTATTACGCTCGCCGATTATTTCCTACTGCCTTTTTTTCTATTGATCATTTATGCGGTTGCTTATTTCATTCGAAAAAGAGATTATCCTCCCGGCCATCCCTGGTATCGTTATTTTATGACGGGGCTTACCTTAAAAATAGTAGGCGCTATTTTCATCGGATTAATTTACCAATATTACTATGGCGGAGGCGATACGTTTATGTATTTTCTCACGGCGAAAGAAATAAACAATTCTTTTACCGATTCTCCTGAAAAATGGTACAAGCTCATCATGCACATACCGAGATGGTATGACGGCGAATATTATTCCTACATCAATAGAATGCCTTTTTATGAATCCACATCGGAATATGCGGTAGCGGCTATAGCAGCCATCTTGGGTATCTTGTGCTCTACTACCTACCTGCCTATAGCAGTGATGTTTGGAGCGCTGTCCTATATCGGCATTTGGGCATTATTCAAAACCTTTGCTTCCAAATACCCCGATTATACCAGACAGATTGCAATATGCTGCCTGTTCATTCCTTCTACCGTCATGTGGGGCTCCGGCTTGTTTAAAGACACGATTTGTATGTTTGGCTTAGGGTTGCTTACCTACGGCACCTTCCAAATCCTTATCCAACGAAATTTTCAGATCAGTGTGATCGGCGCAACTATTTTAGGTTTCTGGCTGATTGCCACTATCAAGCTGTATATATTGCTTGCATTCATTCCGGCTCTTGCTTTGTGGATCTTATTTACGTTCTCGCATAGGCTGCGCCCGGGGCTTACCCGCACCACCATAAAGATAGTAGTGATCGGAGCCTGTGTGGGTGGCTTTATTATTTTTTCGCAGAAATTTGCTTCCGAACTGGGAAAATACTCCTTGGAAAACGTAGCGCAAACCTCTTACACTACCAATATGAACATTGCTCAGGTATCGGGCGATGAAGGCTCCACCTACAGCCTCGGCGACATGGATCCTTCCATAGGAGGAATGCTTAAAAAATTTCCACTTGCGGTGAATGTTACCTTGTTTCGCCCCTACCTCTGGGAAACAAGAAAGATCATCCAATTTACTAACGCCATCGAAGCCTCGATGTTCCTATGGGTTACCCTTAAAATTTTGTTGTCTCTGGGATTTCGTAAAGTAAAAGAAACCGTAGGCGCGGATCCTACCATTCAGTTTTGCCTCATCTTCACCATCATTTTCGCTTTTGCAGTGGGCTTGTCTTCCGGTAATTTCGGTACGCTTTCTCGCTATAGAATTCCCTGTCTGCCTTTCTACGGAGTGGCGCTGGTACTTATCTATTATAAAAACAAACCGGTGGAGAACAATATCCTTGCCTTCAATCTGAAATAATTTTAGGTAACAGAAAATAAAATTATTTTTTAGACCAATCTAAAAATATATTTTAGCTTTGCTTTTTTATGAACACTAATAGTGATAAATCACTGAGCGATGTCCACGAAAGCATTGATGTAGCTGCAAAAAAATCAGTCTGGAAACGCATATTTGCTTTCTTCGGACCGGCCTATTTAGTAAGCGTGGGTTATATGGATCCCGGCAACTGGGCTACCGACCTGGCGGGTGGCAGTCAATTTGGCTATACACTCATATGGGTGTTGCTGATGAGCAATATGATGGCTTTGCTGTTGCAATCTCTCAGCGCCAGACTGGGCATTGTGCGCAGAAGAGATTTAGCCCAGTGCAACCGGGAAACCTACCCTAAAGGCGTAAATTTCATCCTCTATATCCTTGCAGAAATCGCTATTGCCGCCTGCGATCTTGCCGAAGTTCTGGGCATGGCTATAGGCTTGAATTTGCTTTTTGATATTCCGCTGCTTTGGGGCGTACTCATCACTTTTGCCGATACCATTTTGCTGCTTTATTTACAAAAGCTGGGAATGCGAAAAATGGAAGCATTCATTATTGCGTTAGTGGCCGTCATAGGCGGATGCTTTCTGCTAGAAATATTCTATGCCAAGCCGGATTTGAACGAACTTTCCAAAGGGTTTATACCTTCCATACCGAATCATACAGCATTGTACATAGCCATAGGAATCATAGGCGCTACGGTCATGCCGCACAATCTTTACCTACACTCCGCACTGGTGCAAACCAGAAAAATAAACCGGGATCCGGCTTCTATAAAACGTGCTATAAAATTCAATATCCTTGATAGCGCCATCGCTCTAAATGCCGCTTTTTTTGTGAATGCTTCTATCCTCATTCTTGCGGCGGCTGTGTTTTACTCTTCCGGCAATCAGCAAGTAGCTTCGCTGAAAGATGCCCATCAATTATTAGCGCCTTTATTAGGCAATGAATGGGCGGCACATTTATTCGCCATCGCCTTAATAGCGGCAGGACAAAGCTCTACCGTAACGGGTACCCTCGCCGGACAGATTGTGATGGAAGGATATCTGCGGCTGCGCATTAACCCCTGGATGCGGCGGTTGCTCACACGCTTGCTGGCTATAGTACCCGCTGTAATAGTAATCGTATGGATGGGCGAAGATATGGTGGACAGTATGCTGGTATTCAGTCAGGTTTTACTGAGCATGCAACTGGCTTTTGCCATTATACCGCTTATACATTTTGTAAGTGATAAAGCTAAAATGGGAGCGTTTACCATCAAAACAAGTACTAAAATCCTGGCTTGGATCATAGCCGCCATCATCGTTATTCTCAATCTGAAACTGGTGTATGAAAGCGCCTTGGCAGCATTGCGCGGTACCGAATACTGGTGGGGGAAAACACTCATTGTAGCGGGCGAAGTGGGGTTATTGGTTTTGCTGGCAATTACGTTTATTTACCCGTTTATCCTTAAAAAACGCATAACCGACATTCACATCCATGAAGAAGTGCAGGTAACATCAGATGAAATCGCATCACCAAAGCCCTTTCAAAAAATTGCTGTAGCGCTCGACTATAGCGACACCGACAAAACCACCCTCAGCTACGCGCTGCGCTTTGCCGAACCCGCCACTACGTTTATCCTTATTCATATAGTAGAAAGCGCATCTGCAAAAATGATCGGAAACGAAACCGATGATCTGGAAAGCCGGCAGGATAAAGAAGGTTTGAAAAAATACGCCACCTTGCTACAGGAAAAAGGCTACGCCGCAGAAATTCATCTCGGCTATAGAAACCGCTCGGTGGCCATCGCTAAAATCGTTAAAGAACGCAACGCACAATTACTCATTTTAGGAAGCCACGGACACCGCGGATGGAAAGACCTCATTCTTGGTGAAACCATCAATAAAGTAAGGCATTTGATAGATATACCAGTATTTATAGCTAAGTAAACAGCGCATCATTTTGCCACAACATACTTTCGCAAAAAATCTACGCTGCTCAGCACTTCTATTTCCGAAAAATGAAAATCCTTCCGGTCTTCGGTAATGATGCACGTGCAGCCGGAATGTACCGCCGAGTAATATTGCATACCATCTTCAAAATCCGAAATTCGTTTATTAGAAGCGGCAGCCTGCGCCTCGGCTTCGCCACAGCCGGTGATGTGAATATGATTAATCAACAACGCAATTTTCGCTTTGGCATTTTTAGCGCCGTGTTTTTTAGATGCAAAATAAAACGCTATGGCAAGGCAAACAGCCGAAGTATATAATTCAAAGGATTTGCTGCTTAAACTCACTACCCTTGCCGCACTCGAAAACAAAGGATATTCCTGGTTGAGCACCGTTACCAGAATATTGGCATCCAGATAAACCTTCACTTTTTGGAGCTATAGTATTCGTCTTTTAATGATTTTCTGCCCCGCTTTGGGGAAACGTATTCGGCATCCCCTTCGGATACCATAGATACCCACTCGGCTATAGGAAGCTCTTCAATGCTATCGTAGCTTTGGGTGGTGGCTTTGCGAAGCATGATCTCTACCAAGCGGCTCAGGCTTATGCCTTGCTTATCGGCAAATTTCTTAGCACGTTCTATAACGGCGGCATCAAAACTAAGAGTGAGCTTGGCATCCATGGGTTTTTTATTTTACACGTCAAAAATACAATTTTTATACGTGTTTTTATCACTCAAAGAAAAATTCTTCGGATTTTCTTTTGAAAATAGGAATATACCAGCCACCTTTCACACCGAATAATATATCCATCCGTTTTTCATTGCCTGGTTTTTGCACATCAAACAGATACTCCCTTCTTCCCTGCGTAAACCCCACCATCGCATCCAATCCGATATGAAAATTGATAAGCCCATTGTTGGCAAGATAAATATAGCCGATATAAGGCTCTACAAATACGCCGTTAGTAAGGCGGTCATACCCCTTCCTATAATCACCTGAAACCTGCGGCAATTGCCCATCTTCATTCGTAATAAGAATTTTATGCTGCATGAAGCCCACCGTAGCCGTTGCTATAATTCCGTTATCGCTGTTTTGCTTAGCAATATTGAAAATCTTTCCTACCTGCAAACCGATTGCATAGCCACGTTGAAAAACATTCGGATGCGTACGAAACCCGCTCACGGAAATCATCCCCTCATTGGTATTGACATTCGCCATTAACGAATCTTCTTTTATTTTATCTCCGAAAATAAAATCGGCTTTAGCGCCTATAATCCAATTGCTTTTGGTTTTGTATTGCAAAGAAGGACCTAAGCGATAGCTCAAACCGAAACGATTTGCCATATCGGCAAGCGGAATATCAAAATTCCCATTTACGCCTATCATGATCCCTTTGCGCGGTTCTTTTTTAGCAGTGCCAAACAAATCATCCTGCGCAAAAGAAGAAACGGGAAATAGCCCTAAAAAGGAAAGAAAAAAGATTATTTTTTTCATGAAAAAATCAAAAAAATTACGGCGTGAAGTTAGGCAATAATCGCTTTGCTCCAACGTTTCCCCCCATAAGATATTGCTTTGCGAAATGCCTTGTAAAGCGTAGGTTTGCTGCCTTAAAAATGCAATATGTACAAGATACAAATGGTGGATTTGAAACGTCAGTACGAAAAAATAAAGACGGAAGTAGATACCGCCATGCAGCAAGTAATAGATACCACTGCGTTCATCAATGGACCGGAAGTACAGGAGTTTTCTAAAGAACTGGCAGATTATTTAGGGGTGAAACATGTCATCCCTTGTGCCAACGGAACCGATGCCTTGCAAATAGCACTGATGGCTCTCGGGCTGCAACCCGGTGATGAAGTCATTACTCCGTCTTTTACCTATATAGCCACTGTGGAAGTGGTAGCATTGCTCCGCCTCAAACCGGTATTTGTAGATGTGGATACCGATACTTATACTATCAATTTAGACAGCCTGAAAAAAGCCATCACGCCTAAAACTAAAGCCATTATCCCCGTGCATCTCTACGGACAATGCGCGCAAATGGAAGAGATACTCGCTATAGCACAAGAGCATAATATTCCCGTGATAGAAGATAATGCACAAGCCATTGGCGGCGACTACACATTTTCCGACGGAAGAAAACTGAAAACCGGCGCAATGGGCACGATAGGTTGCACATCCTTTTTCCCTTCCAAAAACTTAGGCTGCTATGGCGATGGCGGTGCTATGTTTACGAATGATGATGCTTTGGCGGAGAAGATGAAAATGATTGCCAACCATGGGCAGAAAATAAGATATTACCATGAAATGGTCGGTTGCAACAGCCGCTTAGATAGCTTACAAGCCGCTGTCCTGCGCATAAAGCTTCGTAAGCTGGATGAATATTGCCATGCCCGTTCCAAAGTAGCCGACCATTATGACAATGCCTTTAAAAACCACCCGAATATTCAAACCCCATACCGCGCGCCCTACAACAAACATGTTTTTCACCAATACACTTTGCAACTCAAAAACGTAAACCGTGATGCAGTATCTGCGGCTATGGCAGAGCGAAATATTCCTACAATGATTTATTATCCCGTTCCCTGCCACAAACAAAATATGTTTAAAGAAACAGGCAGCAGCAATTTTCAACTGCCTCATACCGATTTTTTGAACACTTGTGTTATTTCCTTGCCTATACACACCGAGTTTACCGAAGATGAACTGAACTATATCTCCACTAATTTTATTGAAGTCGTAAACCAACTCAGCAACCACTAAATGAACATTCTCCAAACACCTCTCCAAGGTTTACTCATCATAGAACCGCGCGTCTTCAACGATGATCGTGGCTATTTCTTTGAAAGCTATAATGCACAAGCATTTGAGAAGGCTACCGGTTTTAAAAACACCTTTATTCAAGACAATCAGGCGCGTTCTTCCAAAAATGTGCTGCGCGGATTACATTATCAAAATGCGCCCAATGCACAGACCAAATTAGTACGCGTGCTGGAAGGCGCCATCTGGGATGTGGTGGTGGACATCCGCAAAGAAAGCCCTACATTCGGACGATGGTACGGTGTGGAGCTTTCAGCAGAAAACAAACGCCAGTTCCTCGTTCCGCGCGGCTTTGCACACGGCTACTCCGTGCTGACCGATACCGCCGAAGTCTTTTACAAATGCGATAATTTTTACAGCAAAGCAGATGAAGGCGGCGTATTCTACAACGATCCTTCCCTAAATATAGACTGGAAAATAGACTTGAAAGACGCGATTATTTCCGAAAAAGATATGGTGCAGCCATTGTTGAAAGATGCCGTTTATCAGTTCTAATGCGATTTTTTGGGTACCCGGCAGCAGTGTTGCTATGAAGCATCCGTTGCGTCGCACACTGCATCTATATTTCTCTATTCAGCTTTTCTCCGCGCGAGTATAACGTACCTTTTACCTTTGGATAAAATTCGGTACATGCACCTTTTTATCTGAACCATAATCCATGAAAAAAGCACTTCTACAAATGAACCTTGCCGTCCTGCTTTGGGGCTTTACAGGAGTGCTGGGTCGTGCCATTACGTTGGATGCTCCTGCGCTGGTATGGTATCGTATGATGCTAACGGCACTCATCATGGCGGTTATTCTGTTTTATAGGAAGCAATGGATTGGCATAGAACGAAAAGACCTTGTACAACTGATTTTTATAGGCTGCTTGATGGCAGTACACTGGGTGGCTTTTTACGGCAGTATTAAATTAGCCAATGCTTCCATTGCGCTCGTTTGCCTTTCCACCGCAAGTATTTTTACTACACTTACCGATTCTTTACTGCATAAAAGGAGACCGGATAAAGGAGAACTTTTTATTGGCGCTTTAGCCTTGTTCGGGGTCTTTGTGATGTATCTGATCCCCGAATTGCAACAACATAAGACAGAAAGCCTATTGCCCAATAGGAATCTGGGCATTATCAGCGGAGTCATCGCCGCTATACTGAGCGCGGTTTTTACGGTTTTGAACAAACGGGTAGCCCATAAATACCCCGCCCGCACTATGGTGTTTTATGAAATGGGAACAGGATGGCTGTTGATTAGCTTATTGCTTCCATTACAATTGTATTATCAGCCGGAAACACGCTTGCTGCCCAACGTTTGGGACTGGGTATGGCTTCTTGTCTTGAGCCTTTGTTGTACGGTTTGGGCGCAGTCGCTCGCGCTTACTGCATTGAAAAAAATCAGCTCCTTCACCGCCACGCTTAGCGTAAATTTAGAGCCTATATACGGCATTGCCTTAGCCTTTTTCTTTTTTCAAGAAAACCAGGAACTAAACTGGAGCTTTTATGCGGGCTTAGGCATTATCCTTTTATCGGTGCTGTTGCAAATGCGGAAAATTTTGAAGCGATAAAGGGAAGAAGCTGCTGCGCTGCCCGTTCTTAGGCGGAAATTGAGGCTGCGGAAATTTGGAACTTCTTCCATGTAGTTTTACCTTTGCACCGATTTTTGCATCCAAAGCAAAATAGTATAATATATGTCCGGACAGTTAAAAGAAGTACGCAACCGCATTCAGTCGGTAACCTCTACCCAGCAAATCACCAAAGCAATGAAGATGGTGAGTGCCGCCAAATTGCGTCGTGCGCAGGATGCTATTTTGCAAATGCGCCCCTATGCGGAGAAGCTACAAGAAATGCTCAGCAACATTGTGAGCGCCGCCTCCGGAGATATGGAGCTGCACTTGGCTGATGAACGTCCTGCAGAAAAAATACTGCTTATCCCTATTACCAGCGACCGTGGATTAGCCGGCGCTTACAATACGAACGTCATAAAAATGACTCGCGAAATCATCCGCGAAAAATACAGCAGCCAGCACGCCAAAGGCAATGTAACCATCCTGCCGCTCGGTAAAAAAGGTTATGAATATTTCCTACGCTATGGCTATAAAGTGGTGGATAATTTTTGGACTGTCTTTACCGATCTCAGTTTCGACAATATCCGCAAAGCAGCGATTTTTGCACAAGAAGGTTTTTTAAATAAAGAGTATGACCGCGTGGAGCTGGTATATAGTCAATTCAAAAACGCAGCTACCCAGATTTTTGTTTCCGAGCCTTACCTGCCTATTCCTAAAGTGAGCGGCGCCGAGGATAAAAAAGCAGCCGACTTCATCTTTGAACCCAATAAAGAAACGCTCATCAACGAGCTGATGCCTAAGATCCTCAGCACACAAGTTTATAAAGCCGTGCTGGATGCCAACGCCTCCGAACATGGTGCCCGCATGACGGCTATGGATAAGGCAAGCGAAAATGCAAACGAATTGTTACGCAATTTGAAAATCAGCTACAACCGCGCTCGTCAGGCTGCCATCACTACCGAGCTTACGGAAATCGTGAGCGGTGCGGCAGCCTTGCAAGGATAAAATTTTCAGTAACTATTTTTTTCAGAAAGAGGTTGCCTATAAAGCAATCTCTTTTTTTATATCCCTACTCCTGCCCGAAAAAAACCCTCAGCGTGGAGGAACCACAAACGGTCATAGCAGGATATGGAAAAGACGGAACGTGCCGATGGTAAAAACAACACGGAAACACACCTAAAAAATACGGGTTTCTGGGTATTGGATTTCCGGTTCATCTATGTTTTTTTTGTAAAAAATATCTTATTATGAAACTATTACACACTTTATCGCTCACCGTAGCGGCTTGTTTTATGATGAATACCGCAGATGCTGCCAAAGTAAAATTGAAAAGCGGCAGTCTGGACGCGTTGAAAGGCGTTAAAGAAATGAACGTCAAATATGACTACAGCAATATGACGGTTACCACCAAAAACAAACCCGAAGCGGAGTATATCGAAGATAAAAAAGCCGATTACAACAAGAAAGAAGCAGGCAAAGGAGATAAATGGGCGGAAAGCTGGGAAGCCGACCGCGACAAGCGCTATAAAGTGCAGTTCAAAGAAGAATTTGACAAACAATCCGGCATCACGCTGAAAGAAAATTCGGATGCAAAATATACGATTATCTTCCATACTACCCACACCGAAACTGGTTATAATATAGGAGTATCCCGCCGTAATGCCTATATAGACGGGGAAGCCAAGATTGTGGAAACCGCCAATCCCGATAATGTCATTGCTGTAATCACCGTGCAAGATGCACAAGGCGGCACTTTTGGCGGCTATGATTTTGACAGCGGCACCCGCCTCCAAGAATCTTATGCCGTGGCAGGAAAAACCATCGGTAAATTCATCAAGAAAAAATTATAGGCTTTTTTTAAAACGATAACTGCAACCTGTCAGGCTTCCCCCAACCTGTCAGGTTTTTTTATGTGCGAAACAGCCGGCGGTTTTGGCTCTGCAGGGCAAGTTCTTCCTATAACCGTTTTTTATTTTAAAATTTTCGATTTCCGCCTGTTGAATTAAACCCTATATTCGCTTTGCATGAACATTGTCTTTTGGATACTTGCCCTGCTCCTATCCGTGGCAGCGGGTTATTGGGTTTACCTGGCTGATAAAAAAAGAAAGACGCCTTATCCTTGGCTATTAGCGGCGTTGCGCACTATCGTTGTTTTCCTTACGTGTTTGCTCTTGCTTACTCCGCTTATTTCCATTCATAAAAATGAAATCCAAAAACCGCTGATTCTCTTTCTGCAAGACAATTCCGAATCCATCGGCACGGCGCTCCATACCGATAGCAACCGCTATAAGCAAGATGCCGAATCCCTGCTTTCACGATTAAAAAAAGACTATAAGGTGATCCAATGGGGATTTGGAAACCGTATTCAGAAAGACAGTTTATTTTCCTACACCCAGCAAGCTACCGACATCAGCAAAGCGCTCTCGCAAGCTGTAGCCTATTACGGACAGCAAAACCTCAGCGCCATCCTCCTCGCTACCGACGGGCGTTTTAACGAAGGTTATAACCCGCAGTTTCAGGAGCTTGCCTATCAGGGGAGCTTGTATGCCGTGGCTATAGGCGATACTTCGGCGCAGAAAGACCTCCGCATCACAGCAGTATATGCCAATAAAACCGTGGCCCTGAATAGCCGGTTTGAGATACGTGCCGATATTGTAGCGGATAATTGTGCCGGCTATAACAATCGTATTCAGCTGGCGGAAGCCGGAGGCAATGCTACGGGCAGCGAGGCGGTTTCCATTACTACCCATAAATTCGACAAATCCGTTTCCCTTACGATAAAAGCGGAAAAACCGGGGCTTCATCACTACATCCTCACCGCACCGGCAGCAGACGGAGAAAAAAACACCGCCAACAACCGCAAGGATATTTATGTGGAAGTGGTGAGCGAAAAGAAAAACATTCTCATAGCCGCCGCCGCTCCGCATCCTGATGTGAATGCCCTTCGCGAAGCCCTAAACGGACTGGAAAATTATACCCTTACCGTACGCACAGGCAGTCAATTTCCTACCGACCTTTCTCCTTATCAAGTTCTTATTCTTCATAATTTGCCTACAGCCTCCATACCCTTAGCACAAGTAACCAAAGCTGCAAAACCGGTATGGTACATCATGGGTCAAGGAACCGATGCAGCAGCAATAGCGCAAGCGCAAATAGCCAAACTGAATGTTCAGACGCAAAATTTGCAACAGAGTTTTGCTCAGTACACCTCTTCCTTCAGCACCTTTACCATGCCTGCACAGGTGAAAGCCGTGATGGATAAAATGCCGCCACTGGCAAGCCCTGCCGGAAATATAGAAGCAGCACCCAACACCAGCACGCTTTTTTCTTCCAAAACAAACCAACAGCCTATATGGATGCTGCAACCGGGGAATACCCCTAAGGCCTTGCTGGCAGGAGAAGGACTGTGGCGATGGAGAATGTATGAATATCGTTTTTTCCGGTCGCACGAGGTGGTGGATGAAGCCATACGGCAAACGATTGCTTTCTTGTCGGCAAATGTGCATGAAAATCCCTTCCGGGTGGAAATCTCCAAATACATTTGGAGCGACCGCGAAGCCATTTCCCTAAATGCGTATTTGCTGAATGCCAATAACGAGCAAGTGAATACTGCCGAGGTAAACATCACGCTTACCGATAGCACCGGCAAAAAACAGAGCTATAGCTTCGAACGGTCGGGAACTGCTTATAAACTAAACATCGGCATCAGAGCGGCAGGGACTTACACCTATACGGCGCAGACGGTATATAACGGCAAAACATACGTGGCAAAGGGGAGTTTCTCCGTTCACAACATGCCGCTGGAGCTGATGGAGGCGGGCGCTGATTTTCCTATGCTCTATCGGCTTTCGCATCAATACAACGGAGCCGTGGTAGCCGCCAAAAACATCACTTCCCTCTACGACAGCATTCGCCTGAATGAAACCATAAAACCGGTCATTCAATCCACAGAAGACAGTATCCCGCTCATAGACTGGAAATGGTTTTTCTTCCTTATCCTGCTTTTTGCAGTGGTGGAATGGCTGCTGCGCAAATACTGGATGGCACAGTAAGTTTTTAGATGGAGAAGCTGTCTAAAACCTATGAAGCACCCTAATTTGAATCTTGATAGTTATTGCACTCTCCTGATTCTCTTGATGTTATAGGCCGGCAAGCAGGGAAAGGAAAGCTATGCGCGCAAAAAATGGAATCATGCCTGTTTGTCCTGCATTCTTACCTAAGAAGGCACAAAAAAATAGCCAATGTCATTCGACATCGGCTACCTCTATAGTATCGGAAAATTTCTTAGAGTACTTCCGGAGCGAGCGATACAATTTTCATGTATCCTTTATCGCGCAGTTCGCGAGCTACAGGGCCGAAGATACGGGTACCGCGGGGATCGTCGGAGTTGTTGAGCAATACTACTGCATTGTCGTCAAAAGCGATATAAGAACCGTCTTTGCGGCGCAGTTGTTTTTTGGTACGTACGATTACCGCCTTAGAAACCGTACCTTTCTTCATATTACCGCCGGGCAAGGCATCTTTCACAGTAACAACGATTTTATCGCCTATGCCGGCATAATCCTGTCCTGAATTGCCCAATACACGGATACAAAGTACTTCCTTAGCACCGCTGTTATCAGCTACGTTGAGGCGGCTTTCTTGTTGTATCATTTTATTTTAATAATTATAGTCGTTAGTTGATATTATTAGGAGTATCAAGCAGGGAGTATCAAGTATCAAGTTTTATACCTTGGTACGTGCTACTGATATCTTGCTACTATTTAGCTTTTTCGATGATTTCTACCAGTCTCCAGCGTTTTGTTTTGCTGAGGGGACGGGTTTCCATGATACGCACTACATCGCCGATGCCTGCTGTGCTTTGCTCATCATGCGCATGGAATTTTGTAGTCTTTTTCAAGAACTTACCGTAGATCGGGTGCTTGATTTTACGCTCTACAGCTACGGTGATGGTTTTATTCATCTTGTTGCTGCTCACGATCCCGATACGGGTCTTTCTGCGTTTTCTTTCAATCGTTGTTGTTGACATGTTGCTATTTTTAGTCGTTAGTAGTTATTCATTAGTAGTCAGTGTTGTGCATCTCATATATATCTACTAACTACTTTCTACTATGTACTGATTTTAATTTCCTAAAGCTCTTTTACGTTGTTCGGTTTTCATACGAGCTATAGTGCGACGAAGCTGACGGATAGTGAGGGGGTTCTCCAACGGGTTTACCGCATGGCTGAACTTCATTTTCTTAATACGTACTTCTTCCTCTTGTATCATGGAGTGAAGCGCCTGGTCGTCCAAGCTGCGGTAGTCTTCCATGTTTGCTTTTTTTGACTTTGCCATCTTTGTTAATTTTGAATTTTGAATTTTGAATTTTGAATGAGTTCAAAAAACAAACTTCAATATATAATCACTGGTTTAAAAATTAAGTGTTCAATCCAAAATCCAACACTCAATATTCATCATTTTTTACGCTCCAGCGTAGTCGTGACGAACTACAAATTTTGTTTTAATCGGTAATTTTTGAGCTGCGAGTTCCAGGGCTTCTCTTGCTACTTGCATCGGTACGCCTTCACATTCAAACATGATACGACCGGGCTTAACTACGGCAGCATAAAATTCCAAGTTACCTTTACCTTTACCCATACGTACTTCAAGAGGCTTGCGGGTAATAGGCTTGTCAGGGAAAATACGAATCCAGACATTACCTTCACGTTTCATGTGGCGGGTCATTGCCTGACGTGCCGCTTCTATCTGCCGGTTAGTGATCCACTTTGGTTCCAAAGCTTTCAACCCGAAAGAGCCAAATGCTATGGTAGCGCCACGCTGAGCATCTCCTTTAATTCTTCCTTTATGCGCTTTACGATGTTTCGTTCTTTTTGGCTGTAACATGGTTACAAGTTTTTTGTATTAAAATTAGTTCGTCATTTCGACTGAAAGGAGAAATCTCCAAAATCAATCTATTGTATTTCAATTTTTGAGCGTCACCGCTATGGCTCCTATTAAACTATAGTGGCGATAGCACCGTTCATCTTCCAATTTCTATTAAGCTTTTCTGGCTCCACGATCTCCGCCACCCCGACGGTCTCCACCTCCGCGGCGATCTCCGCCCCTGTCTCCTCCGCGACGATCTCCTCTGTCACCTCCGCGACGGTCGCCACGGCGGTCTCCATCGGCACCCGGTGTGCGGTTGCCACGGTTATCGGAGCCGGCAGAGAAATTAGGGTTCAAATCACGTTTGCCTAAAACTTCTCCTTTACATATCCATACTTTCAAACCGATCTTACCATATACCGTCATGGCATATACGCTTGCATAGTCAATATCCATACGGTAAGTATGCAATGGAGTACGACCTTGTTTGAATTCTTCACTACGGGCAATTTCCGCACCGTTCAAACGACCGCCTGCTTTAATTTTAATTCCTTCCGCACCCATACGCATAGCTGTAGAGATTGCCATTTTGATGGCTCTTTTATAGCTTACGCGGCTTTCAATCTGGCGGGCGATGGTTTCGCCTACAATCATGGCATCCAATTCCGGACGGCGGATCTCCATAATGTTGATCTGCACATCGTCTTTCTTGGTCAGTTTTTTCAATTCTTCTTTGATACGATCCACTTCCGTACCGCCTTTACCGATGATGATACCGGGTTTGGAAGTATGGATGGTAACGATCAATTTTCCTAAAGTACGCTCAATAACAATGCGGGAAATACCACCTTTGTTGATACGAGCATTCAGGTAAGTGCGGATTTTGTGGTCTTCTACGAGTTTGTTTCCGTAATCTTTCTTCTCACCGTACCACATAGAGTCCCATCCGCGGATGATACCTAACCTGTTACCTATTGGATTTGCTTTTTGACCCATTATTTAGTATTTAGTATTTAGTAGCAAGTATCAATTTGTTGCATGATGTTACTACTGTTTTATTTTAAGTTTAGCTATTCTTGATACTTATTACTTTGTACTTTCTACTGTAGAACGACTGTCCACCACGATAGTGATGTGGTTACTGCGTTTGCGAACACGATACGCGCGACCTTGCGGTGCGGGGCGCATACGTTTCAGCGTGCGACCGCCATCTACCATGATTGTTTTTACATACAAATTTGCATCAGCCACATCAGCTCCTTCGTTTTTCACGCCCCAGTTGGCGATGGCGCTCAGCAATAGTTTTTCCATTGCTACAGAAGGATGTTTTGTGCTGAATTTCAACGTATTCAGTGCAATTTCTACGTCTTTACCGCGCACTAAATCAGCCAAAAGGCGCATTTTGCGGGGTGATGTAGGATAATTACGTAAGCGAGCTACAGCTTCCATGTTTTTTTTAAGTCAAAAGTCAAAAGTAAAAAGCAAAAGAATTAGGTAACTATGCTGTTTTACCGATGACCGGTTATTTAATTTTTTATTGCGACGGCGCCTGAAGACTATCCGTCAAATTGTTATTGCATTTGTTTTTATGACAAGTTAATCAACGTATTGACTCATCAAGTTACTTACTGCCGCTGTGTCCTTTGAATACACGGGTAGGAGCAAACTCACCGAGTTTATGACCTACCATATATTCCGTAACATATACGGGAATAAATTTATTACCATTGTGTACGGCAAAAGTATGTCCTACAAAATCCGGTGTGATAGTAGAACGGCGGCTCCATGTTTTGATAACGCCTTTTTTTGCCTTGCCTTCGTTTACATTCAAAACCTTGGTTTCAAGTTTGGCTGCTACGTAAGGACCTTTTTTAATTGAACGACCCATTGTCTTTTTAGTATTTAGTAGTTAGTCGTTAGACCACAGACTATATTTAAAAACTATATTACCTATTAATTTATCAACTAATCAACCTATTCAACTATAATTTCTTACCGTTTCTGCGTTGGATGATCAGCTTGTTGCTGCCTTTTGTTCTGCTGCGTGTTTTTTCACCTTTCGCGTATTTACCGGTACGGCTGCGCGGATGACCGCCTGAAGAGCGCCCTTCACCACCACCCATCGGGTGATCCACAGGGTTCATGGCTACACCACGGTTGCGCGGACGGATACCTTTCCAACGGTTGCGACCGGCTTTACCCATTGATTGCAAACCATGATCGCTGTTTGATACGGTACCTACGGTAGCCATACAAGTAATCAATACTTTGCGAAGCTCACCGGAAGGCATTTTCAACACTGCGTATTTTTCTTCTTTCGCGTTAAGCTGTGCATAGGTACCTGCAGAACGTGCTATAGAAGCGCCTTTACCCGGTTGCAGTTCAATATTGTGCACCACAGTACCCAAAGGCATGTTTTTCAGCAACAGTGCATTTCCTACTTCCGGAGCTACTGCATCGCCGCTTACTACTTTAGCACCTACTTCCAATCCTTGCGGAGCGATGATATAACGTTTTTCCCCGTCTGCATAGGAAAGCAAGGCGATGAACGCCGTACGATTAGGATCGTACTCAATGCTTTTTACCGTAGCTGGAATATCTTTTTTGTTACGTTTAAAATCAATCTTACGGTACATGGTTTTGTTGCCACCGCCTATGTAGCGCATCGCACGACGACCTTGCGCGTTACGACCACCGGTACCGGGAAGCGCTTCCAAAAGGCTCTTCTCAGGAACGTTCGTAGTGATTTCCGCGTAAGCGTTTCCTATTCTCCAACGTGTGCCGGCTGTAACCGGTTTGTATTTACGTAATGCCATTTTATTTTTGATTAGCTGATGTGATAATGAGCGAACTTGCTAATTTTTCACATTTACATTCTAATATTTAATTCATTTGCCAATTAGCTAATTGGCTAATTATTGAAAAAGATCAATCGTATCTCCTTCGTTCAATGTTACCACAGCTTTTTTGTAAGAAGGTTTTACTCCTTGCAAAAGACCGGCTTTCGTGAAACGTGATTTGTTCTTTCCGGGAACGACAATCGTATTCACATCCACCACTTTTACACCGTAAAATTCTTCTACAGCTTTCTTTATCTCCAGTTTGTTAGCCTTTTTATCCACTTGAAAAGTATAACGACCGCCTTTTTCCATTTGCGTGTTTACTTTTTCGGTCAAAATCGGTCTAACTAATACGTCAGCGAGTTTCATTTTCTTTAGTTATTTGTTGTTAGTTGTTAGTCATTAGACTTTCAACAAAATTTTACTCTTTTTGGAAAATCAGCTCATCTTCAAATCAGCAAATTTTCAAATCGTTTTATGCTTCTTCCGCTACGGGTTCTTCGGAGAACAATTTAGCAGCGCTTTCGGTAAAAATCAGCACGTTTGCGTTCATCAGATCATAGGTGTTCATATCGCTAAGAACGGTTGCTTTATGATCTTTCAGATTGCGGGAGCTGAGGTAAACGCTGGCATTGTACTCAGGCAATACCACCAATGCTTTTCTATTATCGCCTTTTAAAGCGGTAATGGAGGCAGCGAAATCTTTAGTCTTAGGCGCGTCCATGTTCCAATCTTCCACCACTACGATTTTGTTTTCGCGGGCTTTGTAAGAAAGAGCAGACATTTTAGCGAGGTCTTTCACCTTACGGTTCAGTTTGAAACCGTAATCGTGCGGTTTAGGACCATTTACTGTACCACCACCTTTATAAAGAGGGTTGCGGATATTACCTTTACGGGATCCACCGGTACCTTTTTGACGGTGCAGTTTCTTGGAAGAGCCGTGTACTTCCGCACGGGTTTTGGTGCCGTGCGTACCTTGGCGCTGTGCAGCCAGATATTGCTTCACTGCGAGGTAGATACAATGATCGTTAGGCTCGATACCGAATATCTCATCCGGCAGTTCTACAGAACGACCTACTTTACCACCTTTACTATTTAAAATCTCTATTTGCATAGCTTTATTTTTCTCCCCGCAGTTGCCTGCAGGCTATACATTTAATTCTGAATTAAAACAATAGAACCGTTATGACCCGGCACGGAGCCTGCTACCAATATATAGTTCTTGTCAGGGAATACTTTTATTACACGCAATCCTTTCGTTTTCACCTGATCGCCACCCATACGGCCTGCCATGCGCATGCCTTTGAATACACGGCTTGGATAAGACGAACCGCCTATAGAACCCGGAGCGCGCTGACGATCGTGCTGACCGTGAGAAGCCTCGCCCACACCGGCAAAACCGTGGCGTTTTACCACCCCTTGGAAACCTTTACCTTTGGTAGTACCGATTACGGATACTTTCTCACCTTCGGCGAAAATTTCACAAGTAAGGGCTTCACCTACCTGTTTGTCTATAGAGCAATTGCGGATTTCTTTTACGATGGACTTAGGCGTTGTATTTGCCTTAGCGAAGTGATTGAGGAGCGCTTTGGGAGTGTTTTTTTCTTTTGCCTCGCCGAAAGCAATCTGAAGGGCGTCGTAACCGTCGGTATCAACAGTTTTCTTTTGCGTAACCACACATGGACCGGCTTCGATGATGGTACAAGCGGTTTGCTTGCCATTGGGTTCGAAGACACTCGTCATGCCGATTTTTTTACCAATTATACCTTTCATTTTATAATGTTTGAGTTAAGCGCCCGGTTGCTGTTCGCAATTCGGGATTAACCGTTTTTCATTTAGTTTTAAAGAACAAAAGCTATTTATCAAGCTTTGATTTCTACTTCCACACCGCTTGGCAAGTCTAATTTAGACAATGCATCTACTGTGCGGGAAGAAGAGGTGTATATATCCAACAAGCGCTTGTGGGTGCAAAGTTGGAACTGCTCACGCGATTTTTTATTAACGTGCGGTGAGCGCAATACCGTAAAGATCTTCTTGTCGGTAGGCAAAGGAATAGGGCCGGTAACCACTGCTCCTGTGTTGCGCACCGTTTTTACGATTTTCTCTGCAGATTTATCTACCAGGTTGTGATCGTAAGACTTCAGTTTTATTCTGATACGCTGTGACATACTTATAAATAACTTCTACCCGTTAAAAATTTGGGACTGCAAAGGTAAGCGTTGTTTTATTTCTACCAAATTTATTTTGAAAGATTTTTGGAAAATGTTTGTTGTCCAAGCTGAGGAATACCGATTGCGCTTTAGTGGCGATGGCACCGTTCAAAGGGAGGATGCGGATTGATCTTTTTACATGGAGCGTTTTGTGGATTGCAAATCCACTTTATCAGTAGTTCGGAATGCGCTTCGCTTGCAGACAGCTTGTATCAGCTAGGTTTACAAGTGGTGGAGCATAAACTAAAATTTTTGCTATGTTATCCTCCTTTCTATTCATACTTTGCTATTTTCTACTATAGGTATTCTAATAGGCATTTATTTAATTATGTGTAGTGTAAAGATTAAGGAATTGGATAGAAAAAATTATTTTTCATTATTCTTATCTTTATTTTCTTCCTTTTCTTTCTCTATCTGCGCCTTCCTCGCTTTTCTATGTTCTTCAATCAACTTTTTCGTTTTTCTTGACCTTTCAGCATACATACTATTCGTACTCATTAGTACAACGTCATCATTTGACCGTGATAGAATATCTTTGATATGATTTAGTTCTGCACGATAATAAGCCCACTTTACACCGTTTAACCCATCTTCACAAATCATTCGATAATGATTTAGCGCATTTTCCAATGTGATCATCTCACAATCATTTAAAACAATGGTATAAGCGTATGTTGTCATGGAGTATATTTTTTATTTCACTGTTACTAAAGTAAGATTTTTACGTATGTCAAAGTGAAAATTTTTTACGGGTTAAAGATATTTTCATCATAATAACACAGCTTGCCGTTCACGACCCGCGCAGGTGATGTATAAGGATGCTCTTCGGCTTTATCTGCTGCCATTATATGCATCACTTTCCAGCCTTTCGCTTTCAGGTAATCAGAGATCATGGAGCGATGACATCGCCACCATACTGCTTCGGAGCACATATAAGCGGTTGGTTGTTTCAAAGCCATAGCTTGCAGCGCTGCCATAGCAGCTTCAAACTCTTTTGTTTCCATATAATCTGCATATCCTCTGAATGAACTGTTCCGCCAACGATTATTTTTCGAATCCTGCTGCACTTTTCTTCTCCCACCAAGGTCTTCCAGATGAATGTAGCTGATAGCCCATTCCGGCAAAGCTGCGGTAAGATTTTCTTTATTAAAATGAGGATATTTGCGCGATGCCGGGAAACGCCTTACATCCACCAATCTCCTGATACCAAAGGATTGCAGCATCTTTATAAAGTATTCCAGCGTATGGACGGAGTGTCCGATGGTGTAAATGATGTTATATTTTTCTTCTTCCATCAGCGCTTATCTTTGTAATCTTCCTTAAACTCTTCTTTACTCCCTATTTAAAACATTAACTTGATGAGACGGTTATAAAATTAGTATAATTCTGCGGAATGTTATATCCGTTTTGCGAACGTATAATCAAGTGTTTTTAACGTTTAGACAGCTTATTTTTTGCTATCTTAGCCCGTTCATGAAACATCTGCAACATACTATCATGTCTTGTACCGCTTTCTCTACAAAGCTGGGCATGGGCTGTGTTTCCTCTAATTTTCCCTTTTACCGCGGTAACACCAGGGACTTCTAATACCGTGACCCGATCCTTTTTATAGCCCGGATGGGGGCCGGTCGGTTATTATATATTTTATCACATTTAAAAAATTATTTATCATGTCTAAAAGTCTTCCAAGATTTTCAGCGCAAACTATTTTTGCGCTGGGTCTTTTCATCCTAAATATTTTCATTCTGACGCTATCGGTTATTAGCGGTATTATATGGCTATGCGCCTTATCGGTAACGGTGTCTTTGGTATTCCTATCTCTATATGGTTTGGTGCGGCAGGTCCTCCACACACAGTCAAAGTGGACACGATTCCTACGAAAGAATGCAGGTTAGAATACACCCGGATTGCCGGGTTATGATCAAGCTGCGGTTTCATAATGGCGCTTATACGGTATATACAACGGCATAAAAAAACCCGACAAGCAGGGGCACCTGTCAGGTTGTGGCAGCTTCGCTACGCAAACCGTGTACACTATCACTCAGGCAGCAGCACCTGATCCACCGCATAAATGATACCGTTGGAAACCGGTATAGCGGCTATGATTTTGGCTTTTCCGTTTATCATAATCTGCCCGTCGGCTTTGGTAATGGTAATATTGCCACCGCTTGCCTGCCCTATGCGTTGCCCGTCTTGCAGCATATCTTCTTTAAAAACCCCTATGGACACGTGGTATTGCAGAATGTCGGAGAGTTTTTCTTTGTTTTCATCTTTCATCAGATTGTCCACCGTGCCGGCGGGCAATTGGTCGAAAGCAGTATTGGTAGGCGCGAATACGGTGAAGGGCCCTGCATTGCTCAGCGCATCTACCAATTCCGCTTGTTTTACAGCAGCTACCAGGGTAGAATGGTCTTTGCTGTCCATTGCTGCTTGCACAATGTTTTTCTGACTTACGTCGTCTTTTACCGCAGATTGTCCTCCGCCGGTAGTTTCTGTCTGAGTTGCTTCTTGATTTTGTGATGGTGCTTGCTCTTCGCTGCATCCGGCGGCAAACAGAGCAAGGAAGGCTGCCGGAATAATAATGTGCTTTTTCATGGAATAAATAATTTTTATGCACATAAAATTATCTACCCTATGTACAGCGTTATATGACATTAATCATAAACAGAACAAACATGACCAGAATCATTTTTTTAGGTAAAAAACGCTTACGCTAATCAGTATAAATTGAGCGTACTATAGGAGCTGCATTTTATCCCATTCAACGTGCTTTACCAGTTCATCCGCTGCCGTAGCGAACGTATTTGCTCCATGTGGTGGCGTCCATGCCATGCATAAAGGTCGGTCATTTCCCAAAGCGGCACATAGCGTTCATGTTCGGGATGGAAATAGCTGCGCTGCCAGTCATCTTCCTGCATATTGCAGAGCGTACTTACCCAGCGACGATGCAGCGCATGGAGCAGGGTAATGGAAATATTAACCGGCACATGCTGTACATCAGGCAGCTCCGCCCATAGTTTTTCTTCATAGGGCTTCACAACGGGATGGTCTTCGGTGAGGGTAAGTTTCAGACGAATATAGGCGTTCATGTGACTGTCGGCAATGTGGTGTATCACTTGATTGACCGTCCAGCCGCCTTCCCTGTAAGGAGTATCCAATTGAGCGGCATCCAGATTTTCTATAACGGCATCCAGCCAGGAAGGAAGCGCCTCAATTGCGGCAATCCATTCGGTGCGCATTTCCGGTTCGTAGCGCTCAAGGGGTTGAAACCTGCCTATCGGGTAGGCATACTGTTCATGACCATCATCCATAGGAATGAAAATTAATTGCGGCAAAGATACTATTTGCTGCCAGTTATTCGCTTTTTAAACGCGGCTGTGAGGTAAGGGTCTAAAAGCGTATAGGGAATAAACACTTCTATCTGCCCCACTGCATAAGGCGCTACTTCATAGGGATTGTACAAAAAATTTAATCCTTTTTCATTGAGGTAAAAATTATCGGTAACAGCAAGATGCTTTTCAAACAACCATTCCGTAAGCGGCTTAGGTGCAGGAAGGTGATAATCTTTGCGGAATTGCTGTTCTAAGAGTTGCTGCAACGAAGCGCTGTCGGCAACTACCACATCCTGCAACGTCCATTTCTTTTTGCCGGCCACATCATAGTTGGAAAAAAAGCTTCCATAATTTCCATGTGCCCCGCCGGTATAAGAAAAATAAGCCTGCTCTATTACCACCCATCCGTTTTCGTTATAGCGAATGGAATAATGCGTGGTGGCATCGTAATGCAAATGATAGGGATAGTCTTCTTTACGTCCGGCATAGTCCTTTACGATTTCGGCATTCTCCTTCCTGTAATCTGCAAAATAACGTGCGTTATTCGCTTTTATCCGCTCGTCTATAGTTCCGGTGGCATTCTTTTCGGAAACTGATTCTTTTATCTGTTCATTCAGCCACCCGGCATCTTCATTCTTTGCGGATGCTATAGGGATTTTATAGCCGGATGAAGCAAAGGGAGCGTTCGGGTCCTCCGTCAGCATGGCGGTATCCAGGTATTTTTTCATCTCAAAAGCGTATGCGCCCGCAGGATATTTTTCCTGTAACGAAATCGGATGTTTCTTATCTGCAAGGCTCCATTCGCCCACGAGTTTTTCACCTGAAAAAGCGCAGTGCAATTGCGGATCACCTACATCGGAATAGCTATTTCCTACGGGATATTCATGCAACAATAAACTGTCCTTGCCTATAAACTTACCGGATAAAGCAATAGGCTTTCCGATGGCAGTATAGTAATAATGTCCGTTGCAGTTGCTATCGTCTTTTTCCAGATACACCACTACGGCTTGCCCGGCAATCGTGCCTTCATAGCGCTTGTAAAATGAAGCGGCAGTGTGCGATGCTTGCGCAGAGAAGGTAGAAGAATCTGCCGGAGCGCTATCTGCACAAGAGGCGAAAGCAATAGCGGGTGTCATAAAAAAAAGAAGGAATCTATTCATAAAAACGATTTGAGTTTTAGGTAAAATGATGAATGCCGTGTTGCGTTGGCACATCCGCGATCACCAACATACAAAATATATTTTTAGTTATTAGGGAATGCGGGCATTTTGCAAAAAAAGGATTGATGAAGTTCAACCCAATTAACCATGCAACCCAATCAACCTACTTAACCGCTATCATGCTGATTTCCACATTTACGCCACGGGGCAACCCTGCTACCTGCACCGTTTCCCGCGCCGGAAAATCATGCGTGAAATACTTGGCATATACTTCATTCACCTGAGCGAATTTCCCCATGTCCATCAGAAAAATACTAGTTTTAATGACGTTGCTAAAATCCATCTCTGCCGCTTCCAATATCGCTTTCAGATTGCCCATTACCTTTTCGGTTTCAGTAGCTATATCGCCTTGATAAAGCGTACCGTCTTTGGCATCCAGCGCTATTTGCCCGGAGATAAACAGCATTCCATTCACCATCACCGCCTGATTATAAGGTCCTATAGGAGCGGGTGCATTGCCTGTATTGATAATTTTCTTTTCCATTCTTCAAAAATAACGGGAAACGTACATTTGCGCATCAGAAGATGGCTTACATTTTACATATAGACACTTCCACGCAAACGGGACGGGTAGCACTTGCCTACAACGGAGAGGAAATTTCCAAACGGATAAATGCCGAAGAACGCGACCATGCTTCGGTGATTAACGATTATATAGAGGCTGTACTGAAAGATGCTGGAATAAAGTTTGACGAACTGGATGCCGTGGCGGTCATCGGCGGGCCAGGCTCCTACACGGGTTTGCGCATCAGTCTTGCTACTGCGAAAGGATTATGTTATGCCCTGCAAAAACCCTTACTGATGCACAACCGGCTTCATCTGATGTGCCTGCAAAAAATAGAAGAACAACCGGGGTACGATTCCTACATCAGCCTGCTGCCGGCAAGGGAAAATGAGTTTTTTACAGCCGCCTATAATGGCTTCAAAGAATGTATCTATCCGCCACAACATATTCATCAAAAAGAATTAGAGGAGTTGCTCGGTAGCTTACAAGGCAAGATTCTTCTTTCAGGCAATGCCGCTCTCACGTTGCCTACTTTTATCAGTTATATGCCTGCTGCCAATTTTAGCGAGCAGATTTGGTATGAACAAACCCATGAAGATTTTCAAGAAAAAAAATTTGCTGATCTCGCGGCAGCTACACCTTTTTATCTCAAAAGCGTTTATACCACTCAAAAAAAATAGTCTGCCGGTTTTGCGTCGTTTTTTACCGCATCACCCTAAGTTAAAAAATCTGTTTATATTATGGAATCTTTCAACTCTTTCATCTTACCATCAAGTTTAGCTTCTTTTGCCTGCCTTCCCACATAGCGACCTCACCGACGAAGATTTGTTGCAGCGTTACCGCCAAAGCAATGAAAAGGAATGGCTGGGTATTCTGCTACAGCGTTATACCTTGCTGTTGCTCGGTGTAGGGATGAAGTATCTGAAAGACAAACACGCTGCCGAAGATGCGGTTCAACAAGTGTTCCTAAAAACCTTTACCCATCTCCCTCCCGATCCTGTAGCCAATTTCAAAGGCTGGCTCTATATACTCATGCGCAATCACTGTCTGCAACTACTGCGCACCAAAGAGCATTTTGCGCCTGAGGAACAGCTCCAATACATCCGGGATGAAACTACCCATAGCCAAGAACAACTGGAAAAAGAAACCTCGCTCACGCAAATGCACGAAGCGCTTGCAGAGCTAAAAGCAGAACAACGCTTGGTCATCGAACTTTTTTATCTAAAAAAGCAAAGCTACCAACAGATTATGGAGCGCACGGGATTTAACTTCATGCAGGTAAAAAGTTATATTCAGAACGGAAAGCGTAATTTGAAACTAATCCTGACCCAAAAACTGAATCAACCACATAAATGAGCGGTGTAAACGAAATATGGAACCCCGGCAACAGCCACTTGACCGAAGAACAGCTCATGGCTTATCTGGAAGGCAAGCTCAGCGCCGAGCAACAGCGGCAGATCGAATATCTGCTGAGCGAGGAAGGTATGGATAGCGATGCCATAGAAGGGCTGAAGGAGTTGGCGCCCGAAAACACCGCACACAGCGTGCAAAAGCTCAACAAACAATTGCGCTCGCTGACGCATAAAAGAAAACGGCGCACCGGTACGCTCGCCGACTATAAATGGACATGGCTGGCTATCTTCATCGTGTTGTTGCTATGCGTATTAGGCTATGCTGTATTGCAGGAAATAGGGAAATAAAAACATTCTCCATCAACCTGCCAGGCAGGGAACCTGACAGGTTAATGGAGTTGACAGTAATTTCAGTGAAAAATCAACCGATTGCTGCGTTAAGGTCTTTGATGAGATCCTCTACATCTTCTATGCCCACACTCAGCCTGATGAGTGAATCTACCAATCCGTTTTTAATTCTGTCTTCACGGGGAATGGAAGCATGTGTCATCGTAGCCGGATGTCCTATAAGGGATTCCACTCCGCCCAATGACTCTGCCAATGAGAATAATTCCGTTCTTTTCAATACCTCATTAGCCGCTTCTATACTGTCGTTTTTCAGGGTAAAGGAAATCATGCCGCCGAAGCCTCTCATTTGCCGTTTTGCCACTTCATGATTAGGATGATCTTCAAAACCGCACCATAGCACTTTGTCCACTTTATCATTTCCACGGAGCCATTTGGCTATAGCTTCACCATTTTCGCAATGACGCTGCATCCGTACGTGGAGGGTTTTTATGCCGCGCAGCACCAGCCATGCATCATGAGGTCCGGGTACGGCTCCGCAACTGTTTTGGATAAACCGTAAACGTTCTTCCAGGCCGGCATCGTTCATAATCAAAGCGCCGTGTACCACATCGCTATGGCCGCCGAGGTATTTGGTAGCAGAGTGTAACACAATATCCGCACCGTGATCCAGCGGATTTTGCAGATAAGGCGAAGCGAAGGTATTGTCCACTACAAAGATGAGCTGATGTTGTTTGGCAATTTTAGCGCAGGCTGCAATGTCCACAATATTAAGCAGCGGATTGGTAGGCGTTTCCGCCCAAAGCATTTTTGTTTTATCGTTTACATAGGCGCGGATATTTTCCGCATGGCTCATATCTACAAAATGAAATTTAATGCCATAAGAAGCAAATATTTTTGTGAAAATACGGTAGGTGCCACCGTAAAGATCATTGGCTACAATTACCTCGTCTCCGGGCAGAAGCAGCTTAGCCACGGCATCGGTAGCGGCCATTCCACTGCCGAAAGACAAGCCATAGGCTCCGTTTTCAATACTTGCCAATGCGTTTTGCAATACGGTGCGCGTAGGATTTTGAGTACGGGCATATTCATATCCTTTATGATCGCCGGGGGCGTTTTGCACATAAGTAGAGGTCTGGTAGATAGGGGTCATGATAGCGCCCGTAGTAGGGTCGGGCTCAACGCCTGCATGGATAAGACGGGTAGCGAGTTTGTGTTTTGTATGGCTCATGATGTGGAAAATAAAATTTTGTGCAAAGGTAACGAGGAATAGGGGAGAATGAGAACAGAAAACTATAGCCTCATGCTCCCTTCATTCGTTAGTGCACTTATTTTGTATTACATAGGCATTCCCGACTACCGGAAAGATAGTGGTATCTGCCCTAAACTATATTTCTATCTTCAGAATAATTTCCCTATCAACTACCCGAAGTAGTAGGATAGACTACCGGCATGTTTTGTATCTCTTTCATTTTCCCGAAACCGCCAAGCACGTTTCTCAAATTGTGGAAGCCCTGCTTTTTTAGCAATGAAGCCGCTATGACGGAACGGTAGCCTCCTGCGCAGTGTATATATAGGTTGTTCTCATCATCAATTTGTGCCAGGGTCAAAGTGTCTTTCATGCTGTCAAGCGGTATGTTGGTAGCGCCTTTTACATGACCTGCTTCATATTCTCCCTGCTTACGCACGTCTATCACTTCCAGCTTCTGATCATGGGGAAGGTCCATCGCAAGTTCTTCGGGGTCTATGTCAATAATCATATCTTGTTTTTCGCCGGCTTGCTGCCAAGCCTCTATGCCGCCCTCCAGATAGCCTTCTATTTTATCAAAACCGACGCGCGCCATGCGGATGATGCTCTCTTGTTCTTTACCGGTTTCCGTTACCAACACCATCGGGCGATCAAAAGGTAATAAAATTCCTGCCCATTCCGCATATCGTCCATCCAATCCGATGCTGATAGAACCGGGTACGAAGGATTGGGTGAACACGGTGGAAGATCTTGTATCGAGAATCCATGCGCCGTCTTTTACTTTTTTCTTAAAATCTGCTACAGATAAGGGCTTTAAGGATTTTTCCATCACCGAGTCCAGACTTTCATAGCCTTGTTGATTGATTTTGGCATTTATAGGGAAATAAGCCGGAGGCGTGTTTAATCCCGTCGTAACTTGACGGACAAATTCTTCCTTCGTCATATCCTTCAGTGCGTAGTTGGTTGTTTTCTGTATGCCTATGGTGCTAAAGGTTTCTTTACCCAGGTTTTTGCCGCAGGCAGAGCCGGGGCCATGTGCCGGATAAACGATTACATGGTCTGGGAGGGTTTTGATTTTAGTTTGCAATGTATCATACATAGTAGCAGCCAGTTCTTCTTTGCTGAGGTTGCCACTAAACAAATCTGGTCTTCCTACATCGCCTACAAATAAAGTATCTCCGGTGAAGACACAATAGGGATTTCCGGATTCATCATGCAGCAGATAACTGGTGCTTTCCAAGGTGTGGCCGGGTGTGTGAAGGACGTTCAGTTTTAGCTTTCCGATTTGAAACTCTTCTCCATCCTTTGCATGATAGGCTTCAAATTTTGTTTTCGCATCCGGTCCATATACGATGGGGGCTCCGGTTTTCTTAGCCAGTTCTATATGTCCGCTTACGAAATCGGCATGAAAATGCGTTTCGAAAATATATTTAATCTTCACTCCTTGTTCTGCCGCCATGCGGATGTAGCTATCCACATCGCGCAAAGGGTCTATCACCGCTGCCTCGCCTTCGCTGCTGATGAAATAAGCCGCCTCGCTAAGGCAATTGGTATAAAGCTGTTGTACGTTCATAAAAAAATGTTGATTGAAAATGATTAATCGTCGTTCCTTCTATTGAGGAAGATCATGATAAAATAAATAAGGTTGGCTACCGAAGCGATGGCCGCTACCAGGTAAGTTCTTGCTGCCCATTTCAGTGCATCTTTAGCCCCTTCATGTTCGTTGCCTACGGCAATATGGGCGCTTTGCATCCAGCGCAATGCTCTGGCGCTGGCATCATACTCCACCGGAAGTGTAATCAACGAAAAAATAGTAGAGATGGCAAATAAGGCAATGCCTATAAGTAAGATGGTTTGATTGCCATGTCCGAAGCCCATTACCCCTATACCTGCCATAATGATCCATTGGCTGAGGGTGGTGCTTATCTGCACGGCGGGTACTAAGGCGCTGCGCATTTTCAGCGGGGCATAAGCTGCTGCATGCTGCACGGCGTGCCCGCATTCGTGTGCAGCTACCGCGGCGGCGGCCACACTTCTGCCTTCATATACATCGGGGCTAAGGTTTACCGTCTTATCCTGCGGATTATAATGGTCGCTCAGAAAGCCGGGCGTAGAGATTACTTTCACATCATAAATGCCGTTGTCGTGTAGCATATTCTCTGCCACTTCACGCCCGCTCATGCCATTTCCCAGCGGCACTTCCGAATAATGTTTGAATTTTGATTTTAATCGGTTGCTGACCATCATGCCCACTATGAACATAATCCCTGCAATCAAATAGTATCCTATCATAGTTGTAAAAACGTTTCCATTTTCCTCATCAAATAACCTACCAATGTAAAAATGGCAGTTTATGCCGGTTTTTTCTCACCCAGCAAATATAAAAGTAGGGCATTTGCAAAAAATGATATTCATCAGCCCTTTATGGCTGCATTGACAAGAATGATGGCAAAACACTGACTGACCGGGCAAAAGCCAAAGTGGTTTTTCCTTACCTTTGCATCCGTGCAGACCGTAAAGTTCATATCTTCTACTCATCCTACTACCTTAGATAGTTTGCTCGGCGAAGAAGCCAAAGTAATCTACAAGGAGCCTGTTTATATCAATAATTTTGTGCGTGCGGAATTTGTGAAGGTAAGCCTTAGCACCGGTCATTCTTTTGCCGAAGAAGGCGGAAGACTTTATCTCTATCCTATAGATGACGGGCAGTATCACCTGCATTTACTCTATCTGATTCCCGGACAAGATATGACAGAACCGGAGATTTGCTGGCTGCAGTTTTTGCCGGAGTTCTTCCACATGTTCGATGAGCATGCACTTTTGGACAATAGCCCCTTCCGGTTTGATAAGACCACAGAGCAGCAGTTTGTAATATGCACTCCTTCCAAGCTCCTGATCGAACAATTGAAAAATATTTCGGCGCTCACACCCTTGCTTCAATCCTTGCAGCTTAGTGAAATCACGTTGCAACTTCTGCGCAGGGCTATAGAAAGCATTACCGTACCGTTTACCGTTTGCCCGGTGCCGGCCTGCCGCTTTCTGGCTCATGACAGCGAGCGGGAAAAAATATTTGAAGCAAAAGCGATAATGGAAGAAGCTATAGACCAGCCGCTTACCATCAAAGAACTTTCGCGCAAGGTTGCGATGAATGAATGCTATCTTAAAAAAGGCTTTAAAACCTTGATAGGAAAAACCATCAACGAATACCAGCAACACCTTCGCATCAGCAAAGCCAAAGAACTGTTGCAGCAAAAAGGACAAACCGTTTCGGAAGTAGCCAGCTTACTCGGCTACAGCAGTATTTCCCATTTTTCTACCGCTTTCAAAAAAGCTACCGGACTGAAGCCTTGCGAATTGCTGGGATAAGCACGCACACTTTCTTTACTATAAAATACTATAAATCCCATCCTTGCGTTGATAAGGAATATGGGAAAGAAAAAATTGCTTCTACCGATAGCGTTTGCAACGCTTTCTGCTTTTCTGTTTTACAAAAAAGATCTCGGACTCAATCTGCTGCTGTTTGAAATAGCAGCGCTGTTCCTATTGTTTGCAACAGGGCAAATCCCCCGGAAACATAAAAGCCTGATGATGGCATTTGCCGCACTGCTCCTAAGCTCCGTCTTTACACTAATCAATTACTCCGTCTTTGGTTATGTACTTCATTTTATTCTTTGTCTGCTTTTTACGGGCTTGCTCATCTATCCCTATGCGCGGTCGCCGGTTACCCCCATAGCGCTTTCCTTATACAATCTGGCGACAAGCCAAGTTTTTTTCCTTCGCCTGCTGACCGAACGAAACCACAAAGGAAAAACTGTTTTTACACGCGTGTTCCGGGCTGGGATTTTTATCCTGCCTATGTGCATCATCGTGTTGTTCTTTTTGATGTACCAACAATCCAATCCTGTATTTGAACGGATTTTTTCCGTGCCTTTGGAGCGAATTACTCATTTTCTAAGCAAGTTGTTTGAAAGGTTTAATTTTTTGCTGTTCTTCACGTTTTTGCTGGGCTTGCTGATTAGCAATTTTATTTTTTTGAGAAAAGGAAAAGAACAACTCATCAAAAAAGATCAGAACGCTTCGGAAAGTTTACAGCGTAGCAAAACAAAAACTTTCTCCACCGCAAAAAACCTGTCGCTGAAAAACGAATACCGTGCGGCGCTGTTCTTATTTGCCTCCCTCAACCTGCTTTTATTTTTGCTGAATATAGCGGACGTGTATTCCGTATGGTTTCATTTTGAATGGAAAGGGCAATATTTGAAACAGTACGTGCATGAAGGCACCTATCTGCTTATCCTCTCTATCCTCATTTCTATAGCGCTGGTTTTGTATTATTTCCGGGGCAATCTGAATCATTATCCTCAGGCTACCCTTCTGCGCAGGCTTAGTTTTATTTGGCTGGCACAAAACGCGTTGCTGCTCGTTTCCGTAGGAATAAGAAATTACTGGTACATTCATTTTTTCGCATTGGCTTATAAAAGAATAGGAGTTTATATTTTTCTGTTGCTCACTTTGTTTGGGCTATACAGTGTCTGGAAAAAGGTAAACGAAAAAAAATCGCTGTTTTACCTCTGTAAAGTGAATGCGACAGCCTGGTTGGTAGTGCTTACGATGAGTTCATTGATAAATTGGGATAGCCTTATAGCCCGGTATAATTTTTCAAAATCCGGAAGGGCGTTTTTGCATTTGGCGTTTTTATCCACCTTGCCCGACAAATGTCTTCCTCATCTTGATAAGCCCTATGAAACACTTTTACAGATAGATCATATCCAAAAACAGCTTTTTCATTTTGACGAAGTATTCATGACACCGGAAACCTATCACAGCATTCTACAGAAACGAAAAAAACGGTTTATAGAGAAATGGGAGCGAAAAGATATTCTGGAATGGAACTATGCAGAATGGCGCGCCTATCGCCGGCTTACGAACGGTTCATCCTGATGTTCCCTATGCAGAAGCTTATTTTAAAAGAGTAAAATAACAGCCGGTGCAGACACTTCGGATACGAGGGTGGTATCTACAGCCGGTGGGCTATCGGTCGTTTTTTCGTTACGGCTGAAATACCAGAGCAAAATACCTATGGCAACAAGCACAAGCAGGGGTAATAACCATTTCTTGCCGCTATTTTTTGGTGCTGAAACGTTTGTAGAATCTGAAGGAACCTTCACACCCGATGACATATTTGCCGCGCCTAAGCCGAGGCTGCCTACACTGGAGAGCCCTATAGCCTCAGCAAGAGGATACCCCGAAGGCGATGCAGCAACGATAGATTCTTTTTGCCCCAGCAGCCAGCTTGTAAGCCCCGCAGCAGAAAGATTTTCTTCTTTTACTTTTTTGCCTATAATCGCTAATAAAGCAGGTGCCAGCAAGGATAGCAACCCCTTTGAGGCGGTTAGTTTGATGCCTGCATATTGGGCAATCATCGTTGTCATAATGCCCCATTTTTCACCAAAAGAGCGGTTTAATACGGTCATGATATGGATGGCTACCGGCGTGGTAGCATCGGTGTTCACTAATGCGCCGGAGGAGTGTAATAACCCGCCACCTGCCGCTTCTGTGGCCAATTTATGCAGGGTATTGGAGCCATCCGCCGTTTCGGATTGGTGCAGAAAGCCGGCAAGAAGGGTAGGCGTTGCTGCATGAATGGCTTTGGTGAGTCCTTCTTCCGATTCTCCGTAGGCGCCTGCCAGTTGGGTAATGAATGCAGGATGTATAATGCCTTTGGCAAGATCCATAATAGTTGCTGACATAACGGTACATGTTGATTCGTTCCTAAACGCATAAAAATACTGCCATAAAGCAGAATTAAGCACAAAAAAAGCGATAAGTAAGGTTACCTATCGCTTTCTGTTTTGGCTATAGAAGATGTTTATTTTGCTTTTGCGGATTCTTCTTTTTTGGTAGAATCATTCCTGTCTATCGTGAAAATAATCTTCTTTTCTTCTTCGTTATAGTCTGCGGTTACTTTATCTCCTTCTATAATCTTGCGGGTCAGGATGTCTTCTGCCAGCGGGTCTTCCAGATATTTTTGAATGGCGCGATGCAGCGGGCGGGCACCAAATTGCTGGTCATATCCTTTCTCTGCTATAAACTTCTTGGCTTCATTGCTGAGGTGTAGCTCAAAGCCTAAAGTATTCAGGCGTTTCAGCACATCCTTCATGATAATGTCTATAATGAGGTTGATGTGTTCTTGCTCCAGTGAGTTAAAGATCACTACATCGTCAATCCGGTTGAGAAACTCCGGAGAAAACGTACGTTTCAGCGCTTTTTCGATAATGCCTTTGGAAACATCTTCGGAGGACATTGTAGTAGCGGAAGTGGCAAAGCCTACACCCGTGCCAAAATCTTTCAACTGGCGTGCTCCAATGTTGGAGGTCATGATGATGAGTGTATTCTTAAAATCTACTTTTCTGCCGAGTCCGTCTGTTAATTGTCCATCATCCAGTACTTGCAGCATTATATTGAAAATATCGGGATGCGCTTTTTCTATTTCATCCAGCAGCACTACGGAATAAGGTTTGCGACGCACTTTCTCGGTAAGCTGTCCTCCTTCTTCGTAGCCTACATAGCCGGGAGGCGCGCCTATAAGGCGGCTGAGTGAAAACTTCTCCATATACTCACTCATGTCCACTCGTATGAGTGCGTCATCACTATCAAACATATAGCGCGCCAAGGCACGGGCAAGTTCCGTTTTTCCCACACCGGTAGGCCCCAGGAAGATGAACGAACCGATTGGTTTTTTAGGATCTTTAAGTCCTACTCTATTTCGCTGAATGGCTTTTACTACTTTGCTGATGGCTTCATCTTGTCCTATCACAGCGCCTTTCAGGTCATCGCCCATGCGACGTAGTTTTTCACTTTCGGCTTCTACCATGCGCATTACCGGGATGCCGGTCATCATGCTCACTACTTCGGCTATATCTTCTTCGTGTATGGGGTAGCGTTTGTTTTTCGCTTCTTCTTCCCATTCGGCTTTGGCTTTTTCCAGTTCTTCGCCGAGGCGTTTTTCTTTATCGCGCAGTGCTGCGGCTTCTTCAAAACGCTGGCTTTTCACCACTTTATTTTTTTCCAGCTTGATGTCCTCTATTTTCTTTTCCAGCTCCAGAATGTTTTCGGGAACATTGATGTTTTTAAGATGCACACGGGCACCTACCTCATCCATCACGTCAATGGCTTTATCCGGCAGCAGGCGGTCGGTCATATAGCGATCGCTCAGTTTTACACAAGCATCAATAGCATCTGCATCATAGGCTACGTTGTGAAATTCTTCGTATTTGGGGCGTATGTTATTGAGGATGGTGATGGTTTCTTCCACGCTTGGCGGCTCTACCAATACTTTCTGAAAGCGACGATCGAGAGCGCCGTCTTTTTCAATATACATACGGTATTCATCCAGCGTAGAAGCGCCGATACATTGGAGGTCGCCACGAGCCAGCGCCGGTTTAAAAATATTGGATGCGTCCAGCGAACCGGAAGCGCCGCCCGCACCTACAATGGTGTGGATTTCATCTATAAATAAAATGACATCGCGGTTTTTCTCCAGCTCGTTCATGATGGCTTTCATGCGCTCTTCAAACTGCCCGCGGTATTTAGTGCCGGCTACCAGTGCGGCAAGATCCAGGCTGATCACCCGCTTGTCGAACAACACACGCGATACCTTGCGCTGAATGATGCGCAAAGCCAGTCCTTCCACTATGGCGGTTTTACCCACGCCAGGTTCCCCTATAAGGATGGGATTGTTCTTTTTACGGCGGGAAAGAATTTGCGAAACACGTTCTATTTCTTCTTCACGGCCTACGATCGGGTCCAGGTTGCCCAGCTCAGCAAGTTTGGTAATATCTCTTCCGAAATTATCCAGTACCGGTGTTTTGGATTTTACATTGCCGGTAGTGCGGCGTTGCTGATATTGTTTGCGTTCTTCCTCTTCTTCAAACTCTTCGCCCGGCTCGCTGCCATAGTCGCTCATAGGGGTTTCTCCGCGGAGAATACCCAGCTCGCTTTTGTAGCGTTCATAGTCCACTTCAAATTGGTGCAGCAATTGCGTAGCAGCGTTCTCTTTGTTTTTTAAGATAGAAAGCATCAGGTGCTCGGTTTCTACGCTCTGGCTTTTCAAGGCTTTGGCTTCCAGCACGGTGATGCGGATTACTTTCTCTGCCTGCTTGGTAAGCGGCAGGCTGTTGATGTTGGCAACAGGGCGGTTGTTCTTATCTTTTATCGTCAACTCCAGCTCTTTGCGCAGGTCTGAAAGATCCACATTCATACTCTGTAACACATGCACAGCAAGGCTTTCGCCTTCGCGGAGCAAGCCCAGAAGCAGATGCTCCGTGCCTATAAAATCGTTTCCAAGCCGCAATGCTTCTTCGCGGCTGTAGGAAATAACTTCTTTTACCTTCGGTGAAAAATTTGAATCCATTAGGTTGATTTCCTTTTATTTCAATGATTAAAGTTAATGAATCAGGCATTAAAGCCGCCTATCAAGTTTGGCTATAACTGCATTATTTTTGCAATCGTTTGGGCAATAACTCTGAAAACAACTATTTATTAAGAAAACTTGCCGGCTTTTAAATACAAACATCATAGGCTCATAGTTTTTTTAGTGGATTGAAAAGCATGGTCGGATGAGCGGAACATCGTATCTTCAATTAACGGTTTTCATTCCAGACTATTTCTATGTATCTATGCCTTTAGAGATAAAATTTTAACAAGCTCATTACTTAAATACAGCTCTATGAATTTCAAAATTGATACCAAAGATTTTTACACGGTTATTTCCCCAAATGTGCCCCATTTAGATGAAAATTTGACAGCATCCATAGAAAAAAAATGGACAGAACTGCAACCCGAAGGAAACAACAGCCTTATCATAGACCTGCAAGACTGCAAAAGCTGCGCAGAAAACGTGATGGACGAAATGGCACGCATGCACGAGCGTTTTTACACAAACGAACAATCGCTGGTGTTTACCAACATGCAGCCACAAGTAAAAAAACAATTGCAACAACAGAAGTATTATGATACCATTAATGTAGCGCCTACCCTGATAGAAGCCGTGGACATCATCAGCATGGAGCTTTTGCAACGCGATCTTTTAGGAGAAGATGAAGCTGCGGAATGATGCGTATTACCATTCTGGGAAATAATTCTGCATTGCCAGCCTATGGCAGGCATCCCACGGCGCAGGCTGTGGAAATAGAGGGTGAAACGCTGTTGATAGACTGCGGCGAAAGCACACAGATACAAATGCAGCAATACGGAGTGCGGTGGAGGAAAATACACCACATATTCATCAGTCATATGCACGGGGATCATTACTTCGGTTTGCCGGGGTTGATCAACAGCATGAGTCTGCTTGGAAGAACGGCACCCTTACATTTATACGCGCCTGAGGAATTAAAAGCAATTTTGGATGCCATCCTACAAGTAGCCGATACGGTGCTGAACTATGAAGTGCATTTTCACCCATTGCCCGCCGGCGATGCGCTGCTGGTAGAAGACAAATATTTTCGGGTAACGACCTTTCCTACAGAGCATCGCATCCCTTGTCATGGATTTAAAATAGTACAGAAAACGAAGGGGCGAAAACTGCTTCCCGAAAAATGCAGGGAATATGCGGTGCCTGCTTATTTTTTTGAAAGGCTGAAAGCGGGAGAAGATTATGAACGCAAAGACGGTTTTATCGTGAAAAACGAATGGGTAACGGATAACGCACCTAAAGAAAAATCCTATGCTTACTGTGCCGATACGCTCTATACCGATTCTTTTATCCATCATATCAAAAATGTGGACTTGCTCTATCATGAATGTACTTATCTGGAAGAAAGCATAGGCAAGGCTGCGGCTCGTTTTCACAGCACGGCACGCCAGGCGGCTATGGTAGCCCGAAAAGCGAATGCGGGCAAGTTGCTCTTAGGGCATTATTCTTCCAAATACCGCGATCCGGAATTGTTTCGAGAAGAAGCGGCAACGATTTTTTCGAATGTGGAAGCGAGCAGGGAAGGACTGAGCTATGAGGTATGAAAACGGTTTGCTTTACTCTTCTTCATGCACCTCATGTTTCTTAGGGAAATTAAAAAGAATAGAGCTGAGCACGGGTACAAAAAAGATAGCCAGGCTTAGGAAAGAGGTAATGTAATCTCCCCAAATCACCGGATGTTCTCCCGGTTGCAGGTCTTTTCCTTGTGATAACAGGCAAGGTTGCGGACCATCCATGAAGATGGCAAAAGAAGAACAAGGGTAAAAATGCGCGATAACGGCAAGCGTAAGTTTGGTACCTAAAATACCGATCACCAAATAAGCGCAGGTATTCAGAAATGGGTATTTTTCCATCAGCCGCACAAAACCTTGGGCTACAAAGCGCATCGCGAGAATGCCTATAAACACGCCTAGCCATATGAGAATGATGTTTTTTGTATAAGCATTGGCTGCAATGACATTGTCTATAGAAAATGCCAAGTCCATAATTTCAACAAGAATGATGGTAGCCCAAAACGGACCAAAAGCACCCAGTGTCTTACGATACAGCCAGCTCTTGCGTTTTTCTTCTAGCTCTTGGGTAACGGTCAAATTCGTTTGCTTTTTCTTCCTAAAGAAAAAGTGCTTGACCGCAAGACCCAATAAATAAATACCGCCCAAGGGCTTGAACCACCATATCTTGATGAGCAACGCGGCAAATAAAAGGCAAATACCTCGGAATACATAGGCGCCGATAATGCCGTATTTTAACGCTTTTTTACGCTGGTCTTTAGGAAGATCCAGCACCATAGTGGCCAATACTGCGGCGTTATCCACCGACAATAAACTTTCTATCAGTATCAGATTCATCACCACCATCATGGCGGAGATGGGTTGTTCTGTAATTTGTTGTATTAAATCGGCAAAATGCACACCTACCATAACAGCGAAAGTACACTATAAAACTACTCGGCGCGTCAGACAAGTGCTCACCGCAGCGTTTTTTTTCTCCGTTATTTCCTTGGTCTTACCAACTGCAACGGGGGCTATTCTATAAAAATATTTTCTTTCTATTTATTGCTTTACCAAGATTACGGAATACGCCTCCGTTCCGTTTTCTATTTTCAACTGATACATACCTGCGGGGTAATGCTCCGCATGAATAAGGGTTGTGCTTTTTACAGTCTTTTCCCTATAAAGCAGCTTCCCGTTAAGATGATACAACGATAAAGAGCTGTTTGCAGGCACATTGCCTATTGTCCATGCCTTGGTAGCAGGATTGGGATAAATGGAAATTCTTCTTTGCAATACATTACTGCTGTGTGTGAGCGTAAGGTCGCGGGCAGTGCCGAGGTCATAGTTCATCAACCAGTCGTTGGGGTCTATACTCATCCCGTTCATGGGTTTGTTCCAGATGAAATGATAATATTGCGTTGCATGTGCATTGTGCACTCGTATAACGGTGTCGCCTTGTGGGGAAGATAATTTCAGCTCCAGCGGGGTATAAAACAAATTCACCGTGGCATTCGCCGTTACGGTTTGGTTCAATTTCACCACCACGGTATCTCCTATTTGATTCCAGGATGCGGCGTAATACGGATAACCCTCGCTATAAACCCACTGATGAATGAATGTATCCAAATTGGTTTGTAGAAATTGAGCGGCCGAGTTTTTAAACTGATCGGTAGTAGCGGTGGCGTATTGGTATTGCTGTAAATAGTTTTTAAGCATATTGAAAAACCGTGCATCGTCATTTACCAAAAAACGCAAACTATGCACTACACACGCTCCTTTGCTATAGGTAAGCCTCCCGTCGAATATCCTGCCGGGATTGGTGGTATCATCTACATACAACGTTCCCGCAGGGTTTTGCAATACTTCATTTTGCTTTTTTTTGATCGAAGCCGTACGCCGCTGAATGCCGTAAAATTTTTCCATAAACAGCTCTTCGCTATAAGAAGCAAAACCCTCGTTTAGCCATATATCTTTCCAGGTGGCGCAGGTAACGAGGTCGCCAAACCATTGATGAAACAATTCATGTGCTGAAAGCAGGGTGCTGAAATTTCCTTGTGTGGTCATGGTCTGATGCTCCATACCGCCACCCAGCGGCGTCAGCATGTGTCCGTATTTTTCTTGCCAGAAGGGATAACGTCCTACAAGATCCGAAAAATATAAAATCATATCCCCTACGGAGTCTATTTCGTTTTTCCAATATGGCAAGGTCTGCGGATTATCTCCATACACAAAATTTTGCACCAGCATCGAATCGGTGGAGTTGGGAAAATGTACATAAAAAGAATAGTCGTTATAGGGCGCTACCGCAAAGGCTATTAAGTAATAGGAAATGGGAAGCCGGCTTTTCCATTCATAGCGGGAGAACCCATCGGGCAATGCGGTTACATTTTCCAATATGCCGTTGGCACCGGCTTTTAAAGGATGGGGAACGGTAATCCAAATATCGGTAGAGTCAATTTTATCTTGCAAGGATTGTTTGCACGGCCACCAATCTTTTGAGTCGTAGGGTTCACTCATAGTATAGGTAACATCCGTACCCCAGCTTGGCGATTGATCTTGGCGAATGCCTGTGGATAGAAACTGAGAACCGCTCGCCGGCTGACCATGATAAAATACTTGGGCAGTGAAGAGCGCATTTTGCGGCAGGGCTATAGGCAATTGCACGCTGCGCACATGGCTGGCAGTGGTGGTGGCTGTCAGAAATTGACCGTTTATTTTTACCGAATCCACCGTAAGCTGATCTTCCAGTTCAAATACATAATGGGTAAGAGCGCCGGCAGTTACTTGTGCAGTGGTCGTTACATCGCCTATGATGTAAGTAGATTGATTGTCCACGGCTATGTTGATTTTTACATGCTGCACATCATAGTCGTTTTCGGCAGGATCGGCAACCGTGGTTTTAGCAGCAGTGAACAGTTTCTTTTTACCGGCGCTGCATTGCCCGGTAAGGTCATACTGGTGTTTGAGTTGTGCCGTTGCAAAAATACAGTGGAGCACAAATAGTATAGTGAGCGGGAAAAATTTCATTAGATGGATTCGGAATCTGAGATAAAATGAATGGACGATTACTATAGACACAAACTTAGGCAAAGTTTGGATGAGTAGTTAGCTCCCTTTTTAAAGTGATAATAAATTCCGTTCGTATCACTCTATCCTGCTTTACCTCTTTCTATAGGCGCTTCAATAGCCTAAAAATCCTTAGCTTGCATACTTCTTAAAAATAGTATAAACTAAATTTCATGAAAAAAATTGCTTTACTTTTTTCCTCCTGTCTTTTAGGAACGGTGGCAAACGCACAACTTGCCAACGGCGGTATGGAAACCTGGCGGAGCTTCACTTCCAACACCACCGCGTTGGAAATACCCAACGACTGGTTTGGCGGCGATTCTACCATCTATGCGCTCGCAGCTTCTTTCCCAATAACTCCGCAGCAAACGTTATTTAAAGAAACTACCGAAAAACATAGCGGAACTTATTCCGTAAAACTGACGACGGCGGATATTATGGGTGTAAAAGTGCCGGGGTTATTCGCAAATGCCAACCCTGTTATAGACCCTTCGGCGATGGCTACCGGTGATTTTTTTACCAACCTCGCTTATGAAGGCGGCGCCCTCGTGAACCAGCGCTATACTGCTATGGTGGCATGGGTAAAATACATTCCCACCGGAAATGATGTGGCTGCTCTTGAAATAAGGGCCATAAAAACCGGTGCTTCGGATTCGGTAATCGGAAAAGGCGTATTGTACCTGAATGCTACGCCTAATTTTACCGAAACAACCGTACCGATAACCTATCAAGATGCTACAACCATTCCGGATAAAATAATCGTAACCTTCCTGAGTAGCGACCCTTCGGGTGAAAATGGTACGACACCGGAAGCAGGCAGCACCCTCTATGTGGATGATGTTTCCCTAAGCACTGCCACTGGAATGAAAACGATTTTTACGCAATCGCAAATAGGCACGGTTTATCCCAACCCTGCTACTACTTCGTTGAATATTGCTGCGACTAATGCTCATGAGCTTTCTCTGCGTATTTTTAGTGCAACAGGGGCATTGATGAAGCAAACCCAATTTAAAAATCAGACACAACTACCGCTGGGTGATTTCGCAGCCGGCATTTATTTCTACGAAATCAAGGATGTGCAAGACCGGAAAATGCAAAAAGGTTCTTTTTCGGTAGTAAACTAATTTTTCTACTTCCTATATTTTCTTAAAAAAAGCGCGGCAATCTGTTGCGCTTTTTAATTTCCCGGTGTGCTTAGGAAAGGTGTTTGTGCCTGTCTCGGCAGATGCGTACTTTAGTATAGCCTATGGAGGTGCATCTGATTAAATACAAAACCTCGTTGAATAAAGATGAGCTGTCGTTTCTGAAACAAAAAGAAGCGAAAGACAGAAGGCAGCTTTATAATATAGCGCGTATGTTGCTGGTGTTTTGTTTTGTATGTCCTTTTGCAGGAGCTTGGGTAAAAGCATTGAAGGGAGATGAACTTGCTTTTTCTTATTTCTATTATTTCCTGGGCGTGGCTTTTCTACTGGTGTTTTCAGGGTCTGTACTTTACTGGACGTATCGCCAGAATTTGTATAAAGTGCAGCAGGATATAAAACAGGCTACTAAAACCGTTGAGTCCGTAACCATCACCCGCAAGCAGTATATGCCTTCTACCGATAGTTATTATTTTTATCTGGCTTCCGCCACAAAGCTAAGCATAGAAGTAAGCGAGAAAGACTTCAGAAGATTGGATAAGGGCGATGAAGTGCATATTGCTTATAGCTTTTACTCCAAAGAATATCTGGGTTATTTCTGATTTTTTTTAATTACCCAAATAAGATGCCCGCTATAGCTGCGCTGAGGTAAGAAGCTAAGGTGCCGCATAGCAAGGCTTTCATGCCCAGTTGTGCCAGATCCGTCCGCCGCTGAGGTGCTAATGCGCCGATGCCGCCTATCTGCATTCCTACGCTGCTGAAGTTGGCAAAGCCGCATATCGCCACGGTTACGATTGTCAATCCTTTATCGGTATGTATGGGGATGGAATGATTGGTAAGGTTGCTGAACGCTACAAATTCATTAACGGTTATTTTTTGACCCAAAAGCATTGCCGCGTTCGATACGTCTTGCGCAGGCACGCCCATAGCCCATGCAAAAGGGTAAAACAGTTTTGCAAAAATATAATTGAGGCTTAGCGTGAGGTTGGGGTCGAAAAAATGTCCTGCTTTCAGCAGCAACCAGTCTATCATCGCTATCAGTGCTATAAAACCGATCAACATGGCAATTACGTTCATCGCTATTTTAAAACCGTCTGCTGCGCCGTGGCTCACCGCATCTATCAAGTTGCTGTAGCTGCTTTTTACCTCCAGCTTCACGTTTGCCATCGTTTGCGATTCTTCTGTTTCGGGATAGACGATTTTGGAAATGACCAGTGCTCCGGGTGCCGCCATCAGGCTCGCAGCAATGAGGTGAGGAGTAATATCCATCCCAGCCCGCAGCCCCATATTGGCATACACAATCAAGATGCCGCCGGCAATACAAGCTAAGCTGCCGCTCATAGAGGCCAGCAATTCGCTGCGCGTCATCGTAGCCAGGTAAGGACGTATCAGTACTTGTGCTTCTATCTGCCCTACAAATGCGCTGGCTACATTGCTCAGCGCTTCGGCGCCGCTCACCCGCATTACCCGGTTCATTGCCCGTGCAATGACCGATACGATGCGTTGCATCAAACCGATATGATAGGAAACTGCTACCAGCACACAAACGAGTATAATAGTGGCGGTAATATTAAATGCGAAGACAAACGTATCCGGCGTATTAAAATTGACTATATTTCCTGTAAAATCCACTGCGCCTACACCGCCGTAAACGAAATTGGCTCCCTGTTTGGCAAAGCCTTCTATTTTTTCCATTCCTTTTCCGAGAAATTGAAAAAAGCGATGAATGGCGGGTACTTTAAACACCAGGATTCCAATCATGATTTGAAGGAAAAGTCCACTGCCTACCAGGCGCAGGTTTATCTTTTTCTTATTGTTGGAAAAAAGAAAAGCTATAGCCAGGATGAGGGCAATGCCTATAAGACCTGTAAATCGGTGCATGGATAAATGTATGATGGAAAAATCAAAAATGCAATGCGAGTGAAAAATCAGAATCGTTTAATTTTATAATTCTCAGCGGGAGAAAAAGAAGAAAAAATATAGCCCGCAGATTTACGCTGAAATGTTTATAGCTTTCTGTCTGCGTTTATCTGATGTGCCACATAGGGAAATGCGTTATTGCTTAATCAGTTTCACCGTTTGCACCTGTCCGGCTGTTTGGATTTTTAAAAAATACAAGCCGCTTTTCAAATAAGAAGGCATATCTATGGAGTAGCGGGTAGTGCCGGCTTTTGTAGGCATCGTTTGCCGCATCAGTATGTTACCGGTGAGGTCGTAAAGGCTTATGATGGCGGTTTCGTTTACTGTGCTATGCAGGGTAAGGGAGATGTTTCCGGAAAACGGGTTGGGGGTAATGGTGGCGAAGTTGGTTTGGAGCGCGTCTATTTCTCTTACATTCAGCAGTGTAGCAGCCATGCAAAAATCAGGAACGCCATAGCCCAGTTGTGGTGTAGGGTTGTTATAGACATGTCCTGTTTGTTGCAGCATATTGCGGATTTCATAGGGGTGCTTTCCGGGATTTCCTTGCAGCAGGCAAGCTGCGAAGCCCGCTATAGAAGGTGTAGCCGTAGAGGTGCCGCTTACGTAGCCTACATCCATATTCCACCGCATCACTGCCGCGGGGTCGCCCATGCCGCATACATTCGGTTTTATTGTTCCTGATGCGTTGGGTCCTTGTCCGGTGCTGCCAGCCGGGAGTTTACTTGCATTTACGTTGCCTACAGTAAGGGCGCTGTCGGCATCACCGGGCGAAAGCAATCCGTTCCCGCCTTCATTTCCCGCAGAAAGTACCATCAATATTCCCTTTTTCATAGCCATATTGGATGCAATAGTCGCATTTACGGTTTTTCCGTCGAGCATAGGAGGGGTAATATCGGGGAAAGGGAGATTAAACGTATTGTAGCCCAGGGAAATGCTCATCACATCGGCACCTATACTGTCTGCCCGTTCGATACCGGCTATAAGATTATCGGTTTCTATGGGCTGTTCAAATGCTGCATCTTCGGTAATGTACAGGGCATAATCCGCCAGGGGGGCAGCGCCTACAAAATAATTGGGCAGATAGCCCGCCAGCACACTCAATACCTCCGTGCCATGAGCGGCAGAGCCAAAGATATAATTGGTGTCTCTTGCGATGTTGTAATGGTCTATAATTCTTCCTGAATGATAAAGGCTGTCAAAAGCCGGCCCGAAATCCACATAATTAAACCCATTGTCCAATACGGCTATGAGCATGTTTTCTCCTTTCCATCCTTTATCGTGCAGGCAATCTCCATTTACCATGCTCGTCTGATTCCAGGTAGCACCATAGTAAGCTGCACTGCCGGTAGTTTTTTGGACGATGGAAGGTGCGGGCATGTGTTCCTCGTTAAATTTATCCTCTATAGGGGATGAAGGTTTGTCATGAAGACCGGAGGGAAAATAACCGACCCATTCCACACCTGTTACAAAAGGCTTGGTACGCAGTGTCTGTATCGTTGTAGAATCTTCTACGAGCAGTACACAACTGTTCAGCCATCGGGAGGTGGTATGAATGATGCCGGAGGTAGTCTGTTTTACACTATCCAGATAAGCGGGTGATACCGGCAAGTCGGAAGAGTCTATGGCAATATTGTATTTCGCTCTGCGGTCTAATGATTTTTGAGAAAGAAAACTCAGCGGTTGATGAATGTCTGCCGTGCCTGTTTTGTCTTTGAAGCCAATGCGGAAAGCGAACTGTGCGGGCTGTGCTTGCGCCGTCAGCACCATCATCCATAACCCTATACAAACACACCCAATCCTTCTGCTCATAGGTAAGGCTTTTTAGTTGTGATCCAGCGCTTTCATTACTACGCTGTAGCCCTGGCGGAAGGGAGTAGCCGTAGCGCCGGGCGTGTAGGTCCAGCGGGTTATTTCCCTATAAATCATTCCTACGCCTTGTGCATATACTTCTTTGGCGAATGTTTTTTCCGCATATTGGGTAGGTGCCAGTTCGGGGTTGCCGATGGTATCGTTCACCGCATTCACCGTTACGGTATTGTCAAAATAGGCAAAGCCATTGGAGTAAGGCTCAGAGAATTTATCATAGTAATAATTCCATCCGTTGAAATAAGCGATGTCTTCATCCAGGTCGGTACGCATCAATCTGTTTCCTTGCCAGGTGCCGCCATTGCTGATAGGGAAAATGAGCTTGACGAAGCGCATATTTTCTTCTACATATTCCAGAGTGGTTTCCGTAGGCGTTACATAAATGGCGCGGTGTGCCGTCCATGCGGCAGAGTCATTGGGGCGAATGCCAGTAGAAATACGATAAGACAGTCTGGATTGCTCATCCCGAAACGTATCGGAAATCACCCATCGCATTTGAGAATGGTGCAATGTTCTCACGTCATATACATCATCCCAATAAATAGAATCCACATCAAAAATGATTTCCTTGCCTATATGAAGCGGGAAGTAATTCTTGCTGTAATCGCCCATGAAAAGGTCTTTCTTTTTGGTACAAGACGAAAACGCCAGCAAAGATGAAAATGCAATAAATAATGCGGGTAACAATTTATTCTTCATAGAAAACACCTAAAAGTAGTGGTGTAAATATAGTTAAAGAAACGAAAAACAATAGCATTTTATTACAAAGATGATGTTGCCTGCGTAGATAAATTCAGGAAATTTGACAGCGGGATGAATTTTCTTCACCTTTAAAATCATTTTTATGACCACGATCCCATATCTGAAAAGCGCCCGGCGACAATTTGAATACTATAAACTACTGGGCGAAAAAGCAATAGCGCAGTTGTCCGATGAAGCGCTTTTTTATCAACCGAACGGAGAAAGCAATAGCATTGCCATTATCGTAAAACATCTTTGGGGCAATATGCTCAGTCGCTGGACTCATTTCCTTACCGAAGATGGCGAAAAACCCTGGCGCAAGCGGGATACAGAATTTGAACCGACTGTCAAAACCAGGGCAGAGCTTTTGAAAAAATGGGAGGAAGGATGGCAATGTTTGTTCGGCGCATTAGACAGCATCACCGATGAAAAGCTGGATACTATTATCTATATCCGCAATGAAGGACATACCGTGCTGGAAGCTATAAACCGTCAGATTGCGCATTATGCCTATCATATAGGGCAAATTGTTTTTATAGCCAAGATGATTAAAAACAAAGAGTGGAACAGTTTATCCATCCCCCGAAACAAATCCGGCGATTATAATGAGGATAAATTTTCGCAGGAAAAAGGAATCCGCCATTTTACGGAAAGAGAAATGAAGAAGTAAGGCTTACCATGCACGCAGCATCTCCAGTTCAAAATCTTCCATACTGCTCAGCTTTGCATCTGCTATCGAAAACCGCGGATCATCAAAATGCAAAACATCCGGAATGGCGATGACCTTCATCCTCGCCGCTTTTCCGGCTATTACTCCGTTCACACTGTCTTCCAGCGCCACGCAGGCTATAGGCTTGCTGCCGAGCTGCTCCGCGCATTTTAAAAACACGGCGGGATGCGGTTTGCCCAGCGCCACTTCATCCGCAGAGGTAATACAATCAAAATAATCCTGAATGCCGAAATGTGCTACAAGCGTATGAATCATGCGCGTGGGAGAAGAGGATGCCAGCCCTATTTTATAGCCGTTTTCTTTCAACAGCTCCAGCGCCTTTACCACTCCCGATAAGACCTTCCCTTTTTGCCGCGAGGCTTCAATGATGTCATCCAGTATTTCCTCGGCTACCCGGTCATGCGCTGCGCCTTGCCAGGGATATTTTATAGACCAGTACTCGGTTACTTCATAGATGCGCAGACCAGTGGTTTCCTTAAAACGGGCGGGTGTGATGGGTATTTTGTGCCGCTCTGCCACGCGTAGCATGCTCTCGCCCCAAAGCGGCTCGGTATCCAGCAACAAGCCGTCCATGTCGAATATCGCGGTAGTAATGTTCATGTATGCCGCAAATGTAGAAAACCATAGGGGATTGATTATTTAGAAAAATAAAACGCTATACACTTCTTAGGCAAACTCATATAACTGTTGAGGGTGTAAAATATGACGGTAAGCTGATAAAAAACTGATTTCTAATTTTTAATTTGTGCCACAACAAGTAAGCCCAATTTAATACGGTTTGTTCGTTGTTGGCATAGCCTTAAGTTTAGTAACTAATCAAATAATAGTTATATTAAAATAAAAAAACCAACTAAGTTTGTTATTTTTAGTGTCTGTAAAAATTGTATGAAATATATTTTAGGTAAGCTAATCTTATTAGCTATTTTTATGTTTAATATAAATGGTCTGAATGCGCAGATTACGGTTACTGACAACCAGACTGCTCAACAGCTTATTAATAAATTGGTAGGAGCGAATGTAGCCATATTTAATCCTGTGCTTACCTGCCCTCAACAACATAACGGAACATTTGAGGCACTGAATACCAACCTTGGTTTAGGAGGCGGGATTGTTTTATCTACAGGAACAGTAAGTACTATAGGCGGCAATGCGGGAGTAGGTGTGGGACAAGATGAGATGACCGGCGGTGATCCCGATTTAAGTAATTTAATCAACGAAGTAGTTACAAACGATGCCTGTGTTTTGGAGTTTGATTTTATACCAGATATAGACACTACTGCCGTACTTAGCTTTTCCTATGTATTTGCCTCCGAAGAATACAATGAATACGTATGCACAGGTTTCAACGATGTTTTTGGCTTTTTAATTACCGGCGCTCCTACCTACAACAACACAAATATTGCCTTAGTTCCCAATACCAACATAGCAGTAGCCATTAACAGTATCAACAATGGTACACCGGGTTCTGCCGGCGGCAATATCGCAAACTGTAATGCCATGGGACCAGGGTCGCCTTTTCCTGCTTATTATGTGGATAATGAAGCCCTAAATGGTCAGGATATTGCATTCGATGGGTTTACGACTGTTCTACAGGCTACAGCGGTAGTAGAGCCTTGTAGTACTTATCACATGAAATTAGGTGTAGCCAATGCGGGAGATCATGGCTTGCAATCCGCCGTATTCCTGCTCGAAAACAGCTTCAGCGTAGATTCCGTACAGATTAACCTTGCCGATATTATCAAAACCGACAGCGGTTACATAGCCGAAGGCTGTAGCGATGCTAAGATGACCATCGTCAGAGATACGACTTCCAACTCTAAGAAAAAGCTATGCTTCGACTATGGCGGAAGCGCTACCTATGGTGTGGATTATAATCCCCTTCCCTATACAATAATGATCCAGCCGAAACAATATGAAACGACTATCCCCATCATCCCCACACAAGATTTTACACCGGAGCTACCCTATGAAACCATCATGATCAGGAGGCTGAATTGCTGTACACTAACTCCGGTTGATAGCGTGGAATTGCGGATTTACGATTCACTTCAGATAACCTTACACAACCGCGATACCGGCCTCTGTGGCGGCGACCGCATCATCCTGCACGCCAGTGGCGATGGGGATATTAACTATGAATGGTCTCCCGCCAATTTAGTAGAAAATCCTACCGACAGTTTTACCTATGGAAGCGCCGATAAGACTACTACCTTTACCGTCAAGGCTTCTTTCATGAGCTGCCCCAATGCGTATAAAGCCTTTACCGCCACCGTAGAACCTACTCCCAAAGTCCGCATCCTGAATGAAGAACGATCGCTTTGCCTCGGTGAACCGTTGAAACTGGAGCTGGAGGTGCAGCCGGATGATTTTGAAGGCTATAATTATCTATGGTTTCCCCCAACGGGACTAAGCGATCCTTATCTGAAAGAACCTGATTTTTTTGTTACCGAAACGGGATGGTATAGCTATAGGGTAACGGTACAGACGGAAAAACTGGGCTGCACCGGTTCAGACACGATTAGCCTCAACGTAAAAGCCGCTGCCCACCTTACGGATGTTACCTCCGATTTCACCCTCAAATACGGCGACCAGATGCAGCTTCACGCTGCCGGCGTACCTTTTTACACCTGGTTCCCCGATCGTTTTCTGGATTATCCCAACACGCCTGCACCTACTGCAAAAGGCTTGGAGCCCACTGTTTTTACCGTGATCGGGATGAATGAATACGGCTGTAAAGACACGGCTTATGTGAAGATGGATATAGACTATACCATGCACGAAATTTTGCCGACGGCTTTCTCTCCCAACGGCGATGGCAGAAATGATCTTTTCAGCTTGAAGAACATGAATTTTCAGCGTCTTATCGAGTTCAGAGTGTTCAACCGATGGGGGCAGGAGGTTTATAGCACTACCGATCACAAACAAGGATGGGATGGGACCTACAAAGGCATTCCTCAGGAAAGCGGTGTTTACAGCTACCTTATCCGGGTAGTTATCCCCGATGGCAAGCAACGGGTCTATAAAGGCGATGTTACATTGCTGCGATAGAAAAGAAATTATTGCTTCACAAAAGACAAACTCTTGCGGAGCCCCTCATGCCTTATCTCCAGGAAATACATTCCCTTGTGCAATTCCGTTACCTCAAGCATCCGGTTGGTTTTTCCGGAAGGCAGGTTCCTAGTTTCGGAAAAAATTTTTTGTCCGCTTAGGTTATAAATGGTGAAGGAATAGGTTCCGCTTTGTTTGGTATCCAACGTTACCATTGCTTGGTCTTGCACCGGATTAGGATATAAAGCTGTGGATGCCACGGCATCTAGTCCGGCTACCGAGGTAACGCTTTCCTGCAAAGTAATTGACGTGTTTTTATCAATATCGCCATTGATGGTATGGTCGCCATTGGAAGCCAGCATCGTGCAGTAGAAGGTGATGTTACCTGCCCCTACCGATGGCGCTTTCCATAGAAAATATACCTCACCGTTCTTCACGGAAGGGATGGGTGCGCTGTGCTCTATATATTCATAGGGCGGAATGACCGCCTTTTTAAGGCTGTTGCCAATCAGGGTAAATTGTCCATCATTTAAGGTGCCTGCAGTAAACTGAAGCCCGTATCCGGAAAATACATTTCCCCCGCTATGGGTTCCTTTCAGAGTTATTTTATAATAGCCTTCCGGCACATAGGTATTCACCACATTACCGTTGGCGGCATCGGTAACGATAATGCTAAGGCTGAGATCATTCGTACCCGTGCTGAAATGACAACCTACAGTGCTACAACTGCCGGTGCTGCCGTTAGCACCGGTGCGGTCGCCCGCACCTGCGGTATAAACACCATTTTCAAAACTACTGAACAATATACCTCCAAATGCCAAGCTCAATCCTGTAAGTATGATTTTTTTCATAATTCCGGTTTATGCAAAAATAACGATTAGGACTTGTTTTTTATTGCTGCTTATCTTTGCCTATGGGTCAGAAAAAACTAGTACGGTTCGAAGCGCTCAAGTCCTTTCCAAATGTATTGCAACATCCTGAAAACATGCAGGGTGCATGGAAGGATTATTTTAAAAATGACAACCCTATTACAATAGAGCTTGCCTGTGGCAAAGGCGAATATAGCGTAAACCTCGGTCGCCAGCATAAAAATCGAAATTTTATAGGCGTGGATATAAAAGGCAACCGCATCTATATAGGCGCTAAAACCGCTTTGGCAGAAGGACTGGACAATGTGGCTTTTTTGCGGGCGCAGATACAGCAGCTTACCCGTTTTTTCGGAAAAGATGAAGTAGCCGAAATCTGGATCATCTTCCCCGACCCTTTCCTGCGGGAATCCAAAGCCAAAAATCGCCTTACCCATGCACGGTTTTTAAAAGAATATCAGCAGGTGTTGAAAAAAAACGGTATCATTCACCTAAAAACCGACTCGAAAGAACTCTATGAATTTACCTTAGAAAGCATTGGCGAGCAGCATTGCCCTATTCATGAAAACATCATAGACATTTACGGAAAAGGAAAAGCTACGGGCGCCTTAGCCATTCAAACCTTCTACGAAAAAATGCACCTTGCCGAAGGCAGAACCATTTATTATCTTTCCTTCTCCTTGCCGGACACGCCCATCAGCCTACCGGAAAAAAAGAAAAAACATGCCGATACAGAAGGATGAAGACGATGATCTGAGTTATTATTTCAACAACGACGGCTTCGTGGTTTTTACTGCCGATTACCTTTTGAAGCGCGGCTATTGCTGTGGCAACGGTTGCAAACATTGTCCCTATGATTATAAAAATGTACCGGAGCCTAAGCGCAGTATGCTGTTAGAAAAACGAAAGCAAGATGAAAAGAACGGATAGCAAAGAAGATATTTACGCGTTCATCTATGAAGTAGTGCGGAAAATACCTAAAGGACGCGTATCCACCTACGGAGCCATTGCCGAGGCGGTGGGCTTGACATCCGGCGCGCGGCTTGTGGGCTATGCTATGAATCATTGTAAAAATGTGAAACCCAAAGTGCCGGCGCATAGGGTGGTCAATAGCGCGGGGCTGCTCACAGGAAAGCACCATTTTGCCACCCCTACCCTCATGCAGGAATTACTGGAAAAAGAAGGCGTAATAGTGAAGGACGAAAAAGTAGCAGAGTTTGAAAAAAAATTTTGGCGTCCGCTGAAAGAAATGGAAATTTAAGGAGTGATCCGTGTTGGAAAGACCGCTTATAGCTCATTATGAAAACAACAAAAATCCGTTCTTTATGCTTTCTGTGCCTGCTCTTTTTTTCTTGCAGCGAAAATGCTCCGAAAACGGATTCGCTGTTTTCCTCCGAAAAATTTGACGAAGACGAATTTGCAGCCACCTTAAAAAATATACTTTCCACCGCACCTGCCGACAGTGCATCCGCCGAACTGTCTCCTATAAGCCGCCAACTTTCTTCTCTATATGCACAACATGATTTTCATCCCTTGTGGATAGATGCAGAAGGACGTACGGAAATGGCGGATAAATTTCTGACGGATATAGGCGCATTGTGGCAAGACGGCATCCGACCGGAGCGTTATCATAGCAGCGCCCTGCAAGAAAAACTTACGCGCTTCAAAGCCGGGGAAATTTCTACGGCAGAGGCTATAGCCTTGGATACCGCACTCACCTTCAGCTACCTCAGCACTGCACATGATTTATTATTCGGCATCCTTACTCCGGCTTCGGTGGATTCGCTATGGTTTCATAAGAATGATACCACCTGGAATACGGATTTTATAGGCAATTCTCTGAAAGAAAATAACTATCCTCCCCTGGATTCTTTCCGAAGCAACCTGCCTCTTTACAAACTGCTTCAAAAAGGGTTACAACATTATAGCTCTTTGTCTTCCAACGACAGCCTGCTGCATTTGAAAAAAAATCTGCGCTCTTCCGAAACAAAAGACAACATCATCGCTTCCATCATTGCCATAGAAACTCCCTGGCTCACTCCCATCAGCGACACGCTATCGGGAATGGCTGCACAAGTGCAGGCTTATCAGCAATACTTCGGCATCCGGCGCACCGGCGAGGTGGACAGCAGCACGCTTTCTGTTTTAGAAAAAGATCCGCAAGAAATCATCCTGCTCCTGCAAGCCAATTTAGAACGGCTGCGCTGGCTGCCTCGTACTATAGGCACGGAATACATCCTCGTGAACATCCCCACGCAACATTTTATCCTGAAACGCCAAGGCAATACGATAATGACCATGAAGGTAGTGGTGGGCACGCCTTCCCGGCAGACACCTGCCCTTGATGCGTGGATGTCGAACATTGTAGTGAATCCGCCATGGGGTGTTCCGCCTACTATTTTAAAAAAAGATGTACTGCCCGGTTTGCTTAAAAACGGTGAACGGTATTTACAAAAAAAAGGATTGGAGGTATTTGACTATAAAGGCAATAGAGTAGATGCTTCCATCATCACGACGGCAAATTATAAACGCTATGTTTTCCGGCAACCGCCGGGACCGGCAAATGCGCTGGGTTCCGTAAAATTCAACTTTCCGAATAAGTGGGATATCTATATGCACGATACGCCCGTCCGTTCGGATTTTGGGAAATTCAACAGGGCAAAAAGCTCCGGCTGCATCCGGTTGCAACATCCGCATGAGCTTGCTCTGTACCTTCTTTCGGAAAGGGAAGAACGATATTATACGCAGGAAAAACTCGATTCGCTTATTGCCACTCGCAAAACCAAATCCGAAAAGCTAAAGCATAAAATCCCGGTACACATCCTATACCTTACCGCATGGAATGATGAGGCAGAAAAGCATATCCGTTTTGCAAGAGATTTTTATAGGCGGGATGCAAAGCTTATGGCAGCCATTTCCAAATAAACGGTAAAGGCGTAAAAACAGATTGCGGATGATCACTGTTCCATGCTACGATCTTAGCACCTTCCGGAGCAAGATCTGCCGCGCTGATGTCATACACATAGTTCGTATCTTTTCTGAAGCTTGCGGCAAACATTTTCCCGGCATCTTGCGTGGGCAGATAATCCGGTTTTTTATTCAGCCAATACGCTTTCGTAAGGTAGTTTTTATCCGGGGCATAAATGAAAAAACAAGTGCTGTCTTGTATAATATGAATGAGCTTTGAAGCTATGCGGTGGGAAACGGCAGGGCATCCCCAGCTTCTGCCTATATAGTTTTGAGAACGGATAAGATCGGTACATACATAGTCTGCGCCATGAATAACAATTGCACGTTTATAGGCAGCAGAATTATAGCCTTTATCCATTCCGTGCAAATAAAGAGAAGCGCCATGTTGTCCGTTATAAATAGCGCCGGTAACATAAAATCCCATACTGGATTGATGCGAGTTTTCCACGTTGGAAAAGCTGGTGGCAAATTCCACGCCCGATCCTTTTCCGTGGGCCACATAGTCGTTCAGCAAAAGTTTTTTATCGCTGAGGTCTATGACCCACAATCTTTTTTGAGTAGAAGAAAGTGAAAAATCGCAAATCGAAAGGATTTCGTTTTCGTTTTGGAGCTTACCTGCCTGTTGTAAATTCAAATAGCCTTTATAGGCATATCGAAATACTTCTTCCGACAGTTTATTTGCTTTTCCGAAATCAATTTGTGCATATACCTGTGTAATGTAATTGTCTATAGGGGTAGCAGCCACTTCCACAGCCGCATTTGCTTTATGAGCAGGAAACACCTGATAACTAACCGCCAAAATCCACAGTGCCACGTTCCAAACCATTAGTTTTTTCATGAGTTTTATAAAGAATGAGAAACTATTTTCACATACAAATATATCAATATCCGGTCCGGTAAATGTAGAGAAACTGTTATAAAATGAGCGAGGATGGGATGGGCTTTATAAGCAACCGTCCTATAAAAAACAAAAGCTAAGATTATAGGCATACATGACCTCCGTCATATTCTATCGAAAAAAACTAATGCTATTTGCAACCTTTAAAATTAGTTTTTTCGGCATGGTCCATTCTTTTCACATTCCGGTACTGGGTGTCGGCTTTTCTGTAGATACGCCTGTCAAAGTAGCGCCGCTCGGCATTACTTCGGTAGCGTCCGTGGTAGATGATATTTTATTGGAGCACCTTAGGCGCCATTATTCGGAGAAAGAAGGAATTCCTTTTATACCTATTACGGAGGAACAAGCCGGGCATCGTTCCGCCCGCATTACCGCTTATCTCAATCTTATGGATGAACTGGTGCGGAGACGGTTTGAGAAGATAAAAACAGAACGCTTGGAGTGCGGCGGCCAGCTACGCCGTTATTTCGATTTGCTTCCCTATAGCTCACCGTTAAGGATGCAATATGCCGAATGGAAGATGATGGAAAAAGGCAATGAGCGCGATGCGCTGGAGCAGCATTTAAAAGATGGAATGCGTAGAGGCTCTATTGATGTCAATATTATGGCGAAGGTGGACAAGCTCAATCTGAATAAAAACGGAGAAGCGGTGAATAGCGATGCGCTGGAGTCTTTAAAAGGATTTGCAGAAAGCAAGCTCCGCTCTTCGGTGGTATTATCGGCAGGCATGAACCCGCGCCTATACAGCTACATGGAGCAGTTTGCCGATTTTTATCCCGATGCCACAGGCAAGCTGAACAAAAAAATAATTTTGAAAGTGAGCGATTACCGCTCTGCATTTATACAAGCAAAATTCCTTGCAAAGAAAGGGCTATGGGTATCGGAATTTCGTATTGAATCGGGGTTGAATTGCGGCGGCCATGCTTTTGCTACGGAGGGATATTTGCTGGGACCTATTCTGGAAGAATTTAAGACCAAGCGAAAAGAAATGAAAGAAGCGCTCTACACGCTCTATCAAAAAAGCCTTGCGGAAAAACAACTTCCCCTTACCACCGCTCCGGATTTAAAAATCTCCGTGCAAGGAGGTATCGGCACTGCCGAAGAAAACCGTTTTTTGCTGGAGTATTATGAGCTGGATGCCACCGGCTGGGGAAGTCCTTTCCTTCTGGTGCCGGAGGCGGTCAATATAGATGAAGATACGCTACAGATGCTTGCCCGAGCCGGCAAAGATGATTTTTACCTGAGCAATGCCTCGCCTTTAGGAGTTCCGTTTAATAATTTCAAACCGAGCGCTGCAGAAAAACAACGACTGGCACGCATCGCTCAAGGAAGACCCGGAAGCCCTTGCACCAAAAAATACTTAATCTCCAATACCGAATTTACCAAAGAACCTATTTGCACCGCTTCGCGGAAATATCAGGCGCTAAAGCTGAAAGCATTGAAAAATGAAGGACTTTCGGAAGAAGAATACACGAAAAAATCGGAAGAGGTAATGGAAAAACTTTGTCTTTGTGAAGGATTGGTAGCCTCCGTTTATCAAAACACCGGAATGCCGCGCGGCAAAAACACTACGGAAGCAGCGGTATGTCCCGGTCCTAATCTCGCTTATTTTTCCAGAGTATTTTCTCTGGATGAAATGGTCAGTCATATCTATGGGAAGATCAACCTGCTGGATCAATCCGTGCGCTCCAACATGTTCATCAACGAACTGAACCTCTACATAGACTATCTGAAAAAAGATATGGAAGCCAACCTCCATGCCTGGAAAGAAAAAAAGCTGACTTATTTCGCCGGCTTCAAAGCACAACTGGAGCAAGGTATCGAGTATTATAAAAAGCTGATTCCGCATTTCATTTACCAAACGGAAAACTACCGTAAGAAAATGATGGAAGAACTCAAAGAACTGGAACTGCGCTTATCGGGTATGAAACCGGAGCTTGCAAGAGCGGGCAATGCACTGGCGAAATCCTAAAAACAAGAAAAACCATTTACCCCCTTTTATTTATTTCTGAAGTAAACGATGATTGTAGCAAAAAAATTTCACTGGGAAGCCGCCCACAGAATTCCCTGGCACCAAAGCAAATGCAAAAACCTTCACGGACATTCCTATAAAATGATGGTGGAAATGGAAGGCGAGCCGGATGCCGGAGGCATTGTAATAGACTTCAACGATGTAAAGAAAATGGTGCAGCCTTTCATTGATTTGATAGATCACGCTACTATTATATCTAAAAAGGACACGGAATTAATCGAACTCTTTGAACGCACTTCCTGGAAGCGTTTTATCCTTCCCTATGATTCTACGGCAGAAAACCTATGCAAGTATTTTCTGGATATTATCCTTGATCAAAACAAAGATTTTCTGTTGCGCAAAAACATCCATTCCATAGGCATCCAACTCTATGAAACGGAAAGCGCCTATGCCAGTCTGAAAATTAATTTATAGCAAATCATAACAAATCACCGTCATCGCCACAGGCTCCGTAAAAAGGCTCTTCTAAGATAAAGTTCATTTTCCTTAGCTTTGGCGCGTTTAAAAAAATTTTCAAACCATGAAAGAAGTGTATATCGTATCCACCGCACGCACAGCGATGGGCAGCTGGGGCGGATCTCTGAAAGATTTCTCCGCTACGCAACTGGGAGCTATTGCTATCAAAGGCGCACTGGAAAAAATAAACCTTAGCCCCTCGGAAGTAAATGAAGTAATAATGGGTTGCGTGATGCAAGCCAACCTTGGTCAGGCACCGGCGCGCCAGGCATCGCGGTTTGCAGGTATCCCCGACAGCGTGCCTTGCACCACTGTAAACAAAGTATGCGCAAGTGGCATGAAAGCCGTATCGTTTGCTGCACAATCTATTTTGCTGGGAGATAATGATGTGGTAGTGGCCGGTGGTATGGAAAGCATGAGCAATGTGCCCTTCTATAGCCCTAATATGCGCTGGGGTAATAAATACGGCGATGTGAAAATGACAGACGGCATCGCTAAAGACGGATTGACGGATGTGTATCACAACTACCCCATGGGCAACGCCGGAGAGCTTGCCGCCAAAGAATTTAACATCAGCCGCGAGCAACAAGACGAATACGCCATCCAAAGTTATAAACGCAGCCAGGCAGCACAAGAAGCAGGTAAGATGGATAAGGAAATCGTACCCGTGGAAATTCCTCAGCGCAGCGGTGAGCCTATAAAATTTATGAAGGATGAAGAACCCTGGAATGTGAAGTTCGATAAAATCCCTTCCCTGCGCCCTGCTTTTATTAAGGATGGAACTATCACAGCGGCAAATGCTTCTACCATGAATGACGGAGCGGCGGCTTTGGTGCTGATGAGCAAAGAAAAAGCAGATGCACTGGGCATTAAGCCGATTGCCAAAATCGTAAGCTATGCCGATGCCGAGCAAGCTCCGGAATGGTTTACCACCACTCCTTCCGTAGTGATTCCTAAAGCAGTAGAAAAAGCAGGATTGAAGATGGAAGACATGGACTTCTTTGAAATCAACGAAGCCTTCTCCGTCGTATCTATTGTGAACATGCAGAAGCTGGGACTCTCTGCCGATAAAGTAAATGTAAACGGCGGTGCGGTGGCTTTAGGTCATCCGCTGGGAGCAAGCGGTGCGCGTATCATCGGCGCCTTGATCAATATCCTGCATCAGAACAATGGTAAATATGGTGTAGCCGGTATTTGTAACGGTGGCGGCGGCGGCAGCGCTGTAGTAGTGGAAAAAATGTAAGGAA
>JAEZZY010000028.1 GCA_023418315.1 Bacteroidota bacterium
TATTTCATATTCATTGGGGCGGGGGGGTGTGGAAGATTGCCCTAAGCCGGATGTGCGTGAGCCGGAGCCCGGCATAGCAATCTGTGCCTCCGCAGTCATGCTCAGAAACGAAAAAGCGGTTAGGAATATATAGAAACGAAAAAAGCTATTCTGCATGTTGCGGCGGATTCATTTGGATTTGATCGCTTGTTTTACCAAAGCGGCGTTCACGTTGTTGATAATTTAACAGGGCTTCTATGAGATGGGGTTTGCGGAAATCAGGCCAGTGTATAGGGGTAAAATAAAGCTCGGCATAGGCTAACTGGTACAACAGATAATTGCTGATGCGGTGTTCGCCACTGGTGCGGATCATCAGCTCCGGGTCGGGGAAATCGGCGGTTTCCAGATAGCTTTGGAAAACTGCGTCCTTGAGGTCTTCCGGCTTGTGCTTTCCGTCGGCTACGTCTTTTGCAAATTTTTTAGCGGCTTCTATAATTTCCCAACGGGAGCTATAGCTTAGGGCCAGTATCAGGTTTACCCCTGTATTTTCCTTCGTAATATCTTTAGCCTCTTGTAGTTCCTGCTGGCATATTTGCGGCATACTGGCCATATCGCCTATTATGTGCATCCGCACATTATTTTTATGCAGCTCATCTATTTCCTTGCGCAGGGTATTCACCAGCAATTCCATCAGCGCATCCACCTCTGCTTTGGGGCGATTCCAGTTTTCGGTAGAAAAAGCATAAAGCGTAAGATATTCGATTCCTATTTCCCCACAGGCATTTACTATATCGCGCACGCTAAGCACGCCTTCGTGATGACCATACACGCGGTCTTTATTACGTTCTTTAGCCCATCTGCCATTTCCATCCATAATAATGGCAATGTGTTTCGGCAGTTTTGTTCGGTCAAGAGCCGATAGATCACTCATAGTTTTTTGGAATGCCTTTTCTGAAAGGTGTGCGAAGGTACAAAAATAGCCGTAAGGGCTTCCCTGCAAAATTTCCTTCTTAGAGTTTAACGCTGTTTTAACTGCTATAGTATGGTCGTCTTTAATAGAATACACGTTTATTCCCACCTTAGCCCGGCTGGAAATACATCGGCAAGGAAAGGAAAAAGGTTACAACGGGAAACGGCCGCTCTTGTTTCTCTGCGTTATTTTAAATTACTTCGTAGTCTTATGGTCATTCACCTCAGCGCCGAAAATACAATCCTCTGCGAATGGGTACGGGAGATTCGCGATGTAACCATTCATCAAGACAGAATGCGATTCCGTAGAAATATGGAACGTATAGGGGAAGTAGCGGCTTACGAAATCAGCAAAAAAATGACCTATAAAACCGTGGAAGTGCAGACACCGCTGGGAGAAGTAGCATGTCAAGTTCCTTCTTCACAACCGGTAATCGGTACTATATTAAGAGCCGGGCTACCCTTGCAACAAGGGATATTAAATTATTTCGATAAAGCAGATTGTGCATTTATAGCCGCTTACCGCAAGCACCACCGCGACGGCAGTTTTGAAATAGAACAACACTATATAACCACGCCGCCCTTGCAGGGCAGGACGCTCATCATAGCCGACCCGATGCTGGCCACGGGCGCTTCGCTGGTGCTGGCCTTGCGCACCGTTACCGAAAATGAACAACCCGCACAGATACATATTGTAGTGGCTATTGCATGTACCATAGGCATAGAGCAAGTGCTGAAACATTTTCCGGAGGTTACGATCTGGGCGGCTGCCATAGATGAAGAACTGACGGCAAAAAGCTATATCGTGCCGGGGCTGGGCGATGCCGGCGATCTGTCCTTCGGCAGCAAAATTCAAGAATAGTTTGACCAAACCTTTGGAAGAAAGAAAACTGTCTTGTATATTTAACGGATAATACCTACTTTGGTTGCAGAAAAACTTTTCAATCTATAAAATAAACAGCTTTTTCAGATGAAAAAAATATTACTTGGTTTGGGTGCATGCTTAGCATTTATGGCTACTATCAAAGCTCAAGACATCCACAACACCCAATATTTCGCCACACCCCTCACACTTAACCCTGCCAACACAGGATTAGTACAATGCGACCTCCGTGTTTCCGCCAATTTCAGGCAGCAGTGGAACAGTGTTTCGGCAAATCCCTACACCACTATCATCGCTTCCTACGACATGGCAACCCTGAAGGGTAAGCTCAATAACGGAGATGCCTTAGGCATTGGTGTCGCCTTTTATATAGACCAAGCAGGTGCCGGATCTTATACCAATTTAAATGTAGGACCTTCCGTAGCTTACCACAAAGCCTTCGGCAGTGAAAAACAACATACTATATCCCTGGGTGCGCAAGCAGTAATGGTGCAGAAATCCATTGATTTTAATAAGCTGACCTTTGAAGACCAATATGACGTGGCTACGGGCGGCACTCCTTACCAAACCGGCGAACAATTCGGCAATACGGATCTTACCTATCCCGATTTTGCAGCAGGCTTGATGTATAGCGGTAAAGTATCGGAACATGCTACCGCCTATGCCGGTTTCTCCGCTTACCACCTCACCGCTCCCGTGGAAACATTTTTGAAAAACGGAAGCGAACACAAAATTCACAGACGCTATAGCGCTTACTTAGGCGGTTCGTTCGATATGAATGAAAATATGGTACTCTATGCAAGCGGTTTGTTTCAACAGCAAGCCAAAGCCACAGAAACTTTATTGGGCGCTGCCGTAGGATTTGTACTGAACCCCGGCTACGATGCCGAGTATAAAAAAGGTACCGTGCTTTACTTAGGCGGATGGTATCGCTTCGGAGATGCCATTGCTCCTTACATAAGCCTTGCCTGGACAAAATTCCAACTGGGCATCAGCTATGATGTTACCACTTCCAACTTTACTACAGCTACCGGCGGAAACGGCGCTATGGAAATGTCCCTGATTTTCAACGGCTGCATCAACCCACGTGAAAAAGCTCCTCGTTATAATTTCACTTGTCCTAAATTCTAAGAAGCAGTTTAAGGTAAGTTTGTTTTTAAAGACACTAAAAAAGGCGGCAAATTGCCGCCTTTTACGTTTACAGTGTACTCTTATAAATTAAGCATTTATTTTTCGCACATTAACTGCATTTTTTCCTTTTTTACCATCTTGTACGTCGTAAGAAACACGGTCATCCTGAGTGATCTTATCAACGAGACCCGTAGCATGAACAAAAACTTCAGCTCCGCCGTCATCTGGTTTAATGAAGCCAAAACCTTTGGTTTCATTGAAGAATTTTACTGTACCTTCTTGCATAAAAACTTGGTATAAAAAATTAATAATGGTTAAAAGTACTGCTTATTTGGTATTGTAAAAATTAAATTTTGGGATAAAAACAAAACAATCCTTTTTATGCCTGTAAACCGTAATAAAACTGGGGTATTTTTTTCGCGCAAACGGATAACACCGCAAAAAATTATTGCCGGGATTTATTATGCCTTATTGGTCTTATGAACAACAATAGAGAGTACGTAAATGGTCCATTTATCTGTTGTGTGAAATAAACAATCACCACAGCGTAAGCGGCGTAAGCGGTGTATATCTTTAAACGTGTTTATAGTTGCCCGCCCACTCCTTTAAACTTTTCAATAAATAACGTCAGCTTTTGAAAAACACTCCGCTTTTTGGTCAGATATTGCGGATTTAATGGACTCATTTTAGGCAAAAGAGCATTCAGTTCTGTTCCGTTTTCACTGGCATACTCTCGCTTCAATGAATTTGTTATATAACGCTTCGCTGCTTCTTCATTTAGATTTTCTTCTGTGATTAATTCCAATGCTTCTGCCTTTTGCTTGTTTTGAGCAAATACAAAAAATGAATCTATCACATTCGCTTTGTCTTGAAGCATGTCAAGGTCGGTTTCATTAATGAAATCAACCACCAAACTTTCCTTTGCTCTATTCCCAACACTTGCACGAATAATCCTGCGTATTTCAGTAATTAAAGTGTATTTGTCTTTAGTTTTCTTGTTATGCTCAAAAATCAATTCAAGAATGTAGTCAAGGTTTATTTCTTGCGATTTCAATAAGTCCACCTCAAACACAACATCATCCCAGTCAATAGTGGATTCGTTTGATTCTTTGCCGTTTTTCTCACGTCTTAGCCAATCACGAATATCATTGTAGGTTGAACGATAATCTTGAACTGTCCTTTCTTTGAGCAAATCAATTTTCTGCATTGCTGCAATCTCCTCATCTGTAACAAAATGAGCTTTTTTAAATTCTTCAACTGCCTCCGGATTGTTTATGTCAATCGCTTGAAGTGCTTTCAGGTGGCTAAATTCATCGTAGTTCTGAAGTATGTTTTCAACTCTCAAATACTCACCGAAAAGTTTTGCAAATTCCTTTTTGTCTTTCTCTTTTACGATTTCGTCAGGGTTAGGGAATTTCTCATTTAACTCTTTTACGACTTCTACGTAACCTCTGCGTGCTTCACCAGTTACAATATCCGTAAAGCCTTCCAAATATTCTTTGTAGCTCTTTTCAAGAACTACATTCTTAGTATTGCTATCGCCGAACAGCGTAATAGCGTCAATGGTTGCTTTTTCTAAATCTCTGAACGTAACAATGTTTCCAAAGGTCTTTGTTGCATCATAAATTCTGTTTGTTCGTGAAAAGGCTTGAATTAAACCGTGATAACGTAAATTCTTATCAACAAATAATGTATTGAGTGTAGGAGCATCAAATCCGGTTAAGAACATTCCAACTACAATAATTAAGTCAACCTCTTTGTTCTTTACACGTTTGGCAAGGTCGCGATAATAATTCTGAAACTCATTGCTGTCAACACTATAACTGGTTCTGAATAGGACGTTATAGTCATTGATTGCTTTGGTTAAAAACTCTTTGGCAGTAATATCCATTGCAGAAGGTTCAAAACTCTCATCAACTATTTCACCAATTGCACTTTGTTCTTCATTTGCTGCAAAAGAAAAGATTGTCGCGATTTTTAAAGGCTTGTCGTTGTCCTTTTGTTGGTTGTTTAATTCTTCGTAATAACATTTGGCTGCATCAACACTGCTAACCGCAAACATGGCATTAAAACCTTTGTTGCTTCCTTGGTTTCTATGCGTTTTTATTCTGAAATTCTGTAGAATGTATTGCGAAATCTCTGTGATGCGTTTAGGATGAAGTAAAGCTTTTTTATTTTCTGCCGCACTTAACTTCTTCTCATCTTGTTCAGATTCTATGTTCTTAAACTGCGGTCTAACATCGTTATAATCTACTTTAAACTTCAAAACCTTTTCATCTCTGATGGCATCTGTAATGACATACGAGTGCAGTTCCCGACCGAAAACACTTTTTGTATCTTCTGCACCTAAAGCGTTATATCCCGCAAAAATGGGTGTTCCTGTAAATCCAAACTGGTAGAACTTTTTAAACTTCTTGTTCAGGTTCTTTTGTGCCTCACCAAACTGAGAACGATGGCACTCGTCAAAAATGAAAACGACTTGCTTTTGATAAATCGCTAAATCACTTTCACTCTTCATAAGGTTATTCAGTTTTTGTATGGTAGTTACAATAATCTTGTTATCGTCTTTTTCAATGTTCCGCTTCAACCCTGCTGTGCTATCAGAGCCATTCACACTATCGGGCGAAAAGCGTTGATACTCTTTCATGGTTTGATAGTCTAAATCTTTTCGGTCAACTACAAAGAATACTTTATCAATAAACTCCAGTTGCGTGGCTAACCGAGCCGCTTTGAAACTGGTAAGCGTTTTGCCTGAACCTGTGGTGTGCCAAACAAAACCACCACCTTCTGCTGTGGACCATTTCTTTGCTTCATAGGAACTTTTTATTTTCCACAACATACGTTCTGTTGCAGCAATCTGATAAGGTCGCATGACAAGTAGTGTATCACTCGTGTCAAAAACAGAATAGGTAAGCAATACATTCAATAAAGTATGCTTTTGAAAAAATGTTGCTGTAAAATCTTTCAGGTCTTTGATCAGCGTATTATCAGCCTTTGCCCAGTTCATGGTAAAGTCAAAGCTGTTTTTGTCCCGTTTTACGGTGTTGGCAAAGTAGCGGGTATCCGTACCGTTTGAAATGACAAAAATCTGTAGGTACTTAAAAAGTGAGTGATTACTATTTAAACTTTCTTTGGAGTAACGGTGCACCTGATTAAACGCTTCACGAATAGCAACCCCGCGTTTTTTTAATTCAACCTGAACTAATGGTAAACCATTTACTAAAATGGTTACATCATAACGATTGGCATGTGTGCCTTTTAGTTCAAATTGTTTAATGACCTGCACTTTATTCCGTGCAATGTTTTTTTTATCTACCAAGTAGATGTTTTGAATATGCCCGTCATCAAACACAAAATCGTAGATATAGTTGTCGTGTATTTTCCTTGTATTTTCAACAAGGTTATCACTTGGTTTATCTAAAAATTCTTCTACAAAACGAATCCACTCAGCATCCGAAAACATTACATCGTTTAGCGATTGAAGTTGCACTCTTACATTCGCCAACATCGCTTCAAGTGTATTGAGGATTACCGGATTTTCATAACCTTGATGGATGAGGTCTTGAATAAATTCTTTCTCCAATGCCGCCTCTGTTTGATAACCGGCAGGGGCTTCATTCGCCTCATAATGCTTAGTGTATTTATCAAGTACAATAAAATTGTTTGATTCTGCTATGGTTTTGTATGTGCTCATTTGTGTTCGTTTTGTTGTTCACGCAAAATTTGTTTTTCACGTTCTATTTCGGCTGCCAATTCTTCTTCTGTTGGCAAATACGGCAAATACTTACTTGCAAAAAGTTGTCTGTTCTCGCTCAATACCGAATATTTGGCAATGGTTTTATCGGTTTCGGTGCAAAGTAAAATGCCGATTGTTGGATTATCTCCCTCCAGGCGTTCCAAATCGTCAAACATGCGTACATACATATCCAACTGTCCAATATCCTGATGGGTAATTTTATCGGTTTTGAGTTCTACAATTACAAAGCATTTGAGCATATAGTTGTAAAAAACTAAGTCAATAAAAAAATCGGATGTTTCGGTACGGATATGTTTTTGGCGGGATACAAACGAAAATCCTTTACCTAATTCCAACAAGAAATGTTGAATATTTTCTATCAACGCTTGTTCTAATTGCTGTTCGGTGTAAGCTTTGTTGGTAGGCAAATTCAGAAATTCCAGCACCGATGGATTTTTGATAAATTCGTATTTGTCTGCCTGAAAATCTGCTGTTTTTTCCTGCATTTCTTCGCATACGGGTTCTTGGTTTTGCGATGAAAGCAAGCGTTGATAATACAAGGTATTGATGTTGCGTTCCAAGGTGCGCACCGCCCAATTGTTTTGATTGGCTTCTTGCAAATAATAGCTTCTTGCATTTTTATCAGACACCCGCATGATTGCCCGAAAATGCGACCAATTCAATTTGGCGCACGTGTGTGCCAAATCTTGCAAGTCGGGAAATGTGATGTAAAACTGACGAATGTCCCGCAACATCCTGGGGCTAAAACCTTTGCCCAAAGCCGATGACAAGCCATTTATCAATTCCGTTCCATATTCGGCACGTTGTTTTCCTTGTTGCTCTTGTTGTACAATACGCTCGCCCATTAACCAATAACCTTCTATCATGGCAAATGCCGTAGCCGAATATGCCTTTTGGCGGGCTTGCTCTAAAATTTGCTTTACTTCGGTTATAAAGTTTGTGTCTCCGCTGCTATTTGAAATTGCTTTACTCATGTTCATTTTCAATTAAACGTCAACAACATATCCCTATAATACTCATACTGCTTTTTCCTTAATTCAATTTCTTTTGGCAGACCTTCGCTTATGGAGGTGGTGAGCGTATCGAATTTATCGAGGATAGAAACAATGCGTTCTTGTTCTTTGAGAGAAGGGATAGGGATAGTTAATTTTTCCAAAACATCTTTTGACAATCTTGGAATACTTGCCCTTCGAACTTGAGAATTAATTATGTGTGTTTGGGTTTGTAAAAAATAATACAAAAATCTGTTATTAATTATGTCAGGAGTAATAAAACATGTAACATCATCAGCTGCCCAAAAATCAACATCGCAAAATCCAATTTCACCAGCTGCACCTGCACAAATGACAAATGTTGTATAAGCTTTAACATTACTTTCATGATAATATCCAAGAGGTGTCATTGCGTTTTGATATACAGCATATTTTCCTGTTTCTTCTAACTGACTTTTCACCAAACGTCTTCCTCTTTGTAGATTAACAACCTCCCCCAGCGTCTTCCATTCCACTTTCCCCTCTTCAAAGCTCAACAATTGCTCCCGATAGTAGTTATACTGTTTTTTACGAGCTGTAAGCTCTGCTGTAAGCTCTGCTGTAAGCTCCGTAAATTTATCTAGAATACGAACAATCTCTTTTTGAACAGAGATGGGTGGAATGGGAATTAGGAGTTTATCAGTATCAGGAGTAGCTATTTGGGGCATTTGCATTTTGCCTGCAATATTTCTAAAATATGGTTCTTGTATTTTAAGAAAATAGTAAACGAATTTGATGTCTATGTTTTCATTTTTTGAATGGTAAGCCCACATCTCATTTTTGTGAGAAAATGGTTTGTCATAATATTCAAACTCTATGACTCCACGAGATTTTACAATAATTGAAGGTTCTCTATTTATGTCTTTTAAAGGGATATCATCATAATTAAAATATGCTGTTGTTTTACCACCTGCAAAGATTTTCAATGGTGCTCCCTCTTTATGCAATACTTTCATTTGACCAGCGGTAATATTTGTACCTTTTGTACGCACAAGAGCCTTCCCCAGCGTTTTCCACTCCATTTCTACGCCTTGTAACAATGTATCTAAATAACTCATGCTTCAATCTCGTTTATGATGTTATCAATACTCAATCGTAGCGCATTTATTTTTTCTACGGTTGTGGCTATTTCTTCATTCAGTTGCGTGATATCTACTTTCTCCCGAGTGTCTTTAGCTTCCACATAACTGCTCACCGAAAGGTTGTAATCGTTGGCAGCAATCACAGCATTGTCCACACATTTGGCTACGTGTGGCACATCTTGTTTGCTGTCAAACATTTCCATTATCTTTTCAATGTGCTTGTCTTCAAGTACATTGTTGTTGGTGGCTTTCTTAAAAAAATCTTCGCCACTGGCATCTATAAACTGGGTTTTAGTATCTGTTTTATGTTTAGAAAGTACCAAAAGCGTAACCGCTATGGAAGTACCATAAAACAAATTGGGCGCAACAGCTATAACGGTTTCCACAAAATTATTATCTACCAAATACTTTCTAATTTTTTGCTCTGCACCGCCACGGTAAAAGATTCCAGGGAAACAAACAATTGCTGCCCTTCCTTTGCTTGAAAGATAACTTAGGGCATGAAGCACAAAAGCAAAATCTGCTTTTGATTTAGGCGCCAATACACCGGCAGGAGCAAAGCGATCATCGTTAATGAGTGTTGGGTCATCGTCCCCAATCCATTTTATTGAGTAAGGAGGATTAGAAACGATGGCATCAAATGGTTTTTCATCTCCAAAGTGTGGGTCTATGAGTGTATTGCCAAGAGCAATATTAAACTTGTCGTAATTGATGTTGTGCAAAAACATGTTCATACGAGCAAGGTTGTATGTGGTATGGTTTACTTCCTGCCCATAAAAGCCTTCTTCAATGATATGATTGTCGAAATGCTTTTTGGCTTGTAACAACAAAGAACCCGAACCACAAGCAGGGTCGTAAATCTTATTTACTTTATCTTGCTTGTGCATAGCCAATTGGGCAATGAGCTTGGATACGTGTTGTGGCGTAAAGAACTCCCCACCCGATTTTCCTGCATTGGCGGCATAATTGGAAATCAAAAACTCATAGGCATCGCCAAACAAGTCAATTTGATTGTCTTGAAAATTCCCGAAATTCAGTTCTTCCACGCCTTTCAAAACGGCAGCCAAGCGGCTGTTCTTAGCTCCAACGGTATTTCCTAATCGTGTGCTTGTTGTGTCAAAGTCGGCAAACAATCCTTTTATATCCGGTTCGGATGGATAGCCGTTTGCCGAGCTTTCAATAGCATCAAAAATGGCTTTTAAGTCGGTGTTTAGATTTTTGTTTGCATTTGCTGTTTTGGCAACATTCACAAAAAGTTGACTTGGATAAATGAAGTAACCTTTTGTTTTTATTGCATCGTCTTTTATTTCGGGCGTAATGTCTTTGTCAGGATAGTTTGCATAATTTACGCTTTCATCACCACCTTCAATGTAGTTGGTGAAGTTTTCACTAATAAAGCGATAGAATAGCGTACCTAAGACAAACTGTTTAAAATCCCATCCATCCACTGAGCCACGGACATCGTTGGCTATTCTCCATATTTTAGCTTGCAATTCTTGTCGTTGAGCTATACTTGTCATTTTTTATTTTTAATAATTTTTGGGGAGGTATGTCTCCTATTTTGGCAATTTCAACAAGCGCTTCAAGTCTTCGTTACCGCTCTCCTAAAAAGGGCATAATGTCCTGAAGAACTCTTGCATCTTTTTTCAAGTCAGCCCTAAATATAAGCGGATTTTTGCCACAGTCAAATAGCGTAAAGGCATTGATATACGGGAATCTACAGGCGAAAGCCCCTCACCAGTTTTTAAAAAATCACCTTCGCAAAGCAGATTTGTCTTTTTTTCAAACAAGGAACAATCAGCTCGCGCGCTCCGGTTTGCCGTGCAGAGCGGGGCAGCCAGTCGGGGTCGGCAGAGGAGCCTGCCGCAAGGGAGTGCATTTCTATTTTTCCCATAGCATCCAATGTGGCAAACTGTATTTTGGAACGACTGGTGTTGTAATCATTGAAAAGAAATCCTAACACGCCGCCGGTATTGATGAGTGCATAGGAAGAGAAAATGCCGCCGTCTTCCTGCGAATACTGGTTTTTGCGGATAAACGAATACCATTCATTAGCGCCTTCGCCGTTATAGGAAAGTGCAAATACATCATTGTAGTAATATTCCTTGATGGTTTGCGTCATCATCGGCCCATTATAGTAAAAAGAATAATAGCCGCCCCAGCCCATATTATTGCTGCGGTACACAATGGACACATCTTCCGAAATCAATACAAAACCGCCGTCTTTTTTAATGATGAGCTGCTTGGTGCGGTAGTTGTCAAAGGCGCGTTTTTTATTGCGCTCACCGGTGGCATTGCGGATGCGCTCGTCGAAAGGAATAAGCCTGCTTCCCGTAAAGGCACTATCGCCGATATTATAAATACCGTATAATACGCCGCTGTAGTTACCGTTTTTTTTATCGGAATAAAAGCCGGCCAGATAGATGCGGTTGTTCACATTATCCATCTTCATAAAACTGTTGGCTACATAGTTATCGCGCATAGCAAATTCTTTCGCACGGAAGCTGTTCCCCATCTTCGCCACACGCACTATCCATAGCTGATCGGCAAAATTCTTAGCCCCTGCCGGCGTATAAACGGGCATGTAAAAATTGCCTTTATCGTCTATTAACCCTTCGCCGCTTTCCAGGTCGTTATCCGTTACATAGCTTGCATGTCCTCTTCCCGCTATGTTCAGGTCGCTGTCTATCCATACGCCGGTAAACTGTAGTTTTCTGCCTTTGGTTTCCACGCCATATACGAGGATCTGTGTTTTATCATCGCTCACCGCAGAAGAAAAATAGTTTTTATTCGGTCCGAAAACTCCGGTCTTTGCAGTGGTAAGCTGAACCGGGTTTTTCAGCAATCGTCCTTTGGTATCCAGCAGCGCGGCATATTGCACTACCTTGTTGCTTTCTACAGATTGATAGAGCACCACCATCCTGTCAGGGTAGTTGATAAAGCGGGTTTCGTATATTTTCTTAGGAAAAAAATCAAGCAGCACGGTGGCTTTCTTCACCATCGCATCATCATAGGCATCCAGAAAAAAACCATCTGTGCCGGCGCGGTAGATATAGGTTCTGTCGCCCGATTTTCCAATCACCGAAAAATCGCCGTTGCGCAGATCAAATTTTTCATAACCGGAATAAATTACTTCTTGTGCAGTGCCGCTCCACGCCCAAAAACACAGCAAAAAAGCAAATAGTCGTATTCCGTTCCTTGTTTTATAGTGCATCATGATAGAAAATTACGATATTCTTAGGAAAGAAAGCGATGCCGGACTTCCGGCGGAGGCAGCATACATTCCTGTTTTTTCCCAAACCATTTATAACGCCTCCGGGCTACGAATGTATAAATCTTATCGCGCAAAAATTTCGGTAACACATAGCCTGCACGCAAGACTTGCCACTGCCATCCGAAAAAAGGAAGCAATGCCAATACCGCATCGGATTGATAGTAATACCTGCCTTGATGCCATAGTACTACCGAGTCCATCTCCTGCAGCTGCACTTCTTTATGCGTTTGTAACGGAGCAAAAAAAATGGATTTTGTTATATCATATTTAAGCGTCCATAGCACCATCTTATTGCATAAAACACACACCCCGTCAAAGTATAATATTGTGTGTGCCTTCTCCATGTGGCTATAAACTATCTGTTTGTCCTGTATCGGAAAGATTATTTACAGGAATAGCTATAGGCGGCATTTCCAACGCCACGGTATCGGTTGCAGAAAGGGCGGTAAGCGTCAGGTACAAATCCGCAAGGATGGAATCTACTTTGGGTTTTACTTCTATGGCTATGCGATGATCCAGATCCACGGCAGCCTGTTTTTGCAACTCCCGGAAACGGAGCGCCGTAAGTGAATCAGATTTTTTCACTAACTCTTCTTTGGTAAAATATTCTTGTTTGGACTGGCAGGATGCAAGACCCAAAACCAATAAACTACCGAATAGGAATAATCGCTTCATCATAGGCATTTGCGCCGCAAAGTTACTGCCAAACTGCCTCACCCTCTCTATTCACAGCGATAATTGTAAAATTTTAACGTAGCGCTTTTCCAAATTTTGGATTACTATTTGCTTTATCTGCCATAAATATTTACGAGATTTATCGTCGCTATGAGCCGTTTGTTTTCTTTCTTCATTTTCTTACTTGCCCTAAGCGCGCCAGCGTTTGCACAAGAAGAACGTGCGGAAGATAAAAGATGGCTCAGCGCTGTGGTGGAAAACGGCGACACCCTACCGGTAGTCTATCTGGAAGATGTATGGGTGGTGGGTAAACTGCCTAAAAAATGGGTAAAAAAACAGGCGGAATTTGACCGGCTAAAACGCAATGTGTACAAAACCTATCCCTATGCCGTAATAGCGGCCGGCGTTCTGAAAGATGTGGATGAGCAACTGGCAAGGATACCGGACAAAAAAGCGCAGAAAGCCTATATGAAAAGCGTGGAGAAAGAATTGAAAAAACGTTTTAAAGGAGAGCTGGAAGACATGACCATCAGCCAGGGACAAGTGCTGGTAAAGCTCATCAACCGGCAATCGGGCAGAAATGTATTCGGCATTATCAAAGAAGTAAAAGGCGGATTTAATGCAGTGGTTTATCAGTCGGTCGCGCTTTTATTCAGCAACAATCTAAAAAAAGAATATGACCCCACCGGTGCAGACAGAGATATAGAAGCCATTGTGCAAGAGCTGGAAGCTATCAACTACTATAAATACCAATATTATAAACAACAGCAGCAAAAAAAGAATTAGGCGCAAGCGGATAGCTTGTTTTTATTATGGCGCAAGCGGATAGCCTTTTTCAATCCAATCTACTTTCAGGTTTTTAGACAGATTTAGCAGCTTCGCGTTTTTAAACTTCATCTCTTTTAAAAGCTCAAAAGCCGGACGGATATTCGGACAATCACGGAACGGACAGCAACCGCAATAGATTACCACTTCCCTGTCTTTAGGCAGGTCGGTAAGTTCTTTTTTTAATTGAGCAAGATGTTCCGCCTCTTGGGTAGCGCCTATTTCGATGGAGCCTTTTATATTTCCCGCAGGGCCAATATTGAATATAGTGGTTTGGTGCAAGTCATTATTCTTGATTTTTTCTGCAAGCTCTGCAGGAGGCATTAATTGTTCTTTTGCCCAGGGGTCTTTTTCCTGGTTTCCCCGGAATCCCCAAAAAGCGGTGATACATAGCGTTGCTGCAAGGAGGGAGATTAAGTATTTCATACGATTGATTGATTGTATAAAAATAGCTAAAAAACATATTAGGATGCTGCCGGTCTTTCCCATAGGGATTTCATCGTGGCGGCTGCTGCCTGCATATCCAGTTCCTTCATACATTTAAAATGCCGTTTAGGACATTTTGCATAGCCGATTTTACTACATGGATGGCAGGAAAGCGACGGGTGTTCCATAAGGCTGAGTTTGGGAGATGGATGCGCTTTCAAATCATTGCTGCCATAATAGGGAAACATGCCCATTTGCGGACTGGTATTGCCCCAGAAAGAAATTATAGGCTTTTGAAAGGCAGCCGCCACGTGCATCAGCCCTGTGTCGTTGGAGGCTATGACCTTCGCATGTTTTACCAATAGCGCCGATTCTGCCAGGTTAAATTTTCCGCAAGCGTTGTAGATTTTTACCGGATCGGCTTGTGCGATGCGGTCGCCGTCTTCTTTATCTTCCGGCCCGCCGATGAGAATCACCGGAAAAGGGATGGCGGCAATTAATTCATTCCATTTTTCCGGCGGTAATCTTTTGGTAAAGTAGCTGCCTCCGATGACGCAGCCTGCATAGCCGGCCCAGTGGCTCATAGGAAGGTCCTTAGTCGTTACCGTTTCTCCTTCTTCGACGAAAAAATCCAAACCTCGTCCGTCGTTTTTAATACCCAGGTGCTTCACCGTTTCCATATAGCGTTCCACAATGCTGTAAGGCGGCATCCGGTCTATTTTGAAATGGACGAGCAACCATTTTTGCAGGTTAAGTTTATTATAGGAATGAGCCGGGATATTCAGCGCTTTTTTAATTCGCAGCGTCCGCAGGTTGTGATGCAGGTCAATAATCTCGGTATATTTTTCTTTTTTGAGCATTTCCACCACTTCGGGAAGATTGTCATTCAGGTAGATTTGCTTGTCTATATAGGGATTAGTGGCTATAAGCGGTGCAAATACCGATTTGGTAAGATAGTGGATTTCCGCATGAGGCAGTTGTTGTTTCAGGCAACGGATGACGGGCGTGGTCAGTACAATATCGCCGATGGAAGAAAAACGAATGACAAGCAGCTTCATGAATACAAAACGCAAATTTTCACCCGGTGAAGGTGCTGAAAATAAAGAAGCCGAAACACGTTCGCATTTCGGCTTCCTTTCCTTAGTAGCGAGGACAGGGATCGAACCTGTGACCTTTGGGTTATGAGCCCAACGAGCTACCGCTGCTCTACCTCGCGATGTGGGTGCAAAAGTACGGTAATAATTTTACCTGACAAACTCTTCTGCATTTTTTTCTTTAAACCCGAATTTCTTCTGCATTTTTACGTTCTCATGGAGCAAACACATCAGGCCGGTTTTGTAAATATTTTCGGTGCGCCCAACGCGGGCAAGTCCACCTTGCTGAATGCACTGTTGGGGGAAAATTTAGTGATCACATCGCACAAAGTACAAACCACAAGGCATCGCATTCTCGGCATCCTCACCGAGCCGGAGTATCAAATTGTTTTTTCCGACACACCCGGCATCATCGAGCCAAAATATAAACTCCATGAGAAAATGATGCGCCATGTGAAAAGCGCACTGGAAGATGCAGATGTAGCGCTGCTGGTGCATGACAGTACGCAGCCTATAGAAAACATGGAAGCTATAGCCACCCTGCTGAAGCTCAAAGTACCCGCCATTTTATTGCTCAACAAAACCGATTTGCTAAAGGACGAAGCAGTGGTAGAAGCACTCTTAAAAACCACTCAGGAGAAATTTCCCAAATGGGAAGTATTTCCTATCTCCGCGCAAAAAGGGGCAAACCTGCAAAGGATTGTGCCCGCTATTCTCAAGCATTTGCCTATAGGGCCTGCTTTTTATCCCGAAGACAGCATGAGCGACCGACCCGTTCGTTTTTTTGTAAGCGAATTAATTCGTGGGCAGATATTCGATTTATACCACGAAGAAATTCCTTATCACACAGCCGTCATCATCCAATCTTTTGAAGAAAAACCTACGCTGAATGTAATAAAGGCGGAAATCATAGTGAGCAGAGAAACCCAAAAAATTATTCTTTTAGGAAGAAAAGGAAGCCTCATCAAAGAGCTCGGCATTCGTTCGCGCCGCAAGATCGAAGAATTTCTGCAAGCTAAAGTGCATCTGGAGCTGTTTGTGAAAGTACGTCCCAAATGGCGCGACAATGAAAATTACCTGCGGGAGTATGGCTATAACTAAAATTCCAAATCTCACATATAAAACGCCCCGCATCACTCCCCTATACCACCGGCAAAATGAGGGACATAGGAGTGCGGTAGCCATCCTCCGTCTTGATGAAATCCACCCGGTTATTTCCGGTAATAAATGGTTTAAACTCCGTTATAATTTGGAAGCGGCTTTGGCAAAAAATCATTCTTCGCTACTCACCTTCGGCGGCGCTTATTCCAATCATTTAATCGCCACGGCAGCAGCGGCAAAAGAGGCGGGATTAAAAAGCATCGGCATCATACGCGGCTATCATAGCCGGGAACACCGCACCCCTACCCTGCTGGCTTGCGAAGCGATGGGCATGCACCTGCATGTTGTGTCCCGTGAAGCATATAAACGAAAAGAGGATGCCGCATGGTTGTCCGAATTAGAACAACAATTTCCCGGTGCGTATATTCTTCCCGAAGGCGGCAATAACGATTTGGGAAAAAAAGGCGTTACAGAAATCGCCGCCTATATCCCTGAAAATACCACACACATAGCCGTGAGCGTAGGCAGCGGCACTACCTTGGCAGGCTTGCGGAATGCACTGCCAGAACACATCAAACTGCTGGGGTTTGTGCCTATGAAAAACGGAAAATACCTGATGGATAAAACACCTTCCGCTAAAGGCAACTGGGAATGGATAGATGAATACCATTTTGGCGGTTTCGGTAAATGGAATGAGGAACTCTTAGGCTTTATGAATGATTTTTACAAGCACTATCAAGTGCCGTTGGATGTGGTTTATACCGCTAAGATGATGTATGGAGTGCAACGGCTATGGCAGCAGCAATATTTCCCTATACGGGCGAATGTTCTCTGCATTCATACGGGCGGGTTGCAAGGAAATATAAGTGTAAAGGAGCGGTTGGTTTTTTAAATTGTTTACATGTAGGACAATAGTCCGTAACTGAGATTTTATTTGCCTTTCCCTAACAACTAAATAATTTTAGGACGTATGCTAAAAACGAAAGTAGCGTAATGATTTACAACACGAGTATAGGAACACTTTACCCTTTAATAAAAACAGAGATAAATAATGTTCGAACAGACTTTTAAAAATATAGATGACATTCTTCACAAAGACGCAGGTTGCGGCAGTGAATTGGATTATGTGGAACAAACCAGTTGGATTTTATTCCTCAAATATCTGGACGACTTGGAGAAAGACCGAGCCACAGCAGCCGAACTCACTGGCAAAACCTACTCGCCTATTGTCGAAAAACAATTTCAATGGACAGCGTGGGCAATGCCGAAAGACAAAGACGGAAAACTCAATCATCACACGGCTTTGACAGGCGATGATTTGACTGATTTTGTAAACAACCAACTGTTTCCCTATCTCAAAAAGTTTAAAACAAGTGCCGAAAGCGCTGATACGATTGAATATAAAATTGGCGAGATTTTCAGCGAACTAAAAAACCGCATACAAAGCGGTTACAATTTGCGTGAAGTAATAAACCGTATTGATGAATTGCGTTTTCGTACTCACGCAGAGAAACACGAAATGAGCCACCTGTACGAAGACAAAATCAAAAATATGGGCAACGCAGGGCGAAACGGTGGGGAATACTACACACCTCGTCCGTTGATTACTACGATTGTAAAAGTGGTAAACCCACAAATTGGCGAAACCATTTATGACGGTGCTTGTGGAAGTGCAGGTTTCTTGTGCGAAGCTTTTGCATACCTCAATAAAAAAGGACTTTCGACCAAAGACACCGTTACGCTTCAAAAAAATACGTTTTACGGTAAGGAGAAAAAATCATTAGCCTACATCATCGGGATTATGAATATGATTTTTCACGGTGTGGAAGCACCAAACATTATTCATACCAACACACTTGCCGAAAACCTAAGCGATATTCAGGAAAAAGACCGCTACAATGTGGTGCTTGCCAATCCGCCTTTTGGTGGAAAAGAACGTGCCGAAGTGCAACAAAACTTCCCAATCAAAACAGGCGAAACCGCAAGTTTGTTTTTGCAACATTTTATCAAAATCCTGAAAGCAGGCGGAAAAGCAGGTGTCGTAATTAAAAACACTTTTTTAAGCAATACCGACAATGCCACCGTTGCCATTCGCAAACATTTACTGGAAAGTTGTAACCTGCACACCGTATTGGATTTGCCGGGCGGAACATTTACCGGTGCAGGTGTAAAAACCGTAGTGCTGTTTTTTGAAAAAGGCAAACCCACACAAAACATCTGGTATTATCAGCTAAACCTCGACCGCAATTTAGGTAAAACCAATCCGCTGAATGAAAACGATTTGGCGGACTTTGTGGAATTACAGAAGACTTTTGCCGATAGCGAAAACTCCTGGACAGTAAATGTACAGACGCGATGCATCGCGTCTCAAGTACAGACGCAAAGCATTGCATCTCAACAAAGCATTGCGTCTCAACAATACGACCTAAGCGTAAAAAACCCGAACAAAAAAGAAGAAGTAACGCTTCGCTCACCACACGAAATTTTGGAAGAAATGAAAACGCTTGACGAGGAAAGTGCGGAAATTTTAAAGGGAATAACGGAATTGATATGAGCTTACATAGGGACAAATTGTCCCCGAATAAAAAAAACAAATGACAGATAAATTTCAAAATAAATACCGAATACCGTCCGCACGGGCACAATGGTGGAATTATGGAAATGCAGCCGCCTATTTCATAACAATATGTACACACAATCGGGAGCATTATTTTGGAAAAATAGAAAATGGAATAATGATATTAAATGACATAGGCACAATAGCAAACGAAGAATGGTTGAAAACACCCGATTTACGTCCCGATATGAATTTGACGTTGGGCGAATTTGTAGTAATGCCCAATCATTTTCACGCCATTATTGTAATTGGCGAAAATCAATATAATAATGACGGGAATGGCGGCGATGGTAGAGACGCGATGCATCGCGTCTCTGACGGACACGATGGTGGACGCGATGGTGGACACGATGACGAACGCGATGGTGAACGCGATGACGAACGCAACGGTGGACGCAACGGTGAACGCAACAGTGGAGGCGATGGGGGACACAACGGTGGGCGCGATGGTGGACGCGATGACGAACGCGATGGTGGACGCGATGACGAACGCAACGGTGGACGCAACGGTGA
>JAEZZY010000044.1 GCA_023418315.1 Bacteroidota bacterium
TAAGCTGGTGTTGTAGAAGAGTTGCGGTGAAAATTGCTTCCTGCCTTGCATACTTACAAGGTACTACATGTTCTTTCTATTTAATAATTATCTTTATGCACAAGGTGTGCGTTGTGCAACAGGCACACGGGTTTGGCGCAATGGCGGGTTAGGTGGTTAATTGAACATTCTGCCTCGCATCAACTTTTGTGGTGTATTGACAGTTTTGTGCTCCGAAATCCGCCATTGCGCAAAGCGCCAAAACGTTGGTGGCAAGCAATGACCCACGCAAACCGACAAGACAAGGAAAATGAATTTAACATACAGACAAGGGACGAAAAACGATTTACAAAGTTTGAAAAAATTAGCAATTAAATCTTGGACGCCTTTTCAAAATCAGTTAACTGACGAAAATTGGAACTTGTTAAAAAAATCAATTTCAAGCGACAATACTTACGAAGAACTTCTTAACCAATCAACTTGCATTGTTTGTGTTGGTGACAATGACTACATTATTGGAATGGCTTTTTTAGTTCCAAACGGAAATCCGACAGATATCTATTTGGCAGAATGGAGTTACATACGTTTTGTTTCAGTTGACCCAGATTTTGGTGGACAAGGTATTGGTAGAAAATTGACAATTATGTGCATTGACTCAGCGTTAGAAAATGGCGAAAAAATAATAGCATTGCACACATCGGAAATGATGGACAAAGCACGACATATTTACGAGAGTCTAGGCTTTAAAATTTTAAGAGAAATTGATAACCGACTTGGAAAAAAATATTGGCTATACAAACTTGAACTTGATGAATACAAAGCATAGAAAGTATGGCGAAAATAATTTGTCTGCCACCCACATCGGTAACCGTGGCACCACTCCTTCAAAAATCAACTCTTCCAAAAAATAACGTTATACCCCCCATTTTACACCCTCATAATTCTATTGAACTTTTGTACTGAAAATCCGCCACGAGCCAATACCCAAAACGTTAGTCAGAACAAGCCGTCAGTCATCAACAAAGCGGATTTACGGTTAATGCAAAACCTACCGGCGATGGTTGGTAAATAAGAAATTCGTGGGTTTGGAATTGACACAGACTTAGAATTTTTGGGAATTATAGCATTTATCAGGTTCCTTGCTTTTGTACATGTGTAGGTTAAAAAGAAAAACAATCTTTCAAATTTTTCTTCCTGCAATTTCTTAACCGTTTGTTATCCGCTTCCTAAGCTACGGTTAAACAGGCTGCAAAATTTCAACAGGCTGAAGTGCGGTCGCATCTTTGCATCATCAAACCGAAAGAAATGAACAACACCGCCATCCAAAAGATTTCCGTTTTTGCATCGCTTCTTGCCTGCATCTTCTTTTCCGTACAATTCTAATCTTCTCTACAAAACTCTCCGTTCACCATGCACACATCCGCTTTTATATCGCTTTCCCTTACTGCCATCGCTGTGAAATCGTATATGTTGCTCTCTGTATTGTGGAGCAAAGCCATTGAGCGGTAATCACCGCCCCCATAGGTCGGGCGCTACCCGCCAGTTGCCTAAGGTTTCTTTCTCTTCTGTTTTTATTAATCCTTTTTCTTCCGCCACTTCCATCAAAGCTTCGTAGTTGCTGATGGTATATAAAGGCAGTTGCGCGTTTTCAAAAGCCGCCGCCGCCGCAGGAAATCCGTAGGTGAATAAGGCGCACATGCCCACCACCTCAGCTCCCAATCCGTTTAGCACCTCCACTACTTGCAGACTGCTTTTGCCGGTAGAAACCAGGTCTTCGATCACCACTACTTTTTGCCCCGCTTCCAGCACGCCCTCTATCTGGTTGCCCATGCCGTGTTCTTTGGGTTTGCTGCGCACATAAATGAAGGGCAGCTTCAGCAAATCCGCCACCAATGCCCCGTGAGGTATGCCTGCTGTAGCCACGCCGGCTATGACCTCCGCATCCGGGAAATGCTCAAAAACCATATTTGCCATCTCGCTTTTTACAAAATCGCGCACATGCGGGTAGGAAAGCGTCTTGCGATTGTCGCAGTAAACGGGAGACCGCCAGCCTGATGCCCAGGTATAGGGATTTTGCAGGTTAATTTGTAAAGCCTTAATTTGTAGCAGCTTTTCGGCAAAATGTTTTGGAGTGCTCATGCGCCCAAACCTACGCCAACTCACGCTATTTACAAAAAACCATTATGACGGCTACGCAAAAGATATATTACAACAACAAGCCGCTCATCCTCACCAACGATGCGCAGAGCTATATACAACACCATAAAATAGCGGAAGGGTATTTACTGCTCAAAGGCGCTTTTAAACGCAATTTCAGGCTTGCTATAGAACATCTGAGTCGCTTCCGCACGCTAGGTGTGCTGATAGAAGATATTTCGCCGGAGGCGCTGCAAGAAGAACTGCACAGTATCTACACCCCTATAGACGCGGGCGGCGGCATCGTTCTAAATGAAAAAGGAAATGTGCTGATGATCTATAGGCGCGGCAAATGGGATTTGCCTAAAGGTAAACGGGATGACGGCGAAGATATAGCCGAATGTGCCCTGCGCGAGGTGAGCGAAGAAACAGGGCTGCAACAGCTACAACTGAAAGAGAAAGTTTGCGATACCTACCATATTTACAACCAGCATGGCGAGCAGCTTTTGAAACGTACAGCCTGGTACCACATGCTGGCTTCCGAAAAAGAAAAACTGGCGCCGCAGCAGGAAGAAAATATCTTAGAAGCCAGGTGGATAGCCAAGCAGGATTTAAAACCCATCGTCTTCAAATCCTATGAAGCCATCAAAGAAGTACTGACAGAAGCAGGGCTGAAATGGTGAAACCGAACCGGCAAGCCGGTATTCTGTTTGAAAACTATTGTTGCTTTCAACAAATTTTGTAATTTTCAGCCTCGTTAAAAAGAACCAGATGCGTAAATACTTACTTGGCGCTGCCTTACTGACCTTCCTTTTTGCTGCCGCTTGCAACAAAGACCGGAATTATACCCATGCTATGATTCTGGATTCCGGTGATGTTACTACAGAAGGCTGCGGCTACCTGCTGCTGCTGGAAAACGGTGAAGAAAAAAAACCGGTATCCCTTCCTTCCGCCTTTCAGCACAATGGCATTCAGGTATTGGTAAAGTATAACGAAACCGGCATCCGCGACACCTGCGAGTTTGCACCACCCAGAAAGTATTTTGACATGATCAGCATTGAGGATATCAAAAGAAGAAACGATTAACCGCATCATTCCACAGGTTGTTGAAAACGCCCATCTTTCACAAACGCTTCATCATTTAACGCAGCTAAAAAAGCTTTCAAATCTTTGCGCTCCTGCACCGATAGGGGAATACCGTCGGCAAGTAGCGGATCTAAAGTAGCCGAAGGTTTTATGCCTTGCGCATAGTGATCCAGCACCTGGTCTATAGTCGTAAATCGCCCATCGTGCATGTAGGGCGCGGAATAAGCCAGATTGCGCAAGGAAGGTATTTTAAATTTATAAAGGTCCGTAGCAGCCAGCGTAATATGCGCCCTTCCAGAATCATTCACTACCGTAGGCGGCAGCCCGTTGTTCCGGAAGCTGAAATCGGAAAATAACGGTTCTTTATGACAAGTAGCGCAGTTTGTTTTAAATACCCGGAGTCCGTTTAGCTCGTCTTCGTTTAAGGCACCGCCTGCTTCTCCGCGTATATATTTATCGTATTTGGAATTGGCGGAAACCAGCATCCCCATAAACTGTGCAATTGCTTTAAACATGCGCTGCGAGGTAATCGTCTTATTTCCATATACCGCGGTAAACCGGCGTGCATAGTCCTCATCGGCGCTGAGTTTGGCTATAATGTTATCCAATTTTTCATCCATCTCCACCGGGTTTTGAATGGGGCTGAGCGGCTGCACTTCTATATGATTGACCCCGCCGTCCCAGAAAAAACTTGTATGCCAGTTGAGGTTGAATAAAGGCGGAGAATTTCTGGTGCCGAGCTTATCCTCTACTCCATGGCTTATCGGATGATCCAGCTGTGCAAAGGCGGAAAATGGTTGATGGCAGCTACCGCAGGAAATGGTATTCGTACGGCTGAGACGTGTATCGAAAAACAATTTTCTGCCCAAGGCAAATCCTTCTTGGGTAAGGGGATTATTTTCAAAATTATAAACCGGAGCCGGCCATCCTTGCGGTACGGAAAACACAATGTCTTTTGATGGCTCTATAGCGGGATCCGGTTTGCAGGAACTCCAAAGAGCTGCTGCAACCATCAAAAACAGAACGAAGAAAGCCGGATGTTTTTTCACTATTCTACTGCTATGATTACATCTTCTACCGTAAACATATCCGCATAGTTATCGGCTATGATTTTTACATCCGCAGGGTCGTTCATCACGGTGTTCAGCAGGGCTAAGCTCACTGTATTCGGCGTTTTAAACCATTCCAGCACATCAGAGCGGATGATGATATGGGGATAATAATGAGGCGCTACCGTAGCTTTCTTAGGCAATTTTAGCCGCACTTCCCGTTGCGCACCCGTACCGAGTTGGAAGCCGGAAACATGATAAGAAAACATACCTGCCGTGCCCGACTGCGGCGATTGTCCTTCCATCAGCGCCATAATATAGCCCGTCTTCCAGTCCCAAAACATACCGTTTATAGGGTCTAAAGCGCCCGTTTGTGCACCGCTGGTATTCCGCTCTGCATCCACACCTATCATAAAACGCACTTCAGTATAGTCGCCCGCAGGCAGGTTTTCGATTGTAAAAGTTTGGGATTCCGGATCGGCTTCGTTGATCAGATAATAACTTTCCGGAACCGCATAGGTCGAATCTTCATTTATCAACAAAAAATTGGTAACATAATATTTATAGGCTCCTATTTTTAATGAGTCGCCGTTTTCGTTTTTATACCAGGTATCGTTTAAGGATAAAGGCTCCCCGTCCGCTACGTTTTTAAAGGTAAAGCTAAGATTGGTAGTGCGTACCGGCGGAGGTGGATTCTCGGGCAGCTTGGGGTCTTCTTTTTTACGACAGCCTATAGCCATCATTAAAAAACTAAATGAAATCAGCAGGATATGTTTCATCTTATTTTGCCTTTTTGCGCGAATTTACGAAATTCGTCCTGACAAATTAACCTCTCTCTGATATATTTCTCGTACCTTTGCGCCTCGAAAAAAAACCGCGCTACCTTTTTTTGTGTTGAAAGAAGATGTGTTCGGGGATAAAAAAATTATATGAATTTAAGAAACATCGCCATCATCGCGCACGTAGATCATGGTAAAACTACCCTGGTAGATAAGATCATCCACGCTACCAAAGTTTTCCGCGACAATCAGGAAACAGGTGAACTCATCATGGACAACAATGACCTGGAGCGCGAACGAGGCATTACCATTCTTGCCAAAAACATTTCCGTTTCCTATAAAGACACGAAAATAAACGTGATAGATACTCCCGGCCACGCCGATTTTGGCGGTGAGGTAGAGCGTGTATTGAAAATGGCGGATGGTGTATTATTATTGGTAGATGCCTTTGAAGGTCCCATGCCGCAAACACGTTTCGTATTGCAAAAAGCATTGGCGCTCGGTCTTCGCCCTATAGTGGTCATCAATAAAGTAGATAAGCCCAACTGCCGCCCCGATGAAGTGCATGATGCGGTATTTGAATTATTCTTTCAACTGGATGCAAGCGAAGAACAATTGGATTTTCCCACGCTTTACGGTTCTTCCAAACAAGGCTGGTTTAATACCACTTTGGAACCTAAGGAAGACATCACAGCGCTGCTGGATATGATCCTTGAAAAAGTGCCCGCGCCGGTAATCCCTGAAGGGAATTTACAACTACAAATCACTTCGCTCGATTATTCCTCTTTCTTAGGCAGAATCGCCATCGGGAAAGTAACCCGCGGCAGCATCAGCGAAGGACAAAATATTCAATTAGCTAAATTGGACGGTGGTTTTGTGAAAGGAAAAGTGAAAGAGCTTTATGTGTTTGAAGGAATGGGCAAAAAGAAAGTAAACAACGTGCAAGCCGGAGATATTTGTGCGGTGGTAGGCATCGAAGATTTTCAAATCGGGGAAACCATCTGCGATTTTGAAGCGCCGGAAGCGCTGGGCAATATTCCTATTGATGAGCCTACGATGAATATGCAGTTTTCTATCAACAACTCGCCGTTCTTCGGTAAGGAAGGAAAATACGTAACGAGCCGCAATATTCGCGATCGCCTCATGAAAGAATTGGAAAAAAATCTGGCGCTTAGGGTAAAAGAAACCGATGATGCCGATAAATTCCTCGTGTATGGTCGTGGTATTTTGCACCTGAGTGTATTGGTAGAAACCATGCGCCGCGAAGGCTATGAGCTCACCATCGGGCAGCCGCAGGTAATCGTAAAAGAAATAGACGGTAAAAAATGTGAACCTTATGAAATACTCGTAGTGGATGTGCCCAGCGATTATAGCGGTAAAGTGATAGACATGGTAACGCAGCGTAAAGGCGAAATGCTCATCATGGAAACCAAAGGCGAAATGCAGCATCTGGAATTTGAAATTCCTTCGCGCGGGATGATCGGCTTGCGTTCCGGCATGCTCACCGCCACTGCGGGAGAAGCAGTAATGGCGCATCGTTTCAAAGAATACAAACCCTGGAAAGGTCCTATACCCGGAAGAAACAACGGTGTATTGATCGCCAAGCAAGGCGGTACTACAACAGGTTATTCTATTGATAAACTGCAAGACCGCGGTTCGTTTTTTGTAGATCCGGGAGAAGAAGTTTATTCCGGTATGATTGTAGCCGAAAACATTAAACCCGGCGACCTGAATGTGAATGTGGTGGAAGGAAAAAAACTGACCAATATGCGTGCTTCCGGTTCGGATGCCGCTACCAACATAGCTCCTAAGATTCAGATGAGTTTAGAAGAATGTATGGAATATATACAGCAAGATGAGTGCATCGAAGTAACGCCGCAAAGCATTCGCCTGCGCAAAATCATGCTCGATGAAAACGACCGTGCGAAATACGCCAAGATGTTGAAAGCGGAAGCGTAGTAGCGGGTTTGAATAGTTGATTTACGGGATTTATAGAGAAAGCAATCTGTTTTTTACAGGTTGCTTTTTTGGTTGGCTATAGGCAAGCGAGGGTGCGGCTTTAGCCTCCTATTGCATTTATGAAAATTTTATTATTAACTTAAAGAAAAAATTTTCGCTTCCATGAAAATCCTGGATATCAAGGTCATGAACGGACCTAATTACTGGTCGGCAAGACGCCACAAGCTCATCGTGATGCTGTTAGACCTTGAAGAGCTGGAAGAAAAGCCCACGAATCTGATCCCCGGCTTTTTAGACCGCTTAAAAAACCTCATGCCATCCCTCTACGATCATCGCTGTTCGGAAGGAGTTCCCGGCGGATTTTTCATGCGCGTGGAAGAAGGTACCTGGATGGGGCATGTCATAGAACATGTAGCTCTGGAGCTGCAAACACTGGCGGGGATGGACACCGGCTTCGGCAGAACGCGCGAGAGTGATAAGAAAGGAGTGTATCACGTTGTATTTTCCTATGTAGAAGCAAAAGCCGGAGAACATACGGCGCAAGAAGCGGTGCGCATAGCGGAAGCGCTTATCAACGGGGAAACCTATGACATAGCCGCTACCCTGCAAACCCTCCGCGAGATACGGGAAAACGACCGCCTGGGACCCAGCACCGGTTCTATAGTAGAGGAGGCAGCAAGAAGAAAAATACCCTGGATCCGGCTGAACCGGCATTCCTTAGTGCAGCTTGGCTATGGCGTCAATCAAAAACGCATCCAGGCCACCGTAGCCGGCACTACCAGCAGCATTGCCGTAGAGCTTGCCTGCGATAAGGAAGACACCAAAAACCTCCTCGAAGCCTCTGAGATCCCGGTGCCGCGCGGCAGAATCATTTACAGCAGCGAAGGAATGGAAGAAACTATTAAGCGTATAGGCTATCCCATTGTTTTAAAACCGGTGAACGGCAACCATGGCAAAGGCGCTACAACAAATATAAAAACCTGGGAAGAAGCCTTAACCGCTTTGGAAGCAGCCCAACAATATTCACGCGGTGTTATTTGTGAAAAATTCATTACCGGCCGCGATTTCCGCGTACTGGTCATCAATTACAAATTTGTGGCTGCCGCACTGCGCACACCTGCCGCCGTTACAGGAGATGGAAAAAGCACCATCCAAGAACTTATAGATAACGTAAACAGCGACCCCCGCAGAGGCTATGGACATGAAAAAGTATTGACGGCTATCAAAGTGGATCAATTTACCCTGGATATGCTTGCCCGCAAAGGTTATACGCTGGATACCATCATCGCAGCAGGCGAAGAATTGTGGCTCAAACCCACTGCCAACCTCAGTACGGGAGGAACCGCCACGGACGTAACCGACTATGTGCATCCCAATAACATCTTCATGTGCGAACGCATTGCCCGCATCATAGGGCTGGATATCTGCGGTATAGACATTATGGCACCCGATCTTACGCAGCCTGTAGAAGAAAATGGCGGCGCTGTGCTGGAAGTGAATGCAGCACCGGGCTTCCGTATGCACCTGGATCCTACCGAAGGCTTGCCGCGCAATGTAGCGGAGCCGGTGATTGATATGCTCTACCCGCCGGGCACTTCAGCGCGTATCCCTATCATTGCTGTCTCCGGCACCAATGGAAAAACCACTACCACCCGCATGATAGCCCATATCGTAAAACAAATGGGATTCAAAGTGGGCTATACCACCACCGATGGCGTGTATATACAAAACCAGATGATGGTGAAGGGCGATTGCACCGGCCCCAAATCCGCAGAGTTTGTCCTACGCGACCCTACGGTGGATTTTGCCGTGCTGGAATGTGCCCGCGGAGGCATCCTACGTGCAGGATTGGGTTTTCACCAATGCGATATAGCCGTGGTAACAAATGTAGCAGAAGACCATTTGGGCTTGCAGGGAATTGATACCCTGGAAAAATTAGCCCGTGTAAAATCCGTGGCTGCCAATACCGTTCCCGAATCGGGCTATGTAATTCTCAATGCCGACGATGACCTCGTCTATAAAATGAAAGAAGAGGTAAAAGCGAAAATAGCGTTGTTTTCTCTTGAGGAAAGCAATCCCCGCATCAAAGAACATTGCAAAACGGGCGGCGTAGCGGCTATCTACGAACATGGCTATATTACCATTCAGAAAGGAAGCTGGAAAATAAGGGTAGAGAAAGTAACCGACATTCCCATTACTTTTTCGGGAAAAGCCCTCTTCAATATTTCCAACACCCTTGCCGCCACTCTTGCCGCTTATCTTTCCGATTTTAAAACCGAAGATATCAGACAAGCGCTGCATACGTTCATCCCTTCCCCGGCTATGACACCGGGAAGAATGAACTTATTTCATTTCAAAGACTTCAATGTGATGCTGGATTATGCGCACAATACCCACGGTTTGCAGGCTATAGGCAAGTTTGTAGAAGCACAGGATGCCTCCGTAAAACTCGGCATCATAGCCGGCGTGGGCGACAGGCGCGACGAAGACCTTATTTCCCTGGGAGAAGAATCGGCAAGGATATTTGACGAAATCATAATCCGGCAGGATAAAAACCTCCGAGGCAGAACCGAAGAAGAAATGATACGACTGATTACGCAGGGCATCCGCAATATAAAACCGGATATGGACATCAAAGATTTCAGAAGGGAAAAGGATGCTATAGACCATGCCCTACAACATGCGCGTAAAGATTCTTTCATCGTCATCATCAGCGATGTAGTGCCCGATGCACTGGAGCAGGTGAAGCGGTATAAGGATGTGGAAGATGGAGTGCCGATAGACAAATAGCCGGTAAGAGCAATGCTATCGGGAAGAAAAGTAGAGGGAAGCTAAACTGCTCTATATTCCCTTCAATTCGCCTACCAAATCCTGCAATATTTTTTTTGCATCACCAAACAGCATAGAGGTTTTCGGACGGAAGAAGAGTTCATTTTCGATGCCGGCATAGCCGGGTTTCATGCTTCGTTTGTTTACGATAACATGTTCGGCTTTTTCCACCTCAAGTATAGGCATTCCATAAATCGGTGAAGAAGGATCTTCTTTTGCGGCAGGATTCACTACATCGTTAGCACCAAGGATCAATACCACATTGGTGCTGCCCATCTGGTCGTTGGCATCTTCCATTTCCAGCAGTTTTTCATAGGGCACATCGGCTTCCGCAAGCAATACATTCATGTGGCCCGGCATACGACCGGCAACGGGGTGAATGCCATACATCACTTCTACGCCTTTGTCCTCAAGGGTTTTCTCCAGTTCATGACAGATATGCTGTGCCTGTGCTACTGCCAATCCATAGCCGGGGATGATGATGACCTTCTGCGCATAAGCCATTAACGTAGCCGTGTCGTTGAGCGAAATCTCTTTGTAATGACCCTGCTCTTTGCTGCCGCTTGCACCGCCGGTTTTATTACCTCCGAAGGAACCAATCAATACATTTTTGAGGGAGCGGTTCATGGCGTTACACATGAGGATGGTGAGAATGGTGCCTGCGGAGCCTACGAGAATACCGCCTGTGAGCATCACCGGATTGTCGTATAAAAAACCTCCGAATGCCGCAGCTACTCCGGTAAATGAATTGAGTAAGGAAATGACTACCGGCATATCCGCACCGCCTATAGGTAAAACGAATAGGATACCATACAGCAACGAAATGACGATAATGCTATAGAAAATAACAACGGTGTTATCGGGGCGCAGGGCTACCATATAGGCGGTCAAAGCAGCTACGATAAGGAGCAGAATAATGTTTGCGATATGCTGTCCGTTGAAGGAGCGGTCTTTTATTTTTCCATTCAGTTTCCCCCAGGCGATGATGCTGCCCGCAAAGGACACACTGCCGATGACCATACCCAACACGATGGTGATGAACATCCCCATTGGTAGCGTTGCAAAAATGCCGGCCGGTACTTCCATCGCTGCTGCCTCCGCCGCGTGCGTAAGGTGCTTGAACTCGATAATGGAAATGAGCATGGCACAAGCGCCACCCATTCCGTTGAAAAGGCTCACCATTTCGGGCATCGCAGTCATTTGCACTTTCTTGGCGGCAAGTGTACCTACGATGGTTCCGATAATCAAACCCGAAAAAATCCATGCGTAATTGCCCAAGAGATTTCCATCTGCATCCTTATACAGAAAGATAGTAGCAAAGATGGCGATGGTCATACCAAAAGCGGCTACAAGATTGCCTTTGCGTGCACTATCCGGATGAGAAAGCATCTTCAGACCGATGATGAACGTTACTGAACCGAGGAGGTATGAAAGTGGAAGTATCATAAAATTCTTATTAAAAATTCCAAATCGAAGAACGAAAATTCCTGTTTTTAGTTTCCGGTTTTAGAGTTATCCTTTCGGCTTTCCTTTTTTCTTTTTATCAAACATTTCCAGCATCCTGTCGGTTACTACAAAACCGCCCACCACATTGAGCGTACCGAGTATCACGGCGAGGAAACCAAGTACAAGCGATACATAATCATCCGTAGAGGCTTGCCCCATCACGATGATAGCGCCTATAATCACTACGCCATGAATGGCATTCGCGCCGCTCATCAAAGGGGTGTGCAATACGGAGGGTACGCGTCCTATCACTTCTATCCCCAAAAAAATGGAAAGGATAACGATGGTAAGTAGTCTGTAGGTAGCTTCGTCTGTAAAAAGATGTTGTATGGCTTCCATATTTTCAATATTGAATTTTGCGTATTGAGTTTTGGATGAATGGTTCTTTAAATTTTGGAATTTTGGTCTTTCTCTTTCCGATTTTTCGTTGGGATTATACTAATCCTTTCACCCGTTCATTCACGATCTCTCCGTTATAGGTTATCGCCGTTCCTTTCACTAAATCATCTTCAAAATTCAAACTCAAATTACCTTCTTTATCTATGATCAGTTTTAAAAAGTTCAGCACATTCTTCGCATATACCTTGCTTGCATCGGAGGGGGCTGTGGCTGCTAAGGCGCTGTTGCCAATTATGGCGACGCCGTTCTGCATCACCGTTTGGTTGTTTCGGGTATAATCGGTATTGCCGCCTGTGGCTGCGGCAAGGTCTATGATTACCGAACCGGGGCGCATATCGGCTATCATTTCTTTAGTAATAAGAATAGGCGCTTGCCTGCCGGGTATCTGCGCGGTGGTGATGATGATATCCGCTTTTTTGGCGCTTTCATGAATACGCGCTTTTTGCCGTTGCTGAAATTCTTCGCTTTGCTCCACCGCATAACCGCCTGCTTTACTGGCATCGGCGGCCCCCTCCACTTCTATAAATTTCGCACCGAGGCTTTGCACTTCTTCTTTTACAGCGGGCCGGGTATCAAAAACTTCTACTACCGCACCCAACCGCCGTGCCGTTGCGATTGCTTGTAAACCCGCCACACCTGCTCCGAGCACCAACAGTTTTGCGGGAGGGATAGAACCTGCTGCGGTCATGAACATAGGGAAGTAACGACAATATTGCGTAGCGGCTAAAAGTACAGCTTTATAGCCCGCTATATTGGCTTGCGAACTGAGTACGTCCATCGCCTGCGCACGCGTGGTACGCGGGATGGTATCCAGGCTGAAGGTGGTGATGTTGCGCTCCGCCCATGCTTTTATTTGTGCTGTATTGAAGAGTGGCTGATAGACACCGAGAATGGTTTTGCCCGGAGGAATGTCGTTGGCTATATTTTCGGGGTGGATGGAAAGGATGACCTCTGCCTGATGCAGAATGGCGCTGCGATTTTTTATTTCCGCCCCTGCTTTTTCATATCCTTCATTATTGAAAAATGCGTTCATGCCGGCATCTTGTTCTACCCAAACCTGCACGTTCATTTTCGTAAGTGCCTGCACCACTTCGGGTACAAGGGAAACACGTGGCTCGTGTGCTTGCTCTTTTAAGACTCCTATAATCATCAGAACGAATTAGGTGCAGAAAAATAATAAAAAAAATTAGCATTCCTATCCATTCCTCAAAATATAGGTCTTTATCCTGCCTTTGTCATGACATGGACAAGCCTAATAGTAGCTATGGCGATGAATGGTGCTATCGCCGCAAAAGCAAAATAGGAATCCTGCTGCTTGGACCATAAAAATCACTTGATATTTTGCCCGGTGAGCCTTTTTATAGGCAAATAAAAAAGAGCCGCAGTTTGCGACTCTTCAGGAAATTTAGATATGATATAGGCGTTTAGGCTTCTTCTTCTGCGTAAGCGCTTGTAGGCTCACAAGTACAGATGAGATTTCTGTCGCCATAGGTATTGTTTACACGAGCTACGCTTGGCCAGAATTTATTCAGACGCACATAGCCGAGTGGGAAAGCGGCAGATTCGCGGGTATAAGCATGTGTCCATTCCTGCGCTGTAACTTCCATCTGCGTATGCGGTGCGTTTTTCAACGGATTGTCTTTCTTGTCTGCTTTTCCGTCCTCTATTGCGCGTATTTCTTTTCTTATTTCTAACAAGGCATCACAGAAACGATCCAGTTCGGCTTTATCTTCGCTTTCAGTAGGCTCTATCATGATAGTGCCCGGCACGGGAAAGCTCATTGTGGGTGCGTGGAATCCGTAATCCATCAAGCGTTTTGCTACATCTTCCGCTTCTATTTCGGCTGTTTTTTTGAAGGGGCGAAGATCTACGATAAATTCATGTGCGCAGGTGCCACCGGTGCCGCTGTAAAGAATGTCAAAATCATTCTGCAAACGGGCGCGCATATAATTTGCATTCAGAATGGCATATTCGGTTGCGTTTTTTAATCCTTTTGCTCCCAGCATACGGATGTACGCATAGGAAATCAATAGGATGCTGGCAGAGCCGTAAGGCGCAGCTGATACGGCGTTTGCAGGTGTGGTATCCGTTTCGCTGATAAAACCGGGAAGGAAGGGTGCCAGGTGTTTTTTTACACAAATAGGTCCCATGCCGGGGCCGCCGCCGCCGTGCGGTATGGCAAAGGTTTTATGAAGATTTAAGTGGCAAACATCCGCGCCGATAAGTCCCGGAGCAGTCAAGCCTACCTGTGCATTCATATTGGCGCCATCCATATAAACTTGTCCGCCATGCGCATGGATAACTGCCGTGATTTCTTTTACGGTTTCTTCATATATGCCGTATGTGGACGGATAGGTAATCATAATGCCCGCAAGGTTTGCTGCATATTGCTCGGCTTTGGCTTTCAGGTCTTCCACGTCAATATAACCATTTTCCAATGCTTTCACCACTACTACTTTATAGCCTGCCATCACTGCAGAGGCCGGGTTGGTGCCATGGGCGGAGATAGGAATCAGCATCACATTCCGGTTGCTTTGTCCTTGGCTGAGGTGGTAATTTCTGATGGCTAAAAGTCCGGAATATTCGCCTTGCGCACCGCTGTTGGGTTGCAGGCTGCACGCATCTAAGCCGGTGATTTCGGAAAGGTATTTGGAAAGTTCGTGTACGATTTGCAGATAACCCTTTGTTTGTTCTTTAGGAGCAAAGGGATGCATCTTGCTCCAATGGCTCCAACTTAAAGGAATCATTTCTGTAGCAGCGTTCAGCTTCATAGTGCAAGAGCCTAAGGAAATCATGCTGGTATTCAGAGAAAGATCTTTATTCTCCAGCATTTTTATGTAGCGCATCATTTGCGTTTCGCTATGATGACTGTTGAAAACACTATGCGTTAAAAAGGAAGAGGTGCGGGTCAGAGCAGAGGGGATGCAGGTTAATGCCTGGTCATGGTCAATGCTGAAGCCTACGCTGTCTTCTTCGGCAGCAGAAAATATTTCCAGAATATCAAACACATCGGAAATAGTGGTGGTTTCATCTAAGGAAATGCTGATATGGTTATCGGCTCCGTATTTGAAATTAATCTTTGCGGCTTCCGCCTTTGTACGGATGCTGTTTACATCATTTACCTTCACGGTGAGGGTATCGAAGAAGGAAGTGGAAACTAAGGAAATGCCGGAATCGGCAAGGCTTTCGGCAAGGGTTTGCGTAAGGATAGCCACTCGTTTTGCGATATGGGTCAGCCCGTCCGGACCGTGATATACGGCATACATAGCTGCCATGTTCGCCAGCAAAGCCTGCGCTGTACAAATATTTGATGTCGCTTTTTCGCGTTTGATGTGTTGCTCGCGGGTTTGGAGCGCCATACGCAAAGCACGGTTGCCCTTAGCATCCACGCTGATGCCTATGATGCGGCCGGGGATATTGCGTTTAAATTCATCTTTACAAGAGAAAAATGCTGCATGTGGACCGCCAAAGCCCAGAGGTACGCCAAAGCGCTGGGCGGAGCCAAAGGCTACATCTGCATCCAGCTCGCCGGGCGGTGTGAGCAAGGTAAGCGCCAGCAAATCGGTTGCCATGGCTACGTAAGCACCGGCTGCATGTGCTTGTTGTATGAATGATTTATAATCTTCCACACTACCTTGCGCATTCGGGTATTGTACCAAAACGCCGAAATAGCTATTGTCTATCGTAGCGGTTTTATAATCGCCGAAAACCACTTCTATATTTAGCGGGTTGGCACGGGTAATCACCACATCTTTGGTTTGCGGAAAGGTGGTATTATCTACAAAAAATTTAGGACGTTCTATGTTATCCATGTTTTTGTTCAGCGTATGATAGAACATGGACATGGCTTCTGCGGCGGCTGTAGCTTCATCTAACAAAGAAGCGTTGGCTATAGGCAGGGCGGTGAGGTCGCTCACCATCGTCTGAAAATTCAGCAGACTTTCTAAGCGTCCTTGCGAAATCTCTGCCTGATAAGGTGTGTACTGAGTGTACCATCCGGGGTTTTCAAAAATATTTCTGAGAATGACGCTTGGGGTAATCGTGTCATAATATCCTTGCCCGATATAGGACTTGAAAATTTTGTTTTTAAGCGAAATCTCTTTCAACTCGCGGAGGTAGTCCGATTCGCTGGTGGAAGGCGGTACATTTAGTTCTTGCGGCCACCGGATATCGCCGGGTACGGTTCGATCTATTAATTCCTGCATGTTGCTTACGCCTATAGTCCGGAGCATTTCCTGGGTTTCATGCGCATCCGGACCGATATGACGCCGGATAAATTCTTCTTGCTGTAACTTGAGCAAATCCATAGAATGTCGTTGATTTTTTTAGGAAAAAGATGTGTCCGCCTTTGGAAACGGGCACGCAAAATTACGAGTTTGGCAGGGATTAGCAAAAGTGCTATTTATTCCGGGTGTTTTTTCAAAAACTTGCGCTTTTACCCTAAACATTTCTATTTTTTTCATTATAATTTTCGATTGCAAAAATTTTCACCCTATGCGCTGCCGGACAACTACAACCCATACATCCCATAAAACGATTGGTGCAACTTTAAAACGATATAAAATGTTCTAAATAGTTGGAGGCTGATTCTTTATTTGATGTATTTTTCAAACGGTTTTACAAATTTCGTAATCATATCATTTGCTCGTTTTTTGGCTTGTGTTACAAAATGTTGTAGATACAATTTTGCCCAATCTTCCATTGTTCCGCTAAATGATTGATTCAAATCCCGAACGTGAAATTGTATTTGCATTGCTGCTGTCCAATTGATGTATAAATTTTCGGGATTGCTTTTGAACAAACAAGCAAAATGTGTGTCTTTACAAACTAATTTGTCGTTATCAAGCAACCAATCAATTTCAAAATAGTTGATTGTAAAATCATCAAACTCTTCATTATCCAACATTTTTGCACAAACTTGTGCCAACTTAAAAGCAGAAATAATGTTGGGAGGTTGTGCAGATTTGGAAATATTGCGGGTTTTGATGTCAATGATTTCGTAAAAATTATCTTTTACTACTAAAATGTCAGCGGTGTCGTTTTGTTTTTCATCAAACAGATTTTCAATGCTCCATTTGTCTGTTGCATTTTTTCCACGACTTAGCAAAAACAAAACAGTTGGCGAATTGAACAAATTCTGCCTTGCTTCAAAACCGATTACGTTTGGATTTTTACTGAACAAATCATTTAAAAATTCGTATTGACGAAACGTGTTTTTCGGGAATTGTTTTTTGATTTCTGCGTAAACGTGTTTGTCAAAAGGTTCACCTGCTGCGTGTCCGGATAATGTTCCTGAAAGAGGTTTCGGAACAGAAGTTCCTTTTATGTTCTTTGCTAACTTGGTGTAATTGACATTCATTTTATTTCCAAAAGTTGATTAAACAGTGTATTGATTTTTGAAAACAACTTTTCGTCTTTATTAGTCAAAAATTGTTGGGTAGTATCGGTAATGGAATTATGTAGTACAACTTCATTTTTGCTATTCCAATCAATTTTTTTGAACGGAATACTTGCAATCGGTTTTTCAGAAAACTCAACTATATTTCCTTTTACAATGCCGTTGCATTTCAGCCAATCAAAAATTATTGGTTGATTGAGATAAGCCAAAATATATTCTATGCTTTCTTTGGTTTTGGGCTTTCTGAAAATTGCGGTAACGTCTTGCGTAGGGAAAACTCCACTTTCAACGAGTGCAAAACGGAAATAATTTTTATTAGAAATTCGTTCTTTGCAAGGCACAAAAATTCGTTTGTCGGCTCTGCTGAACAAATTGAAATTTCGCAAGAAAACCCATTCCCAATAGTTGATTTTCCGGTTGTATTGATAGCGTTTTTTTAAATCCGCTTTGTATTTCTGAAAATGCAAATAGTAATTCGGATATGTTTTTTGAAATTCGGGTTCTTCTAAACCGTCATTGATAAAAATGTATTTTGTGATGTTTTCTGCAAAAAACGGTGTCAAATCTCTTGCTTTCACTACGTTAATAGTTGCCGATTTTTCAGCCTTGTTTAATTCGTGCCCGTTCACTTGAAATGCTTTGTCCAGCCCGCTTACAAGTCCATTTCCAATGTCGCAGATTTCGCCAATAGTGTGGTACTCTGTTTTTTCTTTGTCAAAAAAACTAAGCAGTGAAGTCGGGTTTTTCTTTTGGCAAACGGTTTCTAATATTTGTAATTCTTCTCTGACTTCATCACTTTGCAACAACCAACGTTCATTCATATTGAATTGTGAAACTTCCAAATATTCTGCGTCTTTGAAAGGGATTTGATGTTGCAAATTATCAAGCGTTTCGGTTGTCAGTTTTTGATTGGCATAGAATTTTGCAACCTTTATTTTGTCGGCTTTTTGTTTGCTTTTTACATACTTAAAAATGACGATTGAAACAGTTACTTTGTCAAAAATGGGTGTTTCGTTGAAATGATAAATCTCTTCAAAATAGCCATGTTGAACCATATAATTACGTAACGAAATAGAATGAGTTGTGTTCATCCAATATTCGGGACAAATGAAAATCAGTTGTCCGTTTTCGTTTAAAAGTTCAATAGATTTGAGAATGAAAATATAGAGATAATCGCAAAGAGAATTAAAGTATTTGTGCCAAATTGGATTGTGCGAAAGTTCTTGTTTTAGTTCGTCTTCCAAATTTTTCCAACGGATATAGGGCGGATTTCCGATAACCAAATCAAACTGTTCATTAATGTTTGCTGAAACAAAACTTTCATAATGAACATAGGGAAATTCCGTTGCCAAATCTTGGTCAATTTCGTAAGCTGTCAAGTTGTTGTAACCTTTCTGTTGTAGAATTTCCAAAAAAATTCCTTCTCCACAAGACGGTTCTAAAATTTTTGAATTAGCGGAAATATCAGCCAAACCAACCATAAACTCCGCCACTACTTTTGGTGTAAAGTATTGTCCGAATTTATTTTTGCTACTCTGTTTTATTCCTGTTTCCATTCAAAAACTCTGTTTTAACAAAGTTACATTTTTCGTTTGGTACCGTTAGGGATGGTCATACTTAGCGTCTTCCCCGGTTGCATTAAGCCCTATATTTATTCTACCTTTGCAGCCATGAAAAATCTGAGGGAACTGACTACGGAGCAGCTAAAGGTGCAATTGGCTGAGTGGGGCGAACCGGCCTTCCGTGTGAAGCAGATAGAAGAATGGCTATGGAAAAAATTTGCCGGCAGCATAGGCGAGATGACCAGCCTCTCCAAAAGCCTACGTGAAAAACTAAACGCACTTTATTTTATTCCCAAAGTACAAATACACCACACCCAGCACAGCAACGACGGTACAATCAAAAACCGAATGGTGCTGCACGACGGGCATTATATAGAAAGCGTACTCATCCCCACAGACAAAAGAATGACGGTCTGCGTGTCTTCCCAAGTGGGATGCTCGCTTTCCTGCAAGTTTTGCGCCACCGGATATTTACCCCGTAAAAGAAACCTCGGTTTTGATGAAATCATAGACCAGGTAGTGGCAGTGAATGAACAAGCGCTGACACATTACGGAAAAGGGCTTACGAATATCGTATTCATGGGCATGGGCGAGCCGCTGCTGAATTATAAGAATGTGCTGCGCGCCATTGAAAAAATCACCTCGCCGGACAGCCTGGGCATGAGTCCGCGGAGGATTACGGTTTCTACCGCCGGCGTGGCTAAGATGATCAAACAATTAGGAGAGGACCAGGTGCGGTTCAAACTGGCGCTGTCCCTGCACGCCGCCAACGATGCCAAGCGCGATGAAATCATGCCTATAAATGAAACGAATAACCTGAATGAACTGGTGGAGGCGCTGAATCATTTTTATAAAATGACCAAGAACGAAATCACATTTGAATACATCTTGTTTAAAAACTTCAACGACAGCCTGAAGGATGCAGATGAGCTGATCAAACTATACAGACGGGTGCCGGTGGATCTCATCAACATTATAGAATACAACACCATTGATGAGGCAGCTTTTTCCAAACCCGAGGAACAAGTAACGGAGAACTTCATGCGCTACCTTGCTGCTAAAAAAGTGAATGCACGCCTAAGAAGAAGCCGCGGTAAAGATATAGATGCCGCTTGCGGGCAGCTTGCCAATGTGGATCATCCGGAGGTGGCGGCAAAGGCGTAATACCTTCTGCCTATAACACCTCATCTTATCCGGTTTATTGATTGGGGGATTTGGGATTGCCGCCCTGCGATTTTCTTCTCGATTTCCTTTTTCCCGCAGATGACACGGATTTGCACCGATTTCCCAATCAACCAATCAACCAATCAACCTCCTTCCCCTCCTTTAGAATTGTCATAGAATTGAAAAAACCGGACTTTTGTGTCATCATAAAATCATTTCTTGCATTTCTACCCTTGACAAGGCAAATCTTTTATAGTTATTTTAAGCAACGAACATATACAACCTATGATCACCAAAGAAAAACAAGCATCTATCCTGGTAGTAGAAGATGAAGACAGCCTGAGAGAGGCTTTGAAACTCAATCTGGAACTGGAAGGCTACGATGTAACCGCCACTGATGACGGACCATCGGTACTAAAACTGGTAAAAAACGAATATTTCGACCTCATCATATTGGACATCATGCTGCCCGAAATGGACGGCATTACCGTATGTGAAACCATCAGGATGCAGCACAACGATGTGCCCATTCTGTTTCTCTCTGCACGCAACAGCAGCGCCGACCGGGTGGAAGGACTGAAGAAAGGCGGGGATGACTACCTCACCAAGCCCTTTAATCTGGAAGAGCTTTTGCTGCGGGTGAACAAGCTCATTCATAAGAATAAGAAAATTAAAATGCCTCATTCCATTGCCGATATTTATGAGTTTAAAGGCGGCAAGGTGGATTTTTCGGCGCATGAAGCCATTGATAAATCCGGAGTAGCACAGGAGCTGAGCAAAAAAGAAGCTGCCCTGCTGAAATTACTAATCGAAAATGAAGGACAGGTAGTATCGCGGGAGCATATCCTGCAAGTGGTATGGGGCTATAATGTATTCCCCACCACCCGCACCATTGATAATTTCATTCTCAACTTCCGGAAATATTTTGAACAAGACAGTCGTCATCCGCAGCATTTTCATTCCGTACGGGGCATCGGCTATAAATTCACGGCGGAATAGCAATTGGCTATAAAACGATATTCTGCAACATCTCGCTCTTTTGCGGATAATCGGTGTTGAAATGCAAACCCCTGCTTTCTTTTCTGAACTGCGCGCCTTTTACAATCAGATAACCTACGGTAATAAGGTTGCGTAGCTCCAGTAACTGTGGCGATACGGTAGTGGTTTTATACAGTTCTTCCGTTTCGGCATGGAGTAAATCCAGACGCTTCATAGCCCGCTCCAGGCGCATATCGTTGCGTACAATGCCTACATAGTCGCTCATAATCTGCTTCAGCTCTTTAAGGCTTTGGGTAATCAGGATCATTTCCTTAGGCTCGGTAGTACCGTGCACATCCCAGTCGGGCAGATGGTCTTGTAGGGAAATAGTACCAATCTTTTTAGCGGCATCTTCTGCACAGCGGTGGGCAAATACCAGCGCTTCCAGCAGCGAATTGGAAGCAAGACGGTTGGCACCGTGCAACCCCGTGCTGGCACATTCCCCGCAGGCATATAAATGATTGATGGAGGTGCGGGCATGTACATCTACTTTGATGCCGCCGCAACTATAATGCGCCGCAGGCGTTACGGGAATCATCTGCTCCATCACGTTGATGCCTATACTCAGGCATTTTTCATAGATAGTGGGAAAATGGTTTTTAAAATTTTCCGCATCCATCTGACGGCAATCGAGATATACGTATTCCGTACCGGTGCGTTTCATCTCGCTGTCTATAGCACGGGCCACAATATCGCGCGGAGCAAGGTCTTTACGGGCATCATAGCGCTCCATAAATGCATCCCCTTCCTTATTGCGCAGGATACCGCCATCGCCGCGCACGGCTTCGGTAATGAGAAAATTAGGGCTCACCCCTGTTTCATACAAAGCCGTGGGATGAAACTGGATAAATTCCATATTCTCTATACGGCATTTTGCGCGGTATGCCATAGCCACGCCATCACCGCTGGCTATGCGCGGGTTGGTAGTAGAGCGATAGGCTTGCCCGTTGCCACCGGCAGCCATCACGGTTATTTTGGAGCGTATTTTTTCAATATTTCCCGTATTCAGGTTCAAGGCATATACGCCGTAACATTCTATATCCGGTGTGGATTTCGTAACCAGAAAACCCAGATGATGCTGCGTGATGATATCCACCACAAACCAATGATTGTAGATTTTGATGTTCGGATAATTAGCCACTTCCGCCACCAATGCGCGTTCTATTTCATAGCCGGTAATATCTTTATGGTGAAGGATGCGAAACTCCGAATGTCCGCCTTCTTTGCCGCGTTTGTATGTTCCGCTGTCGTCTTTATCGAAATTGGTGCCCCAGGCAATCATTTCATTCACCCGTTCCCGTCCTTCCTTCACTACGATCTCCACTACTTCCGGGTTGCATAGCCCATCCCCGGCGATGATGGTATCTTCTATATGTTTTTCAAAGCTGTCATTTACATCATCATTCACTACGGCTATACCGCCCTGTGCATATTTGGTATTGGTTTCATCGGTGTTTACTTTGGTAAGTACGGAAATGGTTTTATCGGGGAAGCGTTTTGCTGTTTTTACCGCGAACGTAAGGCCGGCAATACCGGAGCCAATCACCAGAAAATCTGTTTGCATAGGAGGAAAAAAATAAACGTCAAAAAAACAATTCCTAAGGAAATCACTTACAAATATATGCTTCGCACAAGATAGTTTTGCCCATTTGCTCTTTGTGTAAAAGCAGCTTCACCCGCATAGCCAACTGGTGCCTCACCGGCGAAGACTGGGGAAAGCTCGACTGGCAGGGAACCGGCACCGGCATGAAACTCACCAACCAGACGGTTGTAGAACCCGACCTCTTTGAAGCAGGCATCACCGCCGCTACCGATACCGACCCCGAAACCGAATACACCCTACATCTTACCGTAGCCGACAACAACATGGGCGTGCTCTTAGCCAAAATCATCTACTACATTGATGAAGAACACCGGGAATACGAAACCCTCGAAAGCGCCGAACTAACGCCCGGCGCAAGCGAAATATCGCTTAACTTTACCGCACCTGCCGACTCTGTATGGCTGCTCATCTGCCGCCCTGCCGAGGAAGGCATAGACGCCAAAGGAAAAACACTAACCGTAATCTCCGCCACCATGTATAAATACAACTGGACCGTGAGCCAGCTTTTTGTGGGTAACATAGGATTGCAACTCAACCCGTACCGGTTTTCTTATAACGGGCAGGAGCGCATGGATGAGAAGGCGGGAAGAGCGAATCACTATACGGCTAAGTTTTGGGAATATGATGCAAGGAAGGTGATGAGAGAGAATCAAGACCCTAAAAGAAATATGTCATTAAGTCCGTATACTGTTTTCTTTAATAACCCTATACAGTTCAGCGATCCGTCTGGAGATATAATAAATTTTAAAGGATATAAAGATGAAATTAATGCCCCTATGACTAATACTGAAGCTAAGGAATTATGGAATGCAATGGTAAAATATTTGCAAGATAATGGACTGGGAAATGAAATAAATACATTAATAAAAAGTTCTACAGTTTATGATATCAACTTTGTCACAGGAGGTAAAAGCTTTGTTGGCGCATATGATGTTAAAGGAAATTATACAAATACAAATCCGTATATTAACTTCAATCCATATCAGGCAGTAAAAACACGTAAAGGCTATTTATTGAGTCCAATAGAAGGATTGAACCATGAAATAGGTCATGCTTTTGAATATGATAAAGATCCGTGTATTGAGTTGCAAAACTCATTAACACCGGATGACGAGTATGGCACCAAAATCGAAAGAATTATAATACGAGGTGTTGAACAGAAGGCAGCAGAAAAAATTGGTGTTAATTATGAAGGTACAACAAGAAATGACCATGGTGGTTCACCCATAAGAGTTAATAATTGGAAGCCAGGAGGTGGTGAAGGTGGAGAATTACCTCCAAAATCGAAAGGAAAATCCGAGAAAAGCAGCGGAGCAAAGATTGAGGAGGTTAAATTAAATACTGGAACAACTGGTGATGAAGATAGAGGAATTAAAACGATCTCAGCAAATAGTAACTAAAACTAAATGACATGAAGTACAAGACTGTATTGATTGCTTGCCTACTCTTATGTAACTACACAAGTAATAGTAGAACAGAATTAAAGAATAATAAGATAAAAAAGATTACTGTAAAATCGACAAATATGCTGGAAAAGGTAGAATTTTTAGTCGATTGTAACTCTTTTGATGAAATCTTTCCCAATGCAATAATTTATAATATTACAGATACCAAATTGATTCAAGATGTTCTCAACAATATCAATGAATCCGAGTTAAATGCATTTCAACAATTCAATTTAGACGTTCGAGCCAAAATTTTTATTACTTTCCATTCAGGTCAAGTTGATACACTATGTATTGGCTTATTTCATGATTATTCTTTAAATGGGAAAGAAATGAAATTTAATTCTTTGAAATTGAGAGAAATGTTGGATAGTTTATATCACATTGAAAGTGGAGGTAGATAATGGGGTAATGTACCAGATTTGTTGTTTTCCAAAAAACCGCCTATAAATCTCAATAAAATCAAGGTCTTTAAAAATCGGGAGTGTAGAAAATGGGAGGTAGTACTACTCCAAAGTTGTAAAAATCCGCCTAAAAACCGCCTCTAAATCAATAAACAGATACCACGTGTATCAGATTTGTTGGTGGCTAAAAAAGCAAATTAAAATATGTATCAAAATCCTTTGAAATGCAGTATGGAAGCGGTATTTCATTCATTTTAGGCTGCCCCCAATAGTTATCCATATCAATAGTGCTACGATTTATCTTCAACTATTCTCCTCATACCGTCTCTTATCATTTTTACTCTTTTATTGGCTGTTGCCGGCTCCAGGTGTGCACTGATCCATTCTTCTATATAAGGTAAACTTAATAATTTGCTGAACTGTTCCTGAATATATTGAAACACGTCTCTTTCATATTTCTTGAGGTCTGCCCAAATGCTTTCTCTGTTGTCCAGAATGAATATAATATCCTCAAAATCTTTACTGGTTCTCCCGTCACCCTTTCCTCTTCCATGAAAAGCTTCCAATTTACAGGCAATGAAATAGGCCGCAGGGAAAATACGGATGTCGGGGCCATGTATTATAGGGTATAGTTCGAGATGTTCAAACCCTTCTTTATACCATCGGTTGCTGAATCCTAATACATTTTCTTCCAAAGGCATGATATCCACTATCAAACCCTGATATATGTATCTGCAAGTGATCTTCGCTTCTTTATCCAGTTCAAATCCCAAAGCGCTCAGTTTCTCCTGTAGCTGTGCGTATGCGTTGTAGCTGAGTATCTCTATCAATACGTCAATGTCCTCTGTTGGTCTTACTTCAATATATTCAGGCGTATCCACATATAAAGAAACAGTGGCTCCTCCTACAAATGCTATTTCATCTTTAAGGTCACTCAACGCATGGGCTACGCCTTTTATTCTTGTCAGATTAATGTGATGGCTCATAAAATTCCTCCTGAAGCTTATCAATGGCTATTTCCTTCTCTCTTGCTTTCCCGATACGAAGCACATCCGTTAAAGAAAGATACAAATAGAGCTGCGGGTCTTTTTTAGCTGCATGCACCGCACCCGGATATAAAGGTTCTATACTAAAGCCACGGATATTGCTTTCCGCATCCGGCCATACGTATATGTCAGTGCTGACAATCTTATCTTTAAAATAAGGATGACTGTGTGCAGTAGGTAACCCTCTTGCGAGGCTTCCTGCTCTTTGAGGAAAGAAATAAGGAATACCGTATCTCAACAATTCCAGCAGCGCCTGAGTATGAACGCTTCTGTTATCGATATCCAACAAGCCGGCATTGGCATTGCGTTGCAGGGAATGGGATATTTCCGCAGTGCTCAAATACAATTGCTGCGCAAGGTCTTTGCTCATCCATCTCTCTTCGCCGAAACAGAGTATTTTCAGGAGCACTACAATATCCTGTGGTCTTAGGTTTTGACTCGCCATACACAAATATAACCATATTTACGATTTGCAAATCATAAATTATAAAAAATATTACGTTTGGAAATCAATAGGATTACATCCCGGAAACGTTAAGAACGTGCGAATTCGCCAATTACGCAAGAATGAGGCGTGGGTATATGCGATGGCTTCTTGTACCGCTGGATAGAACTTCTTTCAAATAGTACATTTGACAGCATGAGCAGAAAATGGAAATTTCATGATTATACCGCATTGTATTTTTTAAGCTATGCCGTAGTAAATTGCGGAAGATTGGATTGCGGAATGAGTGGCACAAGAAGCTATGCTGCAAAGGGTCATCGCCTCATTCTTGCCCCAATGTGGGCATATCTTGATTATGGAATTAAAGGCGGGGTAATGTACCAGATTTGTTGTTTTCCCTAAAACGCCAATAAACCCCAATAAAATTGGGGTCTTTAAAAATCTGGAGTGCAGAAAACGGGAGGTAGTACTATATCAAACTTGTAAAAAAACCGCCTAAAAACCGCCTCTAAATCAATAAACAGATGCCACGTGTATCAGATTTGTTGGTGGGTAAAAATGTAAATTAAAATATGTATCAGAATCCTTTGAAATGCAGTGTGGAAGCCCAATTACGCAAAAAATGAGGCGTGGGTATGTGCGATAGCTTCTTGTGCCGCTGGATCAGACAAAAATGAAGAATTCATTTTTTTATTTGTACTACAGATGATACAATTTGCTAAAAGAATGAGAGCCTATAACCCCGATAAATTCGCAATAGCCGCTTTCAATGTCGCTTCTTGTTTGGCGAAGCAAAACCGCACGAGTTTATCATCTTTTCGGTTCCGGTAAAAAGGACTTAGCGGAATGGTAGCCACACCATATTCTTTCGTCAGCCATTGGGCAAACGCCACATCGTTTTTATCGCTGATTTGTTCATAGCCTGCCAACTGAAAATAACTGCCCGAGGCCGGCTGCCGGATAGAAAATGGTAGCCCCTTCATCAGCTCCAGAAAATAATCGCGTTTTTCCTGCATCATCTTTCCGATGTCGGGTAGATTGTCTGATTGCAGATAACGTGCGAGGGCATACTGAGCCGGCGTATTTACCGAAAAACAGAGGTATTGATGAATATGCCGGAAGGCGTTGGTGAGTTGCGTCGGCGCTATCACATAGCCGATTTTCCATCCGGTATTGTTGCATACTTTTCCAAAAGAAAAAACCGCAAAACTTCTTTGCCTCAGCTCCTCATGATGCCATACCGAAAGGTGCGTACATCCGTCGAAAATCAGTTGCTCATATACTTCATCGGAGATCAGCAGGATGTCTGTGCCGCGCACCACATCTGCCAGTTCTTGCCAGTCTTGCGGCGACCATATCGCACCTGTGGGGTTGTGCGGCGTATTGAGGATAATTGCCTTCGTCTTAGGACTTATCGCTTGCCGCATTTGCTCCCAATCCATGCGAAAATCCGGGTACGACAAAACCACGGGCACGGCTTTGGCACCGTTCATTTCTATATTGGGAATATAGCTGTCATAGGCAGGTTCGATGACGATGACCTCATCTCCTTTTTGCAGAAAGGAAGTAAAAGCCGTATAGATGCCGTAAGTAGCGCCGGGAGTGATGGTTATTTCCGAATCGGGATGAAGCTCCAGTCCGTAGCGTTTCCGGAAATCCTGGGCTATGGCTTCGCGCAAAAGAGGCAAACCGGGCATGGGAGCATATTGATTGTAGCTGCTTTGCGCCGCTTCGCTGAGCAGGTCTGCCAGTAGCGGGTCTATAGGGAAATCCGGAAAACCCTGCGAGAGATTGACTGCTTGATGCTCTGCCGCCAGTGCCGACATGATGCTGAAAATAGTAGTGCCGGTAGTGCCGTGCTTATAGGGAATGTGCATGGGTGAAAATTACAGAAATTGTTCGCCTTTGTTTCGTTTTACCTCCGCTACGTATTCTTTTATCTGTTGTTCCCTGCTTCTTTCGCAGATCAGCAAGATGTCTTTGGTATCAATCACAATCATTTTTTCCATTCCCTGCATGACTACCAGCTTGTCTTTTGGCGCTTTTATCATGCACTCCGTAGCATCTATAATCATCACATTCTCTCCATATACGGCATTTCCCAGATAATCTTTTTCGGAATTATCATAGGCGCTTTCCCAGGTGCCGAGGTCGCACCAGCCGAAGTAAGCAGGGATGACATGCACATTCTTTGCTTTTTCCATAATGCCATAGTCAATGGAAATGTTGGTACACTGGGTATAAAGCAGGTTGATGACCCGTGCTTCTTCCGGTGTGTTATAGACCGTTTTCGCCTGTTCAAAAACTTCGTTCAATTCCGGTAAATGCTTTTCCAGCGCAGTCATGATGGTTTTTACATTCCATACGAAAATACCGGCATTCCATAGGAAATCCCCGCTTTTCAAAAAAGTTTGTGCCAGCTCCAGATTGGGTTTTTCGGTAAAGGTTTTTACGCGATGTACTTTATCGGTATCGTTATCCGCATCATATTGGATGTATCCGTATCCAGTATCGGGGCGGGTAGGTTTGATGCCCATGGTGAGCAATACGGGATGTTGTGCCACAAAATCAAACGCAGCCGAGCAAGATTGTTCAAAGCTGTATTCATCCATGATAAGATGGTCGGAAGGCGACATGATGATGTTGGCTTCGGGATTTAGCGCCATTATTTTATGTGCAAAATAAGCGGCACAGGGCGCGGTGTTTTTTCGGGAAGGCTCGCTGATGATGTTTTGATCGTCCAGTTCGGGTATCTGTTCTTTCAGCGTTTGTATATAGGCATGGTTGGTGATGATGTAGATATTTTCTTTGGGGCAGATTTTCGAGAAACGATGATAGGTCCATTGAATCAGTGATTTGCCAGTGCCCAAGAGGTCTAAGAATTGCTTAGGCAGGGCGGTGCGGCTTTCGGGCCAAAAGCGGCTGCCGATACCGCCGGACATGATGGCTACATAATTGTTCTTATTGAGCATATCTCTTCTTATTTCTCACGAAAATAATCTTTCACCCAATAAAAAACCGCTTTTTTTAAAGCGGCTTATAGTATGTTTAGCATTTCCGGTATTTATTCCGATTCCGCTACTACTTCTTTCACTTCCGGTATCATGCGTTTCATCATTCCTTCGATGCCAGCTTTCAGGGTAATCATAGAAGAAGGGCAGCCGGAGCAGGAGCCTTGCATCATCAGCTTCACCACGCCATCGTCATAGCCACGGAAGCTGATGGCGCCGCCATCCATTTCCACGGCGGGTTTTACATAATTTTCCAGCAGTTCTTTGATGCGTTTTACCACGTCGCTGTCATCGGCATTCACATCATTGGAAGCAACGGGCTTGGCTACAATATCTTGTTCATTAATCACTATTTTACCTTCCTGCAAATATTCTTTCAAAAATTCACGAATGGTAGGAATCACCTCATCCCATTGGGTGTCGGTCGTTTTGGTAAGGGTTACGAAATTGCTGGCGATAAATACGCTTCGGATAAAAGGAAAAGCGAACAATTCTTTTGCAAGCGGAGAAGGCGCAGCGCTTACCTCATCGGGAAAATCAATGCTCTTGCCCGGATAAAGCAGTTTATTGGCTACAAACTTCATGGTTTCGGGGTTGGGAGTCATTTCCGTATAAATGCTCACGATGGTGTTTCCTGTCTTCAGCATCTTAAAAAATTTTTACAAAAATAGCCAATATTCACATTGCACCGCATCAAAAATGGGAATATAACTAAAGGCGTTATCAATGGGAAGTTCCGGTTTTTTATGGAATGATTTTTTATATTATTATAAATGTTCAAAAACTTGTTCTATATTAACCTTCCAAAATTGATATTGCCATGAAACGTTTTTTTCTCCTTACTCTGTTTGTTACAGGATTCACTTATACATCTGAAGCGCAAAACAAAAAATCGGATGCCGACCAGAATTTCCGGATCTGCTTTGTAAACGGACAATATATAGCCTGCGATGCAGATGCACCGCTTACCTCGGCAGGTACGATGTATGAAGCGCAGCCGCAGGAAATACCAGCTCCACCTCCTGTGTATATAGGAAAAGGCACGGCAAGAAAAAGCCGTATGCAGGTAAGTTTTGACGATCCTAATGCACCCTACCAAGGTGTGAACAGCCAGGTAAACGATGGGGTGGAAAAAAACAAAGACCGCAATGTAAACTACCTTGATACCTCTACGCCTATTCCGCCAAGCGATGGAGGATTGTCGAATAGAAGATAATTCCACTCCCTGCTTAAAAATCAGTTCAAGGCCATTGCGAAACAGAGCAATGGCTTTTTTGATGGCCGGCCGTCTTTATTTTAAAATAAAGACCAACAAGGTTTCCCTATAATACGGAACTTCGCCCTATGAAAGCCATGCTCTTCGCAGCCGGATTAGGCACACGCCTCAAGCCCTTTACCGACCATCATCCCAAAGCGCTTGCACGCGTGCACGGAAAAACATTGCTGCAATGGAATATTGAATATTTACAACGCTTCGGCATTCGGGAAGTAGTGGTAAATGTGCATCATTTTGCCGACCAGATTGAGCAGGAATTGCACATCCATAGGGGTTTTGGCAGCAAGGTGCATATCTCTGATGAGCGGGATGCCGTGCTGGAAACCGGTGGCGGGCTGAAGAAAGCCCAACCGTTTTTGGAACGCGAAGAATATTTTCTGGTAATGAATGCGGATGTATTAACCAATCTGGATCTCCAACGGCTAATGAAGGCACACCACCCCGAAAACATGGCTACGCTTGCCGTGATGCAGCGGGCATCCTCCCGCCATTTATTATTTGATGAAGAAATGACCCTGTGCGGATGGCGGAATAACACAACGGGCGAAGAAAAAACAGCGATTAAAAAATCAGGCGTTCGGCCCTATGCGTTTAGCGGTATTCAGGTGGTTACACCCAAAATTTTCGACATGCCCTTCAACGGAAAATTTTCGATGATAGACATGTATTTACATTTTGCGAAACAAGGCGTTGTAAAGGGCTTCGACCATAGCGGCGATGTGTTTCTGGATGTGGGCAAACCGGAAAGCCTGCAAAAAGCCGCAGCATTATTCTGACAAAAATTCCGTTGAAACATAGGGATGATCAACATCCCTCCACTCCGTTTCAAAATGGCGACTGTAAGAATATTCCTACATAAATAATCCCGATTAAAAGCAGGATGGCATCCTATAGGGATTCTGCTGCTTCAAAAAAATCTTCCTGTTCTTTGATGACCTTTTTAGGGCTGTTGCTATTTGTAGATGTCTGCCTATGCGTGCACCTATGATGAAGTAGTTCAAACGCAGTTCGGACGCTTTTTATCACCGTCTAAAACAATAAAAATGGAACAGCAACACATCACCCTCATCATCCGCCACACTGCGGGTTCTAAGAAGGGGCAAGTAGAACGTTTTCCGCTTTCGGGTAACACCGATATTCACATTGGCCGCGGGCTCAATAATGACGTGAGTTTCGATCCGGTAAAAGAAGACACCATCAGCCGCGAGCATTGCCGCATCGTGCAAGATGCCGTACATCCCGAACAGTTTATGGTTATTGATTGCCAGAGTAAAAACGGCACTTTTGTCAATGATAAACGCATCACCGAAAAGACAGAGGTTTTTGCCGGAGATACAGTGAAACTGGGACTGGATGGGCCGGCCTTTGAAATAGACCTTGACCCACGCCCCGCATCTCATGTGAAGAAAACACGCGTCCTGGATACTCCCGCCAAAGAAACCAAATTGCATGATACCGGCGCAGTAGCCACCCCCAACACAACAGCCCCTGTAAAAGAAACTATCGGAAAACAAACCATGCAACACATGTTGCACGAATCGGAAAAAAAGAGCAAAACCGGTCTGCTGATTACTATTGCCGCATTTTTATTGCTGGCAGGCACAGGGGGTTATTTGCTATGGAATAAAAAAGCTGAGAACAAGATCATCCACGTAAAAGAAGAAAAAACAACCCTTACCCCTGCTGAAATCGCCAAAGCCAATGAAGATAAAGTAGTGTATATAGAACTGGGATGGAAACTGACCCGCACTTCATCGGGCGAAGAACTTTACCATGTGTATTATCCCGTGTACAACGGAAAGGTATTCAGTCATTACACAGGCGCTTATATAAAGAACGCACAAGGAAGAGTAATTCCGCTGATGGTTACAAAGGGTGATTATTTAAAAGCCTTAGGCAATATCAGCGGTATCGAACTGGACCCTATCGCCGGCACCGGCACCGGCAGCGGATTTGTGGTGGATGAGCGCGGTTTTATTGCTACCAACAGGCATGTGGCCTCCAACTGGCTCACCGCTTATCATTTTCAGGATTATGCCTTCCCCGGCGTGCTGGCCATACCCAATGCCGACGGCACCTATGCGCCCGATTGGAATATAGCCGTAAACCGCGATGACGTAGGCATTTGGGTTCCGGGCAACGAATCCGGAGTATCGGGAACGAATACCTATCTGGATGTAACCTTTGCCAACAATGCACAACGCACCCCCGCCAAAATCGTGCGCATCTCGCCCACTCATGATGTGGCTATGATAAAGATAGATCTTCCCGAATCCTTGCCTTCGGTAGAACTGAATGATAACTATGACAAAATACAACCCGGCGATGCAGCCATCGTAATGGGCTACCCCGGAATGGCACCTGCACAGCTCGTGCTCAAACGCTCTCAAGATGCTTTTAACAACAACCCCAATGTGAGTGTCGTACCCGTTCCCACTATCAGCAACGGAAACGTAGGCAGGCTGGTACGCGGAACAGAAAAAAACAGCAAGATAGACGACTATATGAATGTAATGGGCGATTATTATCAACTCACTATCAACTCCGCAGGCGGTGGCAACAGCGGCGGACCTATGTTTGATGATCATGGAAAAGTAGTTGGCATCTTCAGCGCGGGAAAAGCCGAAGTAGGTGCCGCCATCACCTTTGCCGTGCCTATAAAATATGCGATGGAGCTGATGGGCCGACAACAAGTAATCAAGTAACCGTTTCCCTTTATTGAATACGAATTTTTATTGCATGCTCATTCAGTTTTAGACGAGTGCTGTCATTACTTCCACCCTGGCTTCGGGTTTCGCCGAAGCCGGTGGGGATGGCAGTAACTCCTAATAACTGCGAAAACTTTCAAAGCCAATTCCGCTCCTATATGCGTTTCTTTTTCTCCAAACCTAAAACTGCACCGAAGCATACCGAAGCCATCGGTAACACTCAGCCGGCTATGTATGGACTGGTGCATACACTTTCGGAAACCGGCCCTACGAGGCAGCATAATGAAGATCATATAAGCGCCTGCTATTTGAATACGAAAAAAAACAGACTCTTGTGTACCGTAGCGGATGGCATGGGTGGGCATAAAGCCGGAGAAGTAGCCAGCGAATTAGCTTGCAGCGCTATTTTGAATTATGTGAAACATCATAGCGGAGCCGTATCCGACGAAATCCTCCGACAAGCCTTAGAGCACGCTCATCAGCAAATACTGGAAAACGGAGCCGCACACGCCGAACGAAAAGGAATGGGCACTACGGCTACCACAGTATTTATCCATGAGGACCGGCTTTCATTTGCGCATATCGGCGACAGCCGTTTGTATCATTATACCCAAGGTAATCTGACTCCCCTTTCCAAAGACCATACACTCGTGCAGGATATGTATGAAAAAGGAGAAATCACCAGCGAAGAAAAAGACCGCCATGCTATGAGAAATGTGCTGACACAGGCATTGGGTACTACCCGGATTATTCAGCCCCAGCACGCCTCCTGCTCTATAGCCCTTAGTGATAAATTCCTGCTCTGCTCCGATGGGCTGTATGATGCGCTCCGCAAAGAAGAATTGAAAGAGCTGATGGGCATGAATCATCCGGCTTTCATTTTAGAATGTATGAAAACCATAGCGACAGCACGAAACGCTTCCGATAATTTTTCTGCTATCCTTATCTCTTTTTCTGATGACTTTATACCCCCCGCTCCTATTACTAAAGAACAAACCATTCCGTCATGAATGCTTTTGAGGATCAATATACCATTATAGAAAAGATAGGCGAAGGAGGTATGGGCACGGTTTATCTTGCTAACGATACCATGCTGGAGCGCCGCGTAGCCATCAAGCAACTCAATAATACCACTGATGGAGAAGAGGCTATGGAAGACCGGTTTCAGCAGGAAGCGCTGGCTTTGGCAAAACTGAATCATCCCAACATTACCCACCTTTACGCGTTTGCTACCAAAGAAAATACCTGCTGGATGGTGATGGAATATGTGGAAGGAAAAACCCTGGAAAGCTGGCTGCAAATACATAAAAAAATAACCCATCCTCTTGCGGCAAGCATCGCCGTGCAACTGCTGGAAGGCTTGCAACACGCCCATAAAAAAGACATCATCCACAGAGATATCAAGCCCGCTAATGTAATGATTAATGAAGAGGGAGAAGTGAAAATCATGGATTTCGGTATTGCCAGAATGAGAAGTACTCAACGCATGACCCGCCACGGAAAATCAGTAGGCACGCTGGAATACATGGCACCCGAACAGATACAGGGACACGAAGGCGATGAACGTACCGATGTATATGCCGTGGGAAACATCTTGTATGAACTGCTTTGCGGAATGCCGCCCTACCAAGCCGATACCGACTATGGAATCATGAAAGACAAGCTGGAGAAAGACCCGAAACCCATAACGGAATTTAACGCCGCTGTACCCCCCGCCCTACAAAAAATAATTTTCAAAGCCCTGGAACGAAAACCCGATAAGCGCTATCAATCGGCTGCTGAGCTAAAACATGCTTTACACCAATCTATGGCCGGCAACCTGCTTTCGCAAAGCGAGCTAACCCATGTGCTTAAAGCATCGCAGGTCTTCACCCATCCGCAACCCGGCAACGAACCCGTTTCCATTACTGCCTTATTGGCGAAGGCAAAAAATATTTCCGGAAATCTGAAAGTACCCGATTTCAAAAAAATAAATCGCCCGGTAATGTTCCTTGCCGCTTCGGTATTGCTCTGCGTTATCCTTCTTATAGCCAACAGTGCTTCGGATACAGCTTCTGACAACGAGCTTCCCCTTGCTGAGGAGCCTATGAACACACCGGTTTATACAGAACCCGTTCAGGAAATAGCTACCGCCACCACGCCCGGACTGGAAGAAACGCCCAATGAAATGTATCAGCGAATCAACAAACAGCAGGAAATGAGTGTGCGCCTACAACCTGCCGAAAAAAAGGAAATATCCCGCAAGGATGCACCCAAAAAAACAGTATCTAAAAAAGCGGTGCCTATAGATGAAAACGAACAGGAGGAGTCTTATAGCTCCCGAAGCCGTGAGCGCTTGCCCGCCGAAGTGCCTGCCGGAAGAATGATAAGCGTTACCCTTTCGGAAAACCTGAGTTCGGAAGACGAAAGCCGGGACGGCGGTGTGCTGCGCTTGTCATGTGCGGAAAATGTAGAAGCGAACGGAAGAATCATTATAAAAAAAGGTGCGCCCGTAACGGCGAAAATAGTAGATGTGGTCTCCTCCGGGAACGAACGGAAAAAAGCGCTTGTCGGTTTTGTGATTCAGAAAGTGCAGGCTGTGGACGGCAGCACTATAAAACTGAAATCGCGGCGGTACCGGCTTTTTGCCGAAGAACCCGGTGAACCCGTAGCTTACAAAAGCGGACAATCCTTTAAAGCAGAGTTAGGAAAAGGCAGCGTACGATAATCCCATCCATTTATTTATAGCAATCATTAACTCCATAAAAAAAACAATACGTCATGAAAAAAATTGCACTTTATTCGTTTGCACTGGCCCTTTTGACAGCGGCATCCTGTAAGCCTACAGACGATACAAAACCGGATGGACAAGATCCGAATGCGCCGAAAAACTTAGGCTATACCCCCTCAGACGATATGTCTGTAGTGCCCACTTCGCCTACTGTCGGCTTCGGGAACAGCAACCTTCCCGCCTCTGTGGATCTGATCCCTTTATTCCCCCCTATAGGAGACCAGGGGCAATACGGAACCTGTGTGGCATGGGCAGTAGCGTACAATATGAAAACTGCTATTGAAGGGATTGATAAGAATCTTTCTGCGCAGCAACTTGCATCTGCCAACAATCAGCTCAGCCCGCGGGATTTGTTTACCGCTATCCCCAATGATAAAAAAGGCGAAAACTGTAACGGTACCAATTTCGGCTTTGCACTGGATGTATTGCAACAACGCGGGGTAGCAACCATGCAAACCGTTCCTTATACCAACCTGGGCGGTTGTAGTAATTCCAGCGTGCAAACGAACTGGACCACCGAAGCAAACGGACACAAGATAAAATCATACAGAAAAATCGCTGCGGATGTAAATACCATCAAAGAATTTATCTACAAAAAAATACCGGTCGTTTTCGGGGCAAGATTGGCGGATAATTTCATGTCCTGGAATTCGGATAATGTGCTTACCTCCAACACCTCTTTTGACCAGGTAGGCATTCATGCTTATCATGCGATGGTAGTAGGCGGCTATGACAACAGCAAAGGACCCAATGGTGCATTTAAAGTCGTAAACTCCTGGGGCGGATCATGGGGGAGCAAAGGATACATCTGGGTGGATTATAATTTCTTTGTAAACACCTTCTGCGATGGCGGTAATGGTGAAAAACCTCTTTTCATAGCCGAAAACGGACAAAGCGATGATACCCCGCCGGATAACAACCCTACGCGGAATGGCGTGGACCTTATCCCCTGGGTATTTGAAGACTATAACTACGACGGTTATAACGGACGCGTCATCAGCTTCAACCTTTATAACATTGGTACCGAAGCAGCATCCAGCAATGCCGACTGGGAGCTTTACTATATTTACTACAATGCTTATAATGCAAACGACTATGATGTGGTTACTGCCGACAAATTCAACACATCCATAGCGCCCAACACTTATTATGAGCTGAACTCCAACGAAGCGATTTTCAATTATAATATTCCTTCCGGCGGCGATATGGCTTCTACCGTGTTTGGAAATCAATACCTGCAACGCCTTTACTATATGCCCACACACCTCAACGGGTATTACTATCTGGTGATGCTTGCGGATGTTACCAATAAATTTGAAGAAGGAAACGAACAAAACAATTTGTTTTATACGACTGCCGCTCCAAAATACTTCCAATACGGAGCCTCCGCTAAAGGCGCTAAAAACGATAATGCTTTTTCTTTTAAAAACAGCAACAGCACTGCGCCCTCTAAAGAAACGATTGCCCGCAACCCCTACAAAACAGCTGTTACCAAAGAACACCCCAACGCTTACCGCCCCGATGAAATCATCAATTTCCTCAAAGCAAAATATAAATCCGGTGAGCTGAAACAAAAAATAAACGCCTATAAAGCCACTAAAAACACGGATAAAGGCGGATTTATACACAAAAAATAATTCATACTATTGAAGCGGCTGTCGCACACAGAAGGTATCCCTCTTGAGAACAAGAATACGATACCGCCCTATGCGACAGCCGCATTTTATAATCATTTTATCATGAAAAAATATTTGCTTGCCGTCCTCCTGTTGCTGGCTATAGGGCCTTTTTCCTCTTGCTTTTCACAAAGAAAAGAAGCGTACACGCCCTACACGCAAACGCTGAATGAAGGAAAAAACCTGCTCGTGGAACAGCAAAAATTTGATGCTGATTTAGTACTTGTAGATAAAAGCAAGGCAACTCAGGAAAACAGCAATCTCAATCGTTATTTTATCAACGGGGCAATCGTCTTTCGGAATTGTACATTTCAAAAATCAGTTGTGGCCGGGCTGAAACAAAAAGGAGCTAACTGCTATACCACCTTCGGGCAGCAAGTATTTTTTGACAGTTGCACCTTCTATGGCGATGTAGATTTCAGAGGAGCTATAGTGAATGGCGTATTGAATTTTAGAAATTGCAGGTTCTATGGCAATGCTAATTTTGAAGAGCTGGAATGCCGTTCCAATGCCTGGTTTGCCGGTTGTTTCTTTAAAGGAGAACTGCGTTTTCAAAATGCGTTTTTCAATAGAAAAGTCAATTTTTTCAGCGCTACGTTTGATAGCATTTGTAGTTTTCAGAGTGCGTTTTTTCAACAAGAAGCGCAATTCAGCAATACGAAATTCTACCGCTACGCCGATTTTTCTTTATGCACTTTCAATAGCGGCGTCTTCTTCAATTACAGTAGTTTTTTTGAACGATCCTTGTTCAACAACAGTCGTTTCACAGATCGTCTGGAGCTGATAGGCGCTACGTTCAAAACCGGCACCCAACTGCGTGCCTGCAAATTTTCAGAAACGGTGAAATGGGATAAGGCGGAGTTTAATGATTATTTAGACCTTAGCGAAAGCAACTTCCTATATGGTAAACCTGTCCTTCCTCAGCCGTTGAATGCTACTGTGAAGCTTACAGATGCCACTTATATGCACCGGGAAAATTTATAGGGAGAACGCTATACCGAAAAGGTTCATGCCATTTCCTACAGATTTTCGGTTTCTCTTATGTTTGTAAAAAATTTCTCACGGCTTCATTTTTTTAATCTGCTTGCTATTATGCTACGTTATTCCGTTTTTCTGTTTGTATTGCTTTTTGCTGTCGCATTTTCTTCTTGTAATAAAATGCCCAAACATGCAGGGTACATTCCTAAAGATGCCATGATAGTGGTAGGCATCAATACCAAAGAGCTCAGTAAAAAACTGGCTTGGAATGTATTGATGGGCAGTAAGCTGCTGGAAGAACTAAAAACAAAAACTCCGGAGAGCGGACAAGCAGCCGAAGGACTTGGCGATGCCGGCATTGACGCGCTGAACACTGTTTTTTTCTACTACACTCCTTCATTTGCCAAAGGCAGCTATCATTATCTCACAGCCATCATTCCCCTAAGCGATGCTAAAAAATGGGAAAGCTATATTCAAAAAAATTTCACAACTTCCATAAAGCAGGCTGACAAACAAAAAGAAGCCTTATTGGAAGAAGGGCTATACGCCGCATGGAATGACGAGACTGCCATTGTCCGCAAAGCCTATATTGCTCCGCCCAACAAGGAACAAATAACGGACGAACCCTATGCGGAGGATGTCCATACACCCCGCAACGGAGCTATCGGTTATGATGCCGTCAGGCTTTCCGCCGATATGAAAGCCGCTTTTACCCTTCTGAACGAAAACAGCATTACCAAGGATAAACGCTTCAGCAAACTGCAAACCGGAGGAGACGATATTACTCTCTGGATGAACTATGAAGTGCTGATGAATAACATGAATAGTTATAACGGTAGGAGCATGATGGGTGGACTGGCACTCGGCAACAACCTATGGAAAGACGTGGCTTATGCGGCAGGCATTAACCTGGATAAAGGCGCCGTTCATGCCGATATGCACTACTATGTATCGGAAGAAATGATGAAGGTATATGCTAAGATGGGAAATAAAGAAGCGGATAAAAATATGATAGATCGCTTGCCTTCCCAACAGATTAATCTACTGGCGAGCGCTCATATTTCTCCGGAAGGAATAAAAGCCTCACTGGAAAAAATGGGCGTACTGGGCTTTATGAGCCTGGCGCTGGTGCAAAGCAACCTTACTACAGATGATGTTTTTCAATCCTTCACCGGAGATATGGCTATGGCACTGAGCAATTTTTCGATACATCCGCCGGCAAACAACGATAGCAGCGCGGTGGCAGCCCTGCAAGATGATTGGAATATGAATTATCTTTTTGCTTTGAAAATAAAGGACAACGAAAAATTCAACAAACTACTGAGTTATATAAAAGAGCAAGGGGCGCTTACGCCTATAAATGCCACTACCTATCAGTTTGCAGGAAATGATGCGCTGTACGTTTCCGTAGATAAAGAATTTATAGTGATTTCCCGGAAAGCGGAAGCCGGTAAAGATTTTTTGAACGGAACACACACCACACAACCTAAGCCGGAAATCATCAAAAAAGAAATTTACGGACACGCTATGGGGATGTATATAGATATTCAATCGTTTCTGAATCATATCACCCTCAGCCCCTCATCAGCAGAAGAAAATGAAGTATTGAACGAATCGAAAAAACTATTCAAAGAAATCGTGATTAACGGTGGCGAGCACAAGAAAGAAGCTTTCACCTTCAAAGCTGTTTTGACGCTGATGAACCGGGAAGAAAACAGCCTGCTTCAGTTGCTGGATTATTCTTTTAAAATAAATGAAATTCGCAAACACTATGAAAAAAAGGAGCATCCGGCAGAGACGGCAGCTCCTTTGGCGGCAGAAAATGCTTCCTTCCATTAAAAAATCCAACAGAAAAAGAAAAAATTCCGTCTTAACTATTATATTTAAGCTGAATTTTAAAATACTATCCTCAAATCAGGTGAAATTTTTCGCATGAAAAGATATACACTGCTCCCTACTTTAGCATTGGGTACCTTTTTCTTTATGGCTTTGCAAAGCTGTAATAAAGAGAATGGAATAGACAACGATACCATCATCAAAAAACCGTACGGGCTGTATGTAGCCAGCACGGAAGGAGAGATTCTGAATACGAACGACGGGGAAAATTACCGCACTTTGTTTCCGGTGGACAACTTCCCTACACGGTCGCTTGTATATTCCGACTCCGGCATTTATTTCTTGAAAGCCAACCTGCATATCAGCACCAATAACGGGCAGAATTTCAACGTCAGCTATAGGGATGCGCCGCTTACGGTATTCCCCTGGCAATCGCTGATGCTGAGCGCTATGGACCAAAACCGTGTGTATGTGGCCAGCACAATGGGCAAGGGCATTGCTTTTACGGAAAACGAAGGCAAGGACTGGTTTGAAGATTCGGAATGGGATGAAGGTCTGATCGGTGGCGATATTAATTCCTTTGCACAGCTGAAAAACAATGTGGTATATGCCTATAGCAATACTACAGACTCTTTATACAGAAAAGATAATAAAACAGACAAATGGAGCTATGTGAATCAAAGCAATATGCCCATTCCTTCTGCTCTTGACCTATACCACCTCAGCCATTTCGACAATACGCTGCTGCTGGTGGATTTCACTGGGCAAGATGTTTACTATGCCAATACCTCTAACCCCGGCAGCATAAGCTGGAATAAGTACACCGGCTTACCGAGCAGAGGTCTGTATGTTGCCAATGCGCCTTTTGACGAAGTATTGCTGGTAGGCACCGATTCTATGGGCGTTTACAGATTGCAGTCTTCCGGCACATTTGTACCTGCCAATAACGGTTTGGATGTAGGTACTACCGTATATGGCATTGTAGGAAAAGACAATGTTTATAAGAACGGAGCCCGTAAAAAATATATTTATCTAGCTACCAATAAAGGGCTTTTCCGTAGCGAAGACCTGGGGCAAAACTGGGTATTAGCGAAAGAAGGCAGCTATATAGCCGTTTATTAATCTCCGTCGGGAAAACCTTTTTTCCGATTTTGTTTGAGCAAAGAATGTTGGCGCTTGGTAAACAAGCGCTTTTCTTTTGCCGCTTTTGAAACCTTTGTAGGCTTTCGTTTTTTCGGCTGTATCAAGCTCTGCTGCACCAGCTTGATCATTTTCTGCTTAGCGATTTCTTTATTTTCCAGTTGCGAACGTGTTTCGCTGCTTTTGACGAGTAGATAGCCTTCTTTATTTATTCGGTTGGCGAGCTTGGTGCTGATGAGTTGTTTTTCTTCTTCACTAAAGAATGTAGAAGAGAAGACATGCCACCAGGCTTCCGCAGCCGTTTCTACCTTGTTTACGTTCTGCCCGCCCTTGCCGCCGCTTCGTGCGGTTTTATAAACTATTTCCGAGGTGAAATCTGTCATAGAGAAATGGTTAGCATCTGCTGAAAAAATAAAAACCGGTCTGCGTTCAGAGGGATAGTCTCGGTAAATAAATTTCAATAGTCAAGCGAAAGTTCCAGCCGCATCATCCTATCGTCCAGCTCAGCAAGCCATTCTTCACAAACTGATAGCGGTGAAATACGCCGCCGTAGTTTTCTAAGGCTTCACGTACTTTATAATGCGTATTTCCGGGGCAGTAGAACATCATAAAGCCACCTCCGCCTGCACCGGATATTTTGCCACCGGATGCGCCGGCTTTTAATGCGGTTTCATAAATATCATCCATCACATCGGTGGATATACCTTGTGCCATTTGCTTTTTATAGCGAAAACCGAAGTTGAGGATATTGCCGATCTCATCTATCTTGCCGGTGAGTAAGGCTTCTTTCATCATCTGTGCCTGCTCTTTAAGATGGTGCATGGCTTCGATGGATTTTTCGTTTTTGTCGGTAACGTTTTTTTGTTGGGTTTCTATAATGGCGGAGGAGTAGCGGCTGGTAGCCGTGTAGTAGAGCAAAAGATTATTTTCTAATTCATAAAGGTATTGTGGCTTTATGCGCAGCGGATTAACAATAACTTTATCATCCTTATAAAACTCCATAAAATTAACCCCTCCAAAGGTAGCGGCGTATTGGTCTTGCTTGCCGCCTGCCATTTCCAGTTCTTTGCGTTCTATATTATAAGAAAGATGTGCGATGTCGTATTCGCCGAGCGGAAGATTGAGCCATTCGGCAAAAGCGCCTATAATAGCCACCATCAGCGTAGAAGACGTACCCAAGCCCGAGCCTGCCGGTGCATCTACGAAGGTAGTAAGCTTAAAACCCGAAGGTAATTTTCCGTAGTGATGCACGAGGTGGTTATAAACTCCTTTTGCCAGATCCAGTTGTCCGTCAATAGGCAAGGACTCGCTGAGGGGAAAGGTTTGAATTTCCTTTCTGTCGGTAGCTTCTATGATAATTTCATCAGTAGCCAGCAATTCTATGGAAGCATAAGCATATAGGGAAATGGTGGCATTGAGAATGGCGCCACCGTATAGGTCGCAATAAGGGCTTACATCGGTACCGCCACCGGCAAGTCCTATTCTTAGTGGAGCTTTGCTACGATAGATCATGTGTATGAATCTCTTTTTTTACGCGTAGCAAGATAGCCAATATAAAAAACAATAACGCCCAGCAAACCGCCAAAACCGTCTGCCAGCGTATCCATACTATCCTGCGATCTTCCCAAAAAAGATAATTGCCCTTGCAACAATTCCACCAGCCAGCCATAAAATAATGCTGCTGCAAATGCCCATAGCAAATAGATGAGCTTAAATTGGCGCAATGAAGCAAGCCATAAAAAAGCAAACAAACCGAACATGACAAAATGTGCCCATTTATCCGCAAAAGGAATACGCACCTTAGGCACTTCATTGGAAGGGAGAAAGCATAAAAGAAGAATAACCATTGTCCAGACAATGGCTATTCTCCGAATCATTTTTTTATGTCCGGCTTTATCGGAAAAGAAAAATAACATGGTTTGCAGGCTGTAAGATGAAGCTTATCCTACGGATTCTTGATAAGCTTTGGCATCCATAAGACCTTCTACATCTGCGGGATTATCCACGGTCATTTTCACCATCCATCCTTTTCCATAGGGGTCGGAGTTTACCGCTTCGGGGTTGCTTTCCAGATCAGCATTGACTTCCGTGATGGTGCCTGCTACGGGTAGGTAAAGATCCGACACGGTTTTTACAGCCTCAATCGTGCCGAATATTTCGTGAGCGGCAAGCGCTTTTCCTACTGCATTAATATCTACAAAAACGATATCGCCTAATTCTCTTTGGGCAAAATCCGTAATGCCGATGGTAGCCACATTGCCTTCAAGCTGGATCCATTCGTGGTCTTTGGTGTACTTCAGGTTATCAGGGAAGTTCATAAATAAAATATTTGACGTAAAAATAGTTTAGTTTTCGGTTTTGAAAAATTGTCTTTGCATGATCGTGGTCATTTATACACAATAGGGAAGGCTATAAGAGCGAATAAAAAATCCATAAAGCAGGTTTGCGGAGACTTTTTTCAGTCTGTATAAAAAATCATCTTCCCGCAGATGGAGCCCTATAAATGAAACTCTTTCGCGAGATGGCTTCATTGTTCGTGCTTCACTTTATATTTCTTTATCCTGCGCATCGTGTAGCATTTCGCCCATCATTCCTTACATTTATGCGCTTTTTTAAGAAAAAGAAATGACAGTAAATGCACAAAGACCCATACGGGTGTTGGTAGCCAAAGTAGGTTTAGATGGCCACGACAGAGGCGCTAAAGTAATAGCCACTTCCCTGCGCGATGCCGGTATGGAAGTAATCTACACCGGACTAAGGCAAACGCCGGAAATGGTGGTGAATGCAGCTTTGCAAGAAGATGTGGACGCTATAGGCATTAGTATTCTCAGCGGCGCACACAATACAGTGTTCCCGAAATTGTTGCAGCTGATGAAGGAAAAAAACATGGAAGATGTATTGCTCACAGGCGGCGGTATTATACCTGAAGAAGATATCGCCACACTCGAAAAGCAAGGCGTGGGAAGGTTATTTTCGCCCGGTGCGCCCACTTCGGAAATCGCAGACTATATTAAGGAATGGGTAAAAGAACATAGGAAAGAATTATTGTGAGCGTTTTCACACAAAATATGCAGAGATAAAGAAGAGCAGGTTTAGTAGTAAAATGTTCTCCCTGGATAAATCAATTAAAACTAACGACTAAATTACTAATTACTAACAACTACAAAAATGTATCAAACACTCCTTACAGAAGTACAAGACGGCACGATGATTATCACCATCAACCGCCCGGAAAAAATGAATGCGCTGAATAAAGATGTAATCGAAGAATTGGGCAATGCCATAGACGAAGCGAAAAAAAATGAGCAGGTAAAAACCGTTATCCTCACCGGTGCCGGAGAAAAAGCGTTTGTAGCGGGAGCGGATATTTCCGAATTTACAGCCTTAGATGCAAACGGAGGCTCGGCATTGGCAAAAAAAGGTCAGGATCATGTTTTTGATAAAATAGAAAACTGCCCTAAACCAGTGATTGCTGCGGTGAATGGTTTTTCACTGGGCGGCGGCTGCGAACTGGCAATGGCTTGCCATTTTCGTGTAGCGAGTGAAAATGCCAAATTCGGTCAGCCGGAAGTAAACCTCGGCCTCATACCCGGCTATGGCGGTACACAGCGCATGACCCAACTCATCGGCAAAGGAAAAACGATGGAGCTGATGATGACCGGCGATATGATAGGCGCGGAAGAAGCGAAAGCACTGGGATTGGTGAATCATGTATTTCCTATAGCCGAGCTGCTGAATGAAACAAAAAAAATAGCGCAGAAAATACAAACAAAAGCGCCTTTGGCCGTAGCGGATATTATCGCTTGCGTAAATGAAGCAGCGAGAGCAGATGCTCAGGGTTTTGGCAATGAAATCAACCGTTTTGGAAAATTATTTGCCACAGAAGACATGAAAGAAGGCGTAAATGCTTTTTTAGAAAAAAGAAAAGCTATTTTTAATGGCAAATAATTTTTTTATCTTGTACGCTTAAACAATAAAAGTTCATGCGGAAGACATTTATCCGAAGCATATTATCTGTTACATTATTACTTTCAATAGCAGGTAACGCACATGCGCAAATTGGTCTGTCAAGGGAATATGTAGAACCACCTGGATGGTCGCTGGGAACGAGTATCGGCTTGGCGGACCTTTGGAGTGATGTAGGCACAAAGTCCATCATAGACCATTACGGCAATTCCACTTACTGGACCAAACCTCATTTTATAGGAGGGCTTTTTGCAAGGTACTCCGCACATCCTTCTTTTGCGTTTCGCATAGGGGTAAACTATGGTACGCTCTATGCTACCGATATGTGGAACAAGCAAAAAGCGGAAACGGCAGACCATATTGAAGCCGATTCTTACCAGAGGTATCTGCGTAACCTGAGCATCCGGTCAAATATCTGGGAAGGAAGCTTCTTGTTTGAAATTACACCGTTCCGTTTCAATCCTGAAAGCGCAGGTGCTATGCGGAGATTCCAACCCTACGTATTGCTGGGCGTGGGTGCTATGCACTTCAAGCCGCAGGCGGTATATATCGATAGCGCCACCGGTAAAAACTATGGCTATATTAACCTGTATGACCTGCATATAGAAGGCGACGGACTGGATAAACGAACCTATCCCAATGCACCGGATAAATACAGCCTATGGCAAATAGTAGTACCTATGGGTGTGGGTGTAAGATGGGATATAGGACGCAGACTTTCCTTAGGTGTGGAATGGCAATATCGCTACACGTTTACCGATTATATAGACAATGTAAGCGGCAAGTATATGGACAAAAGCGTGTACGATATGACCCTACCTGCCGACAAAGCCTATGTAGCCAATCAAATGCAGGATAAGACCTGGCAAATCAACCACAACCTGCCCCGCCACGGAAGTGATGAATACAGAGGAAACCCTAATAACAAAGACAGCTACAGCACCTTCGGACTTACATTTATCTTCAAAGTACCCAGCAAGAAAGACCCTTGGTGGTATTAATAACTAATTGTATTTTTATACTTTTACCAACGGTATGTCTGAAAGAACATACCGTTGTTTTTTTAAAGAGTTTTTGAATCCATGTTTGCTTATCTATACGGCTTACTGACTTATAAATCTCCCTCACTGCTGCATGTGGATGTGCATGGCGCCGGCTATGAAGTGCACATTACTTTGCAAACCTATAGCAAAGTGCAGCAAGAGGAACGGTACAAACTTTTTACCCATGTGCATATTCGTGAAGATGCCTGGACGATATACGGATTTGCAGAGGAAACGGAACGGGATACTTTTCGCAAGCTGATAGCCATCAACGGAGTAGGTGCCGGCACGGCGCGCATCATTCTGTCCTCTATGACCCCGGCAGAGCTGGAGCAAGCCGTTTTTACCGATGATGCCAAAGCGCTGGAACGTGTGAAAGGAATAGGCGGCAAGACAGCACAGCGTATTATTTTAGAGCTGAAAGGAAAGATTATTAACACAAAAAATATGGACGGCGCTACGTCGGTACAGCACAATACCATACGGGAAGACGCGTTAATAGCACTGGTAAATCTCGGCATCAGCAAAGCTGTAGCGGAAACCGCATTGAAAAAAATAAATCACTCGTCTGAACTAAGTGTAGAAGACTTGATAAAACAAGCATTGAGAGCATTATAAACCTAAGAGCGCATTGAAGGGTAAAAATAATTTCGGATATAAGTTTATACTGGCTATAGTGGTGATGGTAACCCTTGCAAACGTGGCTGCGCGCGGGTTCCGCCATCCGTTTTTTTATGATGACCCTGCACCGCCACCGGATACCCCCGCCCATGCTCCTGATTCTCCCAAACTGCATTTCCCCATCTACGACCATACCGGCGACCCTATCATGGATGGAAACCCAGGCGGCATGGACCTGCAAGACCCTACTAATCTGAACAAATCCGTGGAATACGACCCGGATGAAAACCGCTATTACCTTACCGAAAAAATAGGCAATGAATACATCCGAAACCCATCCTACCTCACTATGGAGGAATACCTGAATTACCAGGCGCAACAAGATGAACAAAACTACTGGAAACGCAGGCTCGACGCCCTCACCCTCTTCAATAAAAAACCGCAATTGCCTACCATGTATAAGGAAGGTATTTTCGACAGGATATTCGGAGGCACCACCATCAGCGTACGCCCACAAGGAAATGTGGATGTAACCATCGGCGGGCAATGGCAGAATATTCAAAACCCTATGCTGGTGCAAAGCGCCCGCAAATACGGCATCTTCGATTTTGACCTGCAGATGAACATCAATCTGCTGGCAACAGTGGGCGACAAACTGAAACTCAACATCAGCCAGAATACGAAAGCCACATTTGACAATGCCAACGTTCAAAAACTGGAATATACCGGAAAGGAAGATGAAATCATCAAAAAAATAGAAGCGGGAAACATTAGCTTTCCGCTCAACAGCACCTTGATCTCCGGCGTACAATCGCTGTTTGGTATTAAAACCCAGCTCCAGTTTGGAAAGCTATGGGTTACTTCCGTCCTTTCCCAGCAAAAATCAAAACGGCAATCGCTTACCCTTCAAGGAGGTTCGCAAACACAAAACTTTTCCATAAAAGCAGATGAATACGAAGAAAATAAAAACTTCCTTTTAGGACACTATTTCCGCAATCATTACACTACCGCCTTAGCCAATTTTCCGATTATCAACTCGCTTGTTACCATCAATAAAATAGATGTATGGGTAACCAACCGCACCGGCGCCGTGGAAGGCGTGCGCGACATTATGGCTTATATGGATCTGGGAGAAAGAGCGCCCCATAACCAAGCATTAGCCACCAATGCCACATCCGATTCGCTGCCGGACAACCGCAAGAATAATTTGTACGACCGCCTGCTAAGCAACACCAACGCAAGGCTTCAAAATAATGCTACCAGCCAGGCAGGCACTAATATGGGACTGAGCCAGGGTATTGATTTCGAAAGAGCAACAATGCGAAAACTTACCACTTCGGAATATTCCTTCAATTCACAGCTTGGCTATATATCGCTCAATACCACGCTCAATGCCGATGATATCCTCGCCGTAGCCTACCGCTATACCTACAATGGTAAAGTATATCAAGTAGGTGAATTTGCCGAAGACCTGCCGCCGGATTCCAGCAATACCAAGGTGTTGTATATGAAATTGCTGAAAGGAACCTCCGCCAGACCCACCTTGCCTATATGGGATCTGATGATGAAAAACATTTATGCCCTGGGCGGTTTCGGTTTAAGTAAAGAAGATTTCAGATTGAATGTACTCTACCAAGACCCGGGCGGAGGAGAAAAAAGATATATTCCTGATGAACGCAGCCCCAAAGCCGGGATACCCTTACTTACAATTCTCAATTTAGACCGGCTCAATTACCAAAACGATCCGCAGCCGGATGGTATCTTCGACTATGTAGAAGGTATTACCATCAATTCACAGCAAGGAAAAATCATCTTCCCTGTTCTTGAGCCTTTTGGTAGAGACTTAGAATCGGTAACTGCCGGCAACCCGCAGCTTGAACGGCTTTATCAATACAACATTCTTTATGATTCCACCAAAACCATAGCCCGCCAGTTTCAGCAAAACAACCGCTATGTCATTAAAGGAACCTACAAATCTTCTTCTTCTTCCGAAATATTTTTAGGAGGGTTCAATATTCCTCAAGGCTCGGTAAGTGTTTCCGCAGGCGGACAAAAATTGATCGAAAATCAGGATTATCAGATTGACTACGGACTGGGAAGAATTAAAATCCTGAATACTGGTATTCTCAACTCCGGCATCCCTATAAGTGTGCAGTATGAAGACAATGCCACCTTCGGATTTCAGCAGCAAAACTTTATGGGTAGCCGTTTCGATTATTATTTCAATGATAAACTTACGGTGGGCGGTACCTTTATGCGGCTTAAAGAAATCCCCTTCACCCAAAAAACCACTTTTGGCGAAGACCCTATTAAAAATACCGTATTGGGGTTGGATGCCAACTATAATTCCGAATTTCCGGGGCTTACCCGCTTGCTGGATAAGCTGCCCATTTATTCTACTTCAGCCACCTCCTTTATCACCGGATCGGCAGAAGTGGCGGGGCTTTTGCCGGGCCATCCGAAGCAAATCAATTCGCTGGATCCCGAAGGCTCCGTATATATTGATGATTTTGAAGGAACGCGTAGCTCTATTGATCTGAAACTGCCGGCACAATCCTGGTCGCTGGCCTCTGTGCCTGCCGGTGCGCGCGATAAAAACGGAACCTTGCTCTTTCCCGAAGCTACCCTGAACGACAACCTGCGCTATGGCTATAACCGGGGTAAACTCGCCTGGTATATGATAGAGCCTACGCTGCTGGACAATGCAGGCGGATTACCCGCTTATGTAAAAAATGATCCTGACCAGCATTATATCCGTTTGGTATCTCCGCAAGACATTTTCCCGCAGCAAAACCTGCAACCTACCCAATACGGACTGGCTACGTTAGACTTGGGCTTTTACCCGCAGGAAAGAGGTCCCTATAATTTTGATACAGCAGGTATAGATGCCAGAGGCAGGTTATTAAACCCGCAGACGCGGTGGGGCGGCATCCAACGGGCTATAGAGTATAGTGATTTTGAACAATCCAATGTAGAGTTCATCGAATTTTGGCTTTTAGATCCATTTATCAATAAGCAGAACTCTCCCGGTGGCAGCCTTTATATCAATCTGGGAAATGTATCGGAAGATGTACTGAAAGATTCACGTAAGTTTTTTGAGAACGGAATGCCTTACCCTAAAAACGCCACACAAATGGCCACAAGCTCCTGGGGAAATATACCTCTGTTGCAAACGCAGGTAGTGCGTGCATTTGACAACGACCCTTCCGCCCGTCCGGTGCAAGATGTAGGTTTAGACGGTATGGATGATGAGGAAGAAAAACAAAAATACGAACGCTACCTTAATCATATAGTATCCAAAATAACAGACCCCAACGCTTTGTCGCTCATACAGAATGATCCTTCCGGCGACAATTATAAATACTTTCGCGGGCAAGATTATGATAATGCCGGCACCCCCATCCTGGCCCGCTACAAAAATTTTAATAACACCCAAGGCAATTCGCCCGTTACCACCGATGCACAGGTCTATACCAATGCAGCTACCAACCTGCCTGATGCCGAAGATATAAACAGGGATAATACCCTCAATGAAGCCGAAGACTACTATCAATACCGTATAGAACTGACCCCTGCCGGAATGCAGGTGGGCAGCAACTATATCGTGAGCAAACAAACTCCTACCGTAAAACTTCCGAACGGCGCTTCCGAACAAGAAACCTGGTATCAGTTTAAAATCCCGATTCGCGAATACCAGCAACGTGTAGGGAATATCTCCGATTTCCGTTCCATACGCTTTATGCGGATGTTCCTTACCGAATTTCAAGACAGCACCATTCTCCGCTTTGCAAAGTTGGAACTGGGAAGAAACCAATGGAGAAGATATCAATATTCCCTGCAAAGCCCGGGTGTGGTAGTGCCGGATGATGAGCTGAATACCGATTTTGCCGTTACTTCCCTAAGCCTCGAAGAAAACAGCGGACGCACACCTATTCCCTACGTAATCCCGCCGGGTGTAAACCGCCAGCCACTTTCCGTATCCAGCGGGCAAACCATTCAGCAAAATGAACAAGCGCTTTCCGTGCAGGTATGCGGATTAAAAGACGGAGATGCACGCGCCGTATATAAAGAAGTAGGGGTAGATATGCGCCAGTTTGGAAAGCTGCGTATGTTCATCCATGCCGAATCAATAGTAGGCCGCACCGACGTGAAAGACGGTGATCTGAAAGCAGTGATTCGCATAGGCAGCGATTTTATAAACAACTATTATGAATATCAGGTGCCGCTGAAGATTACCCTGCCCAATGCACGTAGCGCCGAAGAAATATGGCCGGAAGTAAACCGCATAGACATAGCCCTGGAAGACCTGGTGCGTGTAAAGACCAACAGAGACAACGCCGGGCAGCAATCATTTGTGCCCTATGAAGAAACAGATAGTAAAGGAAACACCATAGTGGTGCTGGGCCGCCCCAACCTGGGAGATGCCAAAACCATCATGCTGGGTGTGATGAACCCTAAGAAAACCACAAACACCCCTGCCGACGACGGACTGGATAAATGCGCAGAGCTATGGTTCAACGAGTTGCGCATGACCGGACTGAATGAAAAAGCCGGTTACGCAGCAAGCGGCAAGCTGAATGTGCAAATGGCTGATCTCGGAAACATCCGGCTGAGCGGCAGCATGCACACCGAAGGCTATGGCAATATAGACCAGAAGCTGAACCAGCGTTACAGGGATAATTTTCACCAGTTCGACGGCTCTACCAACCTCAACCTCGGCAAGCTCATGCCACAAAACTGGGGCGTGCAGTTGCCCTTCTTTGCCGGTTATTCGCAAACAGTGAGCAACCCCCAATACGACCCCTATGATCTGGACGTAAAAATGAAAGATCGCCTCGCCGCTACTACCGATGCAAGAGAAAGAGATTCCCTTCGCAAAGCGGCTCAAGACTATACCGACATCAAAAGCTTCAACTTCTCCAACGTGCGCATATTGGGAAATGCCAACAAACAGCCTAAAACCCAAATGCCCTGGAGCGTAAAGAATTTTGACCTCAGCTATTCCTACAATCGCCAGTTTAAACGAAATCCTCTAATAGAAAGCGATGAATTGCTTACGCAAAAATTAGGACTGGGTTATACCTACAACATCAAATCCAAGCCTATAGAACCGTTTAAAAAACTCATCAAATCCAAATCCAAATGGCTCAGCCTTGTAAAGGATTTCAACTTCAACCCGCTGCCCGCAAACTTCACCTTCCGCACCCAGCTTGACCGGATCACCAACGAAACACAAGTGCGGAACATAGGCGATGACGCAGTTTATAAAATTGCCCCTACCTACTATAAAAATTTTACCTGGATGCGGGATTATAACCTGCGCTGGGAACTTACCAAATCATTATCTTTCGACTACCATGCTACCAACCACTCGCGCATTGATGAACCCTACGGCCGCATAGATACCAAAGAGAAAAAAGACACTCTATGGGACCGCATAAAATCCTTCGGCAGAAACACCGGTTATACGCAGGCCTTCAATGCCAGCTACAACCTCCCCCTATCCAAGCTGCCCCTTACCAACTGGACGAACCTGCGTGCTACCTACGGCGCTACCTACAACTGGACGGCTTCTTCTTTGCTGGCAAAATCACAAGGAAATACCATCGGCAATACCCGCAATATCCAGATCAATGGAGAGCTTGATTTTAAATCCCTATACAATAAAAACCGCTGGCTGAAAGCTATCAACCAGCCGAAACCCGCCGTTTTAAAGCAACAGAAAGACACGAAAGGAAACAGTACGCCGGTCATTGACGGTAAGTCAAATCCTTCCTTAGACAGAACACAAGGAAAAACCGACAGGACGATGAGCGATGCCGACGCACCACCCGAAAGAGACAAAGAGGATAAACCACGGGAAGAAGAACGCCCTAAAGAGAAAGAAGAACAGGTGAAAAAACCACTCACCAAAGAGCAGAAAGATTCTGTATTATTTGCGGGGATAGACCTGAGCAAATATTCCGATACACAGATTGATTCCCTAAGAAAAATATTAATCGCCAAAGAAAAAGAAAAAGAAAAAGCTGAAAAAGCGAAAGCCAAAAAAGCCCGTAAAGCAGCACGCAAAGCTAAGAGAAATACTACGCCACAAGTGAGTGGCGCCGTGCGGTTCTTCGGCAGGTTGCTCACTATGCTGAAACGTACCACCATCAATTATTCCGAGCAAAGCGGAACCATCTTGCCCGGCTATATGGACAGCACGAGGATGATGGGTGTCAATACCCTGAACAGCCAGCCGGGGATAGATTTTGTTTACGGATACCAGCCTAACCGCACCTGGCTGGAGCAATTGGCTGCCGAAGGAAGGCTCTCCAATGACCCGCTTTATAATGGATTATATCAACAGACGTATAGCCAAAACCTCAACATCCTTGCTACCGTAGAGCCTGTTCCTGATTTCCGGGTGGATTTTACCTGGACCAAAACCTTCAGCAAATCCTATACAGAACTGTATAAAGATACAATAGGCAATGGGGTGCGCGCCCATCTGAGTCCTTACGAAACGGGCTCCTTTAATGTTACTTATATCGGGTTGAAAACAATGTTCAAAAAAGACGGTGCGGCTTTTGACCAATTCCTCAGCAACCGGGCGATTATATCCAAACGCATCGGCGAAAGCAATCCCTATACCAACGGTACGCCGGATCCTAACGACCCTACCTATACCAAAGGCTATACGCAATATGCTCAAGATGTAATGGTACCCGCTTTCATAGCCGCCTATACCGGAAAAGATGCAGGCGACGTAGCCTTGATAGATAATAAGAGCGACAAAGTAAAAACCAATCCGTTCAGATACTATATCCCTGTGCCTAATTGGCGCATCAACTACAACGGACTTTCCAGATTGCCGCTATTTGACGGTATCGTACAAAACCTGGTACTCACACATGCCTATAGCGGAACCCTTTCTATGAACAGCTTTGTCAGCTCGCTTTTCTATCAGGATATTTTCAGCGTGGGTTTCCCTTCGTTCATTGATTCCAACTCCGGCAACTTTGTGCCTTTCTACCAGGTGCCGAGTGTTACCATTGTAGAGCAACTCAATCCGTTCATCGGTATTGATGCTTCCTTTACCAACAACCTGACCACCCGTTTTGAATTTAGAAAATCCAGAACGGTGAGCCTGAGCATGGTGGATTATCAAGTGGCAGAAACACGCAGCACCGAATATGTGTTTGGCTTAGGCTATCGGGTAAAAGGGTTGAAACTTCCGTTCAGCGTATTTGGCATCACCCAGCTTAAAAATGATCTGAATTTTAAAATGGATGTAGGCATAAGAGATGATAAATCAAGCAATCGCTATCTCGCATTTGCCGCGCAGGATTTGGTAACAAGAGGAGCAAAGGTGATTACCATATCTCCCTCCATAGATTATATAGTGAATGAAAAACTCACGTTGCGTCTTTTCTACGACCGCAGGCAAAGCATTCCCTATGTATCCAACTCCTACCCCATTACCACTACACGTGCGGGGCTTACGCTGCGGTTCATTTTTGCACAGTAAGAAAGATCATTTATCCCGGATGAAAACTGGCGCTGTTATCGTTTCAGCAAGGCAAAATCCAGTACTTGCTTCATCTCTTCCACATAATGAAACCGCACCCCTTTGATATAGGACTTATTAATCTCCTCCACATCCTTGCGGTTTTGTGCGCAGATGAGGATGTCTTTGATGCCTGCGCGTTTTGCTGCAAGCACTTTTTCCTTGATACCGCCTACGGGCAGCACTTGTCCGCGTAAGGTAATCTCGCCCGTCATAGCCAGATAAGGGCGGATGCTGCGGCCGGTGAAAGCCGATGCCAGCGCGGTGAGCATGGTAATGCCCGCACTTGGTCCGTCCTTAGGCACAGCGCCTTCCGGTACGTGAATGTGGATATTGTATTCGTCAAATTTTTCGGGAGCGATTTTATACTCGCCTGCATGAGCTTTCAGATAAGATAAAGCAGTGGAGGCGCTTTCCTTCATCACATTACCGAGGTTGCCGGTAAGCGTTAGTCCGCCCTTCCCTTTGGAGAGTCCGGTTTCTATAAACAGAATATCGCCGCCTACATAGGTCCATGCCAGTCCTACCGCTACGCCCGGCGGATGTCCTTTGGTATAGATGTCATTATTGAACTTAGGTTTTCCGAGAATGTTTTCTATTTGCTCCAGCGTCATTTGCGGATCTACGGTGTCTTCCATAGCCACACGTTTTGCCGTGTTGCGCATGACGGCGGCCAGCAAGCGATCCAGCTCGCGCACACCGCTTTCGCGCGTATATTCCTGAACGATTTTATGCAGGATTTTATCCGAAAATTTCAACGGAATTTTTTTAATCCCATGCAGTTCTTTTTGTTTAGGAATGAGGTGGCGCTTTGCGATTTCTATTTTTTCTTCTACGGAATAGCCGGTGAGCTGTATGATTTCCATACGGTCGCGTAGGGCGGGCTGTATCTCATTGAGGCTATTTGCCGTAGCGATGAATAATACTTTGGAAAGATCAAACTCCAGCTCCAGATAATTATCATAGAACGAATTGTTTTGTTCGGGGTCCAGAATTTCCAGCAAGGCAGAACTTGGGTCGCCACGGAAATCCTTCCCGATTTTATCTACTTCATCCAGGATAAATACAGGATTGGCGGATTTTATTTTTCGCAGCGATTGGATAACACGCCCCGGCATAGCGCCGATGTAGGTTTTGCGATGTCCGCGCAGCTCGCTTTCATCGTGCAAACCACCCAGGCTAAGCCGCACATATTTCCGGTCTATAGCGCTTGCAATGCTGCGTCCCAAAGAGGTTTTGCCGATGCCGGGAGGTCCTACAAAACAAAGAATGGGAGACTTCATATCGCCTTTGAGTTTTAGCACGGCGAGGTATTCAAGAATGCGGTCTTTGATTTTATCCATCCCATAATGGTCGTCGTCTAATACCTTCTGCGCCCGCTTGAGGTTGTAGCTGTCTTCGGTATAGGTATCCCAGGGAAGATCCAGCATGAGATCGAGGTGGTTGTAAATAACCGAATAATCCGGGGTGCTGGGGTGCATCCGTTCCAGCTTCTGTATGTTTTTATCAAAAAGTTCTTTTGCCGCTTTGGGCCATTTCACTTGTTCGGCGCGTTTTTGCAGGTCTTTTATTTCCCGTTCGTTCGGCTCGCCGCCCAGTTCTTCTTTGATGGATTTTAGCTGTTGCTGCAGGAAATATTCGCGTTGCTGCTTGTCTATTTCGCCGCGGGTCTTATTGGTCAGTTCATTTTTCAGCTCCACCATTTGCAATTCTTGTTGCAGCATTTGCAAGAGCTTTTCCGCGCGTGTTCTCAGGTCATTTTCCTCCAGCATGCCTTGTTTATCCTGCAATTTCACGGGCAGGTGTGCGGCTATGAAATTCATCAGGAAAGAAGGCTGTTCGATATTGCGCAGCATCATACCCATTTCGTTGGGGATGTTCATAGATTGGGCGGCAATTCTTTCGGAATAATCGCGGATGTTGGAGATCAGCGCATCAAATTCCGTATCCTGCTGGGGATACACATCATCCAGATAGGTAACGGTTGCTTTGAAAAAAGGATCGGTAGCGGTGAATTTTTTTATCTGAAAACGAATGCGCCCGTTGATGAACAAGGTCGTATTTCCATCGGGCATTTTCATTTGCTTGATGATGCGCGCCAGCGTGCCGGTGAGGAATACTTCGCTCTCGGAAGGATCTTCGTTGTTGCTGTCTTTCTGTGCTACCACGCCTATCCATTTGCCATGTTTATTGGCATACTCCACGGCTTCTACCGATTTTTCGCGGGCTACGGTAATGGGCAATACCACATCCGGAAACAATACTGTATTGCGCAGGGCAATGATGGGTATCTCTGTAGAAAGCTTGGCTTTATCGTTTTCATTCCATCCTTCTTCCGTGAGGGGCACTATGGGCATGTACTCCATTTCCAGGCCTTGCGACAAAAAATTATCGAAAATTGATTTTACAGACATTATGGCAAAGGTTGCTTCAGGCTTTATTTTTAAAAAGACTGATTTTATTGAACGGTAAGATAGTCCAATCCTGTGCCAAAGCAAAACCGACTGAAAATTTTGCAGCTACCGATTTCCGTCCTTAATTTTAAACCATGAAAAAAATGCTGTGTATGCTGGTGTTGATGACGGGAATCATAAGCCCTATGGCAGCTCAGGAAAAGACAGATACCTCGGAAGTCAAAATTTTGATTTCTACTCCCAAGCGTTTTTACATGGGCAATGGCTATGATATGTTGATGTTTTCAAGCGCGTCCTACCAACCGGCTATATCTGATGAAAAAATCACCACGCCGCGTTTCACCGCTATGGTTAATTTAGGCTTGAACCTGCATTATGATGTATCTAAAAAAACAGGTTTTTTCACCGGAATAGGGTTGAAGAATCTCGGGTTTATCCATAAATTTAAAGACGCTACAAATGCCGGCATTACTGCCAAACAGCGGGTTTATACGCTGGGAATCCCCTTGGGTATCAAGCTGGGAGATTTGCGCAACCGGAATTTCATTTTCGGCGGTGGCGGAATTGACATTCCCTTTAATTATTCCTATAAAGCCTTCACCAAAGGAGAACGATATAATAAATATTACAAACACAATGAATGGCTGAGTGAGGAAGTAACACCCATCATGCCCTATGTTTTCTTAGGGGTTTCTTTTAATCCGGGAATTATCGTAAAAGCACAATATTATCCTTCTAATTTTTTCAATGAAGATTATGGCTATAGAACGTCTTCCGGCGTGATGGTACAGCCGTACCGCAATGTAAAAGCTCATATTTTCGCCCTATGTCTGAGCATAGATATTCACTACAACCAATACAAAATACAAGAACGCGAATACCGCAAATGGAAAGCGGAGAACTTAAAAACTAAGAATTAAAAATGGAGCATTAAATCCTTGCGCGCCAGGGTATTTCCGCTGCCTGATGCAGATGACCGATATAGCGCGCCAGCACAAACAGAAAATCGGATAAGCGATTCAAATATTTTACCACTAAATCCGGCACGTATTCTTCTTGTTGCTGCATGCCTACGCAGATGCGCTCTGCCCGCCGGCATACACATCGCGCCACATGCGCCGTAGAAGCTGCAAAATGACCACCGGGCAGGATAAACGAACGCATTTCAGGCAATACTTCATTCATCTTGTCTATGCGGGCTTCCAGCCAGGTTACATCCTCCTCATGCAGGTCGGGCAGTTTCATCTTCACTTCCTTATCGGGGTTGGTAGCCAGCACCGAGCCGATGGTAAACAACCGGTCTTGTATCTCACGCAATCCTTCTTTCACTTCGGTTTCGCTAAGGCTATCACTCACCATGCCGAGGTAAGAGTTCAGCTCATCCACCGTGCCATAGGCTTCTATGCGGATGTGGTTTTTGGGTACGCGCACGCCGCCTATAAGGCTGGTGCTTCCTTTATCGCCTGTCTTTGTATAGATTTTGAATGCCATGTTGTTTGTTGTGAGTTTTCGTCTGTTTCAAAGATTGAAATTAGCAGTTTATTTGCTGCCATAGGGAAATGTAGTTTTTGTTTTTCCCTATCGTTGAAATTATTTTCCGAATACTCTGTACCGGCGCAAGTTTTTCCGCGGGATTATTTGTGTCTTTTTTAATTCAGCTCTGAGTGATGCTCATCCAAGGATGTACTTATTCCTAACAATCGGGTTATTTACTTCTTCTAACCGACGGGGTCATTGTTTTACTTTCAACCACTCGCTTTTCAGCATGGCAAATTGATACTCACTTCCCCATTTTCCTTTAAAAAAAATATTGTCTATAAAATGTCCTTCCTGGCGAAAACCTACACTTTTTAATAGCTGAATGGATGCGGTATTTTCTGCATCTACCGTTTCAGTAACACGATGAAACCCTTCTATGTTGAATAGAAAATTAAGGATAGCCCTTAATACTTCTTTTGCATAGCCCTTCTTTTGCTCATGTGGTGAAATGGTAATACCAATCTCTCCAAGCCTGGTATCGTACTGATTGAGTTTGATAGCACAATCGCCAATGAGCTTTCCGGTATTTTTACTTTCTATAGCATACTGAACCCATTGCCCTGCAACGCCAAATGATTTCATGGCATTATCTTCTATGAACGCTTTTGCCTCTGCCATTGTAAACACATCAAAGCCCTGGTATTTCGTTACTTCAGGATTTGAGCGGTACGCATGGAAATCAGCAAGATCCTCTATGTGCAAATTTCTTATTACAAGCCGCTCCGTAATTATTGCGGGGCTGTTCAAATTATTTTTCATACACCATTATTTTAATTGAAGTTTATACGGCTTATTGCAAGAACAACAAATTATGAATTAAGGCGTTAATTTTATATCTTTTGAAAATGAAGCATTGTTTTTTAATTCTATCCTTCATTTATTCGGTTTACTCTTTTGCTCAACCCCACACAAATATTTGGGCACAATTCAGTATGGATGTAAAAAAGGAAAATTCACAAAACTTGCTAAATACCTGTGAAAAACTAATAACTAAGGAGGGTATTGACCTCAGAACCCTCCTTTCTATATTACGTTCTAATGATATTTCCTTACAACAAGAATGGATTGAAAAACTATTCGTTACTTATAACCATAAAAAGAAAAATTTCTTTCAAACCAAAGAGCGTTTTTACAAAACAGATCGTCTTTTTACAGAAGCGTACATGTTGCATCATAATTGTAAGTTGCTGAAAAATAATTCGCTTAAAGGCTATGAGAAAGCACATTTAAGCCGTTTTAACGAGCGGGTACGAATTAAGTACCAACATCCACTATCTGATTTTGGGTTCTATGACTATCTATATAGGTGGGTTGAAAATCCTGATAAAACAGAAGATGAAGTTGTTTGCGCGTTTATAAAAGAAAAGGGTATAGTACTTGACAAAATGCTCTCTTATCATGAGTTAAGTCATCTTTTTCACAATAGCTCAGATAAGACGGAAGATTTTGACACCAGTTTTCAAAAGGCGATTACGAGTTACAGGATTAAATCCATTAAAGCAGAAAAAGCAAACGATATAAAAACAGCTTTGTTATACAGAGACAGTATTCTAAGGTCTAATCCATTTCTCAAAACATCGGATGCTCAAAAAGCAAAACGCTTAGCAATGAAAAAAAAGCTGAAAGCTGAATATCTATATTATCTTGAGTATAGTGTAAAACAGTCAATCAACCCAAATTACTACGCAGACACATTACCTACTTTTGGTCGTACAAAAGAGGATACGGCATTTGTAAAATCAGCCTTAAAAGACTTATCCCCGAAAACCGCAAATCCCTTACCCGATATAAATTATGATCTGTTGTTATTGTCTAACAGATATTCAGAACAGCATGATTTTGCAGCAGGGTTTACCTATCCGAAGTACCCTTTATTGGAGGATAAGAATAGAAAAGCAAAATTATTTGTTAGCTATGTACTACCCTCCTACATGGAATATCCCTATTCTATAAAATTCCTTACCCGGTCGCCTTCAGACTTTCTAAATGAAGTGAATTTTGCTTTCAGCTATGTAACCCTTCATTTGCTTCAATACAACTTTAGAGAACATTTGATTGAAGAGCATGTTTTTGAAAATTTTTTAAGTACCCATGCAATATTGGTAAACATGAAAGTTGCGGATGCGGAAAATTATTATTGGCTGTTTGATTGTTACAATACAAGCTACAAACGAAAGGAAAGCCAATACGGATGGAAAATGAATGAACGTGAAGATGAAACAATCGTTGATAATGCTTTGACAAGAAGTAACAGAGAGAGCGTATTCCTATTACCTATAGAGTATTTGGAGTAATAGACATAATGGTCAAAAATGGTGCTTAAAATCGCTTAAGAGTTAGTACAGGTTAGCCTTTGGAGAGGATTCATTGAAAACGTTTTCAATGAATCCTCCGTCCCCCGCGAGTCTCCCGAAGGGAACTCGCGCAACATGGGCAGAAACTCAATAAAACAACATGGTTTTTCCTTTGTCTTTTCCTTAACGCACGAGTCCCTTGCAGGAGACTCATGCTAAACAAGAATATCCTATTCATTGCCCTAAAAAATTTTCGCAATTTAATACAAGATTGCAAAGAACGCTTTGCGGTCAGAAAATGCCGAATGCTTTCTATTTTTATGCAAACTACGCTCAACGAGAGAAAGTAAATGAGTAAATTTGTAAATGAGAAAATCAGATGCTCATGTACACAATATATCATTTTAAATCGGTGGCAGACATCAATGCTGATATTTTGGAAGCCATTAAAATTGCTTTTAGAGGCAAAGCTGTCTCCATTACCGTAAAGGAAGAAGCCGAAGATGATGAGGACAGCATACCCGAATGGCAGATGCGTTTAGCCCTCAAAGAAATAGAAAATATAGAGCAGGGCGATACAGAACTCAAAAACTGGAGCGATGTAAAGAACAGCTTTAATTTTTAAATCCTAATGCCGTATTCTGTTGTTACTACTACCAATGCCAGAAGAGATATTCAGCAAGCCATTGACTGGGAAGAGGAAAGAAGTACCGGACTGGGCAAGCGTTTCTTTACAGACCTCAACCAACGCTTGGGCGATATTGCTGCCGTGCCCAAATTAGGCAGCGTTCGCTATCAAAACATCAGATGCACTCATGCCGAAACATTCCCATATCTTATTCACTATTTTGTGGATGATGACAAGCAGACCATATATATCCTCAGAGTGTTAAGTTTCAAAAGAAAACCTATTTGGAAATAAAATAGGCAATCAAACGTGCCTCCCGCTGAAAGTTAGTGAGAATAGAAATAGTAAAACCCGTTTCATTTTGTCGTGAATTTCAGTCTTTAAAATTGTGAGGGCATACTTAGCACCAACTCCCAGCCGGAAAACTACCATCAAATTTACCACAAAGTTTTAAGCGGAGAACTGTCCTGTCGCTCTCGCAAAACTGCTTGTTGTGCGGTCGGCTTTTTGTCATGTTTTGTTTATTAGTTTCAGGGTTTTCAGGTCGTAAATTCCAATTTCATTTTTATCTGTCTTGTCGTACTTGCCATTGTTGTTTGTATCATAATGTCCTGTAATTACAATAGTTCCCGTTTTTCTGTTAACTACCCAAGTCCGAACAAATAGTTTGCTGTCTGTAAGTTGAGTTCTTTCTTTTCCGTCTGTTGATAAAATTATTATTTGTTTTGGGTCATTCCAGTCAATTCCTTTTTTTCCGTCTAAGTCAACCGTTTGAGCTGAAACAATAATTTTGTTAATCCCCAAGTCATCAATTTTCACTTGTTCAATTTTCTCGAAATATCCTTCGTTTGGAAAGTCAACTTGATTAGTCTGTCCGTTTTTTGTGTCAATGAAAAGTAAATAGCGGTTTTTAAGTCCGTCCATTTTACCCCAGTTTTCAATTGTTGCAATTACAAAATCAGTTCCTTCTATTTCTGTCAGTTTATTGAATTGCGTGTAGTTGTATTTGTCTTGCCCGAAAGCAGTTAAGGTTAGCAAAGTCAATGCAAAAGCTATAAGTCGTTTCATTTTATCTTGATACTTTATGTTAGGGTAGCGTGTCGGTTTAAGCTGACGCACAACGTCCGGCGGCTTTGCGATGGTGCGGCAATAGTGAAACCGTCAGTTGAGTTTTGTACTAAAGTTAAATAGAATTACTGAAGTTGAGCCTTTGACTTTCAGCCGCACTATTGCAAAACCGCTTGTTGGCGGTTCGTTCTTCTTCAACCATTCACAATCCCAATTATCTGTATTCATATTACTTCACAAAAAACCTTATCGCAATTTAATACACCTCCATTATTTCAAAGAACTTTTATGCAATCAGAGATTGTTTTTCACTACGACGTAGTCTGGAGACTACGCCGACCACTCTTTATTTTTTATGCATAGGAAACACTACCACATTCCCTCTAATTGCAAAATGAGCTAATAAACCGTTTTCGATCAAAATCTTCAAATCTATTTTTCATACTCAGCACAAGGTTATTATTTGGATATTTTTCGTATAATTTATTGAATTCTAATAAAGCTATTTCTTTCTCAGATGTAAACAATAATGTGTAAATCCGATTAACTTTTAAATTGAGACTATCGGGATACTTCGTAACTAACACATTATACGATTTCAAAACTTCATGATACAGTTCCTCTGCTGCTTTAAGCTGATTACTGCTTTCAAGTAAATGAGCCTTAATCATTCTTAACTCTAAAGATGTCCCATTAATCGTTAATACCTTATTTATAACTTTTAAGGCTTCTAATTTTTTACCAAGTTGGCATAAGAAGCTCACTTTATTGCTATACGCGGTTGAATAATTAGGATCAGCTTCTATTGCTTCATCCAATATTTCTATTATTTTTTCTATGCTATCACTATTCGACAGATTGCGAACAGCCATTGCCATAGCTACGTTATTAAGTTCTTTTGCTTTTTCTCTATTTATAGATTGAGACTTGCACGCAGTTACTGCTGTACAGCATACAAGTCCACTAAAAATTATAAGCTTTCACTTTATCATAAATTCTATTTTGAAAACATATAAGGGGCTCTATAAAGAATGGGCACACTAAAGTTATAATGTATTTGTGAAGGACACTCAACACGGCGAAGCCTTAATGAAATTTTTACCATGGCGCTTTAGCTATATTTAATGATAACCACTTCCATCTACCCTTTTTAATAAAGCATAGCCACCGACCCGCACACCGCCTTCAACAGCATCAGCCCATCTATCAGTATCAAATAATAGAGGATGGATTTGCGTTTGTGCATGGAATACGCCACCAGCATCATACACAAAAGCGGGAGAGTATTCAGTAGCATCTTCATAGGCGAAAACTGATTGAAATATCCCCAAAATAATAAGCTCCCTAAGCCCGCCAGGCTCAAAGGCAATAAAATATAAAATATAGTGCGGCGCAGTCCGTGTTTCACCACAAATGTTTTGATGCTATGATTCGCATCCGATGCATAGTCCTTTATATCAAACATAATGCACAACACGGCTATGAACATGAAATTTTTAAACAACAAAAGGAAGTTCATAATATGCAGAGCCGTGTCCGTACGCCGGATAATATCCGAAAAAATAATCGGATATACATTCGTAACGCCCGCCCATACAAAGCCAATCACAAAGGGTTTCAGCCAGCCTATTTTCCGAAAGTTGAACTGTCGCCATGCTTTATAGCTGATACCATAATACAATGCACCTACGAGGGGAAAGAGCAAAACCAACACCCATTGCCGGGTGGTGATAAACCTTATATCTTCCCATAGCTGCGCTATCATATACAATCCCGCCACGGCAAGAATCACCAGAAGCAGGCATTGACTCCGTGCTACAAAACGGGCATTGCTACTGTACCAGTTGGTGCGCTCGTTGGTGCTGATAATTTTTACATCGGAAATATAGGCAAGGGTATAAAACCATACGGTAGCGCAAAAAATCAATACATAAAAATAAAACGGATTGAGCCCGTAGCCCTGTTGCAGACTTGCTTCTACAGCCAACGCCGTAGCGCAAATGCCATAAAAATAATTACCGAAGAAAAAGGAGCGCATATTCCAGGGAATGAAGCTACAGAAACTATTTCGGTCGTGAAACTTGTTAAAGATTTTTGAAATAATACCTTGTAGATTTCTGTTTTTGAAGAAGGTATTCCGGATTTTATAGCGCAGGGAATCTTCATGGAGCGGGCATCAGCTTATTTTCCCTGTAAACTTTCTGCTTTTTGGTTTAAAATCAGTCATTTTCAAAATCCGAAAAAACAAGTAAGGCAGCTCCGTACAGCATAAAGAAGCCCAAGCCTAATCCCTACCTTTGCACCTGTTTTCATGAAGCGCTTATACAAGATAGCACTGGTAGGCAACCCCAATAGCGGTAAAAGTTCATTGTTCAATGCGCTTACCGGGTTGAATCAAAAAGTGGGCAATTTCCCGGGTGTAACGGTGGATAAAAAAATCGGCATCAGCCGGATAGATGAAAAACTGAAAGCCGAAATCATAGACCTCCCCGGCACATACAGTCTCTATCCGAAAGCGGAAGACGAAAAAGTAACTTATGAAATCCTGCTCGACCGGCATCATGACGATCGTCCGGACCTCATCATTGTCATAGCCGATGCGTCGAACCTGAAAAGAAATCTCTTATTCTGCTCACAGATCATTGACCTGAAAATTCCCGTCATCATAGCCCTTACCATGAATGACCTGGCGCAGAAAAAAGGCATCATCATAGATACTGAAGGGCTGGAAAGGCTGATGCGCGTGCCGGTGGTAAGTATCAATCCCCGCAGGCAAAAAGGCATTATCCAGCTTAAAAAGAAAATAGCCGAGCAGCACGAACATCCTACACCCGTGCCGGCAGATGATTTTATAGACCTCCGCAAACTGACCGGCGAATGGCTGGACGAGGTAAAAGAAATCTGTCAGTTGCAAAGCAACTACAACGCCTTGCATCTGGTGTGCAATCATGCTGAGCTCAGTTATCTGCAAACCGCACAACGCATCCGAATCAGCAGCCTTGCAGGCGAGCATGACTTTCAAAAAGGAAAAGTGCAGGCGGAAGAAGTGATGCAACGCTACCACAAAATCAGCAGCATCATGCAGCAATGCGTGGTGGAAAGCAATCCGCTGAAGAAAGTACTCATTACCGACCGTATAGATAAAGTATTGTTGCATCCTCTATGGGGCAATGTGATTTTGCTGCTTGTTTTGTTTCTCATGTTCCAAAGCATTTTCTGGTTAGCAGCCTATCCTATGGATTGGGTGGAGCAAGGCTTTAGCGCACTCAGCGGATGGCTGGCTACCGTAATGCCCGACAACTGGGTGCAAGACCTCTTGATAAACGGTGTGCTGGCAGGCATCAGCGGCATAGCGGTGTTTGTTCCGCAGATTATGATCTTGTTTGGATTAATTACCTTCCTGGAAGATACCGGCTATATGGCACGCATCAGTTTCCTTACCGACCGCCTGATGCGCAGCGTAGGACTGAACGGACGCTCCGTGATGCCACTGATAAGCGGGATGGCTTGTGCCGTACCGGCAGTGATGGCGGCACGTTCTATCCAAAACCGGAAAGAACGGTTGATCACCATCTTGGTAACTCCGTTGATGAGCTGCTCCGCAAGGCTTCCTGTTTATACCATTCTCATAGGCTTAGTGATACCCGAAAAAAAAGTACTTTTCTTCAACCTTCAGGGGCTGGTACTAATGGGGTTATACCTGCTGGGCTTTTTTACCGCGCTGCTGGTATCGTTTGTGATGAGTAAAGTGGTGCAGATAAAAGAGCGTACATTCTTCCTGATGGAGCTGCCTACCTACCGTACGCCACGTTGGAAAAACGCCGGTATCACTATGGTAGAAAAAGCCAAGATATTTGTTACCGAAGCAGGTAAAGTTATCATGATTATTTCGCTGGTGTTATGGGTAATGGCAAGCTTCGGACCTCCATCCCGAATGCAGGCAATTCATGATAAATATGCGCAGCTCATAAATGAAAATCCTGCTTCTGCCGAGGAACTGCAGACCGCCGCGCAACGCGAAAAACTGGAACATTCCTATATAGGTATCATCGGGCATGGTATCGAGCCGGTTATTCGTCCGCTGGGCTACGATTGGAAAATCGGAATCGCATTGCTCACCTCCTTTGCAGCCCGCGAGGTATTTGTAGGCACGATGGCCACGCTTTACAGCCTGAATGAAGAAACCGCAACCGATGCTACCCTGCGGGAGAAAATGCGGCTGGCACGCCGCAGCGACGGCACACCGGTTTACACCCTGGCAACGGGCGTTTCGCTGCTTATTTTTTACGCCTTTGCTATGCAGTGTATGAGTACCTTAGCCATAGTAAAAAGAGAAACCCGCTCCTGGAAATATCCTGTATTTCAGTTTGTCTATATGCTGGTGCTTGCCGCAGGCGGGGCATATATCGCTTATGCTTTGTTGAGTTGATGCAGAAAGCCCTATGCTTCGTGAGATGGTTTCTTCGTTCCTTCACTTTTCATGCGAAAATAGAGCGTGCAGTTTCATTGACTGTCCTGCCGCTATCCTACCCTCGGTTTAAATACCAGCGACAAGATTATATACAAACCCATCACCACCAGGGAAGCGCCCCATCCCAGAAAAGGCACTGCGGCTATACCACCGCCTATAAGCAGGATACGCGGCAGCAGGTTTTTCATATCCCATTTTTCGGGAAGGAGTTTGAAGAAACGTAAACGGCACACCATCAGCCAGCAGAGCAATGCGATTACCGCATACAACAACCACGGCTTATAAAAATAGATAAATAAGGGATTTTGCCATTGCATCAACGGGAAGGTGGCTACAAACAAGCCGATGGCAGGCGTAGGCATCCCGATGAAATAATTTTTTTGTTCGGCGGAAGATTGGTTGAACATAGCCAGTCGCAATGCGGCAAAACAGGCTACCAGTAATGCAGGACTGATGAGGAATAGGCTCGTATCCATCGCCTCAGGCTCCGCCATATACGCGCTCCACAGCATTTTGAACAGGATAACCGCCGGCGCTACGCCAAAAGAAACCACATCTGCCAGGCTGTCTAAATCCTTGCCTATGGGCGAGTGGATATTAAGCGCACGGGCAGCGGCGCCATCCAGCATGTCAAACAAAGCGGCAAGGAAGATAAACAAAGCACCTATATAGGGTTGTTCTATAGCAGGCACTTCCAGGTAAGTAGTGGCATCAAAAGCAGTGGTGAAATTCTGCGCACCCAGGATATAGGTGATGGCAATGCAGCCGCAGAAGAGATTGGCAAGCGTGAGTATATTAGGAAGATGCTTCATGAGGAAGTCAAAAAAAATTAATAGTAAGTGTAGCGGGCAGCAAGTATAGGGAAGAATCGGTTTTGTTCTGCTACGATTCCTGATTACCACCCTTAAAAAATTCCTGTAGCCGGTAAAAAAAACACAACGCTGCCTCTTCACAGGCGGCTACATTCCCGTCATCAGCGGCATCAGCAGCATCAGCAGGTCTTCATTTTCCGTTTTTTCCACCGGGCGGAAAATGCCGGCGCGTGTAGGAGTGCTCAGGTCCAGTTGCACCTCCTCGCCATACATATTCATCATCATTTCTATCATCAGCTTGGCGTTGAAGGCAATTTTCATATCCTCTCCGCTATACTGGCAGCTCAGTGTTTCTCTTCCTTCAAAAGAAAAATCCACATCCTGAGCGCTCATTTGCAAAGAGTTTCCGGTTATTTCCAGCACGATTTGGTTTGTGGTTTTATTGGCAAAAATATTGAGGCGGCGCAACGCACTGGTGAAGTCCGCTTTGTTTACAATCATTTTATAGGGATTATCGGCAGGAATCACTGCGCGGAAATCCGGAAATTTAGCATCAATTAACCGGCAGCTAAGGCTCAGGTTTTCACCGTTTACAAACAAATGGCTGGCATTATAGGAAAGTTGCAGTTGCGTATCATCGGCAGGCAAAGCGCTTCGCAGTTGTTGCAGCGGTTTTTTAGGCACTACAAACCCTGCTTTATCCGGGGCGCTTACATCGTTTCGTTTCAGATGTACCAAGCGATGTGCATCGGTGGCAACAAAATTCACGCAATCCGCATCCAGCTCAAAAAACACACCGGTCATAGCAGGGCGCAGGGTATCGGTGCTCACCGCAAAAAGCGTATTGTTAATGCTTTCTATCAGCCCTATAGCGCTGATGGAAAAAGAGGTTGTATCTGCAGGTGCGGGTTCTTTAGGGAAGTCGGTGGCTTTTTCGCCGCCTATTTTATACTTGCCCATGCTGCTGCTCATTTCAATGCTCAGGTCTTGCTCATTGATATTGAAGGTAACAGGCTGTTCGGGAAGATTTTTCAGATAGTCCAGCAATATTTTGGAAGGAATGCAAATGCTGCCGTCGCCTTGGGCTTCATTCACTTCCATTTGCACACGCATCATGGTTTCCAAGTCGGTAGAGGTAAGTGTGAGTGTATTTCCTTTCAGTTCAAAAAGAAAATCCTCTAAGATAGAAAGCACGGTGTTGGAGCTGATAACGCCGCTTATCTGCTGCAAATTTTTCAGTAATGCTGTGGAGGTTACGATAAAACGCATCGTTTCTGTTGGTTTGCAACAAAGATAGTTTTTTGGAGCGTTTTAAAAAGTTGTTTTCACCCGCAAAAAACCGGATGTGGATTAAATTGTTTTAAACTATAAACCACCCATAGAGGCATTGATTCTATTTGATTGTCCCTCACGAAGCTATAATGAAGATAAAATTTTTCCATGTAACCGTTCTTGTGTCTTTGTTTCTGCCCGCTTCCCCTATACCAGTGGCAATTCCAACCCATTACTATTACCTTTGCTATCTGTCTAATAGAATAACTACAACTGTTTAACAACAACATGAATGTAATAAAACCTTACCTGCGGCTTAGCGGTCTGGAACCGCTGGTCGTTCGCCCGGAAACAAATTTTATAAACATAGGCGAACGGACGAATGTAACAGGCTCTAAAAAATTCGCCCGGCTCATCCGTGAAAATAAATATGAAGAAGCGCTTTCCGTAGCGCGGCAGCAAGTGGAGGGCGGCGCTCAGATCCTGGATGTGAATATGGATGACGCACTCCTCGACGGCGAACGTGCCATGACCACCTTCATCAATCTGCTGCAAAGCGAACCGGATATAGCCAAGATTCCCATTATGCTGGATAGCTCCAAGTTTTCCATCATCCTTGCAGGGCTGAAATGTATTCAGGGAAAGTGCATCGTCAATTCCATTTCCCTAAAAGAAGGCGAAGAAAAATTCATCGAACAAGCTACTATCTGCCTCGCATTCGGCGCAGCCGTCATCGTAATGGCATTCGATGAAAACGGACAAGCCGACACGCTGGAAAAACGGGTGAGCATCTGCGAACGCGCTTATAAAATCTTAACCGAGCAAGTAGGTTTTGATCCGCAGGACATCATCTTCGACCCCAATATTTTCGCTATAGCCACCGGCATTGAGGAGCATAACAACTACGCAGTTGATTTTATAGAAGCCACACGCATCATCAAACAAAAAATGCCCCTCACCAAAGTAAGCGGCGGCGTGAGCAATGTGTCTTTTTCCTTCAGAGGAAACGATACCGTGCGGGAAGCCCTCCATGCGGTGTTCCTTTATCATGCCATCAAAGCAGGTATGGATATGGGTATTGTAAATGCAGGACAGCTACAGGTATATGATGAGATAGAACCGGAGCTGCGCGAACTTTGTGAAGATGTGGTTCAAAACAGAAAACCCGATGCAACGGAGCGGCTGGTAGCGTTTTCCGAAACAGTGAAGGCAAAAGGAAAGGAAGTAAAGAAAGACGATGCCTGGCGAAATGCCGAAGTGGAAGAACGCCTAAGACATGCGTTGGTAAACGGCATCACCGATTATATAGATGAAGATACCGAAGAAGCAAGGCAAAAATATCCGAAACCGCTTCATGTGATAGAAGGCCCCCTGATGGATGGAATGAACGTAGTGGGCGATCTTTTCGGCAGTGGTAAAATGTTTTTGCCGCAGGTAGTGAAAAGCGCCCGTGTGATGAAGAAAAGCGTGGCCTACCTCACACCCTTTATCGAAGAAGAAAAGAAAACAAACCCTGCCGCACAACAAGGCAATGCGCCTAAGATCTTACTGGCTACGGTAAAAGGCGATGTGCATGATATAGGCAAAAACATAGTAGGCGTGGTGCTGGGCTGCAA
>JAEZZY010000071.1 GCA_023418315.1 Bacteroidota bacterium
CACCCACGCCAATCCATTTAACCACTCCTTCCTAAAATAACCGCCCACCACGCCTAAAAGCGCTGAATCAAAACCTGTGCGCAGTATGCCCCAAACGTAAAAAGGAAACCAAGAATAAAGGCAAAAATGAACGCACAAGGGAAACACAATCCCGCCATCCTCCCCTATACAGCAAGAAGCAAATACAGATTATGGACTTCCTGTTTACAGCATCTTATAGAGCATCTTCTTTGTGCTCATCGCCAAAAAACTACCCAAGCGACATAAGCAATCCAACCCCAATCGGCAGGTGTATAGGGCTTTGTAAAATTGATGTATAAACAACTTTTCAAAGCATTTCGATGAGTAATAAAAATAAGGTCCCATAAATCAGTAAAATAAAAAAATGCCGCCTGAAAGATTCAAGCGACATTTCACTTTTCAATAATTTCAAACTTTTACCTGAATAAATGCGCACATTTAGTTTGCCAGTAAGTAGCGGCATTAGAGAACGCATCAAAATAAACGGCTACAGTAATACCACCAAACCAGTACCAGTCATTTGCTTTGCTATCACCACGCTGGTAGCCATAGTCGGGGTAAGGTACTTTCGATTCCGGCAACTCATCACTACGGAAGGATAAATCCACAGATTGTTGTCCGCGTTCGTTAAACAGGTCGTACTGATTTACATAAGATTTGCTTACATCATCCAGATAATCGGTGGCGGTGTAGCGAAATCCCAATTCTGTTGTAATCATCAATGCCTTGCCTACAAAGAATTTCATACCTCCGCCAAAAGGCAATGCCACATTCACATTGGAGTAGTTCTTCCTATCGGGATATTGCGCCATTCCTTGCCCTTCGGTACTCAAAGAGCGTAGCATTACTTTTTCCCCGTTCAGTCCATCGGCATAGGGATTGAAGTAGAATACCGAAATACCACCGAATATATAGGGACTTACTTTAGCCCGTTCTCTATCCACAGCCAGAAGATTTATCTCCAATCCTCCGTGGATTTCAAAAAGATTTGAGGCGAAACGTAAATTACGCATCCGTTTTACGTAAATATCGGAGAGGCTGTCCGCAGCGGTAATTTTAGTATAGTTGGCACCGAAACGAAAGCCCACACGCGGGTTCATGAAGTATTTGTAGGAAATGCCTACATTCGGCTTATAACCATAGTCAGGAAACCATTTATCTTGCAAATCGCCGTGGTAATTAGCCACACCGGCAAATAGACCTATTTCATGGTGGCGCTGTGCCTCTGCAAATAATGGAAGGATTACCGCCAAAGAAAGTATAAAACGTTTCAAAGCTAAATTTGATTTTTTCTGTTGATAGCGAAAGATAATAACATTTTCGGAAAAACAAAAAGTAAGTTAAGAAATTATAAGCTGTTGAGAATGGTTTTATAGCAGGCCAAGAAATTCCGTCCGCTTTTGGAAACCCCTCAGCAGTACAAACCATACGATCACCAAGCCTTTGTCTATGCACGAAAAATATTCCCGAACGAAACATTCCTCTTAGGCGCTAAAAGATGGGCATTGATTCAATACGGCAATGAAAATTATTGCGCCATTAAGTTTAATGGATTGACCCTCCGCTTAGGCATGATTTTGTATTTTTAGTATTCCTAAAAAGCAAAGCACCATGTACCAAGAGTTGCTTCCCATAAGGCCTGACCTTAGCAAATATATAGCAAGCGCCTCCTATTTTCACCAAGGTACAGATGCCTTTTGTACATTCAGATTGGTTCCGAGGGCTTTTTCAACCCTGTTTTTTGTGATTAAAAAGACAGAATCTTTTGAACTGTCGCATGGAGATACAATCTATAATTTTGCCCCCCATTCAATTTATACTTTCGGTGTAGGAAATCTTCCCGCCAGCTTTCAGGTATCATGTTCCCGAAAAAGGAAATGCGATTATGGCTGCTAAAGATGCCTACAGTAGTTATTCCATTATACAGGATGGTAAGGACTATATTATTCAAAACAATAAAATGGGTGGAGATGCTATGTTCTCAAAAAACACCGGATTTTCGGATGATGAACCTTGGTTTGCTACAGACGCAGGTGAAAATAAATACAGGTGGAAATTAATTCCTGTAAAATAAAAACGCTGCTTGATTCTAGAATTGGTTGACGAAACACTACTCCACCAGCTCCCTTGCATTTTTCATTGCTGCGTCGCTTGGTTTTTCGCCGCCTATCATCTGTGCTATGGCATGGATATGCTCTTCTTCGTTGAGCAGGCGCAGCCTGGCGGTAATGCGTTCCTTGTTTTTATCATCTTTATATACATAAAAATGCGTATCGGCTTTAGCGGCTACCTGCGGCTGATGAGTAATGCAAATCACCTGATGAGATGCGGAAAGCGCTTTTAATAAAATGCCTACCTGCTTCGCCGCTTCGCCGGAGATGCCGGTATCCGCCTCATCAAAAATCAGCGTAGGCAGCGCCATAGCCTTTGCCGTAAGGGATTTGATACAAAGCATCATGCGGCTCAGCTCGCCGCCTGATGCGGCTTTATAAACAGGAGTAAACACACCGCTTTTATTGGCATCCAGTAAAAAATTTACGTTATCCGTTCCCTGCTCTCCGGGTTGTTCCAAGGCGGTTAATTCTATTTTCAGTTTGGCATTGGGCATGCCTACCAGTTTCAGCAATTCATTCAGCTTCGTTTCCAGCCGCGGTTGTTCTTTTTTCCTGTTTTCGGAAAGCGTAACGGCTATGTTTACCAGTTGTGCAAATAATTTTTCCTTTCGGTTTTCCAGCTCTGCGAGATGCTCCGTGCGGTTTTGGTTTCCTTGCAGCTCGGCGGCAAGCTGCTCGTGCAACGCCATCAATTCGCCTGTGGTTTGTAGTCCGTGTTTTTTCAACAATTTATAGCCCATATCCATCCGCTCTTGCAGGAAGGTCATTTTTTCGGGATCAAGAGCTATGCTATGCTCCAGCGTTTCCAGTTCGCCGGCAATATCTTTCAGTTCTTCATAGGCTCCGTGGATGCGGGCAGATAGGGCATCTGCATCTTTCAATACTTCACTGATGCTTTGAAGTTGCTGTGCGGTTTTTCTTAATTCATGTACCAACGGTTGTTCGCTTTCTGTAAGCAACGCACGCGCTTGTTGCAGGGTTTGAATGATGCGTTCGGCATGGTGCAATTGCCTAAGACGGGCTTCGGTTTCTTCTATTTCATTTTCGATAAAATCGGCATGTTCCAGCTCTTCAAACAAAAATCGTTTGTAATCCGCTTCTTTTTGAGCTTGTAGCTGTAGGGCGGTTTGTTCGGCTATACGGGCGCTCAGTTTTTTGTATTCGGCATATTGTTCTTTATAGGTTTTAAGCAGTGCAGGCGGATTGGCTACGGCATCAATTATTTCCATCTGAAAATGATCTTGCCTCAATGCCAGATGACCAAATTGCTGATGCAGATCCACCAGCAGCGAAGTGAGCTTTGCCAGCACGGACAGGGTAACGGGAGTATCGTTGATAAAAGAACGCGATTTACCGTTCACGGCTATCTCCCGGCGAATGATGCACATCGGATCATCATCCAATTCTTCTTCTGCCAGCGCCTTGCGAAATGCAGTATTTTCCTGCACCTGAAAATGAGCTTCCACCACACATTTTTTGTCCTTGTCTCTCAGGGTGGCACCATCCGCGCGCTCGCCGAGGATGAGTCCCATAGCCCCCAGGATGATGCTCTTTCCTGCGCCGGTTTCTCCGGTGATGATGTTGAGATGCACACCGGGTTTTAAAACCAGTTCATCAATGATTACATAATTTTGTATGAACAGTTGCTGCAACATAGGCAGACAAAGTTATAACGCAGGCAGGATAGTTGGACGTTTAGATTTCCTATAACTCACCTCCTATTTTCAAAGGGGGTTTCTGCTTCGCCGGACTTGGTTCAAAAGAACAGGAAAATTTAAAGAAAGCTATAGATAGAATCGGTTTAAAATCCATAAATCATGAGCAAGCTTATCCCTCCGAAAGCGGAAATGTAGCAGTAAATGCACTACCCTTGCCTACAGCGCTTTCCACCCTTACTTTGCCGCCATGTGCTTCGGTGATGGCTTTCACATAATTCAATCCCAGGCCAAAGCCTTTTACATCATGCAGGTTGCCGGTATGGGCGCGGTAAAATTTTTCAAAAATATGCGATTGGGTTTCTTTATTCATCCCTATACCGTTGTCTTTTATGCGGATGGCTAACATGCCGTTTTGTATCTGCGTAGAAATATTTATCTCCAGATTGTTCTTGGAATATTTAATGGCATTATCCAGCAGGTTGAAGATGATATTGGAAAAATGCACTTCGTCCACCGTTACTTCATGTTTGGGTGCGGCAAGGTTTAAGGTCAGCGTACCGTTTTTTTCTTGTATTTGCAGGGAAAGATTGTCGGCTACTTTTCGAATGATTTCATGCGCATCGAAGGGTTGCAGATTCAGGTTTATTTCCTGCCGTTCCAGCCGTGCCGATTGCAGTATTTTTTCTACTTGTTTATTCATGCGCCTGTTTTCTTCCTTTATCATGGCGCTGTAGTATTTTATTTTTTCGGGGTCGTTGATTACTTTATTGTTTACCAGCGCATCTATAGCCAGCGATATAGTGGCTAAGGGCGTTTTCAGCTCGTGGGTCATGTTGTTGATAAAATCGGATTTTATCTCGGACAGTTTTTTTTGCGAAAAAAGCGTGCGTACCGTAAGCGCGAAGGCGGAGACGATGATAGTAGTAAAAAGGACAGATGCAGCAATCATCCACCCTATTTGCCTCATGATATAGTTATTGTCTTCTTTAAGATAGAGGTATAGGGCTTCTTTGGCAAAATTGGAACCATCGGGCGTAAGGATGATTTCCTTAGGCGCTTTGTTCATGATGTTTTGTCCGGAGGATTTTATAGGATAGCCATATACATTGCTGATGGTATAAGAAAAAGGAAAACGGATATTGTGTTTGTTGAGATTGTATTCTATAATACGGCTGATTTCGCTGTCGCTGAAATACTCCGAAGAATAATATTCTTTCAGAAATTGCATTCGCGATTCATCATCAAAAGGACGCTCACCGCTTTTAGTGATAAACCGGTCGTAGATGCCTTCTTTAATATCATTCATAGCCGCCGCCATATCGTTGTCATGCTGCTGCTTGCGCAGGTCTATGGCGCTTTTTATCCATAGCATCTGGATAAAGATGATGCCCAGCACCGATAAAGAAATCAGCAAAACAATCAGCGGAAATACTCTTTTCATACAGCTATAAATTTAATCGGGCGTGGCTGCAAATAGTGCTTTATAGCGCTTTTGCCATCGTCATTTATGTAGCCCTTGATAAATTTCTTTTACCCTATCCAAATGCTTGATGAATTTAGACGCATCGGGGTCATAGCTATACCCTTCATTTACCAGCTTATTCCCTTCCTCATCTACATAAAAATAAAAGGGCTGTGAATTGGAATTGAATTTAGATGCTTGCAGATGTTCATTCCAGTCGCCGATGGTAACAATTTGCGCATTCAGCTCTTTAGAGAAAAATTGTTTATCCTTAGGAAGGTCTATTTTATCATAATCACAATACAAGGAGGCAATGATAAAATCTTCTTTCAGGCGTTTCATCACTTCCGAATTACTCCATACCTGACTTTCCATTTTACGACAATTCACACAATTAATACCGGTAAAATCCAGCATCACAGGTTTTTTTAATTTTTTGGATGCTGCCAGAGCTTCGTCATAGTCATAGTAGGTTACCAACCCATGTTGCACGGCTATAGGCGGCTCATACATACGCAATTCATTTACCAAAATCTTAGGCGCCACATCATCAGGCAAATTAGCGGAATGGGTGTTTGCACCACCACTGCCTCCGGCACTTACCACATAATCTTGTGTGCCCATAGGCGGGATAAACTGGCTCATACCATTAAGGGGAGCACCCCACATACCCGGCAATAAATAAACTGCAAAAGTGAAGCTGGCTATAGCAAGGAAAAGTTTGAAGATGGAAACATATTCTTGTCCATAAATATTTTTAGCAGGAGCATCATCATGAGAAAGTTTTAATTTTCCTAAAAGATAGAAACCGAGTAATACGGAAAGTACAATCCAAACGGCTATAAAAATTTCTCGGTCCAGCAAACGCCAGCCCTGTGCAAGATCTGCGTTGGAAAGGAATTTAAGTGCCAACATCAATTCTATAAATCCTAAAACCACTTTTACTTGATTGAGCCAGCCGCCTGATTGCGCCATTTTATTAAGCATACCCGGGAATACGGCAAACAAAGCAAAAGGCAATGCCAGACCTACAGAAAACCCGAACATGCCCAAAGCCGGGCCTGCTATCCCACCGCTTCCTGCCAATACCAACAACGGGCCTACTATAGGGCCGGTGCAGGAGAAGGAAACGATTACCAGCGTTAGCGCCATAAAGAAAATACCGCCAAAGCTGCTTAGTCCAGCTTTACTGTCCGTTTTGCTGGTCCATGAAGAAGGCAAGGTGATTTCAAAAGCGCCGAGAAAAGAAATACCGAAAATGACGAATACCGCAAAGAAGAATAAATTGGCAATCCAGTTGGTAGAAAGATTATTCAGTGCGTTTGCACCGAAGAATAAAGAAATCAATACGCCCAGCAGGGTAAAAATAATGATGATAGAAAGTGAATACCATAGGGCATTGCGAATGCCTTCCGCGCGTGTTTTACTACGTTTGGTAAAAAAGCTGACGGTTATAGGAATCATCGAATACACACAAGGTGTCAGCACGGCAAGTACACCGCCCGTAAATGCGGCAAAAAACAGCCACAACAACGATTTTTTCTCCGTGTTTTTAGTATCGTCGTCAGCAGGTTGCATTTGCGCCACGGTATCTGCATCTGCCGGCACAGCCTGCACTGCGGTATCTATATTTTGGGTAATGGCGGAAGTATCTACAGCGGGAGGAACGACAGCATTGGAAACCGTATCTGCAGCGCTGCCGGCAATATCCGTTATCTCCACCGAAAACGGCTTGGTCTTAGGCGCCAGGCATTGCGACTCGTCGCATACCTGATAGCGGTATTGGCCTTTCACGGTGGTGTTTTGACTTACTTCTATCGTTTGCGTATAGGTTACATTGTTGAGGTAATAATTGACAATGCCATCCACGCCGTCCATCTCTTCGGATATTTTTTTCCCGTTTTCTTTTACAGCACCTTTGAGCTTCACATAGGGATTTTTATCCACGGTTATTTCCGGAGGCACTTGCAGCCCGTCGCCGCCCGGGTCTAAAGACCAGATATGCCAGTGTTCTTTCAGTTTTAATTTAAAAATCAGTTCATAGACCTTATCCGATTTTTTCTTCACTTCATACGTCCAGGTCGTAGGGTCTTCTATCATTTGCCCGAAAGAGCTGTTGATAAAAAGTACAGAAAAAAACAGTGCGAAGGCTTTTTTAAAAAGTGGATTCATGATTGTCCTATAAAACATTTATTTCAACAGAAAGCAGTCTCAGTTCTTGATTACAAATTCAAAAATTTTGGAAGTAGGGGGAAGGCACAGGGTGTCATTGCAAATCTGGTAGCGATGTTCTCCGGTAATGACTCCGTTTTTCTTGCGGTACACTATTCGTTGAATGAAGGTTACATCTCCTTCAAAATACCGCAACTTGGTATCGAACCCTTCAAATTCGGTCTCTATCAACTTCCCTTTTTCCTGCACGGATTCGATGAGGGTCATGTCGTTATTTTTATCAAAACTGAATGTAGGCGGGATCAGCATATCGTCGCCGGGATTTTGCGAAAAGATATGCCATCCTTTTTCCAAAGCTACGTGAAAGACTACTTCATATTCGTCCTTATCCACTTGGTTCACTTTATACGTCCAGGTAGTAGGGTCTATGTTTTGGGGTTGTACATTTGGGATGATTTGTGCATGGCTATGCGGTGCGTTTCCGAGGAGTATCCCCAGCGTACCCATCAAAAAAAGGATTGCGTTTTTCATCACTATTATTTTTTTTAATTCAACTGAGTAAAGGCTTCTAAGATCCATTTTCCGTCTGCGTTGTGCAGCGTGTCGCTGGTAGCTCTTTCGGGGTGGGGCATCATACCGAAAACATTGCGCGTAGCGTTGCATATACCGGCTATATTATTGGTAGAGCCATTGGGATTGGCAGGGATGTTTATCTCCCCTTTTTCATCGCAGTAGCGAAAAACGATCTGCTTATTTTGTTGCAGCGTTTCCATCGTTTTTGCATCGGCAAAATACCTTCCTTCTCCATGTGCTACCGGTATTTTCAGGATTTTATCTCCTACATTTTTGGATACAAAATCGGCGGTATGCTCCGTCTTGATATGTACATTTTTGCAGGTAAATTTCTGATGATCGTTTTGCAGTAACACGCCGGGCAAAAGTCCTGCTTCGCATAAAATCTGAAAACCGTTGCATACACCCAGCACTTTTCCTCCTCTTTGTGCAAATTGAATAACCTGCTCCATCATAGGGCTGAAACGCGCCAGGGCGCCGCAGCGCAGGTAATCTCCATAGGAAAAACCACCCGGCAATACGATGCAGTCTTCTTTTGAAAACATGCTCAGGTCTTTGTCTTTGTGCCAAAGCATCACTACTTCTTGTTGCAAATCATCTTGCAACGCGTGCATCATATCCCTATCGCAGTTAGAACCCGGGAAAACGATAACTCCAAATTTCATTGAATAGTATTATTTTATTATTTGAATGTAATCAGGCTGAAAATTAGCAAAGCCAATGAGAAATAAAACATAAAACTACTTAATCGCTTAGGATTTTCCATAAAGAACACCTGTGTGGCGATCAGGCTAAGCGGCGGAAGCGCCAGCACCCATTGTGCATGAACCGAAGAAACGGCAACTAAGGTAACGAGTATCGCTACGGCCAAATAACAGAAAATCAGCCACCAGCTCCGGCGGATGTAGATGGTCATTCTGCCGCTAAACTGCTGGAAAGCAATAAACCCTACCAACAAAAAAATGGCAGCGCCGCTAACCGTGCCTGCCAAATAAATGCGGCTGGAAGATAGCCTATGCACGTCAAAGCCCAGCTCTACCACATTCCTCAACGCATCAAGGCGATCGGTGAGGTAAAGCAGCCCTATAAAAAAATAAACAGGGGTGAGATAGCCCATCCATGCTACCAACATTTCGGAATTTCGGTAAGAGCGCAGGAGTAATAGGGCTATGAGCAGCAGCAAAAAAAATCCTATAGCGGGAAATTGTATCAACGCCGGCAGGCAAAGCACAAAGCCTGCATTGAATAACTGTTTGCCCGGATGCAAGGTTTTGGGAAAGCTCAGCAACACATCTATCCCTATCAGCATCAGACAATTGATAAACAAAGGCTCGCTGAAATAATTGAACGCAGGATAAAGTGAGGTAAACAATACATACATAAATGCCGGATAATACCCGGCTTTTTGAAACAGCTTATGTTTTTCCGCTATAAAATTGAGGTATAATGCCTGTAGAAAAATCAATACAATAGCCAATAAAGTATAGCCGAAAGCGCTAAAATGCAGCATACGCAGCAAAAGCGGAAATACAATATGATTTTCATAAGGTATAGGCATGACCGGATGCAGCAAGGCCGGCATCTTCATCAGCAAAGTGGCTATGAATAGTATAATTACAACAAAGGGATTGCTGTTGCGGAACAGGTTGTGCACAGAGCATTTGTCTTTGGGACGGCTAAAATACAATTTAGTTGGCAGTTGGCAGTTCGCAATCAACCCACCCTCTATCTTTCTTTTCTATTTTCCATTTTCCCTGTTAAATTTGGATAATGATAGAAGTAAGAAACATTCATAAAAGCTTTGGCGATAAAGTGGTGCTGGATGAGGTAAGCGCTACGATGGAGCCGGGAAAAACCAACCTCATCATAGGCTCCAGCGGCAGTGGCAAAACGGTTTTTATGAAATGTATGGTAGGGTTGATGAGGCCGGACAAAGGACAAATCCTATATGAAGGAAAAGACCTGACGACTATGCAGGAGCAGGATTTGAAAGAAATACGCAAAGAAATAGGCATGTTGTTTCAAGGCTCTGCCCTCTTCGACAGCATGACCGTAGAGCGCAATGTGAAGTTCCCACTGGATATGTTTACCCGCCAAACACACAAAGAAAAAATGGTGCGGGTGAACGAAGTACTGGCAAGAGTGAATCTAGAAGGAGCAAATAAAAAATTTCCTGCCGAAATAAGCGGCGGTATGAAAAAAAGAGTAGCGCTGGCACGCGCACTAGTGCTCAACCCCAAATATCTTTTCTGTGATGAACCCAACTCTGGCTTAGACCCGCAGACTTCGCTCGTGATAGACAAGCTCATCAAAGAGCTGACGGAAGAATACAAAATGACCACAGTAATCAATACGCATGATATGAACACCGTAATGGAAAGTGGCGACCACATCGTATATATGCACAAAGGAAAAAAGAAATGGGAAGGCACCAGTAAGGATATTATCTACAGCGATGATGAAACCCTGAATGAATTTATCTTCGCCTCCGAGCTCATGCAGAAAGCACGCGACATGAGCAAAATGGAAGCCAAAAGAAAAGCCGGATAAAGATTTCTGGGTTCGGGTTATTATCTTAACTTTAGCATTGGAACAAAAAAAATCCGGTAGAAACCGGACTTCTTTTAATCAAAGTTGATTACCCATTACAAAAATTGAACTGTTCAAAAGACATTCTTAGAAAAGGGTGTCTTTTGTTTTTCAAGAATATAAGACGGCAGCTTATAAAAGAACGTTGGTACGATCTGTAAAAAATCGCAAAAATGCTAACGCTTATTTTACTTACCTTTGCACCCGTCAAAAAAAAATAATACAATCATCATGTCAGTTTTAGTCAATAAAAATTCTAAAGTAATCGTACAAGGGTTTACGGGCACGGAAGGCACTTTTCATGCCACGCAAATGATAGAATATGGCACGCAGGTAGTAGGTGGCGTTACGCCCGGCAAAGGCGGCACCACACATCTGGACAAGCCGGTATTCCACACCGTTTTGGATGCCGTAAACGCTACCGGAGCCGATGTTTCCATCATCTTCGTACCGCCTGCATTTGCAGCCGATGCCATTATGGAAGCGGCAGATGCGGGTATTAAAGTCATTATTTGCATTACAGAAGGTATTCCCGTGCAGGATATGGTGAAAGCACGCGCCTATATACAAGGTAAAAACTGTCGCCTGGTAGGCCCCAACTGCCCCGGTGTGATTACTTCGGAAGAGGCTAAAGTAGGCATCATGCCCGGCTTTATCTTTAAGAAAGGACGCATAGGCATTGTTTCAAAATCCGGTACGCTTACCTACGAAGCTGCCGACCAAGTGGTGAAAGCAGGCTTAGGTATTTCTACTGCCATAGGCATCGGCGGCGACCCCATCATCGGCACTACTACCAAAGAAGCAGTAGAGCTACTGATGAACGACGACGAAACAGAAGGCATCATCATGATCGGAGAGATAGGCGGAAATATGGAAGCAGAAGCTGCCCGCTGGCTCAAAGACAATATGAAAAAACCGGTAGTAGGTTTCATCGCCGGACAAACTGCCCCTCCCGGCCGCCGTATGGGACATGCCGGCGCCATCATAGGCGGTGCGGATGATACTGCCGCTGCCAAAATGAAAATCATGGGCGAATGTGGCATCCATGTAGTGGCAAGCCCCGCCGATATAGGCAAAACCATGGCAGCCGTTCTGAAAAAAGAACCAGCATAGAAAATAATAGCGCATAAATGATAAAAAGCACAGGAACTCCGCTTCCCGTGCTTTTTCTTTTTTATCCTTTACCTTTATCCGCTCAATCTATTTTAGTTAAAGAATGACATCAACCAACTACCCCGTAGGCATTATCGGATCGGGCGCTATGGGCAGCGGAATCGCACAGGTAGCCGCTACTGCCGGACACGAAGTATATATCTATGACAACTACCCCGCCTCGCTGGAAAAAGGAAAAAACAACCTCACAAACACCCTGAACAAACTCCAGGAAAGAGGAAAAATAACCGATGCAGACGCTATCCTGGGCAGGCTTCACTTTGCAGACAACCTGTCTGCTTTAAGCACCTGCGGATTGGTTATAGAAGCCATTGTAGAAAAGTTAGACATTAAGAAATCGGTTTTTACCGAAGTGGAAAACCTGGTGAGCGATCATTGCATTTTAGCCACCAATACCTCCTCCCTTTCCGTTACCTCCATAGCGGCTGCCTGCAAAAAACCCGAACGGGTGATCGGCTTGCATTTTTTCAACCCCGCACCGTTGATGGCTTTGGTAGAAATCATCCCCGCCATTCAAACCAACGCAACCTTAGCGCAGGAATTGAAGCAATTGATGAACACATGGAAAAAAGTGCCGGTAATTGCCAAAGACACGCCGGGCTTTATCGTGAACCGTGTGGCGCGTCCTTTTTATGGAGAAGCATTGCGTATTTATGAAGAAGGAATAGCGGACAAAGCCACTATAGACTGGGCAATGACGGAGCTTGGCGGTTTTAAAATGGGGCCCTTTACCTTGATGGATTATATAGGACACGACGTAAATTATATAGTAACCGAAACCGTGTTTCAATCCTTTTTTTACGATCCGCGCTACAAACCTTCCTTTGCCCAAAAACGCCTGCTGGAAGCCGGATGGCTGGGCAGAAAAACAGGTAGAGGATTTTATGATTATTCGGAAAATGCCCCGGCGGAAACACCTATAAAAGATGAGGCTTTAGGCAAACAGATTGTGGAGCGTATCCTTGCCCTGCTCATCAACGAAGCAGTGGATGCACTGTACCTACACATCGCCAGTGGCGAAGACCTTGACCTCGCCATGACCAAAGGAGTAAACTATCCCAAAGGACTTTTGCAATGGTGCGAGGAAATAGGCGCAGCTGTTGTTTTAAACAAACTGGATACGCTCTATGAGCAGTACCGCGAAGACCGGTATAGAGCCAGTGTGCTGCTGCGGAATATGGCGAAATAGATTATTATTCACAGTTTCTCAAATCTTCATCCGTCATCATCTTATCCACATTCTCCATAGCATTGGCGAGTGTAGGATATTTGCGTTGAGCGGTTTCCAGACGGCAGTCGCAAACCGATTTGGCTTTAGCTTCATCCAGCCCGCGCTCTTTCGCATCTTCCATACAGCTTTGATAAAACAGCGCTTTAGACTCACTATCCCAGCCCGAAGTGCAGGAGGCAAAAGCCATGCAACTGATAATGCCTATAACGATGGCTCTGATGTTCATACGCAGTAGTTTTTGGGGTAGGAAAGTACGCTTTTTATTGCAGAGAAGTTGAGTGTACGATAACGGGCTGATGATTTGACATTTTCTTCCTTGCATCATTGCACGCTTTTCAGCGAAGCAATCTCAAGGGATAACTTTATAGGTGGTTGTTGCTGAAGGAGAGGTTATGTTGCTACGGTAGGATGTTCATTACCCATCATCATCCTCAAAACAAACTCACTCCCACAGTCCACCCCATCCATCCATGCGTGTTCGTACTCATTTTCTGCACACCGTTTTCAGGTATGGGGGACGGGTAATGCGGATGAAAAAACCTTTGATTGGAAGTGTAGATGGAATAGGCAGGACCGGCAAAAACACCAAATAGATTATGAAACTGATAATGGAGATTCAAAGAAATTCTATTGAGCAAATTATAATGTTCCCAATCACCCAGGTATAAGTGCTGAATGCTGAGTTCGGGATTTAACGAAAGGTTTTTAGCAAGGGAATAAGATGCGCCTATACCCCCGCCAAATGTCCATGATTGCTGGCGCGTACCTGCATTCATACCTGCAAATAAAATGGTGTAGATATGCTTTGTTCCAGTTTTCAAGCCAAGATTGAAATGCGCTGCCTCGGTAGTGTAAAGAGAAAGTTTGTGATAGCCGTTTCGGGAGATATTAATCAAGCCGATGCTGTAGCCTTCGGAGGTATCGCAGATATTAATTAAGCCGAGTTGTACGCCGTTTAGTTTTTTGGTATAATTAACTACACCGCTAACCTGCACGCCCTTCACTTCTTTACCGGAAATATTTGCCACACCGGAAATCTGCACCCCATTTGTTTTTTGACGTACATAATTGACCACGCCGGACGCTTGCCAGCCTTGCATATTGCTGTCTGCAAAATTCGCCACACCACTTACCTGCACACCTTCCACATTGCCTGCAATATGCCCATACACTCCGGATACCTGCACACCTTCCAGAGCACCAAACACTAAATCCGCAACGCCGCCTACCTGTACGCCTTCCACTTCACCACCCACCATATTATACACACCGCCTATTTGTGCGCCTTTCACATCATTCCTGATAAGATTAAAAACACCACCTACTTCCGCTCCATGCACGCCTGCATTAAAGCCGCCTATAATATTCAGCGAAATTTTATTCACTACCTGCGAACTGAAATTCCCGTGCGTGCCGAATGCCGGAACGAAGGATGCCTGATAGGGTTTATCTACAAAAAATTTTCCCACATTCATGCTTTGCAGTTTTTGTTTGGAAGATAAAAACATACGCCCTAAGCGGGTATCTTCTATGTGCCGGCGGTTTTGGATGATTACCGTATCCAAGGCATAATCTGTAGGGAGGATATGTACCGTTATCTCCTGGTCTTGTCCGGGTTTTATCAGAAAACTCGCATCGTTATACGCCAGCCTGCTTACATTGATATTCGTAGCCGGATGCGATCCTTTAAAACGCATTTTAAAATAGCCTTCGGAATTGGTAAGCGTAGCCACAAGCTGGTTGGGTTCATAAACACTTACATTGCTGAGTTGCTCGCCGGTAGTTTTATCCCGCACATAGCCGCTCACATACCAAAACCGGCTGTCTTCATTGCTTTGTAAAATAATGTACCGGTCTTTTTCTTTATAAGAAAGGCGCTCTCCGAAAAGCAGTTGCAAGATTTGTTTTACGGATTTTTCTCTGGCTGAAAACGTTACCAGACTGTCTTTTCGCAGAAGGGTGCTGTTATAGGAAAATACAGCGCCTGTCTGTTGTGTGATCGCATCCAGTACGGATTCCAGCGGTTTTTGCTTGGCTTCTATAGAAACTTTTTTATGTAAATAGCCCTGCGCCTGCGCCTCAAGGCACATCAGCAGTAAGGTCAATAAGCCTATAAAAAAACGATAATGCATGAATTGATTTATCTTAAAATTATTTTTCCGCTTTCTTGGGTTACGGATATGTTGAAGGTTTCGCTGATGACGCTAAGCACACCCTCCAGCGATTCGTTGCGGAAGGTAGCCGTGAGCGGGAGGTGGTTTAGGCTTCCGTTGGCAATTACAATCTCTTTGCCATAGGCCTGACTCAGTACCTCCACCAGTTTATAAAGGGGCGTAGCATTGCAGATAAACTCCTTAGAGTAATAATAATTATAAAGCTGATCTTCATTTAATTGTTTTAAAATGGTGCTTCTGTCGCGGCTTACCAACGCTTTTTCATTAGGATGTACTATTATCCGCTCTTCGTTTTTAGAAACTTCTACAATACCTGTACTAACAATCACTTCGGTTCTTTCTGCCGAGCTGTTTATGTGAAAGGAAGTACCTACTACTTTTATCCGGGATTCATGGGCTTGAATGATAAACGGCATTTGTTTATTCGGTGCCACATCAAAAAACGCTTCGCCATTCAGCGCTACATGCCGTTCTTTTCCGGAAAAGGTTCTTGGAAAACGGAGCGTGGTATGTTTATTAAGTGTTACCACCGTACCGTCGCTCAGCGTATCGGTAAGCACCCTATCCTTCGATGCAAGAGTAAGCGTCTGATGATTCCATGCGTTATAAACGATTCCGGCAGAAAGGAGCAGTACCAATCCGGCAGCAATGCCCATAGCCGTTTTCTTCCAGGAGAACGTCTTTTGCTTTTTTACCTTCCCGCTGCGGATACGTTGTTGCAAGCGGCTCCATGCGGCATCTTCATTGACGGTAGAATAATTCATCAACCGCTCGCTTGCCGTCCATATCTGCTTCAGTTGTTCATACTGCTTTTTATTCGCTTCGTTTTCCTCTATCCATTGTTGCACATGGCGAATTTCTTCTTCTGTAGCTTCTTCCAAAAGATACTTAACCAGCAAATCATCCATTATATATCGTTCATTCATCATCGCTACACATTTTGTAAGGTAAGTACTAAAAAGAGGAGCGCAGCAGGCAAATGGTCGGCGAGCTTCAAACGCAAAAGGTGCAAGGCTTTGCTCATCTGCTTTTCGATGGTTTTTACCGATACATTCAGCTGCTCGGCTATTTCCCGGTATTTCAATCCTTCAAAACGGCTCATTTGAAATACGGTGCGGCATTGTTCGGGCAATTCACGTAAACTGTTTTCCAGCTTGGCTTCCAGCTCTTTGTAGGTAATGGAATGCACGCTTGATTCATCGATTTCTCCCTGTTTCATAGCATAGGTTTGATACGCTTGTTTTACCTTTTGATGTTTTAAATAATTAAGACTTTCGTTGTGTACGGCACGATAGAGGTAAGGAGTAATAGACGATTCTGTGAGCATTTCCCTATGGCGCTCCCATAATTTGCAGAATACGTTTTGCACCATTTCTTCCGCCGCCATTTCTTCTTTCACCATAGTAAGAGCATACACATGCAGCCTCCGAAAATGTGCTTTGAATGCTTGCGCAAACAGCACTTCCACAGATACGGAATCAGGAATGAAGGAAACTTCTGTCATTAATTTCGGATAATGCCGTTCAAAGATAGCAGCTTGCACGTATTGTTTTAATATAAGACACTGCAAGCTTAATTTACCCTACCTCTTCTTCAGAATTTTTTTTTGAGGATTTTTGCAATTCTAAACAAGACGCTATATTTCGCCTATGATGACCACCATTTACCTACTCCTCGGCAGCAATGAAGGCGACAGAATCCACCTGCTACAAACGGCAGTGCGGGAACTACAACAACATTGCGGAGCGGTTATCAAAAAATCTTCTCTTTATGAAACGGCGGCCTGGGGCTTGGAAGAACAGCCGGACTTTCTCAATCAGGTAGTGAAATTGAAAACACATCATAGCCCGCAAGCGCTTTTAACCACCATTCAAGAAATAGAAAAAAATCTGGGAAGACAGCGAAAAGTGAAATGGGGACAACGCACGCTGGACATAGATATTTTATTTTATGGTAAAAAAACCATTCAAACCCCTGCACTCGCCATTCCGCATCCCTATATGCAGGACAGGCGTTTCACGCTTCTGCCTCTGGCGGAAATAGCACCGCAGTTCGTCCATCCCCTACTGCGCAAAACCATTACCACCTTACTGAAAGAATGTAAGGATCGTTTAGAGGTTAAGAAATTATAGTTTTGAAAACTTTGTACATTCAAGTTCTAAGTACCACATCATGTCCACAAGAATAATATGCCCGGAATGCCGCCACGAGTTTGAGCTGACCGATGTCATGCGCGAGCGTATCCAAAAAGAAACAAACGAACAAGCCCGGAAATGGATGCAGCAGAAAGAGGAAATCTTCCGGCAGAAAGAAGCCGCACTGCTCAAACAACTCGAAGGAAAGGATGAAGAAAGCCGAAAGCAACTGGAAGAAGAAAAGAAAAAACTAACCGAGCAAATCTCCCTGCACTTGCGCCGGCAACTGACAGATGACTATGAACGTCAATTAAAAATGATGCAGGAAGCAATGGAGGAAACCAAAACAAAACTGGAGCTTGCGCAGCAAAAAGAACTGGATTTTTTAAAGAAAGAACAAGAGCTGATTACTAAAGAAAAAGAGCTGGACCTGAAAGTACAGCAACATTTGCTGCAAGAACGGCACAAGCTGGAAGAACAAATCCATCTCCAGGAACTGGAAAAAAACAAGCTGAAGGAGCAAGAACATGAGATGGCTAAAAATGAATTGAAAAAACAACTGGAAGATCAAAAAAAGCTCATCGAAGAAATGCGGCGCAAAGCAGAACAAGGCTCTATGCAATTGCAGGGCGAAGTGCAGGAACTGGCGTTGGAAGAATTGCTGAGGCAGGCTTTCCCCTTCGATATAGTGAATGAAGTAGGGAAAGGAAAACGCGGGGCAGACTGCATCCTTACCGTGCGCAATCATTACGGGCAAGAATGCGGCAGCATCATTTTTGAAAGCAAACGCACAAAAGAATTTGGAAAAGACTGGATAGAAAAATTAAAAGCGGATGCCCGGAATAACAATGCCGATATAGCCGTGATTGTAACGAGTGTAATGCCCGAAGGGATGAATATGTTTGGCGCAAAAGACGGTATATGGATCTGTACGTTTCAGGAAGTGCGGGCGTTTATAACTGTGTTGCGCGACTCCATTATCAAGGTATATAGCGTGCATAAAAACAACGAGAATAAAGGAGATAAAATGCACCTGCTCTATGACTACCTTACGGGACATGAATTTTCGGAACAGTGGAAAGCCATCCGGGAAGGATTTTTATCCATGAAGCTTTCGATACAGCGGGAGCGCGATGCGATGGAAAGGCTATGGAAGGCGCGCGAAAAACAACTCGAAAAGGTATTGCTGAATGCCACCCATATACGCGGGTCTATAGAAGGTATTGCCGGAATGGATCAGGTAGATTTGAATCTCGGAGGAGAAGATGAAGCCTTGTTGCTTGAGTAATTATTTCCCGAAAAGTTTCAACTTCATTTGCACTTGCAGGTAGCGGCGTTCGTAGTAATTTGTATTTCCCTGTAATAAATTGTTGATGCCTTCGCGGTAAAGCACCCCTGCTTTCAGTCTCCGGGATATGGAATATTCCGCTTTTCCGGTAACGCCGGCGTCCCATAGGGGAATGAGTTTGAAGCCTTGCTCTGTAGTAACGACGGGGCGGTCTTCCCGCGTGCCATCCAGTAGTTTTTGCACATCTGCTCCTATACCTACGGATATATGTTCATGCAGCTGATAGCCTATGGAAGGAGCCATTTGCAGGTAATGAATATTGTAGGGTTTTTCTTCAATTTTAGCGGGTCTTCCTCTGAATTGTCCGCTGTTTACTCTATTATAGTAATCCGTACTCATGGTGGAAGCTATCATTTCCTGGTTTTGCATAAAGCCCAGATCGCCTTCTACAAAGATTCTTCTGCCAATTTTCTGACGGGCATTCACCGATGCTCCGTAGCCCGTATTAAAGCTTCCGTAGTTGAAACCTCCTGCAAGGCTCACGGATGTTTTGCGCGAGGAGACGCTATAGGCATCTTCCTGCGGCGAGAATACGGGTTCATCTAAGTTTTCATGAGTGATAGTGTTTATAGGGTTTTTAGGAAGATCGCTTTTCGTTACGATCTCTTCATGGGTTTGTGATAGGACAGGGACAGGTGCAAAGGGTATCCGATTTTTTTCATAGGGTTTAGGAAGGAATGTAGGGATTGTTTCTTTTTCTTCGGTCGTATTTGTCGGTTTGTTGGCTACGGGTACTTTCGTGTGATGTGTTCCGGTCAATAGCGTTTGTGAAACAGGAGCTATAGGCTGTGTCTGTTTTTGTTCTTTCGGTGCAGGCGTATCCGGTATTGTAGGTACGGGTGTAGTTGTGTTTTTAAGTGAAGGTGTGGTAATGGCTATATCTGTCTTATCTTTTTGCATCCACCAGGAAGCGCCTGCGAGCAGGACTATAGAAGCCGCTATGCCCGTAAGCCAGGGGAGTATTCGTCTTTTATGCTTTTCGGGAGGAAGGGCAGGAGTCAGCTTGTCCCAGTTGATAGGATTATAGGCAAACTCGTGCTCTTCAAATTTTTCCCTGAATAATTTATCAAAATCGTTTATACTCATAATTCACTTGCTCCGTTTTGTTTTTTTTTATCATTCCTTGCAGCAGATTTCGTGCATGGTGCAGGTGCCAGGAAGAAGTGCTTTCGGTAATGTCCAGCATTTTGGATATTTCCTTATGTGCAAAGCCGTCAAACACATACATGTTGAATACTGTTTTGGTAGTCGCCGGCAACCGTTGAATCATCTGAAGCATTTCCTTAAACTCGAGCGACCGGATCACCTCTGCCTGCACTGCTACCTCGTGTGTTTCGTGGGTAGGTACGGCATGGCTTATCTTGAGTGCATTCTTCGTGTCTTTGCTTTTCAGATAATCCAGGCAGTGATTGACTACAATTCGTTTCATCCATCCTTCAAAAGAACCTGTGTTTTTATATTGAGCTATATGGTTGAAAATTTTCAGAAAGCAATCGTTCATCAATTGCTCGGCATCTTCCATATTCATGGCATAGCGGGAGCATATTCCTAAGAAAAGGCTATAATACTGCTTATAGAGCGTTTCTTGGAACGCGCGTTTGTGTTCCTTGCAGCCGGTGATTATGTCTTGCTCCGTATATAAAGGCATAAAGGTTTACGTCATCTTGCTTTCCAACATATTTTTTGAAAGGTTATTAAAATTACCAAAACTTAATAGCCTGTTTACAGAATAAATATCCACCGGGCGTTAAGAAATCACTAATCCTAAAAATGCCAACAGCAAAAAAAGGAAGAAGGTGATGTTACTTGTGGTTGCTCCGTTTTTTAATTGTCTTCTGATAATCTTTAGTCCTGCCTCGCTCATGATTTTATAGACGAGGATTGGGAGAAAAATCTTGGGACAAGATTCTCATTTTTTATTTTAAACTATGAAATGGGTGCGGAGCTATTATAGCTTCCTGCATTATTGAATCTCCTCTACACTGCTGTTTTTTCTGAATAGTTGTTCTGCGGGTTGGGATTGCTCCAAGTTTTTATACACTTGTTCTATAATCATATTGGTTTTTAGCTTCGGCATCCAAGGTATCCGAAAGAATAGTGCATCCGGTGTTTACGTAAGAAATCAACTTTAGCTCGTTGGCACTGAATGGTACTAATATTATATGTTGTCCGAAAATGGTTCATCCCTGCATCCAAAATACTATCGGGTCGATCTTTTGTTGAAAAGACCAATTGAATACCAAAATATTTTTCCCCTTTTGTTGTATCCGGTTTCGGTGTTGTTACAAAATTAAATCCAAGGTCATATAGATTCGCCAACTCTTGAGGGTGCATATTTCCTTTAGCAATTTGCTCCCTATAAAAGCTATCTGTATGTACGATATAGCGACATCTGTCGCTATGTTGTTTCCATGAATTGACAAAATGAATAATTATTGGAAAATAAATTGTTGATGAAAAATAATGTTCATCAAATCCAAATTGCAGTTGCACAGCATGAAAGCCGGGATCATTTTTATGTTTGATGTAATAATCTATAGCATCGTAATTTCCCAAATGCAACTCCTTTAAGATGTCATTTTGATCTATACCTATAAGTCTATCTCCGAGAAACCCTTTATCATGTATCAGTTTCATTAATTTGTACGTCGTTTCTTGTATGAACGGCTTGTATCTGCTGTAATATTGTTTATCTGTTTCGTTCGCGATCTTAATTTTATCCATCTGATCATAGCTATACAAACTGATAACTTTTTTCAATGTAGCTGTGTCAATACGTTTTAAATATGTAGATCTGTTTTGCTGAAAGTGCTTTTTAATTTTGTATTCATTTTTTATATAAATAGGATGAGTAGCTATATATTTCAGTAAAGCAAAATGTCTTAAAAGCAACCCGTTTTTTATCGCTTTATCTGCAAACTTTAAAAATAAAACTTCATCTTTAATGTATAAGGATAGTTGCATTGCAATAATACAGTCTTGCAGGAATACAAAATCAAATTTTTCAAATACATCTGCATATATTAAAAGACCCTTATGCACCTTGTCCTTCAAAAAAATTTCTTCTTCAGCCAATACGATTTTTTTATGGTAAAGAATGTAATTTTCAACTGACAAGCCTGTCTTCCCAAATAAAACAAATGCTATAAGAATTATAATAACCCGAAACATAAATGAAAAATAAATCCTCTCTGCCATTCCACAAAAAGGATGGTTGATAATTCTAACACCCTATTATCTTTTCCTCAATTCCAATAGAAAATTTTGAAGATGTATAATAGGATGTCTGAATATTTATAGTTATAATTTTAGTCTTTTCAGTTATTCTGACTATATGAATGATAGAATGATATTTGCAGCCATTGGACAATATAGTCTGTAAGCTCCTCACTGTCTTCTGTCATTAATAAAATATACTTCAAAGTAGCTAAGTTTCAACACCTAACAAGCCAAAAAATAAAATAAGATGATGTTTTTGGGCATACGCTCGCTTTTTTTGATCATGTTGCAAGCTGCTGATTGAGAGCTCTTTCCTGCATTTATTTACAAACAAGGGGTCAGCTTTTTCTTCCATACAATTAAAGGCGGCTATTTTATATGTTTTATTTTTGGACGGAAGGGTACACTGTATTTTATAGATTGATTGAAGATTTTTCAAAGACAAATCTTTACCTGATACATCTCTTAAATCACAATAAGAATAGTCATACAACAAAGCGTAATAACGAGGATGTATTTCTCCTCTTTTTACTGATTCATAAAGCTCGTTTCTCATAAGCCAAAACCCACAACCATGGTGATAAAGAAAATGTATTACAGTAGGTCTGAAGCTTAAAGACAGATGAGTTCCTTCCTGATGTAAATCAAAATCATTATCTATAATTCCTATCGTTCGTTCTCCCGGTACATATCCATGTATTTTGCTAATACTATCAAGTATTAAAATATTTTTCTCTGCTCTTTCTACAAATAAAGTATCATACTTGCCAAGCGGAAGGTAACTTTTCTTTACTAATCGTTTAAGCGTAATATATTCATCAGAAGTACTATCCTTATTTCTTTTTCGGTACTTTACTAACATTGGAAAATCGTCTAATTTTTTGTCATATTCAACATGAAAATTACTATCTTGTCTTTCCAGCCAGTCAAAATATTCTTTTATTGATTTTTTATTTCTTCTGTTGGCGGTATCATCTTTTCTTGATAATTCTCCAAAGTATTTCCTTAATTCTAAATCCAAAGATGCATAATGAGCTTTCCTTTCTTCCCAATATTTTTTCTCTAAATTATTTTTATATGCTATCATAACTATCCGAAATTTTTTTTAAAAGAAAAGTCCCGATTATCTTACTCGTTGCATCAACTAAGCTAACCATTGGGACTTTTCAAGAGGAATAAAAATAATAATCATCCGCTACTTCGACAAATA
>JAEZZY010000032.1 GCA_023418315.1 Bacteroidota bacterium
GGGGTACGCTGGTATTTGAGACAAACGATATTAATGAGGGATGGGACGGCAAATACAAAGGCACTTCTCAGCCCATGGGCGTATATGTCTATATCGTAGAGGCGGTGCGTAACGGAAGGACGTTCTATAAACAAGGCAATGTTACGTTGATTCGATAGTAATTGGTTAAATAAAGATAAAGAGAGGGATTGCAGCTTCGCTGCAATCCCTCTCTTTATCTCTCCCGCTCCATTAAAATAATTCAGGCCGTTCCATTCTTTTCGGAAGCGGGATATCCGTTTTGCATTTTTCGTTAAGTTGCTCAATCAAATAGCGGATCAGTTCCGGCGAATGAAGTTCATTGTGCTGGTGCATGAAGAAAATACATTGCTCCAGCCCCTCGCTCATCCATTTCTTTATACGCAATACCCAATCATTTATCCGCTCATAATCGGTGCGGTGCAATCCATTCCCTACAAAACGAATAAAACAATCAGGTGTGGACAAGTGCATGTGTACGCAATCCCGCCTGCCTGCCGCATCCGTTATAATCGTTCCCCTTTTATGCGCACATAGGAAATTATACAAATCGGCAGAGTAGCCTTCGCTCCCTTCGTACCATTCAGGATGCCGAAATTCGGCAAATAACCGTACATCCTTAGGAACCATCGAAATAAACTCCTCAATTTGCGCTATATGGGCAGGCTTCATTTGCGGATGAGGCAGCATAAGTATAGCCCCAAGATTTTTTTCAAACGCACCAATAGAGGTAAGAAACCGATCCATCTCTTCTGTTACATTGTTAAGCCGTTTTAGGTGAGTGATGGTTTTAGGGAACTTTGGAAAGAACTTAAAGGCATCCGGCACCTTATGTTTCCAGTTTTCTACCTCCTTTATAGAAGGGGTTTTATAAAAACTAGCATTGAATTCTATACAATTAAATTGCCGCGCATAATATTCCAAAAAATCTTTTTCCTTAGTGCCCGGCGGATACAATTTACCTATCCAGTCTTTCCTGCCCCATTTGGCGCAACCTATAAAAAAGCTCGTGTTTCCTTTCCCTTTAGCAAGTGCTTGTTTAGTGCCTATAGGGTCGGGAGGAAGCGAGAAATCAATATTGTCTAATTCGTTTGCATTTACTTTTCCAAACTCCATAACCGTGTTTTTCTGCGTTTAAAATTTATCTTGTGTTTCAAAAATTATCTCCAAATATAGAGCGGTTGCAGGTAAGTGATGAAGGTATGATTTGCCTATCATCCGCCTAAAAATCCTTATCGTCTTTTACACTTGCTTTCTTACCTTTGCGCCATCTTTGGTATAAAATATCTTCTACTAAAAACTAATGTTGCAGGAACAACCCATAAAAGTTAAGGAAACGGCATTTGTAGTATCCCGCGTTCGCGATTACGGGCAATTGCTCAAGCCGAACCTCAGCTTTATGGTTGTTTTTTCCAGTGTAATCGGGTACTTGTTGGCGCCCGATGTGTATTTTGAATGGAAGAATGTATTGCTGCTTTTTGGCGGTGGAATGCTCGTTACAGGTGGCGCCAATACCATCAATCAAATTCTGGAGCGCTATTCCGATAAATATATGAAACGCACCATGCTGCGCCCTATGCCCGATGGCAGGATGAACACGGCGGAAGCATGGATATTTGCAGCGCTTACGGGAGTTTCCGGATCTGTTTTATTAGGTTATTTTTTCAATCCACTTACGGGGATACTGAGTTTTCTTTCCTTGCTGCTTTATGCTTTTGCCTATACACCAATGAAAAAAATTCATTCCGTGGCGGTTTTGATTGGTGCTATTCCCGGTGCATTACCTCCGCTCATCGGATGGGTAGCGGCTACAAACAGCCTGTTTGGGGTGGCAAGTCTTGGTGGGTGGATTTTATTTCTTATTCAATTCTTCTGGCAGTTTCCGCACTTCTGGGCTATAGCGTGGGTGGCTTTTGAGGATTATCAAAAAGCGGGGATACGCATGCTGCCCTCGGAAGCAGGGAAAACGCGTTTTACGGGTTTGCAATGTATGTTTTATAGCATTGTGCTGGTGCCTTTAGCCGTTATGCCGCGTTTGATAGGAATGAGCGGGAATGTAGGGATGTGGCTCTCCATACTTTGCGGTATGGCATATTTTGCAGCTTCCGTTCAGTTTTACAGAAAAAATGATCATAAATCTGCAAAAACAGTCATGTTTACTTCGTTTATTTATTTGCCCGTAGTATTGATGGTTTTGCTTTTTGATAAATTATAATCTTTTGATGCCGGAGATGATGACTGACACAGCACAACAAAGAAAAATACATCCACAAAAATTTGCCTTGTGGATCGCTATGGCAAGTATCGTAATGATGTTTGCTGGGCTTACCAGCGCGTATGTGGTGAAACAAGCGCAGGGCAATTGGCGAAGTTATCAGTTGCCAACCGTTTTTTGGATTTCTACGGCGGTCATCCTTATCAGCAGTATTACCTTTCATTTGGGGCTTAAAGCCTTTAAGCAGAGAGCTATGCCCCGCTTCAAATCACTTATTACACTCACGCTAATCTTAGGCATCCTCTTTAGTATTTTCCAAGCTATAGGGTTTTATGAACTTTCCCATCAGGAACAGCCCGTGGTGTATGACGGCGTGCAGCAGTATGTGAGAGAAGACGGAGTTTCCAGAGAAAATATTTATCCGGTAAAAGTAAATGGCAATCCCAGCGAATCTTTTTTATTCATTATAGCGGGCTTACACCTACTCCATATTTTAGGGGGGATTGTAGCCTTAGCTCTTGTTTTTTTTCGGGCATTCCGCAAGCGGGTAAAGGTCTATAGCTCCACCGGGTTGGAGATTGTAGGCACTTATTGGCACTTTGTGGATATATTATGGATTTATTTATTTATATTCTTTCTGGCAAATCAATAAAATCTTTTAGAAATTTACACTCAATTCTATTTTTTTACAATTCTATGGCACAACAAGCGGCAATAACAACAGAACAAAAACTTTGGGGCGGTGGACGCTCACCTTTCAATGTGAGCTATGGTAAGATGATGATGTGGTTTTTCCTTCTTTCCGATGCTTTTACCTTCGGCGCATTTTTGATTTCCTATGGCACTACCCGTTTTTTCAGCAGCGTATGGCCGGATCCCAATCAGGTATTCCACGCATTTCCTTTTCTGGGACATCATTATTTGCCCTTACTTTTTGTGAGCTTGATGACCTTTATCCTCATCATGAGTTCCGTAACGATGGTGCTGGCCGTACATGCCGGTCATTACGGCGACCGCGCCGGCGTTACCAAATGGCTGCTTTGGACAATTATCGGTGGCATTTGCTTCCTGAGTTGCCAAGCTTGGGAATGGACGCACTTGCATCATCAAGGCGCTTGGTGGGGCTCATTCACCGATATCAACGCACCTTTAGATTCTATAAAAGGCTTTTTTAATGAAAAGGCAATAGCCGACCCGACCTTCGCGGCGGGGGCTGGCTTGCAGTCCACCCACGATTTTTATAACTACTTCTTTACCATCACCGGTTTCCACGGGGGCCACGTAGCGAGCGGGGTTATATTGCTCATTATGGTGTTGATCAATACCGTAAACGGCACTTACGACAAGCGCGGACACTATGAAATGGTGGAAAAAGTAGGACTCTACTGGCACTTTGTGGATCTGGTTTGGGTATTCGTATTTACTTGTTTCTACTTACTCTAATTCAACTATTCATAACGTAAAAATTCAAAATTGGAAGAAATGTCCCAACACGATTATAGCGAACACATCAAACAGCATTATTACGAAGGAGATCAGTCAAAACTGTATTCCGGTGTAATGAACCATCACTTCAACCATGATACCAAATCCCCTGAAAGCAAACAGCAAATAGGGCGTATATGGAAAGTATTCTGGATTTTATTGATCGTAACGGTCGTAGAAGTAGTAATCGGTATGTTCTTTAGCCATCACATGCCTAAAGGCTTGGTTGCTTTCTTTTTCCTTGCACTTACCTTATTTAAAGCCGGCTATATAGTAGCCATCTTTATGCACCTTGGTGATGAATTTAAGAATTTTATCATTATGATATTAATTCCTTTGACTTTGTTCATTTGGTTTATTTTGGCATTCCTTATGGACGGTCATTTCTGGCTACAGATGAACACCACTGCACCTATGCGCTAATGTATTATTTTATAAATGACTAAGAAAAAATCGAATAGCAGATTTCTTATAGGATTAGCGGTAGCCTTAGTGCTGCCGCTTTCTTTTTATTTCGTTGCCAAAGTATTGAAGAAAGACAAGATAAAAATGCCGCATTTTTATCGTTCGGAAACGGTGGTCAATAAGGATACGGTATTTCATCAAGTGAAAGACCTGACGCTGGTGAACCAACTCGGCGATACCATTTCCCTAAACAAAACCTTAAAAGGCAAAATACTCGCTGTAGATTTCATGTTTACTTCTTGCCCTTCCGTTTGTCCAAAGCTGACCGGCAATATGAAAATGCTTCAATGGGCGTTTCGTAAAGATCCCAAGAAAAAAAGAAGTATGGAAGAAGATGTGCAACTTATTTCCATTACCGTCAATCCCGAAGCCGATAGCTTTCCCGTGCTGAGAGCCTATGCCGACCGCTATGGCGCCAATCATGACCGCTGGTGGTTTTTGACGGGAGATAAAGAGAAAATATATGACTATGCGCGCAACGAACTGGGCTTATCCTTGCAACCGGGCGATGGCAATGAACATGATTTTATCCATACGCAAAAGATTGTGGTGCTGGATCAGGAGCGCTATATCCGCGGTTATTATGATGGCTTAGACACCGCTGCCATTAGCCAATGCGCTTATGATATTTCGCTGCTTTCCATAGAAAATAAAAACAGAAAAAAGACCAACCAATAATGAGCCTCACGCCCTTATTAAAAAAGAATGACAAGCAAGCAAAGCTATGGATCGTAGTTGTTTCGTTTGTCGTGTTTGCCGCTATTGTGGTTTTATCCCGTGTGAAGCTGGATGTGGACCTTGGTTTTGATGTGCATGTTTTTGCGCTTATAAATGCTATTATCAATTCAATGGTGAGCATTCTGCTTATCGCCGCTTTTATCGCCGTAAAGAATAAAAACTTGGTGGCACATCGAAATATCATGCTTACGGCTATTGCGCTTTCCGCCTTGTTTTTAGTTTCCTATGTAGCACACCATTTGCTGTCGGGTGATACCAAATTCGGCGGCGAAGGCACGATACGCTATATTTATTTTTTCATTCTCATCACTCATATTTTCCTGGCTGCAATCATCCTGCCGTTCATTCTTTTCACTGCCTACCGCTCTCTTATTGGCGAATATGCCAAGCATAAAAAACTGGCGCGCTATACATTTCCTCTATGGCTGTATGTAAGTATTACCGGCGTGGTGGTGTATCTGATGATATCGCCCTACTATCAATAATTATTGCCTAATTTTGCCTCATGAAAAAGCTGCTTTTCTCTCTGTGCTTTATGTTGATGTCTGTAGCGGTAAGCTACGCGCAAGGCTGCTCGGTATGTACCAAAACGGCGGCAGAACTGGGCGATAAAGGCGCCAAAGGAATGAACAACGGCATTCTTTACCTTGCTGCTTTTCCGCTTGTAGCCTTAGGTTCTATAGGCTATATCTGGTGGAGAAAAACGAAAGCAGAATAAAATTCTAATCATTATTCCTGCCCTTAATTTTTAAAAAAAATCAGCTGTTTAGTTTTCTGAACAACCATAAATAGTCATTCACAAAATCTTCCACATTTTTTTCAAAAGACGGTACGAGCAATACTCCCTCTTCATTGAATTTTTTATCCACCTCCGGCACAATCAGTAATTTGGGTGAAGCGATACCAAACAATGCCGGAACCAATTGTAAAAGTTGTTGCGAAGCCCGCATACCGCCCATCATACCGTTTGAAGAAGTGGCGATGCCAAAAACTTTCCTAAGCTGCTTGGGAAAATGATCGAACAGGTTTTTCATAGCAGGTGAATAAGCGCCGTTGTACTCCGGCGAGCAAATGATAAAACCCTGAGCTGCAAACATGCGCCGGGCAATGGGTTTCAATTCTTCCGGCGCTTCTTCGACGCTGCTCCATACTTTTTGTATAAAGGGAAATTGCACCTCGTTTAGGGAAATAAGCCCCACATGGAGGTTTTCCTGCTTTTGCAGTTTATGGTATAAATGCTTGGCTACTCTTAGGCTCAGGCTGCTTTGGCGCGGGCTTCCGGCTATGATTTCTATGTGCATGGCAGATGAAAAAACTAAAACTCAAATATAGGAGATTGGAAATGGACATGGAAATGAAAAACGGCAGCTACAGCTCTGCCGAATAAAAAAATCCACGGCTTCGATGCCGTGGATTTTTATGCAAGATGATGTTAAACGATTAAAAATTACAAACGCGCTTTTACGTTCGCAATATCTTCCAGGCGTTTTTCAGCAATTTTTATAGCCGCAGCTTGGGTATGGATGCCTTCGGCTTCGGAAAGCCCGTAGATGTCCAAAGTGCGACCGTATATTTTCTCCACATTGCCCATTACACGCTCGCGGTTATAGCCGTCCAGTTCGGCGGCTACGTTGATCAGCCCACCTGCGTTAATCAGAAAATCGGGAGCATATAAAATTCCTTTTTTGATTAGCTCCGCACCATGTATGTTTTCATCTGCAAGCTGATTGTTGGCAGCGCCGGCTATGATGGGGCATTTCATCTTGGCTATGCTTTCGCTGTTCACAGTGGCGCCCAGTGCGCAAGGAGCATAAATGTCTATATCCATATCAAAAATAGTATCGCCGTTTACCACTTCTACGGTGCGGTATTTTTCTACGGTTGCTTTTATTTTATCTTGGTTGATGTCGGTGATAAATACTTTAGCGCCGTCTTCTATCAGGTGTCCTACAAGGTATTGCCCTACATGGCCTACGCCTTGCACCAATACTTTTTTGCCGGAGAGGCTATCGTTGCCCCACATTTTTTTCGCGGATGCCTTCATGCCTACAAATACGCCGTAAGCGGTGAAAGGGGAAGGATCGCCGCTGCCGCCCATATATTCTGGTACGCCGGTTACGTGTTTGGTTTCGAGGGCTATATATTCCATGTCGCGGGCGGATGTATTTACGTCTTCCGCAGTGATGTATTTACCGTTCAGGCTGTTTACGAATTTTCCGTAGCGGCGCCACAGCGCTTCCGATTTTTGTTTGGGATCGGCTATGATAACGGCTTTACCGCCGCCAAGATTCAGCCCGCTGATAGCGGCTTTGAAGGTCATGCCGCGGCTAAGGCGCAGGGCATCTATGATGGCATCTTCATGGCTGTTATAGTTCCAGAGACGGGTGCCGCCCAGCGCTGGGCCGAGGGTAGTATTGTGAATGCCGATGATAGCGTTTAGTCCGGAATGAGGGTCGTGGCAAAAAACAAGTTGTTCATGCCCCATTTGTTGCATTAGGTCAAAGACAGATTGCTGCATAATGTTTTAAAATTTGCGGCAAACCTAATCAATTTGCGCTGGATTTGAAATGATTGTGATTAGTCTCTTTCCGAAAACCTTGTTGCTAAGGCAGGATAGCGCATCCTTATTCTTAGTCTTTTAGCATTTTTAGTTTTTTGTTGGCTTAAATTATTTTATTAGATTAATCTAAAAATATAATTTTGGCTATGAAATTCATAAAAAGTTATGTGCGGCAATCACTATAAAAAATTGAAAGGGCTGTTGTTTGTCTGGTTTATAGGGAGCGGCATCTTTGCAGCGGCTCAAGAGCGTACGATAAGCGGAAGGGTAGTGGATAGGGAAAGTGCCGAAGGCTTGCCTTATAGCCATGTTTTCCTCATGGGTACTTCCATAGGCACGGCCACGGATGATAAAGGTCATTTCAGTCTGCAAATTCCGGAGGGTCATGAAAACGGGAAGTTGGTAGCAGGTTTTGCGGGTTATGTTTCCGATACGCTCTTGCTGAATGCACCACAAGCTATTTATGATTTTCGCTTGAAAAATGCAGCCGGTACGCTGGGTGAAGTAGTGGTTTCGGGTACGATGAAGGAAGTTTCCCGGCTGGATAGCCCTGTGCCGGTAGAAATTTATACCTCTCAATTTTTCAAAGCCAATCCTACTCCCTCTCTATTCGATGCGCTGCAAAATATAAACGGCGTGCGACCTCAGTTGAACTGTAATGTATGCAACACGGGCGATATTCATATCAACGGCTTGGAAGGTCCCTATACGATGGTGCTGATTGACGGAATGCCGATTGTTAGCGGATTGGCTACGGTCTATGGTTTATCCGGCATTCCTCAGTCGCTGATAGAACGCGTGGAAATTGTAAAAGGTCCTGCTTCTACTTTATACGGCAGTGAAGCCGTAGGAGGATTGATCAACATCATTACCAAAAAACCGCAACACGCACCATTATTATCTGCGGATTTGTTTGGCACAAGCTGGGGAGAGCTAAACGCCGACCTTGCTGCAAAATTTAAGGCGGGTAAAAAAGCACAATCCCTCATAGGCATTCATTATTTTAATTTTCAAAACCGTGTGGATCATAATCAGGACGGCTTTACGGATATAACCCTGCAACACCGGATTTCTCTATTCAATAAATGGAATTTTGACAGAAAAGAAAAGCGCATCTTTTCCCTTGCAGCTCGTTATATTTATGAAGATCGCTGGGGTGGAGAAATGAATTGGTCAAAGGAGTTTCGCGGTGGCGACAGCATCTATGGCGAAAGTATTTATACCCAACGATGGGAAGTATTTGGCATTTACCAATTGCCCGTCAAGGAGAAAATGATGTTTCTGTTTAGCGCTAACGGTCATGACCAAAACAGCGTGTATGGAAGCATGACTTATCTTGCAAAGCAATATATAGGCTTCGGACAACTTACCTGGACCAAAGAAATAAAACGCAACGATTTCTTGATGGGAGCGGCGCTTCGCTATATGGTATATGACGACAATACACCTGCCACTATGGGAAGCACCCACAACCAACCTGCCCACACCTATCTGCCCGGCATTTTTTTACAGGATGAAATAAGCATCAACTCCAATAATAAACTGTTGCTGGGTATGCGTTATGATTACAACTCCGTTCATGGCAGCATCTTCACGCCGCGCATTAATTACAAATGGAATTCGCAGGATAAAAACAAGGTGCTACGACTAAGTATAGGGAATGGCTACCGCGTAGCCCAAGTATTTACCGAAGACCATGCGGCACTCACGGGCGCAAGGCAGGTGGTATTTTTAACCGATCTGAAACCCGAAACTTCCTGGAACGGTAATATCAATTTTGTAAAAAAAATATTCACGAAAGACGGTCCATTTATAGGGCTGGACGTTACCGCTTTCTACACGTATTTTACCAATAAAATTATTGCCGATTATCAATCCGATCCCAATAAAATCATTTATGACAATCTGGATGGCTATGCGGTATCGAAAGGATTGTCTTTAAATCTTGATATAGTATGGGGCTTTGGGCTGAAGATGCTGATGGGCGGCACGTATATGGATGTGTATAGCATGGAAAACAATGTGAAGGAACGACAAATGTTTACCGAGCGTTTTAGCGGGGTTTGGAACATTGGCTATGCGTTAAAAAATATTGGCTTATCTATAGACTATACCGGAAATGTGTATAGCCCTATGCGCCTGCCTTTGCTGAGCGATACCGATCCCCGAAGCGCTCACTCGCCCTGGTGGAGTATTCAGAATATTCAACTAACCCAAAAAATAACACGCAATATAGAGCTGTACGGCGGCGTGAAAAACCTGCTTGACTGGACTCCTAATCGGGGGAATCCGTTTATCATAGCACGCAGTCATGATCCTTTTGACAAGGATGTGCAATTCGATAAAAACGGTCAGGCTGTAGCCACGCCGAATAATCCTTACGGGCTTACGTTTGATCCCGCATACGTATATGGCCCCAATCAGGGAAGGAGGTTTTTCTTAGGAATAAGATGGAGTAGGAACTGAGATAAGAAGCTGCCCGAACGATGCGGATTTCCACCAATGAATTACAAAAAACCAATCTGGTTTTCTTCTTTTGTGTAAATTTTTTTAGACAGCTTCCCTCCCTATAATGTTTAGATAATGGTACAAAGGCTTTTTACCACGCTTACCAGTCTTATCGCATCAAATATTCTTGCTTCCGAAGCGCCTTGTTCTTTTACGGAATGTTCATGTGAAGTAACGCAACGTTCACAACCATTGAGTGCAGATATGGCAAGGCTGAGCAGTTCAAAAAATTCTTTTCCCAAAACCGGGTTCATCATCACGCTCATGCGCAGCCCAGCGGGTTGTTTTTGATAAAATTCATTGCTGTGCAGATAGTGGCGGAAACGGTAAAAAACATTGTTTGTCGTCATCACGCCGGTGCAGGCCACCACTTCAGCAAGGATGGCATCGTCTGCTCCTTCTTTTCTGGCTAATGCTTCAAATGCGGCGGATAAGGTGTGGTTTTTTTCGTTGATTGTAGCGGCATAGGCAAGCAGACAGCTTTCTTTTTTAGTAAGATGATTACTGCTGAGTACGGCGCTGGTGTTTAGTTTCATATCCCGCAGATAACGGCTGTCGGCAGCGGCTAATTTTTCTAAAGCAGGGCTGGTATGCTCGGCTGGTATGCCCAGTTCGTTAAAGAAATTGGCAATAGTTTCGTGTGGTATCATAGTCGTTGACTTTGTGTTGGGTATAAAAAAATCCATCCTGCCATAGCCATGCAGGATGGATAGGAATGATTTAATCTTATGCTTCTGTTAATGCTTCTTTTTGCGCTTTTTGGGTAAGGGTTTCTTCTCCTTTTTTCCAGTTGCAAGGGCAAAGTTCATCTGTTTGCAACGCATCCAATACGCGCAATACTTCATCCACATTTCTGCCTACGTTCAGGTCGTTTACGTTTATCCAGCGTACGATGCCTTCGGGGTCTATAATAAAGGTGGCGCGGTAGGCTATACGCTCGTCCTCATTGAGGATACCCAGTTCTTCGGCAAGGCTTTTTGATGTATCGGCAATCATAGGGAAGCGAAGGTTGCGCAGGTCTTCATGGTCTTTGCGCCAAGCGAGGTGCACATATTCGGAATCGGTAGAAGCTCCGTAAAGTACAGTATCACGGTCATCAAAATTGGAATAGTTCTTATTAAATTCGGCGATTTCCGTAGGGCATACAAAGGTGAAATCCTTGGGCCACCAGAACATTACCGTCCATTTTCCTGTAAAATCTTCATTGCTGATGTTGGTAAATTCTTTGTCTTTTTCGATAGATACTACTGCTTTCTTTTGGAACTGAGGGAAAGGCATCCCCACGGTTACGAAATTCTTGTTCATGGATTATGTTTTTTATTTCCGCAAAGGTCGCAAGCTTGTGTGGTCAAAGCAAATCCTTTCATTTATAAAAAAATAGAGTTTATCAATAACCCCTCTTGTATTTTAGGGATATAACAAGAGGAGGGTAGGGAAGAGGAATGCTGCATGTCCCGCTATTCCCCTACACAATTTTCCTTAGCTTCGCGCCGTAAATTTTTTAAAAGACCACTCTTATTATGACTCCCCAAAAAATAACCATGAGTAGCGAGGGCAAATTACAAGTGCCGGATCATGCCATCATTCCTTTCATAGAAGGCGACGGTATCGGTCCCGATGTATGGAGTGCCAGCAAAGCCGTAATGGATGCCGCTATAGCGCATTGCTACCAGGGTACGCGAAAAATCGAATGGATAGAAATGCTTGCCGGTGAAAAAGCCTTCAAGCAAACGGGTGAATGGCTGCCTAAAGATACTTTGCAAATGGCTAAAGATTATCTGGTTTCCATTAAAGGCCCGCTTACAACCCCTGTGGGCGGGGGCATTCGTTCCCTGAATGTGGCGCTTAGGCAAGAGCTGGATTTGTATGTGTGCCTTCGCCCTATACATTGGTTCCAAGGAGTGCCTTCTCCGGTAAAACATCCGGAGCATGTAAACATGGTTATTTTCAGAGAAAATACAGAAGATATTTACGCAGGGATTGAATTTAACTATGATGATCCCAAAGCCAAAAAACTCTATGAATTTTTGAAGGAAAACGGATTGGCAGATAAGGTACGCTTTCCCGATACTACATCTTACGGCATCAAGCCCGTGTCTCAAGAAGGTTCCCAACGGCTTATACGTGCCGCCATTCTTTATGCCGTCGAAAAGAAATTACCTTCTGTAACCTTAGTACATAAAGGAAACATCATGAAGTTCACCGAAGGAGGTTTTAAGAACTGGGGCTATGAACTGGCGGAAACCGAATTTGCAGAGCAGGTCTATACCTGGGGGCAATGGGAACGTACAAAAAAAGAAAAAGGCGAGGCGGAAGCCAACAGCGAAATGAAACACGCTTCGGTAACGGGCAAAGTGATTATCAAAGATGTGATTGCGGATAATTTTTTGCAACAAATCCTATTGGCTCCTAAAGATTATTCTGTGGTGGCTACGCTTAATCTGAACGGAGATTATATCTCGGATGCATTGGCTGCTGCGGTAGGTGGTATAGGCATTGCCCCCGGCGCCAATATCAATTACAATACGGGTCATGCTGTGTTTGAAGCCACCCACGGCACCGCTCCTAAATTTGCCAATACCGATACGATGAATCCTTCCTCTCTATTATTAAGCGGGGTGATGATGTTGCAATATATGGGCTGGAATCGTGCTGCGGATGGCATTTTGGAAGCATTGAAAACTACCATCATGCGCAAGCGGGTTACGATTGATTTCTACAACCTCATGCACGATGCCACCTTGCTAAAGACAAGCGAATTTGCACAAGAAATCATAAAATGCCTGCATGAAGCACCTGTGGTAGGCAAGGCGGAATAAGGGAGGAATTGTAGGGCAAATCCTGTAATAAGCATGAACATAGCCGCTTACATAGATCATACAGTTCTCCGGCCCACCACTACCCACCGGGATGTGGAAATGCTGTGTGCTGAAGCCGAGAAATATCAATTTGCAGCTGTGTGCGTGCCTCCTTTTTATGTAAAAACCGCTAAGGATTTTTTGCAGGAAACGCCGGTGAAAGTTGCTACCGTTATCGGTTTCCCTTTCGGCTATAGCGCTACGTCTTCCAAACTGCGGGAAATAGAAGAAGCCATAAAAGACGGCGCCGACGAACTGGACACGGTCATCCATCTGGCTGCATTGAAAAACGGTGATTGGAATTGGGTGGCAGAAGAAATCAGTACTTGCGTAGCAGAAATTCATGCGGCTAAAAAACAGATGAAACTTATCGTGGAAAGTGGTGTGCTCACTGATGAAGAATTGGTACGAGCTTGCGGACTCGTTGCGGAATACGAAGTGGATTTTATAAAAACATCTACCGGCTATGCCGAGAAAGGCGCTACCCTACATGCCGTAACGATGATGCGCAAGCATTTGCCCGCCAGTGTGCGCATAAAAGCGTCGGGAGGTATTCGTACCTTTAGCACTGCCAAAGAATTGATAGCGGCCGGGGCAGACAGATTGGGGTGTTCCGCAAGTGTGCAGATTATAGAAGAACAAAATCCATTGACCTAATAACCGTTTACATGAGAAAAATCTATTCATTTCTGTTGTTGATGATTGCTTTGCAGTATTCTTCCTTTGCACGGGCACAAACGGAGGAAATCATAGTGGAAGATACGGTGATAAGCGGTGTGGTAATCTACTCCGATCCTCGTCTGGATATTTTAATGGAGTCCAATACCAAAGCGAAAAAAGCCTATGCGGCTGCACCCGGTAAAACGGCAAAAGTAATCCGCTCCGGCAAGGGATACAGGGTTCAGATTTATATAGGAAACAACAAAAGCGCCGCCATCAACGCCAAGGTGGCTTTTATGAAAAAATATCCCGACATTAAAACCTATATGACCTATACGCAACCCCAATACCGGGTGAAGGTGGGCAACTTCCAAACACGAGGCGATGCGCAGGCATTTATCCCCGAAATCAGAGCGATTTATCCTGCTGCTATGATTGTGCCGGATTATATCGTTATTAATACCTTTAAAAAGCAATGATGATAGAGCTAATCAAACAAAAATCGGAACAGTATTTTCCCGAAGTACAAGCGATTCGACACCATATTCATGCACATCCCGAGCTTTCTTTTCAGGAAGTAAAAACGGCAAAATTCATTTCCTCAAAGCTTATCGAGTGGGGTATTGAGCATCAGACAGGTGTGGCGGGTACGGGCATTGTAGCTTTGATTAAAGGAAAAAATCCCGATGAAAAATGTATTGCTCTGCGGGCGGATATGGATGCCTTGCCCATTCAGGAAGCCAATGATACGTCCTATAAATCGCAACATGCCGGCGTAATGCATGCCTGCGGACATGATGTACACAGCACCTGCTTATTGGGCGCCGCTAAAATTTTAAACGAATTAAAAAACGAATTTGAAGGAACGGTAAAACTTCTTTTCCAACCGGGCGAAGAAAAACATCCCGGCGGTGCCAGTCTGATGATTGCAGATGGAGCGTTGCAAAACCCTAAGCCGCAGCAAATATTTGCCTTACACGTTTATCCGCACCTGCCTTGCGGCACTGTTGGTTTTCGCGCCGGACAATACATGGCAAGCGCCGATGAAATATATATTACCATAGAAGGGAAAGGCGGTCATGCCGCTTTGCCGCACCAAACCATTGATCCTATAGCCATCACTGCACAAGTGGTTACGGCATTGCAACAAGTCATTTCCCGAAAAGCAAACCCACTTATTCCTTCGGTGCTTAGTTTTGGAAAAATTGCCGGAGGCTTTGCCACCAACGTCATTCCCGATAAGGTGGAGCTACTGGGCACTTTTCGCACGATGGACGAAAAATGGCGATATGAAGCCCATCAATGGATAAAAAATATTACGGAAGAAATTTGCCATTCCTATGGTGCTAAGGCTACGATAGAGATTCCTAAGGGCTATCCTTCTTTGTTTAATGAACCGGTGCTGACTGCTAAAGCCGAAAACTGGGCAAAGGAATATATGGGTGCCGAGCAAGTACGCACGTTAGACTTGCGCATGGCGGCAGAAGATTTTAGTTTTTATGCACAAGAAATGCCCGCTTGTTTTTTCCGTATAGGCACGAATAGAGATAATGAACAATTTACCGCACCGGTACACAATGCACATTTTGATATTGATGAGGAAGCGTTGAAAGTGGGCGTAGGCATGTTTGCCTGGGTGGCGGTGAATGCGTTGAGGTGATTTTTTTTATCCGCAGTTCCTACCCGCATCCTTTCTGTTTTCATAACGTAGCCGCATTAAATGATACATTTGTTTTTTCCATCGGTTAGCCGTTACTATGCTCTTGAAACCGCATACACAGATGGGAATTTATTTTAGCTTTACGGATATGAACCGCCTCATTCATTTTCTGAACCATAAAGTTCCCACACCTCTGCGCTATATTCTATCCTTTTGGGTAATCGTGTTCATCCTTTATCTGGCAGCGTATAAAGCGGGCATGTTTCTGGATTTTGCGGACATGATTTTTCTCTATAAACAGCAAAGTTTTTGGGACTTTATCCATTTGAAAGCCAGCTCGAATACAAGCTTGTATCAGGTTACTCAGTTTTTGTTATTCCTGCTTATCAGCTTATTCGGCACAAAGCCTTTGGGATGGTTTTTACTCTTTAGTTTTTTACACGCAGTAAATGGCTATGTGCTTTTTAAGTTCTTCTATGCTTTTTATCAACGCTTAGGCGTACACGCGGCGAAGAAAGGAGCATTGACCGGCGCCGTTCTTTTTCTCATCACACCTATTGTCAGCGAGGTAGTCATCTGGAAAGCCTGTTTCCATTATTTCATAGCCGTGTTCGTTATTTTTACGATTCTTTACTGGGTGTTGAGGTTCCTTGCCACGGGCAGCAGTCGCTATTTATATGCTATCTATATCCTGTATTTTGTTTCTACGTTTACGTTAGAGTTATTTTATCTCACACCTGTTTTTACGGTTATCATTTTATGTAGTTTTTTCTTTAGTAAAAAAATTACCTCCCAGGAATTTACTGCCTGTCTTCTTAAGATCGTCTTACCCTTAGTCTTGCTATGGGGCGTTCATCTATTGTCCTTTTACCTGCTTCATGACACATGGCAGGCGCATTATAAATTGGATATTCAAAACAGCTTTACGGCTTCCAATATTTTTTGGAAAATCAACCGATATACGAGCAGCATCTTGCTTCTTGATTTTTTGTGGACGGACGAGCTCCGCAAAGGCTGGTATGCTTTCTTAAAAGCGAAACCAACGTTATGGATTACCGGTTTGCTGGTGTCGTTCTTATTTGTTTGGGGCTGGATTCGGTATGCGGGGATGAAGGGCAGCCAACAAGCACTCTATAGCGTATTTGTCTGCTTTCTGTTTTCCTTGTCGCTCATCATCCCTATGTGGGTTTGGGATTGGTTCATGTTTCGAAACGACCGGTTGCTGTACCTTCCTTCCATCTTTGCCTATCAACTTGCAGCCCTTTTCTTTTTTGAATATATAAAGGTGAAAACTATAAGGTATGTACTGCTTTTATATCCTTTGGTGCTTGTGGCGGCTACGGGCTATATGGTTTTTTCTGCCAGACAGGCGCAAAAAGTACATGCTGGAATGACCAACCATTTCAGATGGCAAAATGCGGAAACGGTACTGTTGTTAAATCTTCCCAATCAGTACAAAGGCATAGGCATTATCCCCGCTACGAAACCCAGTAATTTCAATTTTTATCTGGATATTTTCGGAAAAGATACGGTAAAGGGAAAAGTGTATGATGTGTCTTCCTATAATATGCAGCATTTTTGGGATGGAGCGCATGTTACCGTTTTAGACAGCGTTACAATAAAGGTAACGCTCAATCAGTGGGGAAGCTGGTGGATGGAAGATGACAAAGGCGCTACGAATTATGAAAATGAGCTTTTCCGCGTGAACTTCACCGACCCCGGACATGAGTATGAGTTGCAATTCAAAAAAACACCGGATAGCACTACTGTTTTATTATACCAGCAGGGCGACCAATGGCGCAGAGTGGATATGAGCAAGCCGGGCGAAGAACAATGGTAAAGACACAGGGGATACGTCCTTACGCTGTTTTTCTCGGGCACAAAAAAAGCACTGAACATCAGCGCTTTCGTTTTATCCGGCGGAAGGAGAGGGATTCGAACCCCCGGACCTTTGACAGTCAACGGTTTTCAAGACCGCCGCATTCGACCACTCTGCCATCCTTCCGCGCACAAAATAATAGCAAGGCTTTCGATTTTCAAAATTGTTTTTGAAGCGTAGTCATATTTTTTTTAAATTGCTGTTAGAATGCACTTATAGCAAGGAATGCCTATAAACCCGCCGAACTAAATTACCCCGGAAAAAGGAGGCGTATTTTCGCAGGCAATATGCTTTCGCTTCCCTATATTTTTTACCGCTTGCCTACAATAGCTTTTTTGTATCATGAAACAATTCTTCCTAACATTGTCTGCTGTTTTTAGCCTAAGCATAGGGCTTACCGCCTGTGCGCAACAGCATCCCGAACAATCAAAAACTTTCCGCCAGATGAACGAACCGCAAACGACTATAAACGATACGAAAACAACCGATACCGCCACCTTTGGGGCAGGCTGCTTCTGGTGCACCGAAGCACAGTTTCAGCAACTGGAGGGCGTGCTAAAAGTAGAGTCGGGCTACGCCGGCGGACATGTGGAAAACCCTACCTATAAACAAGTATGCACCGGAGCTACCGGCCACGCCGAGGTAACGAATATTTATTACGATCCTTCCAAAATCAGCTTTGACGAATTGCTGGCGGCGTTTTGGATAGCACATGACCCTACGCAACGCAACAGACAGGGCAATGATGTGGGAACACAATACCGCAGCGTGATTTTTTACCACAATGAAATGCAAAAGCAAAAAGCCGAAGAATATAAAAGAAAACTAAATGAGGAACAGGTCTATAACAGCGAGGTGGTTACGGAGATAGCCCCTTTCACCCGGTTTTATAAAGCGGAAGCAGACCATCAGGACTATTATAACAACAATCCTTCTCAGCCTTATTGCATGATGGTCATCCGCCCTAAGATGGAGAAATTTGAAAAAGTGTTTAAAGATAAACTGAAGAAGAAATGAGTTTTACGGCATAAAAAAGATGGGTTTTGCCGTTAAGTGTTGTTGCTAAGAACATCCACACCGCCAAGAACGGGCAAATTTTCGTTTTTGTTTTTCACCGCATCCCTTTCACGAAACAAGTTCTATTTTTATTGCCGAAAATAAGAACCACTGTATGTTACAAAAAATTACGACTGATAAAGCGCCTAAGCCAATGGGTTTGTACCCCCACGCACGCCGTGTAGGCAATCTTTTATTTCTTTCCGGCATTGGTCCCCGCGATCCGCAAACGGATGAAATACCCGGTTTGAAGCTGGATAAGCATGGTCAGTTTCTCAGTTTCGATTTTGAAGCGCAATGTCATAGCGTATTCAAAAACGTGAGAACCATACTGGAAGAAAGCGGTAGCTCCTGGGACAAGCTGGTGGATGTTACTACCTTTCTTGTGGACATGAAGCGGGATTTTCATACCTACAACCGCATCTATGCCGAGTATTTCAAAGACAATCAGCCTTGCCGAACCACCGTAAGCGTTCATTCCCTGCCTTCCGCCATAGCCATTGAGCTGAAGTGCATTGCGACGATTGATTAGAATTTTGTTAAATGAGGCTTTAATCTTGACGCGTAACGCTATTTTTCTATTTTTGTTGCCGTCTTAAAAGAAGTAGGTTTTTTAGCAAAAACCAAGTTCTTTTATTCAATTTTTCCAAACACCGAAACCGAATGAATTATCGTAAAGTCAACAACATTGTTGGATGGGTAGCTGGTATTATCGCCACTACTGTTTATTTGATGACCATGGAACGTACCACCAGCTTTTGGGATTGTGGGGAGTTCCTTTCCTGCGGCTATAAGCTGGAAGTAGGGCACTCACCCGGGGCGCCGTTCTTCATGCTCATTCAGCGGATGTTTGGGATGCTGGCCGGCAGCGATGGCGCTCAGGCTACGCTGTTTATCAATGCCTGGTCGGCTATAGCAAGCGGTCTTACCATCTTGTTCCTTTTCTGGACCATTACCCATTTTGCTAAGAAAATAATTGTAGCGGATAATGATGCCGAGCCCAGCGGACAGCAATTGACGCTCATTATGGGCGCCGGTTTGGTAGGTGCACTGGCTTATACGTTTTCCGATACGTTCTGGTTTTCGGCGGTAGAAGCGGAGGTATATGCCACGTCTTCTTTATTTACGGCACTTGTGTTTTGGGCAGCATTGAAATGGGAGCATGTAGCCGATCGGAAATATGCCGATCGCTGGCTCGTGTTTATCTTCTTTATAATGGGGCTTTCCATAGCCACCCACTTGCTCAACCTTTTGACCATTCCGGCAGTGGCTTTGCTGTATTATTATAAGCGCTATGAAGTAACCACTATGGGCGCTATTACAGCCTTTGTAATCGGTTGTGTGATCCTGGCGCTTATTCAGTTTGGTATGATACAAGGCTTGCCTTATCTCGCCTTTAAGTTTGATTATTTCTTTGTAAACAGCCTGGGCTTGCCTTTCGATTCCGGGGCTATCTTCTTCCTGGTGTTATTTGTAGCAGCGTTGATAGGTTTGCTTTTTTATGCAAAAAAGAAAAACAACTACCTGTTGCACACTGGCATGTTATGCGCCATTTTTGTAGTCATCGGTTATTCCTCATACCTCGTGCCTGTGTTGCGCTCGCGTGCCGATGTGCCTATAGACATGACCAATCCCGACAATGCCAATACCTTTCTTTCCTATGTAAACCGCGAACAATTCGGACAGCAGCCCTTGCTTTTCGGTCCCGATTTTGACACGCCCCCCGTGGAAGTAGTGCAAAAAGGAAAATGGTATGAACAATCAAAAAGAAATGGAAAAGATTATTATGAAGAAGTAGGCGATAAGCTGGATTATAAATATGAAAAGACCCGCTTCTTCCCGCGTATATGGGATGCTAATCAAAATCATCCGGCGTTTTACCGGAGCTATCTGGGCTTGTCCGAAGGCGAGTCCCCCACTACTGCCGACAACTTCAGCTTCTTCTTCCGCTATCAGCTCAACTGGATGTGGTGGCGTTATTTTATGTGGAACTATGTAGGTCGTCAAAATGATGTGGAAGGACAAGGCGGTCCGAAAGACGGAAACTGGATTTCCGGTATTTTCTTCCTTGATAAAATGAAAGTAGGCGATATGGATAAAATGGCAGATGGATATAAAAACAATAAAGCAAGAAATGAATTGTACTTCCTGCCGTTTATTCTAGGTGTGTTAGGATTGGTTTATCAATTTAATAATGCCAAACGCGATGGCATCATCACCTTCATGCTCTTTTTCTTTACGGGTATAGCCATCGTACTGTACCTCAACAATACCCCCGTGCAGCCCCGTGAGCGGGATTATGCCTACGCAGGTTCCACCTATGCCTTTGCGATATGGATAGGCTTGGGTGTGATGATGGTGAACGATTGGATTCAAAAACTACTTAAAGGAAGCCCGGGAATTTATGCCACCGTCTTGCTCTGCTTGCTTGCCGTACCTACCTTGATGGCTTCCGAAGAATGGGACGATCATGACCGTTCTAAGAAAACTCTTGCCTTGGCTACAGCAAAAAATACGCTCAACTCCTGCGCCCCCAACGCCATCTTATTTACCTATGGAGATAATGATACCTATCCCGTATGGTATGCACAGGAAGTGGAAGGTTTCAGAACAGATGTGCGGGTAATCAATACAAGCCTTTTAGGAATCGGTTGGTATATAGACCAGTTGAATTATAAAATCAATAAAGCCGATGCCGTACCTATGATCTGGAAAAAAGAAGACTATGTAGGCGACCGCAGAAACTACCTGCGCTATTTCGATAATCCGCAGATTCCCAAAGACCGCTATTTCAATCTGGAAGAAATCTGTCAGTTTATTATCAGTAAAGACCAGACCAACCAGCTACGCACCAACATGGGTACAATGACCAATTACCTGCCCTCTAAAAACTTCTTTATCCCATCGCTTACAAGAGAACAATTAGTGTCTTTAAATTTAATAGCAGCCAACGATTCTACGGCTATTGACACTGACATGAAATTTACCTATCCGAAAGATGCCGCTACCAAAGATGAACTCGCAATGCTGAACATCGTAGCTGCAGTTGCTAAAGACGGATGGAAGCGTCCCATCTATTTCGGCGGTGGCGGGGATAGCTACGCAGGGCTGAATGATTTCCTGCAATTAGAAGGAACTGTGTATCGTCTCGTACCTTTCAGAAAACAAAATCTTCGACAAAACTCACCCGGCGAATACGGCTTTGTGAACGTGGATAAATCGTATGAACTCTTCACCAAAACCTATACCTATGGCGGTGCAGAACGTACGGATGTCTATTTTGACGAAAAGAACAGAATGTCGCTGATTTCTTACCGCATTACCTCCGCAAGGATAGCGGACGAGCTGAGCGCACGCAACCGCCAGGCGGAAGCCATAGAAGTGCTCGATAAAGTAATGAAAGGCATTACCAGCGCTTCCTACGCCTACGATGTGTCTTGTTATCTGATTGTAGCCTCTTACTACCGTGCCGGTGCAATAGACAAAGCAAAAGACCTGGCTATGAAGCTCTCTAAAAACCTGGAAGACGATGTGAAATACATTACTTCGCTGAATGATGAAGACCAGCGCGCAAGCCTTTCCGGCGATGTGCAGAGGGACATTAGCGTCATCAATGTATTGGGCACATTTGCGGCGCAAAGCGGTGATACCGTTACTTCCAAGCAAATGAATGACAAAGCGCAGGGGCTGATGCAACTTGCAATGAGCAAGATAGGCGCCGAGCATTTCCAACGATAAAATCAAGTCAATCCCTAAAGAACAATACGGACGTGAGGCATCATGTCCGTATTTTTTTAGTCTGTATTAAACGATGGAAATAAAAGACGTTGTAGGGACAAACGGTAAACAAGAAATTTTCGTAGCCCCGTCGTTTGCTTCTTCTTTTTTCTGAAACTGCACATTAAACGCCGTAGAAATGAGCAGTGCCATACCGATGGTAAAAAGGCAGGCAGCTGAAAATTTTTGCAGATACATGATGCGGCGCAGGGTCAGTTTCCTGCGGATAGAATCGGCAAGAAATACTTTTAGAAAATCAATGGAAAGAATGAGGGTAAGGCAAATTCCGAACAGGACGATGCGGTAGGCTGTACTCGTATTGGCAGTAGCCGTAACGGCAGCCAGCCAGGTAACAATCACGCCGGGATTCAGTGTATTGATTAAAAAACCGGAAAGCCATATTTTGAAATAATGTCCGCCGCTTACGGGCAAGGGTTTGTGTGAAGGACGTTTGGGTTTGTATTTTTTAAACAGCCCGATAGCGCCGATGATAATTAATACCACCGCGCCGCCAAAAGCAATATAACGTTCATATTCATTCAGAAGCTCCAGCCAGGAAGCCGCTACATTGGCTATGGTAACATACATAATATCGCTCAGCGATACTCCCAGCACAAATGCCAGTCCCGACTTATAGCTGTGATGAAGGCTGTATCTTATGACGGCAAACAAGGTAGGGCCTACGGATATAGCCATAAACAACCCCATCAAAATACCTTTAATGACGGCATCTATCAAATGCATGGCTGTAAAATAAACAACTAATCGGTAAATGTGCCGTTAAACTCTCTACCTCACTGCTTCATAGGTCAGGCTGCGCTGCGTATCCTCGCTTGCTTCAAGGGTTATAGCCAAGTGGGGTGTGGGAAGCAGTTCTATTGCTTTTGTGGGCCATTCCACAAAACAATATGCGTTTTTATTCATCAAGGCATCTTCTATTCCGGCTTGCAACGCTTCTTCTATACTATGGATACGGTAGAGATCTATATGGTAGATAAGCCGGTTCTGTGCCGCTTCCTCTTCAAAATGATATTCGTTGATTAAGGCAAACGTAGGACTGCTGACGATGTCTTTTACATTCAGATAATCACATAGGGCATGGATGAAGGTGGTCTTGCCCGCACCCATCTCTCCATAAAATGCCCATACACGATAGTGTTTCGCGACTTGCCAAACAGTTTGGGCTATAGAAGCAATCTCCGGTAAGGAATAAGATAGTGTTGTTTTGATGATGCCGATTTTTTGCCTAAAATACGATAGAATGTTGAGGAGTGGTTTTTACTTTATTTGCCGGTGCAGCTTCATATTGAATGGGAAAAGCCTGAGATGTTATGCGTTTCTGCTTAACTATTTTTTGCATCCAAACCCTTCGCCACGGCTTCTTTATCCCTATAAAACAACAAAATCCCTGCGCCTAACAAAACAAAAACCGCGGAAATAAGTTCTGCTTGCGAAGGCTGCATAAAGCCCAAATCGTATTCGGTATTCACCCGTACTTTCTCTACAAAAAAGCGTTCTAAGCCGTTTAAAATGAGGTAGATACCCGTGAGATGCCACGCGTGTTTCATGCGCTTGCGCAAGGCCCATAGCAAAAAGAACAATCCGATACAGGTTACAGCTTCCCACAGCGCCGTAGGGAAAACCGCCACGGGCAGCACATGGTTGTAATTACTCACATCATTCAGCAAGCGCACTCCTTCGTTATTGACGTTATGCGCATAGTTCATAGCCACCAGCCACTGCGGCAACGCACCTGCCGGTTGATAGATATGCGGGATGTTTTGCACCGTCCCGAACTGATGCGTCAGCTCGGCCAGATAAGAAGGATCCATTTGAAGAGCGGATAAAAACGCGCCTTGTGCTGCTGCTGGCTCCAGCAATCCTGTAGAAATATCTGTTACATAGGCGCTGTTGAACACGCCCCAGTCGCCATCGCCGGCAAAATGACAACCAAATCTTCCCACGCCATAGGCAAGCATCAACGCAGGTGCAAAGGAATCCGCCAGGTGCTTTACCGGAATGTGATGTCGCTTGGCATACCATGATACAGCTATAGCCGCCGTGATGAGCCCGCCATAGAAGGTAAGACCCGATGAAGACAACAGGCTTTCTACCGGGTTTTTAATGAAATGCTCCCAGGTTTCAAATGCATTAAAAATTTTAGCGCCTGCAAGGCCCGCTACCATAGCCACTACAATGAACTCCGTAATGCGCATGTGCGGATAGATAGCAACGCGTTTTTCTACGGGTTCATCCAATTGTTGTTTTTTCTTTTCGGCATATTTGGCGTAGCCCATCACGGCAGCAAGGATAAGCCCGGTGAGTATATTTCCGTTCATCGAAAAAATATAGCCCATAGGGTTGGGTGCTATTTCTTGCCAGTAGCTGAAGAAGCCGCCTACTTTAAATCCCAATAAAAAACCAATTACTGCCGACCATATGAGTTCGCTTGTCTTTACCGGATCGCCTATACGCACTACCTGATATTCGGGAAGCATCAAACCCATAGCTTCTTTTCGTTTGAGGTCTAAAACCAATACATAGGCAGCAGTTAGAAAAGCAAGGGCTACAAACAAACCGAATACTTTGAAGATGGAAAGCCACCCCGGCGCGTCTATGCCCAGCAGGTCTTGCAACAAAAATTGAAAATCAGGATACATGCCTGCAAATGTAGGGGGAAGTTGGTAATTGGCAGTGGGCAGTTAGTAATTGGCAGTTGGACAGCTTTCACCACTCCACGTATCAACTTATCAACTATTCAACCTATCAACGTATCAACTATTCACCCCCTCAACTTCGATTTCCGATTTTTCCTTCGGGGGTTTACTTTTGGAGAATGAATATTTTTCTTGCGCAGCAAAACTACCATATCGGAAATTTTGAAGCCAACACGGCTAAAATCATCCGGACCATTGAAGAAGCCAAAAAGCTGGGCGGGGATTTGATTGTATTTTCTGAGCTGGCGGTTTGCGGCTATCCGCCGAGGGATTTTCTGGAATTTAATGATTTTATAGAGCAATGCCTGGCCGCTATTGAAACGATAAAGCAACATGCAGATACCATAGGCGTATTGGTGGGCGCACCTTCACGGAATATCATTACCGAAGGAAAAGACCTTTTCAACAGCGCTTATCTCCTATACGATCAAGAAATAAAAGGCATCGTACATAAAACCCTCTTGCCTACTTACGACATCTTCGACGAGTATCGCTATTTTGAACCTGCGTATGAATGGAAGGTGCTGGAGTTTAAAGGAAAACGGCTGGCGGTAACGATTTGCGAAGACATCTGGAATATAGAAGACAATCCGCTTTACCGCATTTGCCCTATGGATAAGCTCATGGCAGGGCAACCCGACATCATGATTAATCTGAGCGCCTCGCCCTTCGACTATACGCATGAAGAAGGACGATTGAATGCAGTGAAAAAAAACGTAGCCAAGTATAAACTCCCTATGATTTATTGCAATACCATAGGCTCACAAACCGAAATCGTATTTGACGGCGGCTCGCTGGTGATGAATGCGCAGGAAGAAGTGGTGGCTGCGTTGCCGCATTTTCAGGAATCCTTGCAATCGGTAGTGTGGAAGGAAGATGGCAGCTTTACCGATGCGCCCGTGGATGCAAGCGAAGAACTGGATAAGGATAAAAAATCTTTTGCGGACTATGATGCCGCGGAAGGAATTGAAGAGATACATGCTGCGCTTCTCTTAGGTATTCGGGATTATTTCGGGAAGATGGGATTTTCCAAAGCTATAGTGGCTTCCTCCGGCGGCATTGACAGTGCGCTGGTGCTGGCGCTGGCTTGCGAAGCCCTGGGTGCGGAAAATGTTCATGCGCTGCTCATGCCTTCCCAGTTTTCTACCACACATTCTGTAGCCGATGCAGTGCAGCTCTCCGAAAATCTTGGAAACCCTTACGACATTCTTGCTATAAAAGACATTTTTGAGCAATATCTTCATTCCTTAAAACCTGTTTTTAAAGAGTTACCTTTTTCGGTGGCAGAAGAAAATTTGCAATCACGCATCCGCGGTGCGCTGGTGATGGCGCTGTCCAATAAATTCGGTTCTATCCTTTTAAATACATCCAACAAAAGCGAACTCGCCACCGGCTATGGCACGCTCTACGGCGATATGGCAGGCGGACTGGGCGTTTTGGGCGATGTCTATAAAACCCAGGTTTATTCATTGGCGCGCTATATCAATCGGGAAAAAGAAATCATTCCCCAAAACATACTTACCAAAGCACCCAGCGCCGAGTTGCGGGAAGGGCAAAAAGACAGCGACAGCCTGCCGGAATACGAGCTGCTCGATCCCATCCTTTACCAATATATAGAAAGGCGGCAAGGCCCGAAAGAAATCATTGCGATGGGCTATGAGGAAGCCCTGGTGAAGAGAATACTCAAACTCGTGAATACGAACGAATACAAACGCAATCAGTTTTGCCCCATTATCCGCGTATCTCCCAAAGCCTTTGGCGTGGGCAGAAGAGTGCCTATAGTAGGGAAATATCTGAGCTGATGCGGTAGCCGTATGATAAAACTGCGTAGATAAGTCCGCGTGGAAGAAGTGTATTACTCACACGGCATTTTCATTGGCTAAGGAAATGATTTTTTGCGAGTAATTGCCTATAAAATCTATTGTTTCGGGATACGCCTCCTGAAGTTGCAGTTGTTGTATAATCATGATGAAACAATAACATCTGCGGTTATAGGCACAATCTGCGGGAGCAGAACTTATTGATCCAGATTCTGTCTTTACTCCTTCATAAACCGCAACTGCCGGGGAATACCCTCCTGTACAAAACGCAGCAGGTACATACCCGTGGGCAGTGCATCTACCTGTATGACAACAGTAGCCGACCATCCACGCAATACCCGTCTGCCCATAAGGTCATACACTTCATAAGCGCCAACCATTGTTGCCTTATCCACCCTGAGCAGCCCTCGTGTAGGGTTGGGATAAACCTTGTACCCCTGCTGTAGTTCATACAACTCCGATACCGACAATGGCTCTATATCAAAACCGAGATCCATGTATTCTTTTTGTATGGTAAGCCCGCTGGTCCTGCCTGTGGCGGTATCCCGGGAAAGCCAAAGGGCGTAGTTATGCAGTAACGGAATTAGCCCGCCATAATAATCGGATGCGGAATCAAGTGTCTCTCGTGCTCCCCCTAAACGTCCTTCTATTCCCCCCTCGCCGTAGGTTATATTAATATCGCCAGCTACCACTAAGTTTTTTGAAGGGTCATACAGAAAAGGATTGTCCAATTTTATCTTCACCCACATGCCATCGTTATGCGGCGGATATTTATCAGTAGCCAGGGGCTGCGGCATGGTGGCGGAGTCTATGCAACGCAGGCTGTCCGTAATCGCTACCCGTTGCAGCCCATACAGCACAGCCTTTGCTGCGGCTGTATCCTGTACTGCATTAATCTTGAGGGTGTCGAAATTAGGAAGCGCAGTATATCCCATACAGAGAGCCACCGGCTCATAATAATTCCGCCTTATAATATAATTCGTAATAGAATTACCGGCTACGTAGATATGGGTAATCCAGCCTGCCGGAGCGCCGAAGCTACCCGCAGGATATAGGTAGGCTGTTACTCTTGCTTTTGTAGCGATAATTCCTCCATTCGTTCCATCCCAAGATGAATAGGTGCTGTCCCATGCCGTGTTCAGACGGTGGTAATAAGCGGCATATTGGGGTACATGGCTGCCTATCTGGGACTTACCCTCGCCACAGGCGAGAGTAAGGCTTATAAAAATCAGGAGAATGTATTTCATGCTTATTCTTTTACAAAGGTGAAATGATAGGCAGCTTTACCCTGACGAAATTCCAAAATATAGGTGCCTGGGATAAAAGAGCTGACTGAAAGGTGGTTTGCGATTGAGCTACCTTGTTGTATTAATTTGCCCGTCATATCAAGTATAACATATTCGCCCA
>JAEZZY010000059.1 GCA_023418315.1 Bacteroidota bacterium
ACGCACACCCTGGCGAGCCGTACTGAGCGCCACCGGAATGCTGGGTAAACACGGATTCATTACCGCCGATTATGAATATGTAGATTACAAATCGGCGCGCCTGGGATTTTCTTCAGAATATACGGATGAAGAAAGCATCCGCAATGCGGATATTCGCAGGCTGTATCAAGCTGCTTCCAACTTTCGCGTAGGTATTGAAGGGAAATTGCAAAACTTTTTTATACGGGGCGGATTCGGTTATTATGGAAGTCCGTTTCAGAATAGCACAAGCAGCATGAACCATATAAATATTTCCGGCGGTATAGGCTTTAGAACCCCGCATACGTTTATAGACTTAGGATTTATGCACACCCGTTTTGAGGAGCTCCAAAACGCTTATACCCTGCCTGCGCCTTATCTGTCGCCCGTAGCGAATCTGCAAAACAGCTGGAACAATATCGCTTTGACCGTAGGGTTTAAAATGTGATTTTATTTATACCAAGCAAAGACCTCGAAAGCTTAGGAAAACCTTCGAGGTCTTTGCTTGGATGTATTTTATAAGCTCAGAAATTCCATTTTGATTAAGAGGATAAATTGGAATTATAGGCGTTCTTCTATTCTGTTTTCTTCTATTCTATCCGTACCGGAAACATGGCTTCTATATCCGTTTCTCCGCCGGAAGCTGTGGGCGTAGCGCCATCTTTATCGGTCGGAGCATGCAGGAGGTAAACGGTTAAGCTGCCTGTACCCGCATTGCCCGTAGTGAATTTTACAGACTGATTAAGCGGTTTGCCGGCATCGTCTTTATTGCCGTCTGTTGGAGTGATGGAGCCGCTGCCACTTATCGGTTCCGAAAGAAACAGAAAAAGATGATCTTCGCTTTCATCCAGTATTTCGGCGGTGATGTCTTCGGCAGGGCTTTCTTTTTCATTCAGCACTTCCAGGGCTACATTATAAGTAGTATGGGGCGCAAGCGCAATCGTATCAATCGTTACCGTGCCCTGTGTGGTATTTCCAAACCCGTTTTCTATTTTATAAACGAAAGATCGGGAGAAACCTCCGTCGCCGGTTACGTTCAGTTTTAAGGTGGTGATTAATTCCTGCTCCATAGGCACGGGTGGATTTTCTTCTTTCTTACAGGCAGCGAAAAGAAAAGAAATTGCTGCGATGAAAATGCTGCTTTTAAAAATGTTTTTGTTCATGTTTGTAGATTTAAATTTTTTATGAATAAGGATTAAAATTGAAAGGGTACAGTAAGCCGCAATACGATATTCCTGCCCGGCTTATCCAGGAAATACCGGAAAACGTCCATATAATCGCGGTACTTTGTATTCAGCAGATTATGGACGCTAAGGCTCATGTTTATAGGCTGTTTTGCAAGCGTATATTGCGCGCCTATCGCCGCATCCAGCAAAAAATATTCCTTTGGCGGGCGAGGATAATCTATCGCATCAAAATCTTGCGGGATACGGGTTTGGCGGAACACATAATTTCCGCTAATGTCAAAAAATACATTTTTCCATTTTTCGCTCAAGTTTTTATGAAAGTGTGTAGCGGCAGAGATTCTGTCGGAGGGCATCAGGATAAGCCAGGCGTTAGCCGTTCTGTTGCGTGCCCGCAGTAAAGAGCCTTTTGCAGAAAGCGACCACCAATTTTTCCAATCATAGCGTAGGGATACATCCGCCCCGTTGAGCCAGGCGTTTGTTTGCCTATAATGAAAGGTTTTATAGTAGCCCCGGATGGTCAGGATGCTTTCGCCCGGCTCCAGATAAATGTAGTTCTGAATAAATTGGCTGTATAGGGAAACCGTAGTGTGCAGTTTTTGTCCTATGGAATATTCGTTGTCAATGCCTATGCTATACGCGTTTTCCGGACGAAGGTCTTTATTCCCCAGCTCTATGCGTGCTGCCCCCTGATGCATTCCTGCGCTGAAAAGTTCATTAGCCTGCGGTGCACGCCAGGCGCTGGCAAGAGTGGCGTTCCAGTTCCACCGGTCATTAACCTGATGCCGGATACCCAGCGTGCTGGAAACGTTGTGGTAGTCGAACGCATAATAAACAATCTGTTGATTATTGCCCTGCGGATTATACACGCCATAGTGGCGCAGGTCATAACGCAAGCCGGCTTCCAGTTCTATAGTATGCAGGCGGTATCGTTCTATAAGATAGCCCGCAGCTCCCTGGCTTTGGTAGGTAGGGATGAAGATGCGGTCGCCATTCTGAAAGCGGTTATCCTGGGAAGTCAAATCCATACCTATTTCGCCATTTAAACCCAGCCATTTTTTATGATCCAGATGGAGGTTGAGCGAATGGGTTTGCAAGGTCAGATTCAGTTGTGCTTTCCCGTTTTCTATCCGTATGATGTCATATTCCTGACGGAAATTATGCTGATAGCCATAGGTAAGATGCAACCTGCCTACTCTGCTGTCTGCATATCCTTTTAGTTTCACCAATTGATGTGTTACTTGCTGTTTAGGGCGGTTCACTTCATAGCTGAAATCAGATTGCACCAGTGGCACGGGGCTGTGGATGGCATTCAGCAAATCTTGCCTGCTGCCCGTATGCGAGCCGGTATAAAGCCCTATACCCGTATTGAATCGGCTATAATAGACCTCGGCGCCATAATGGAGTTTTCGGTAGGCTACATTACCGGAAAAATTGTCTTCCTGCACACCGGTATTCGCTACCCAATAACCCGGTATGCGATAAGTGCCTCCCTTTTTATAGCTGCCTTGCACCCGAAAGCTAAGCGCGGGTATTTTTTTGAACGTATGTTGCAACATCAGCGAGCCTACCCCCATTCTGTTGTTAGAATGTCCTGAAAGGTTCAGTTCGCCGCTCCAGCCCGGGCGAGTGGGTATTGGCGTTGGCGTTACCAACACTACGCCGCCAATCGCATCAGTGCCGTAGCGCACGCCGGCGGCGCCTTTCAATACCGTAACAGAACCGGCGGTATAGGGGTCAATATTAGGCGCATGTTCCGCTCCCCATTGCTGGTCTTCCTGGCGGATGCCGTTGTTAAGTATCAGGATGCGGTTGCTGTGCAAGCCGTGAATAACGGGTTTGGCTATGGTAGCTCCGTTGCTGAGCGTGCTGAGTCCGTTTATCTGCTCCAGCATATTCGCTAAGTTTTTTCCCTGATGGGCATTCAGCAGTTCCTTGCCTATGTTTTCTTTGGATTGGATAAGATGTTTTTTTTGCGCATCGGAAACAGTTACTTCTTTCAGATGGTGCAGCGCATAATTTACCTTCACCCTTATAGGCTTGTTCCCGTTTATTTCAAGGGTTATTCGCTTTTCTTCATACGCGGCGCCTTGTATGCGGATGATGTATTTTCCCTCACAAATGCTATCCAGCACCAGGCTTCCGTTTTCATTTGTTTCAAAAGCTTTGCCCAGCGTTTCTACAAAAACGGCAGCAGGATAGACCGGCGAGAAATCATGCGTTTCCACAAAGGTCAGTTTTACGGTATTAGCGCAACGAGGCTGCGCATGAGCGGAGGTGATAGCAAAGGCTATAAGCAACCCCATGCTCCATATAATGCGTATCATCCGGGATGATTTTCTAAGAAGTAAAAATGGAAAAAACGGACTGTGTAGAGGCATTGCGCAAGCAACCGCACATAAAGCGTAGAAAAATCCCGCACTTATATTTTCGGGCGAAAAAAATAATGTCCTGCGCTATGCCGATGCGGGCGGTCCGCGCAAGCAGGTGAAGAAGCGCTCTTTCGCAGGCAATAGGGAAAGAACATGCGCTACCGGTTTTTGATAAGAAGGAGGTAAAATTTCAATACGGGGAATGTAGGTATCGGCGTAAAAGGGCGCGAGTGAATTTTCCAGAAAACTACAATGGTGGTGCTGCGTTTCAAAAGATAACTCCCCTTTGTAATGTTGGTGATTATTGCAATGTACCGTGTCTTCGTGGCCGGCAAACTGATGTATAAATTCCTTAGCCGTGCTGCCGAAGAGTATCAGCAGCGCCAGAAACAAAGAAAAGATACGATATGTGAGCCGTTGCTTCAAGAGGCAATGAAAGAAGGTGCAAAACTATGATTATTTTTTGTTTTGCCGTCTTGAGTGGTGAAAGACAATAAGACGAAGCGTAATGAAATACCGATAAAAAAATCCTATAAGGTGAGTGAAAACCTTATAGGATGGTTCAGGTATGTCAATGAGATTGACCTTATTGATTAGCCTTTTGTAGCCCGTGGCGCCCAGCGGTCGTAGGGTGTAAGGTCAAAGCTGTTTACTTCTTCCATGCTCAGTCCGAGGGCATTTGCCACGCCTTCTCCATATTCCGGATCGGCTTTGTAACAATTGCGGATATGCCGGATCTGGATAAATTTCTCCGCTCCTCCTACTTGTGCGGCGGTGTTTTTAAACAGCAGGTCTGCCTTACCGTCGGCTTTAATGATTCGGAACAAATTTCCGGGTTGTGTGTAGTAATCTTCATCATCGTCCCGGTAGTTATGTGCATACGCAGCGCCTTCCAGTTCTAAGGGCGGTTCTTTGGTTTGGGGTTGTTCCTGCCATTCGCCATAGCTGTTGGGCTCATAATGTTTCGCATCGCCATAGTTGCCGTCCACCCGCATAGCGCCATCCCTATGGAAGGCATGATAAGGGCAAGTCGGTTTGTTTACAGGGATTTGATAATGATTTACGCCGAGGCGATAACGTTGTGCATCTCCATAGGAAAATAATCTTCCTTGCAGCATTTTATCGGGTGAGAAACCAATGCCCGGAACAATATTCGTAGGGTTGAAAGCGGCTTGCTCTACATCCTGAAAATAATTGTCGGGATTTCTGTTAAGCTCAAATTCTCCCACAGGAATCAGCGGAAAATCTTTTTTAGACCAAACCTTCGTCAGGTCAAACGGATGAAACCGATAGGTTTTTGCCTGCTCTTCGGTCATGATTTGCACATACATTTTCCATTTGGGAAAATCTTTCCGTTCTATAGCGTCAAACAAATCGCGTTGTGCAGATTCGCGGTCTGTTCCTACAATTTTAGCGGCTTCTTCATCCGAAAGATTGTCGATGCCTTGCTGGGTAACAAAATGAAATTTCACCCAATGTCTTATATTGTCTTTGTTGATAAAGCTGTACGTATGGCTGCCAAAACCGTGCATGTGGCGATAGCCGTTGGGGATACCCCTATCGCTCATCACGATGGTTACCTGGTGCAAAGCTTCGGGGAGGAGTGTCCAGAAATCCCAATTGGCATTGGCATCTCTCAGGTTGGTTTTAGGATTGCGTTTTACGGCATGGTTCAAATCCGGAAATTTCATAGGGTCGCGGAAGAAAAACACAGGTGTGTTGTTCCCTACCAAATCCCAAATTCCTTCATCGGTATAGTATTTCATGGCAAATCCCCGGATGTCTCTTTCCGCATCCGCTGCACCGCGCTCGCCCGCCACAGTGGAGAAGCGTACAAACATATCGGTTTTCTTTCCCACCCGGCTAAAGATGCCGGCTTTGGTGTACTGCGTGATGTCGTGTGTAACGGTAAAGGTTCCGAATGCACCGGAGCCTTTGGCGTGCATTCTTCTTTCAGGAATCACTTCCCGGTCGAAGTTGGCCATTTTCTCTAAGAACCAGAAATCCTGCATCAGCATAGGACCACGAGGACCGGCAGTTTGCACATTCTGATTGTCAGGAACCGGAGCGCCGGTCTGCCTGGTGAGCTTTGGTTTTTTTGGGGTATCCATATCCGTTTGCTTTAAAAGGTGTAACCAAAAATAAGGTTATTACCATTCAAATGCTATTGCTTCTCCGATTGTTTTTCAATTCTTGGTGTCATTTTTCTATATCAATCTCGTATTTGTCTAAAAGTCCTGAAACACCTAAAAGAGAAAATTTTGCTTTCTTAATCCGGTTAATTTCCGGGTCAATGGAATAATTGTAAGAAGTCCGAAAGTCGGCTTTTTCAAGTGTCGTGTGGTCAAAAATGGCTTGTGTCAAATTGCAGTTGTCAAACACCGCACTCGTCAAGTCGGTTTCTGCAAAGTCTGTTTCTTGTAACTGTGAATTTTTGAAAATCGTTTTTTTAATTTTTGTCTTGTAAAACGAAGAATGATTGAGTTGGCAACCGTCAAACGAAAACGAAAGTCCAAATTCGTTGCATGTGTCAAACCGAAGTCCCAACATTTTACAGTCTTTGAATTTCACGTTCCGAAACGCTGTCTTGTTGAGTTTTGCCAAACTGAAATTACAGCCGTTGAATGTGCAGTCAATAAACTTAAATTCGGAAAGGTCGTTGTCGGCAAAATTGCAACTGTTGAACGTGCAGTTTTCATATTCGCCTTTTGTAGGCAAATCGTTTTTATCAAAGATTTTGTCTTGTGTAAAAATTCCCTGCATTTGTCTGTTTAGTCATTTTGGGCGGTGTCCTATTCCACTTGCCCACGTCCGGCGGCTTTGCGAGGACAATATATTTAGCACAATACAACCGGAAACTGCTTCCAAATTTACCACAAAGTTTCAAGCGGAGAAAACGGTTTGGCTGTTCTTTACCGGCAAAAAAACAGCCTCCTATAATGAGGCTGTAAATAGGTTGATGAACGTCATTTTTTGAAGGGGTTGATTTTTGAAGGTAGTTGTGCAACGGCTACCCTTGTTAGCGGTTCGTTGTTTTTCATTGTCATTCTTTTTTCGGTTGGTAATACAGAATTATAGCTCCATTCTTAAAGGTTTTATTCTTAACGAGTTCAAAAATAATCCTGTCGTTTATGTTTTCAAATAAGGATAAGCCGTTTCCTTCCACCATTGGGTGTATGCACAGTTGGAATTCATCAATCAAATTAAGTTTCAGTAGTTGTATAATTAAACTGCGACTACCTATAAAAATATCTTTTCCTGATTGTTTTTTGAGTTCTAAAACTGTTTCTTTTAAATCTCGATTTGCCAAGGTCGCACTTTGCCAATCTACGTTTTTAAGCGTATGAGAGAAAACAATTTTTGGAATTTTGTCAATAGCAGCAGCAAAGTCGTTCATTGATTTTTCTTTGGAAGGATTTTCTAAAAACGGCCGCCAAAATTCCATAAGCTTATAGGTTTTTCTGCCGTATAGAATTGCGCTTCCCTGTTCTAATAATTCTGTATAGTGTTGATGTATTTCTTCATCCGGAATTCCTGCTGTATGGTCGCAAATTCCGTCAAGTGTCATATTTATTGCTGCAATTACTTTTCTCATACTTTGTTTTACTGGTCATTTAGTGAATTTATACCTTCTTCTTTAAGTTTGTCAAGGTGTTCTTTCATCGTTTTCACTTGTTCTGCCGGGTGTCCTTGCCAAACTGTAACCTCTCCAACAACTCTAAATGGTTCTGTTGAACGATAAGATTTTGAAGGATTTCCGGGAAATTTTTTGTCCGTCAAATCGGGATCGTCTTCAATTTGTCCTGTTGGCTCTACTAAGTAAATTCTTTCTTGTCCTTCTCCAAAGGCAAGTTCTGCACCCCAAATTGCAGCGTCCAATGTCGCAGATAAGAAAATGTATTTTGCGTTTTTTCGTTGTCCGTAGTTTGAGTTGAAACCCGCTTCAATCAGGTCGCCAACTTTTAAGTCCGCTTTTGTTCCGTGAAAATATGTTTGAGCAAAAGGGGTTGCACCTTGTCTGTTTGTTTTGTCTTCTTTGCGTTTTTCTGTTGTCATTCACTTTTGTTTTTTTGGTTTTTCTTGTTTTTGGGTCGTCAGTTACAACGATGCCCAACGTCCGGCGGCTTTGCGATGGCGGGGCAATCGGCTACCCTTGTTACCGCACAGAGTTTTTAGTCGTCCAGGCCTTTTTTGTCAAGGATTTTCGGAATGTATTTTTCAATTCTTGCTACCCTTGTTTTGGATTGTTTGGCTTGATTGAAGTAAAATAAATACCCTTTTTGCCGTCCGGGTGTCAAAGAGTAAAATGCTTTGTTCAATGTTTCGTTTTCGTCTAAAATCTTTTGAAATTCTTCGGGAATAGGATAGTCGTTTGCTTTCTTCATTTCTACTTTTTTCCCCGATTTTTCAATTTCAATGGCTTCTTTGATATAGGCTTCAATAACGGATTTCAGTTTTGTAATTTGCTCTACATGGGTAAATCTGATTTGCCTTGCCGACTGTACATTTTCAGTTTGCTGTATCAAAATATTTTTCGGGTCTTTTAGCAAAGCTCCTTTATGAAACAGCAAGGCACAATATTCCTTAAACCCGTGAATGAGTACAATGTTTTTTCCTTGAAAAGTATAACAAGGATGCATCCATTTGTAATCTTCTTCTAGTGATTTGTTGTTACATACGATTTCACGCAATAAATGAAATTCCTTGTTCCATTTTTTTGCTTTCTCGAAAAATTGCTCTGCTTTTTGGTTCATTGAAGTTGTTTTAATTTTTCTCAAAGATGATTTTTCTGTCGGCAGGTCTGAAATACCAAGACAAAACAGTTACCGTTAATAATATCAATGAAGGAACCGCTTCGCTAAATGCTTGTCCGGCTATTAAATGAGAAACAAAAGCTCCCGACATGGCAAAGAAAAATCCTGCATAAGCCCATTCTTTCAACAATGGAAATTTCGGGATAAGAATAGCCACAACACCTAATAATTTCCATACGCCAAGAATGCTTAAAAAATAAAGCGGATAACCTAATGAACTTACGATTTCATTATAGCCGCCGATTTGTAACATTTGTTGTACGCCGCCTGCCGTCATTCCGATTGACAGAAATAGGGTAGTAATCCAAAAAATTATATTGTTTGTCTTTTTCATGTTTTGCTATTTTAGTTTGCTTGCGATTTCTTGTAGTTTGTTGTGCGCCATATTAAGGCCTTGTGCAAACGGCATTTGCATCAATTGGTTTCTGAACTCTGTGGACTTAAACACAATGAGCATCCTAAGTTTGCTTGTGTCGTTTGTGAGTTTTTCAAATTCTAAAAATTCAAGTTGAACGGGAAACGGAGTGTTTTCCATTTCAAATGTTCGGGTGATTTTTTGGTTAGGAACAAATTCGTGTATTGTTCCGTTTGCACGAAAAACCACATTCCCGTTTCGTGAAGTTTCAAAAGCATATGAACCGTGTTTTTTATTTTCCATTTTCAGCACTTTTGTTTCCATCCATTGTTCAAAAAGTTCGGGTTCTTTGTATGCTTTAAATAGCAATTCCAAAGGCAAATCAAATTCTCTTGTGATGAGAATTTCTTGTGTGCCCTCATTGGCATTTACTTTTGTTTTTTGTTCCATTTTATTTGCTTTTATATTTTTTCATTACCGATTCTAACTTGTTAAATCTCTCGTCCCACATTTGGCGGAACGGTTCAATAAAATCTGCTACTTCTTTCATTTTTTTTGCGTTGATATGATAATAAATTTCCCTACCGTTTTGCTCTTGTTGAAGCAATTCGCACTCTGTCAAGATTTGTAAGTGTTTTGAAACAGTGGGTCTTGCTGTGTCAAAATTTGAAGCGATGGCACCTGCCGTCATAGATTGCGAGGCAACTAATAAAGTATGGCCCGTCTTGTGGGGTCTGCAATGGCTTGAAATACGTCTCGTCTTAAATTCATCAGTTTGTTTTTTATTTTATTAAGGGTCTGATGGAACTTCGTTTCATTATGAAGCTATTTGGCTACAAATATAAATGTAGTTATTTGGCTACGAAAATTTTTACAAAAAAAATGTTTGTTGATAAAATTTAGGAGGATGAGTGGGCTTGGTGTTCGGTGCAAAAAACGGTCAAGATGAACGTTGTTTTTTGAAGGAATGGATTTCGGAGGGAGTTGTGCAACGGTTACCCTTGTTATGGGCTGGGCTTCTCTGTTTATCGTAAGTAAAAGTCAAGTCCTGTCAATGGGTTTTGGTTAAAATATTGTTTTTCTTCGTGTCTTTCAAATGCAAATTGAAACATTTGATTGGCTCTTTCAAGTTCACCTTGCTTTGGTTGAGTAAAATAACTTGTCGCCTTGTTTCGCCATTCTTGCAAGTAACCTAAACTTAATTGTCTGATGTTCTCGTTTTCGTCAATAGTTCCAATCATAATATCGGCAATGGTTGTCCATTTACCAACCTTACTAAATAGTTTAAGCATTGACTTCTTTAATTCATATTGACCATTTACATAAATTTCTCGTGCCTTTTGTAAAACTTCGTTTGTCGCTGTATTTGAAAAGTATTCAATTATGATATTTCGTATTCCTATGTATTCGCTGTCCAAATTTTGTAAGGCAAAATCATAGGCTTTATCGTTGTCTAATTGTTTAAGTGCCAAAAATGCTGTCTTCCGTATTTTTATTTTTGTGTCAGTCAAATACGGAATTATACTTTCAACAAAATTCTTTCCGTTTGCTTCAGCAAGTCCGCTCAATGAACCAATAATATTTACCTTGTTTTTTAAGTTGTCATCATAGATTTTCGGGAAGTCCGAAATACTATTTTTTAGTGTGTAACGAGCAAACTCACGAATTGAAGCTGAATTGTCAGCAAGAAATGTGTACGCAATTTTTGAAAAACCTTCTCGTCCTTTCAAGTTGTATAGTGTCTGTAATCTTATTCTTGCAGATTTATCTTTTAAAAGTTTATCAATTTCATTTTGAGTTAATTTGTCGAAATGAAGTAATGCAAAATTGCGAACTAAAAAATGCTTGTCAGTTAGTAAAATTTTCAATTCATCAAGTTCAATACTTATAGAATTTGCAATTTGTTTTGCAATTACAATTCTTGTTCTGTCCGAAAATGTTTTGAAGTTTTCAATTACAAAGTTTTTGTTCTTTACCACTACAAAGTTCATAATATCAGAGTGAACCGAACTCAAATCAGTTCTTTCAACTTTCTGTAACCACTCAAAGATTGTAAGGTTGTTAACAAGTGCATTTATAAACTCTGGCTTTTTGAAATTTTCAATACTTTTTAAAGCCGTTTGTCTAACGGCTTGAACCCAATCAGCCAATCTGTAAACGATGAATGGAATTGCTTTTTCATTATTTGTCTCGGCAAGTCTTTTAACTGCCTTTTCTCTTACATAACCACTACTATTAAGTGTAGCAATAGAGTAGAGTGTTAAGCATTCCTGTTGTGAGAAATTTTGGCTGTAAAAATCAATGTCTGATTTGGAAATGTCACAATGTTTTAAGGTATCGTAAAAACCTTTCTTTGTTTCAATTTTCTTGAACAGTTCAATTATTACGTTACACGTTGTCTGTTGAATTTCTTTGTTGTCGTCTTTGAGAAATGGTATTATATTTTGAATTGAACTTGGATAACCAAATTCTAAAATTTTAGTCAGGGCATTAAGTCGTTCTTCAAGATTGTCTTTTTTGAAAAGCCAACCTTGTTTCTTCTGTCCTAAAATTTGTATGTAATTCCAAAGTTCCATTCTGTCAGTTCTTTTTTAGGGGGTGCGGTCTGTTAGCCTTGCCCATAACGTACTGGGCATTTACGCTGCCCCGATAATTAAAATCTAATGTTGAATAGCGTACCGTCCGCAGGGGTAGCGTAAATGCCTTGTGCCTGTTGCACAACTCACATTCTGTGTATAAAGATAGTTTTAAAATAAATAGAACATGTAGTACCTTGTAAGTATGCAAGGCAGGAAGCAATTTTCACCGCAACTCTTCTACAACACCAGCTTAGAACGGCTTGTACCGGAAGACAATTTTTACCGCAAGCTGCATCAGCAACTTGA
>JAEZZY010000007.1 GCA_023418315.1 Bacteroidota bacterium
AACACTCTAAATCAATAAAATCAACTACCTAAGCCCCCTTAAACACACCTTTGCCAAAAGTTCCGGATGAGAGTGATGAATAATTGCCCGTTTTCTCTAATTTCATTTAGTCCCGTTTTTAGGGAGGAGGTCAGCTTCTTGTGCCGCTCCATAAAAGTTCTTTCCAATATTCCATTTGACAGCATGAGCAGAAAATGGAAGTTTCATAATCCTACCGCCTTGTATTTTGTAAGCTATGCCGTAGTAAATTGCGGAAGATGGGATTGCGGAATAAGTGGCACAAGAAGCTATGCTGCAAATGGTCATCGCCCGTTCTTGCCATGAGGGGAGAAGAATATTTTGTGCATTTAACCCATTTTTTGCGGAGGCTCTGCTTTACAATGCGACGAATAGGCGGTATATTTAACGCATTAATTGCGTACATTAAGATTATGATCCTTTATATTCACGAGCAACCTGATTGGGCGCAATTCCACTGGAACAGCGAAAGGCTGGCTAATCGTTTAGCCGCAGTACGGCATAAACAAGGCAAGTTAGCAGGAAGCATGAGTGCTTTGGGCTTTAATTTGCGAAGTGAGGCTATGCTCCATACCCTGACTCTGGATATTCTCAAATCCAACGAGATTGAGGGAGAAACCCTTAATCCCGATCAGGTACGTTCTTCTTTAGCGAGGCATTTGGGCATGGATATAGCCGGTCTTGTCCCTACCGATCGTCATATTGATGGCGTTGTAGAAATGATGCTAGATGCTACTCAGAAATATTCCGAGCCCCTTACTGATGATCGCCTATTTGGCTGGCATGCCGCAATGTTTCCGGTAGGAAGAAGCGGTCTTCATAAGATTACCATAGGTTACTGGCGTAAAGGTCCCATACATGTTGTTTCCGGTGCATGGGGCAAAGAGAAAATTCATTTTGAAGCACCCCAAGCGGAAAAGCTGCCTGATGAAATGCAGCGGTTCTTTAACTGGTTCAATTCAAAAATGGACATTGATCCCGTTATAAAAGCCGCAGTGGCTCATTTCTGGTTCGTAACCATACACCCTTTTGATGATGGAAATGGCCGTATGGCACGAGCGATTGCAGACTTGCAACTTGCCCGGGCTGATGACAGTCCGCAGCGTTTTTACAGCATGTCAGCGCAAATCCAGAAAGAACGAAAATCATACTATGATATTCTTGAAAGATCACAAAAAAGCGACTTGGATATTACAGATTGGATTGAGTGGTTTCTAATATGCCTTGATAATGCTTTGAATGCTACAAGCGAAATCCTTTCAAGCGTACTGAATAAAGCACAGTTCTGGGAAAAGCATTCTAACACGGTTCTCACTACCAGGCAAACCTTGATGCTTAATAAACTGTTAGATGGCTTCGCTGGAAAACTCACTACATCGAAATGGGCTAAAATCACAAAATGCTCTCATGATACGGCTTTGAGAGATATTCAGGATTTAGTTGAGAAAGGTATTTTAATCAAAGATGATGCGGGAGGCAGAAGTACACGCTATTTATTAACTGAGTAAATCACACCTATGAATGTAGTAATTGTAGGTTGTAAATGGTTGTTCAGCGACTATGCAGAGCGGGAAAACGTCCACGTCAGGGAAATTAGCTGATGAATAAAATTATAAGTATGTATAGATTGATTTTAATTATTGGAGTACTATGTTTTTGCATGTGTGGAGGAAAAAGAAAGAGTACAACAATAAATTTAAAAGAATATTCTGGATATGCAGTTGTAATTGGTACAGTTCATTTACCTTCTACATTATATTTGTTCTATCCCATTTCAAAAGATGAGTTTATTAATTTTAAAGCAGAAGGCAATATAAATTTAGATAAGAGAATATTACTGAATATTCATTTAGAACAGAGAACAACAAATAACAAATTAAATAAATTTTATAAAGAAATTAATTTAAAGAATGGATTTTGTGGAATTAGTACAGAAGACACAAATAAAAAATATGCTGTTATCTATATAAACTTTAGAAACTATAAAATTTATTCTGGAAATCAAGTCATCAATCATTCAGTTCAATTAAATGAATGTAAATCTTACTTGTTAAGTGAAACAGATAGTTCTTATTTTGAGATAATGAGGAATAGGTAATGTACCAGACTTGTTGTTTTCCCAAAAACCGCCTATAAACCTCAATAAAATCAAGGTCTTTAAAAATCGGGAGTGCAAAAAACGGAAGTTTAATAACTTTCAAAAAAAATTAGTACCGATAATTAATCCCGAACTCTTCCTCCACCTATAAATCGTTCTTTCCAGTACTTATCCTCCAACCGGTCAATCGTTACTCCTTTTTGGGTAGAGACATGTACGAAATAATCATTCACCAAATAGATTCCAACATGCGAGGTTTTACTCCTCTCCTTATCATTGGTGGCAAAAAAAACGAAATCTCCCTCACGAAGATGTTTGGAGCGTTTGACGAGTTTGCTGTTTTCAAATAATTGGAGTGAAGATCGGAAAATCGTTTGCCTATAAACTTCCTGATAAAGCAAATAGGCAAAGCCGGAACAATCAACGCCCTCCTTGCTGTTTCCCCCGTATCTATACTTCACGCCCCACCATTTCTCTATAAACAAATAGAGTTTGTGGTTCGTGATATTATCCACAGAAGTGTGCAACAATGCAGCATATTTTTTGCGTTGTTGTTTGGATAAACGTTGTTGCTTTTGCGGCTGTTTTTTTTGCGGTTTGGTTCGTTTTGTATGCTTGGGGCTTTCGATAGCATCTGTAGCATTTTTAGTATTGCCGCAGGCGGAAAGAAGAAATGCGCACAAAAGAAAAAATGCCACCCCTTTCATGTTGCAGAATAGGACTGGCATTTTTTTCTTCATCATGGTTGAAAATACTATGCTTGAGGCAACTGTGCAATAGCTGCTTTCAGCTTGGCTTCCGTTTCGCTTTCGGATACGGGTTGCTTTTCAAATTTACTTCCGGTTACTTGCTCGTATAATTCGATATAACGCTCGCTGATGCGATTGATAACCTCGTCGGTCATCTCGGGAATCTGTTGTCCTTCCTTGCCTTGAAACCCGTTTTCCATCAGCCATTCACGAACAAATTCTTTGGAAAGTTGTTTTTGTTGCTCACCGTTTTTCTGACGTTCTTCAAATCCATCGAGATAAAAATAGCGGGAGGAATCCGGTGTATGAATTTCATCAATCAGATAAATGGTATCGCCTATTTTTCCAAATTCGTATTTCGTATCCACCAGCATCAATCCGCGTTCTTTGGCTATTTGTTTTCCACGTTCAAACAAGGCCAGGGTGTAATGTTCTAATTGCTCATATTCTTTTTCTGAAACCAGTCCGCTTTTAATAATTTCTTCACGGCTGATGTCTTCATCATGTCCTTCGTGCGCTTTGGTGGTGGGTGTGAGGATGGGCTTTTCAAACAGATCGTTTTCTTTCATTCCTTCGGGCAGCGGCACTCCGCATAGCATTCTTTTGCCGGATTTATAGGTGCGCCACGCATGGCCGGTAAGGTTGCCGCGCACCACCATTTCTACAGGATAGGTTTCGCATTTATAGCCTAAGGTGACGTTGGGCAAGGGTGTACTCAGTTTCCAGTTGGGCACAATGTCTTGCGTGGCGTCCAAGAATTTTTCGGCAATCTGATTCAGCACCTGTCCTTTATAGGGAATGGGCTTGGGAAGTACTACATCAAAGGCGGAAATCCGGTCGCTCACCACCATCGCCAGGTATTTATCGGCTATGGTATATACATCACGAACCTTTCCTTTATAAAAATTTGTTTGATTTGGTAATTTCAGCATAATATTTGTTTGAGAGAGCAAATATAAAACCGTTTACCTTTAACGTCGTTTAAAATTCTATCCATGAAAATTAAAGCGGCGCTTAGCCCCCAAAATCCTTACAAAATGAAAAAAACAACCTGTATTTTCTTTTTATCCGCAGCCGTATTCCTCACTCTCAGCCATGCTTTTGCCGCCTCCCAAGCCGTAGATGCACAAGAGGTGTATGAACGCAAATGCGCCCGTTGCCACGGCGATGACGGCACGCCCAAAAAGCGCAATGTCCCTAACCTGAAAAAAAGCGACCTGAGCGATGCGGCAGCTATAGATTTGATTACGAACGGAGAAGATAAAATGCCGGCTTTTGCCAAAAAACTTTCCGCACAGGAAATCAAAGCGGTGGCGATATACATAAAAGGATTCAGGAAATAGTGTCGTCCTGCTGTTACAGACTTGATGGGCATCCCCTATTCTGTTCATTTAATGATTCCATAAGATACATTCCTGCTATGAACTTATTATCTTAGCGCATCATTTTATTCAGGAGTTTTGAAAGAAGGAAAAATCATTATCATCACAGCGCCTTCGGGTTCGGGAAAGACCACTTTAGTGAAACGCCTGCTGCAAGAATTGCCCTGGTTGGGCTTCTCCGTATCGGCTTGCACACGCACACCCAGAGCCGGTGAAGTGCATGGCAGAGATTATTATTTTTATACAGAAGAAGATTTTAAACAACTGATAGATGAAGATGCATTTGTGGAATGGGAAATGGTCTATGCCGGAAAATATTACGGCACGTTAAAATCCGAATTGCAACGGTTATGGAATGAAGGCAAGACTCCGTTAGTGGATATAGATGTGCAGGGTGCGCTGGAAATTCAAAACCAGTATCCGGATTCTTCACTCACTATTTTTGTGCAGGCGCCCTCTTTGGAAGCGCTGCGTGAGCGGCTTGCCAGGCGCGGCACCGAAACCCTGCACAGCCTGGAAGAGCGGGTGAGCAAGGCAGGGCTGGAACTGAGCTTTGCACCGCAGTTTGATAAGATTATCATCAACGATGTGCTGGATGTAGCAGCCCGTGAGCTGGCAGAGGAAGTGATTCTATTTTCGGAGCAAATAGCCGATGGCTATAAAACTCAAACACAATAAAAACCATACATTTGTGGTTATACCGATTTAAGTCTATGCGAAATTATCTTGGCTTCCTGCTTGCATTCTTGTTCTTTCTTCCGGAGGGAAAATCTCAGAATTATTATTCCGCTTACGAATTTGGAATTTCTGCCGGAGGTTCTCAGTATTTCGGCGATTTGAATGATGAGTATGGATTAAAGTATGTGCGTCCGGCGGTAGGCGGCTTCGGTAGGTTTCACCTGAATCCTTATATCTCGGTTCGTGCCAATCTGCTCTATACCCATGTAGGCTATAGTGATCATCTATCTTCCAACCCCTATAACAAAATACGCAACCTGAGTTTTCAAAGCAATATCTATGAAGGATCGGTGCAAGCGGAATTTAACTTTTTTCGCTACCATACCGGGGAAATAAACAGCCGTTTCACTCCTTATCTGACCGGGGGCATAGGCGCTTTTTATTATAATCCCTATACCTTCTATCAAGGACGGAAATATTTTCTGCAACCCTTAGGCACGGAAGGACAACAAAACGGCATCGGCAACGGGAAACGATACAGCAAAATAAGTATGTGCTTTCCCGTAGGCGCAGGTTTTAAGTATTGGATTCGTCCGGGTGTGAACTTAGGCGTAGAAATTGCAGACCGCCTCACCCTTACCGACTATATGGATGACGTAAGCACCACCTATGTAGGCGCGCAAAATTTTCCTACAGATCCTAAAAACCCGAACCCCGCTTATGTATTACAAGACCGCTCTATAGAGATAGACCCAAACAATCCTTTGGGGCGACCCGGAAAACAAAGAGGAAACTCTTCCACCAAAGATCAATACATGATGGTGCTTATCAATCTTTCCATCCAGCTAAAAGTATATAAATGTCCTGCCTATATGAATGAACATTTGGAATATTATCAATAACGATGCGGCTTTTTGTTTCTATCCGGCGGAAATCCCGGTTTTATTCTCTACCACTTCTTTTCTATTTTTGCCCCTCAAAAAATAACTAATCTATGATCGGACGAAAACTCATTACCCTTGACGAATTTACCATCCAGGAAACCCGTAAATTTCCGCAAGCTACGGGCGATTTATCCGCTTTGCTCAGAGACATCGGCCTTGCCTGCAAACTCATCAACAAGCAGGTATCCAAAGCCGGTCTGGTGGACATCTTAGGCACGCACGGCGCTACCAATGTGCAAGGTGAAGAACAAATGAAACTGGATGTATATGCCGATCAAACCCTGATTCGCGTATTGCAAAACAGTACGGAATGTGCCGGTATCGCTTCCGAAGAAAATGATGAATACATTTGCTTTGACGATGAATTTTCTCATCATTCCAAATATGTCGTTCTTTTTGACCCGCTGGATGGCTCTTCCAATATAGATGTGAATGCTTCCATAGGCACTATTTTTTCCATTTACCGTCGTGTAAGCCCTCTCGGGGCACCTTGTACGGAAGCTGATTTTCTGCAACCGGGCAACAAACTAATGGCTGCAGGCTATGTGATTTACGGCTCAAGCACCATGCTGGTATATGCCACTAAACTGGGAGTAAATGGATTTACACTGGAGCCTTCCATCGGTGAATTTTGTCTCTCCCACCCTGCTATGAAATGCAAGGAAAAAGGAAAAATCTATTCCATTAATCAAGGCAATACCAATAAATACGCCGAAGGAACAAAGGCATTTCTGAACTATTGCATGGAAGAAAACAAAGACGAAGACCGTCCGTATTCCCATCGCTATATCGGTTCTATGGTAGCGGATATGCACCGCACGCTGATAAAAGGCGGCATCTTTTTATACCCCGCCGATAAAAAGAATAGAAACGGGAAACTGCGTCTGCAATATGAATGCAACCCGATGGCTTTTCTTATGGAAGCTGCTGGCGGTACGGCAAGCACCGGAAATGAGCGTATTTTGGATGTGCAACCTGCCGAGCTTCACCAACGCGTACCAGTTTATATCGGTTCTAAAAAAATGGTAGAAAAAGCATTGGAAATGCACCATGCAGCAGCTACCGTAGCTTAAAAAACTTGTTTTCCCTCTTTCCTCCCTATAAAGAGGGAAAACTTATACATCTTTGCCTCTATAAGCTGCCACCATGCGCACCATCATCTGCCTGCTGATTTCCAATTGCTTCATGACTTATGCATGGTATGGGCATCTGAAAAAGGATACAACGGATACACCACTTTTCAAACTTATCTTACTGAGCTGGGTTATTGCGTTCTTTGAATATGTATTTATGGTGCCTGCCAATAATCGCTTTGGCAAGCAAGAAGGATTTTCGCCTTTTCAATTAAAAACCATTCAGGAGGTCATTTCGCTGATTGTCTTTTGTGTGTTTGCCGTATTTTTTCTGAAAGAACCTTTTCGATGGAACTATGCGGTGGCGTTTCTGCTCATTATAGGCGCGGTGTATTTCATGTTTTATCCATCCAAATAAAAAGCTCAGACAATGCAATTATAAAAAGAAAGGTTTGCAGGCGATTACCACTTGCAAACCTCTCTACTGTTACTAGTTTCCGCCTATGCTTGTTTCACCATTTGTATTTCGGCATTCAAGCGCACATCATCGCTCACCACTACGCCGCCGGCTTCGGTAACGGCATTCCAGTTCAAGCCAAATTCTTTTCTACTGATTTTCCCCGCCAGGGTAAAGCCTGATTTCACATTTCCATAGGGGTCGGTTTGCGTGCCGCCGTATTCTACATTAAAGGTGATGGGCTTCGTTACATCGCGCACGGTAATGTTGCCCATCAGCTTGTACTCTTCATCGTTTATTTTTTTCATGTCTGTAGATTCAAAGCTGATTTTAGGGAATTTATCCGCAGCGAAAAAATCTTCACTTTTCAGGTGCTCGTCGCGCTGTTCGTTGTGGGTACTAATGCTGTTTACATCCGCTTCAAAATGCACTTTTGCATCGGTAAAATCGTCTTTCTCGCTGTGCATTTGTGCATCAAATTCGGAGAAATTACCGGTTACGTTGGTAATCATCATGTGCTTTACTTTGAAGGTTACTTCGCTGTGTGTGGGATCTAATTTGTACGTTGCCATTTTTTTGATTTTTTAATTGATTTGAATTTTAGAATTTAATTTTTGAATTATAGAACTTAACCTTTTTTACCCCTGCATAGGCACTTCTATCAGTAACAATTCTGTGCCTTCACCGGTTTTTAGAGTGATGCGGTCGGTTTGGGAAATACCTATGCCATCACGTCTGCCCAGCTTGGCACCGGCTATTTCTACGCTTCCTTCTATCACAAACAAGTATATTCCTTTATCGGCTCCGTGTAGGGCATAGTCCACATTTTTCCCCTTTTCAAAATTGCCGAGACTGAACCAAGTATCCTGATGCGCTTTTAATGCGGTAGGCACATCGGGTGCTACTATATACTGGAGCTTATTCTGCCGTTCTTCGGGTAAAAAGGTTTTCTGGTCATAGCCGGGCGTAATGTTACGTTCCTTAGGGAAAACCCATATCTGCAAGAGGGTTACATCCTCGTCTTTGCTATGGTTAAATTCCGAATGACGGATGCCGGAGCCTGCGCTCATGCGTTGCACATCATATTTCCGGATCACACCTTCCCCACCGGTACTGTCTTTGTGCTGCAAAGCGCCTTTCAGCGGGATGGTAATGATTTCCATATTATCATGCGGGTGCATACCAAAGCCAAAACCACCTTTTACAGAATCATCATTCAGCACCCTAAGCGCGCCGAAATGTGTTTTTTCTGGGTCATGATATTGTCCGAAACTGAAGCTGTGCCAAGTATCAAGCCAGCCGTGGTTAAGATGCCCCCGTTCTGCAGCTCTGTGAATGATTGTTTTCATATTATTCTCCTTTTATTTTTTTGACGATAATTAAATGTACATACATCTATTTGGATAAAATTTTTTGTTTACTCTTCTCTTATTTTTTCCAGCAAAGCATTCAGTTGGGAGGCTTGTTCCTCTGTCAATTGTTTCATACCGGTGTGCATTGCTTCAATTTTTTTGGTGCTTTCCGTCAACACCGACAGGCCGGTGGGCGTAAGCCCAATCATAGTTTGTCTCCCATCCACATCACTTTGGTTTCTTTGAATGAATTTTTTAAGCTCCAGTCTATCCACAATACGCGGAACGTTAGAGTTTTTTTCAATCATTCTTCCGGCAATGTCTTTCACACACATTTTCTCGGGATGCTTTCCCTTCAATATGCGGATGACATTGTATTGCTCATGCGTCAGTCCGAATTTTTTGAGTTCGGCATTCACCTTTGTTTTCAACCACCATGCCGTATATAAAATATTCAAGCCCACTCTATGCCTTTCGTTTTTAAATTTATTGGTCTGTAATACTTCTTCGAGTTTCACGATGCAAATATACATGTACGTACATCTATTTTCCAAATAAAAGATATCTATAACATTATAAGGATACGCCTGTATAGGTGGAAGAAAGCGCTACTCTCCAGTTTCTCTTTTCCCGGATAGCAGATAAATAACGGCCATACGCACAGCTACACCGTTTTCTACCTGGTCGAGGATGATGGATTGCTTACTGTCGGCAGCATCGGAACTAAGCTCTACGCCGCGGTTGATAGGACCCGGGTGCATGATGATGATTTCTTTCTTCAAACTGTCGAGCATTGCTTTATCAATGCCATAGTAAAGTGAATATTCCCTAAGTGTAGAAAAAAGAGGTTTACTCTGCCGCTCCAGTTGAATGCGAAGCACATTCGCTACTTCGCAACCTTGCAAGGCTTTTTTCACATTGTATTCCACCTTTACGCCGAGGCTTTCTATATATTTAGGAATTAAGGTGGGCGGCCCGGACACGGTTACTTCCGCACCTAATTTTGTGAGGCAAAAAATATTGCTCAACGCGACACGCGAATGCATGATATCGCCGATGATGGCTATACGCCTGCCTTTCAGGCTACCCAATTTTTCCCGCATCGAAAACGCATCCAGCAAGGCCTGTGTGGGATGCTCGTTGATGCCATCGCCCGCGTTGATGATGCTCGCGTCAATATGTTTGGAAAGAAACCAGGGCGCGCCGCTTGCCGAATGGCGCATCACCACCATATCTACCTTCATGGCAAGGATATTATTAACCGTATCAATCAGCGTTTCGCCTTTCGATACGGAAGAGCCGGAAGCAGAAAAATTAAGGGTATCGGCGCTCAATCTTTTCTCAGCCAATTCAAAAGAAATACGCGTGCGTGTCGAGTTTTCAAAAAAAATATTGGCGATGGTAGTATCACGCAGGGCGGGCACTTTTTTAATCGGGCGTTGCAATACCTGCTTGAAATTATCTGTCGTGCGGAATATGGCTTCAATGTCCGATGCATTCAGCTCTTTTATTCCCAACAAGTGTTTTACCGATAACGACATGCTTGCCTATTAGTTGATTGTTGATACGTTAATATATTGATAGGTTAATAAGTTGTATTAATTGCCGATAGACCTCTTAATCTATCAGCAGCACTTCATCTTTTTTATCCTTTTCTTTCCAGTTCACTTTCACTTTTTGTGAGATAATCGTGTCAATCACCATCCCTATATAATCGGCTTGTATCGGTAACTCGCGGCTATAATGCCGGTCTATCAGCACCAGCAGCTCCACAGTTTTAGGTCTTCCGAAGTCAATCAGCGCATCCATAGCAGAGCGAATCGTCCGGCCGGTATGCAGTACATCGTCTATCAAGATCACCCGCTTATCTTCTATACTAAAATTGATTTCTGTGTGCGAGGGCGTTTGCATAGCACCGCTTTGGTGTACATCATCCCTGTAAAAGGTGATATCCAGCTTTCCATAGTGAATAGCTTTTTGCTTCATAATATATTGCAAAAGCGACACGATGCGGTCGGAAAGCCATACGCCACGGGGCTGCAAGCCGATGATGGCTGTTTCTGAAAAATCAAAATGGTTTTCAATTAACTGATGCGCCAATCGCTGAAGGGTAATGTCGAGTTGTTTATGATTCAGCAGCGTCTTCAAAAAAAGGAAAATTTAGAACGGCTCAAAAATAATAAATCGAAACGTGTTTTTACACTTAATTTTTACACCTATATGCGCTGCAAAAGTCCATCTAAACGGAATATTTATTTATAAAGCAGAAAAGGAATGGCTATCGTATATTCTTTATAAACGCCTTTCCGCCGTATAGCCAGGGCTTAAAAAATTTAGACAAGCTCTTTGTAAAAATGTTAGAAACGATACCGGTATCTTTGCCTGCCTCAATACATTTTTTCCTATGGATCTCCTCTTTCGTATCAATGATTTTTTTGAAGATTATGCAACTGCCATAGAGCGCTTCAATGCGAAAAGCCTGGCGCATTGCTACGAATTACCGTGCAGTTTTCTTTCGGATGAGCATGTTACCGCCTTTACCGACGCGGCACAGTTGGAAGGTTTTTTTTCCAAAGGACTTAGTTTTTATAAAATGAATGGAATCACTATAGCCCGTCCGGAAGTATGGCATAAAGAACGTCTTACAAGCGCCATCATCAAAACAAAACTCCATTGGCATTACTATAATGAAACTGAAAAACTGCTTTATAGCTGCACCTATTATTATCTGTTGCGCCAAAATCCCGAAAACGAACTAAAAATTGTAACCGCTATTTCGGTGAACGAAAAAGAACGAATGGAGCAAGGATTGCGGCGGTAATGATAATCCTCGCCTATACAGCATTTGATTTTATAGCCTAAAAATTCAGAAAAATCTCCGCAGCATTTTTATAATTTCCGTTTTCATGGCGAAGCTCTATCTGTTTACAGCGTTGGTTCTGTTTTCTCTTTCCGCCTGCCGGAAAGACCAACTGCATCCCTATGGTTTGGAAAAAATAGAAACGCATACCACTACCGATCGTTTGAATAAAATCTTTTTTCTAAACGACAGTATAGGATTTGTAGTAGGTGGCAACCGATTTGAAAACGCCGCCATTCTGAAAACCACGGACGGTGGTAGAAGCTGGAGCTATCAAAATTTTAGCAATGAAAACAGCGGTATTTATGGCATTACGGCTTCCGCTCATCGTATTTATACCATTGGCTGGATGGGCATTCTGACTCTTTCGGATGATGAAGGATTTTCCTGGCAAAAAAAACGTACGCGCTATGAAGAATATAAAGACCTGGCATTTGCTCATGAACAATACGGCGTAGCGGTGGGCGGCATCAGCTTTGCCACGGGGTATATAATGCGTATCAATAAAGAGGGCGAAGTAACCGGGTGGGATTCGCTGAAACACGAACTGAACGATATAGAAACACTCGACGGCAAAACGGCGTATATCTGTGGCTATGGAGTGGTTTATACCTCTACAGACAGCATGCGCACCTGGCAAATGCTACCGGTAAAGAATGATAATTTTACGGCGATTCATGCCTATGCCAATCATACCGTATGGACTTGCGGCTACAACGGTTCTATTTTTTGCAGCAAAGATGGCGGTGCGCACTGGGAGCGAAAAAGAAATGGAAACGATGCTACAAAATCGCGCTACCGCCTGCTGGACATTGCTTTTACAGACCCGCTACACGGCTATGCCATAGGAGAAAACGGATTGGTAATTTATACCGATGACGGCGGCACGCATTGGATGGAATATCAATCCTTCACCCGTGTTCATCTGCGAAGCATCTTTATAAAAAAGGATGGAACGGTGTTTATCTGCGGGGATGAAGGCGCATTATTCAGGATGCTGCCCAGGCAATAAAATAATGATTGACACGGTTGAAATACTGCTCCTCTAAATCTTTTAAATTAAAATAGCTTTTATCCTTCAGCCAATTATCCAGCAGGGAAATGCGATAGTGATGCTCTTCAAAAAAAGCCATCAGGTCTTTGGGCTGCGTATCATAAACATCAGAAGCACCTAAGCCAAATTCAAAAATGATAACCGGCTTGCAACGCGCAATCGTTTTTTTTGCACCTTTCAGCACCAGCAATTCAGCGCCTTCCACATCTATCTTCATCAGACCTGTTTTGTAATTTTCAGGCAGCACATCATCCAGTTTTTCGGTACGCACATCTATGCTCATATCCTCTTCATTGGCACGGTCGTAGCTTCTTTTTTTGATGCCGCTATAGCTAGGGTTGGAAAGCACATAATTAAAGCTGATGATGCCCGTTTTATCGCTAAGCGCTATATCGGAAATGGTGCAAGGTGTCTTTTTATACTTCTCTTTCAGAAAACCGTAAAGCTCAGGAATCGGTTCAAAACCGTAATGAAGCCCTTGAGGCGCAGCCTTCATCATCATATCCAAAATCTCGCCTTTATGACAGCCTACATCTATACAATTGGTATCCGCCTGGCAAACCTGTTTGATAACCTCCTCCGTAAGCTGATCGTAGCGGATATTCTTGGTAAGCGCAAAAGGAAGCTGGCGCGCTATTTTTTTTAGAATCTTCTTCATGGCTCAAAAACAGCCCAAACTTAGTAAGATTTTGCGGCACACATCCGTTTGCCGGATATAAAAAATTGTAGTGGAATTTTTATGCTGTACTATTCTTTTAAAATCGCACCATGAAAACGCTATTCACATCTGTCTTCTTTCTTATCGCCTTTTATCCGTTCACTTCTTTTGGTCAGTTACACATAAGGCCCGAAGCTGGTGTAAACCTTGCTCATGTACGACTACAAAATATTCAGTCGTTGACATTTGATCCTGTGAGCACAATATGGCTTTGGAGTTGCGGTTGTTGCATCCTATCCTAATCAGAGAAACAGGGTACTGTCTTTTTCAATAGGCTATGATTGGAAGGTTAAAAAGAAATGAGCTTTGTGTAGAGGAATAATCCTCCGTAGTAGTGCGAATGCCAATTTGCAAATGGAAAAAGTCCCTGCTAACCTTTACTTTTGCAATCCATTTCTGAAAAAAATATGCAGACAACATTAAGTGAACAAGAACTTATCCGCAGGGCGAAACTGAGGAAGATCACCGAAGCCGGCTATGATCCTTACCCTGCGCCATTATACCGGGTAAACGCGTATTCAAAAGACATAAAAGACCACTACACCGAAGATAAAAAAGAGGAATTTGCGAACGTATGTGTGGCCGGCCGCATCATGAGCATCAATGATAAAGGCAAGGTATTTTTTATAAAAATTCAGGACAGTAAAGGCATTATTCAACTTTATGTGAAACGCGATGAGCTTTGCCCCGGAGAAGATAAACGTTTTTGGGAGTATGTAGTAAAAGGTGGCTTGGACTTGGGCGACATCATAGGCGTTGAGGGTTTTGTATTTATTACCAAAACCGGCGAAACCTCCATTCATGTGCAATCCCTTACCCTGCTGACCAAAAGCCTGAAACCCTTGCCTGTAGTGAAACGGGATGATGAAGGAAATGTATTTGACGAGGTAACCGACCCCGAATTCCGCTACCGGCAACGCTATGCCGATCTTATCATCAACCCAGGCGTGCGGGAAACCTTTGTGAAGATTACCAAAATGAAAAATGCCATCCGCCATTATTTAAATGAGCGTGGCGCTTTGGAAGTAGATACGCCGGTGCTGCAAAGCATTCCCGGCGGTGCGCTGGCGCGTCCCTTCGTTACCCATCACAATGCACTGGACATACCGTTGTACATGCGTATCGCAAATGAATTGTACCTAAAAAGATTGATTGTAGGAGGCTTCGATTGGGTCTATGAATTTAGCCGGAACTTCCGCAACGAGGGCATGGATCGCACCCACAATCCCGAATTTACAATTCTGGAATTTTATACGGCATACAAAGATTATCTGTGGATGATGGAGATTACCGAGCAAATGCTGGAAGAAACCGCCATAGCCACCAACGGCACTACCGATGTAGATGTAGCCGGTAAAACCATCAGCTTTAAAGCGCCTTTCAAACGGGTGAGCATCTATGACGCCATCAAAGAACATACGGGTTTTGACATCAGTGAAATGGATGAAACCGGGCTGAGAGAAGTGTGCAAGCAACTCCACCTTCCTGTGGACAACACTATGGGCAAAGGAAAATTAGTAGATGAAATTTTTGGCGGTAAATGCGAAGCACATTATGTGCAGCCGACTTTTATTATTGATTACCCCGTAGAAATGAGTCCGCTGACGAAAAAACACCGGAACAAAAAAGGATTGGTAGAACGTTTTGAACTTATCATCAACGGAAAGGAAATAGCCAATGCTTATAGCGAACTGAATGATCCTCTTGACCAGCGCGAACGGTTTGAAGAGCAAGTGAAACTACAGGAACGCGGCGATGAAGAAGCTATGTTTATTGATTATGATTTCCTGCGTGCGCTGGAGTATGGTATGCCGCCAACCGCCGGTATAGGCATCGGCATTGAACGCCTGGCTATGCTGCTCACCGGGCAATCCTCCATTCAGGATGTATTGCTGTTTCCGCAAATGCGCCCGGAAAAATTGTAAGGAGGAGGGAGGACTATCATCTTCTAAAAAAATAAAACGGAACAGGGGGATAATCCTCCTGTTTCTTTTTATACCCACCATCTCCTATGCAGCGTTTATTTTTTGCGTATTATTTTCGCATAGATGAAAAATCTGCTGTTCCTTCTCCTGCTTCTTTTAAATGCTCCGTGCTTTTCGCAATCCTATTCCGAGGGTATTTATAGCCATCGTGAAAAATACAAACAGGATTTTCTCAGCGATGAACACAGTCCGTTAAAAGAAAGCGACACTTCTTATCTCCGGTTTTTCAAACCTGATAAAAACTATCGTTTCACCGCCGTTTTTGAAAAAACAAACGATAGCATTCCGTTTGAAATGCCCACCCATAGCGGCAAGATAAAAATGTACAGAAAATACGGAACGGTTCATTTTACCTTAAAGAAAAAACACTATACCCTCGAAGTCTATCAGAGCATAGCGCTGATGCAAAAAGAGGAGTGGAAAGATTATCTTTTCCTTCCGTTTTATGATCTTACGAATTATGAAACCACGTATGGCGGCGGGCGCTATCTGGATCTTTCTCTTAACGATATAAAAAACGCTACGGTGGAGCTGGATTTCAATAAATGCTACAATCCGTATTGTGCCTATGCTGCGGGGTATTCATGCCCTATTCCTCCTGCTGCCAATAAGCTGGATGTACCCATAGAAGCAGGTGAAAAATTGTTTGGAAAAGAAGTAACGGAATAAATTTTTACATTTACGCATCATGTCCAATCAGATAAATCTTGCCCTACAAGTATTGCCCTTAGGCATTCCCAAAGCAGAAGCCTATAGAATGGTAGATGTGGCTATTGCGTGCATCGAAGATTCGGGGTTGCGCTATGAAGTATGTCCTTTTGAAACAGTGGTGGAAGGGGATTATGAGGAAGTAATGCAATTGGTAGAGGATATTCAGACAGCCTGCAAAAAAGCAGGCGCTACAGAATTGCTCATCAATATGAAGTTGCAGCGAAACTTTGTAAAGGACGTTACCATAGACGAAAAGACCGCCAAGTATCGGTAACCGGCGGTCCTTTTTAATGCTGTTTTTTATCCCTTCCTAATACGGCGAATTTCCGCTGATGGTAGAGGTATAGTTTGATTTGCCATCCAGCATATCTACCGCAGGTGAACATTCAATCAAGCCGTTGATGTTTTGTTTCCAGTTTATATTTCCGTTCGCAGGATCTACACAGTATAGGAATTTATCGTAGCTGCCGAAGAATAGTTTATTATCATACACCAAAGGGGAAGATTTGATAAGCCCTTTCGTTTCCGTAGTCCATTTTATAGTACCGTCTATCACGTTGATGGCATACATGTTGAAATCGTAGCTGCCTATGTAAATCGTTTGATTATGAAAATAAGGTGAGGAAGTGATGCGTTCTTTCAGCAATATAGGCTCCCAGCGGGGCAGGCCTGCAATTACATCAATGCAATAAAGGTAATTGTCATTGCTGCCGAAGATACAGTTGCCACCTACCAAAACAGGGGAAGACCATATAGAGCCGGCAGTTTGGTATTGCCAGGCTACCGTTTGGTTAAATACATTGAATTTATACATTCTGCCGTCAAGCCCGCCGATATAGACGAAGGTATCGGCTATGGCCGGGGAGGAAATGAACGGACCGCCTGTGCCGGGGTCGAATGTCCATATCTGCACACCGTCTTCTTTATCCAGCCCATATACTTTACCGTCATTACAGCCAAAAATCACGACCGTATCAAAAATGATAGCGGAAGAAAAAACACCTGAACCAACACCGGTTTTCCACTCCAGTGTATCGGCAGCCAAGTCGAAGGCATACATGTTATTATCGCCTGCGCCTATATACATAAAATCTCCGTCGGACGTAGGAGTAGCCCATATTTGTCCTTCCAGAAAATAGGTTTTAACCAGGGTACCGTGCTTTGCATCCAGCTTAAAAATGCGTCCGTTTTCGGTAGGTACAAACACCCAGTCTTTCCATACCATAGGCGATCCATAGATGCCTCCGTCCGTAAAAAATTCCCATTTTTTAGTACCTGTAGAAGGGTCTAATGCATAGAGATGCTGGTTTTGACTGCCTATGAAAATAGAAGGCGTGAAGGTTTCTTCCAGCGGCTCATCAGGACTAAAATCTTTTTTACAAGATGAGAAGGTGAATATTATGGCGACAAGGGAGAGAACTAACTGCGTATAACGATTCTGCATAATGCCTGTAAGTTGATAAAATATATTGTTGCAAAATAGGGGTTTTCCCGTTTTATTGCAAGGGTTAGTAAAATAAAAAATCCGATCTTTTTTAGAAGACCGGATTTTTTATCTCATCGGTTTGGCAGGTTAGGCTACCAGCTTTTGTTTTTGGCGTTTCAGCCGGTTGGCCATAGAGTCGAGCGCCCTGTCAAAAGATTCTTCAAAAGTCTTACTACTGTGCTTTACAAAATAGGAGTGCTTGGGCACATATACTTTAATCTCGGCGATTTTGTCTTTTATATTATGTGCCACATTATCGAGTTTGAGGTAGATGTCCACATTCACGATCTGGTCATGAAAAGTACTCAGCTTGGCAACTTTCTTATTGACGTGTTCTAATAATTTGGAATCTGCATCAAAGTGCACGGTTTGAATTTGCACGTTCATAATTGATAACTTTTAATGGTTAAGAAATAAATCGGGTAAAGTTTTACATCATAGTTTAGCTTCTTGGATGGTTCAATTTATGGATTTCTTTTAGTTTTTCAATGTTATTATGAGTATAAATTTGTGTGGCTGCCAGGCTGCTGTGTCCTAAAAGATCTTTTATTGCCTGGATGTTTGCTCCGTTGTTCAGCAAATGCGTGGCAAAACTATGGCGGAGTATGTGCGGGCTTTTTTTCTTCAAAGTCGTTACTTCTTTCAGGTGGTTTTTTACAACCCTGTAAATATAATTGGAGTAAAGCGGCTTGCCGTTTTCCAACACCAGTAATTGAGGCACAGTCCTAAGTCCCATTTTTTTCTTTTCGGCTATGTATTCCTCTATTTGTTTGAGTGTCAAGATACCTATGGGAATCAACCTCTCTTTGTTTCCTTTCCCCAATACCCGTATCTGTTTCAGGCTCCATTCGATATCGGTTTCTTTCAATTGTGCCAATTCGTTGCGCCGCATCCCGGTCTGGTATAGCAATTCGCAGATAAGCCTGTCCGTAAATCCCTTAAATCCTTCGCCGAATGTCATTTCTTCCAATAAAATTTCTGCTTCTTTCTCTTTCAGATATTGAGGTAGGCGTTCTTCTTTACGCAATCCATGCAACTGTTTTACCGGATTTACAGACATTATTTGCTGTTTTAACAGAAAACGAAAAAAAGAGCTGAGCGAAGCCATTTTCCGGTTGAGGGTAGTTTCTTTTACAGCATCTCCCTTCAGCTTTGCCAAAAAACTACGGATATGGAAACGGGTAACGGCAGGAAGATCAATCGAATCAAATTCGGTGGCAAGGTACCCGGAAAACTGTATCAGGTCTTGCTCATAGGCAATAAGGGTATGGTGCGAAACTCTTTTTTCGAAACGGAGGTACTGAATAAAATCCTTAATGCAGGAATCGTTCATAAAAACAAAAACTCGTCTTGTAAATATAAGACTTTACAAGACGAGTCGTCAAAAAATATAGTTAATTAAAACTGCGGGCTACTACAACTCTACTTTTCCGGAAAGGATCTGTTGCTTGTAGATAGCTTTCAGCACTTGTGTACGGCGGCGTACAGAAGGTTTGGTAAAAGCCTGACGGTCGCGAAGCTGATTTAATGTACGAGATTTTTCGTATTTTTTCTTGTACTTTTTCAGCGCTTTGTCAATGTTTTCGCAGTCTTTAGAATCAATAATCAACATAGTTTTTATACCCCCTTTTGGTTTTGGGATGGCAAAGGTAGTGATTTTATATAATAGGAACAAATTGTTTTGAAAAATGTTTTTACTGCTTGTGCTTAGGTTAAAATTAAAAAGCCTGCTGCCGGTGAAATAAATGCTTCCGAAATTATTGTACTTTGGTTCGGATAACCATAAGGTTGAAATTTTTTGAATGAATACGATAAAACGAATTGCCGTCTTGACATCCGGCGGCGACAGCCCCGGCATGAATGCGGCGATAAGAGCCGTGGTACGCACCGCTTTATATCATAACATAGAGGTATTCGGCATCCGGCGCGGCTATCAGGGAATGATAGACGGCGATATATTCCAAATGCACACCACCGATGTTTCCAACATTATCCAGCGGGGCGGCACCATTCTCAAAACGGCTCGCAGCAAGGAATTTATGACGGATAAAGGTCGTGAACACGCCTATACCCAATTGCAAAAACATCAGATTGACGCACTGGCACTCATAGGCGGTGATGGTACCTTCCGCGGTGCCGTAGAATTTTTTAAAACCTATGATATACCGGCTATCGGCTTACCTGGCACTATAGATAAAGACCTTTCCGGAACCGATTTCACCATTGGTTTCGATACGGCAGTAAATACAGCGGTAGAAGCAATCGATAAAATACGGGATACGGCAGAGGCGCATGACAGGCTTTTCATTATCGAAGTAATGGGGCGTGATGCGGGTTATATAGCGCTCAACAGCGGTATCGCTTGCGGTGCGGAAGACATTCTTATCCCCGAAACTAAAACGCATGTGGAAGAAGTGCTGAAGAAAATAGAATGCAACGAGCGGCGGAAGAAAACAGTGAATGTATTAGTTGTAGCCGAAGGGGATGATTTCGGCGGTGCGGATGAAATGATGCAACTGATTAAAACGAAATTTCCGCAACTGGATGCGCGGGCTACTATACTGGGGCATATCCAAAGAGGCGGCTCACCCACCTATGCAGACCGGGTATTGGCAAGTCGCTTGGGCTATGCGGCCGTAAAAGCATTGCTACAGGGAGAAAAAATGAAAATGGTAGGCATTATTCACGATAAAATAGCGCTTACCCCTTTTGAAAATGTAGGAAAACAACACGCCAAACTAAGCAAGGATATGGTGGAAATGATAAAAGTGCTTGCGATATAGCCCGCATTTTAGGATACCCAAACGGTTACCATTCTTCTTCTACCATTTCTTTTTCCTTTACCGAGTGCTGGGCTAAAGCCGCATTGGGCAATACCGTGTTTTTAGGGCGAATATGAATGATGCCTATTTTATCCAGCAGATAGATGACCGGATATACCGGGTCTATTTCATGCCAGCGATAGCCGAAGTTCACACTGGAGGGGCGTTTATGGTGATTGTTGTGATAGCTTTCGCCAAGCATCAAAAAATCTACTACCAAGAGGTTTTCCGCAGTATTCTTCATTTGGAAATTTTCATAGCCGAATTTATGCGCAAACCAGTTTACTACCGCACCATGTACCGGGCTCATCAAGATTTGCACCGGCAGCAAAAGCCATAGCCAGGGAGAAGTAGCAAAAGCAGCATAGAATGCTATGTAGAGCGCTACCCATACCAAGCGGGTGATACGATGACCGGCAAATTTATCAAAAGCAGGCCAGTCGGGTACGTTCTTCAGAAATTTGGAGTCCACCTGCATTTTATATTCATTGACATCCCTATAAAACACGTAGGTTTTCCACATCATGTCAAAGATATTTTTGGAATAGGAAGGCGAATGCGGGTCTTTATCCGTATCGGCATAGGCGTGGTGCATCCGGTGCATAATGGCGTAAGCCCGCGTACTGAGGTAAGAAGAACCCTGAAATAAAAAAGTGAGTACAAAGAAAAAACGCTCCCATCCTTTACTCATCGTAAAAGCGCCGTGTGCTGCATATCTGTGTTGGAAAAAGGTTTGACAAAAAAGAGAAAGATACCAATGGGCAATGAAGAAAATAAGAATAGCCATACCGCTCTGTTCGTTGAAAAAATTTTGCAAGATTACGGAATGTAAGTGGAAAAACCTTATAGGTGGCTATAGAGTTTGTCTTGATGCGCTCTGTAAAATTCTATATCATCGTAATCAAGATCTGCAACAATCCGATCATAAAACCCAGTACTCCGCCGATGATTTCCACAAATCGAAACTCCTTGCTCATAATCCCTATAAGGATTGCTTCCAGCTTGTCGGAAGAAAAATCCCTTACTTTTTCGGTTACTATTTTTTCGATGTCTATCTGAGCGCTAAGGTTTTCGGTAAATTTTCCGATCAGTTGCGGCAGCAGCACTTCTATCTCCTCCATCAATCCTTCTTTCAGTTTTTGCATCGTTCCTTCCCCTACAAACATAGAGATTACGGGTAGTTTTTCTTTTAATTTTTCGTGAAGAAAATGATCAATATGCTGCTCTATGAAAGGCGTTAGTTTTTTGAGGTTTTGCGGATCGTTGATGCGCATAGCTATTTCATCGAAATGCAATAATTCATTGGCTACCGTAGCGCCTAATTTCTGTGCGAATTGTTTTTGACGTTTAGGAAAAATACCGTGAAAACTAAGGAATAGAATGCGCTTTGGCTCTTTCGGATGAAAAAGCATTTTTATAGCGATCCAATTGGTGAACCAGCCGATGAATGCCGAAATGAACGGAATGAGATAGATAATCATGAGGGGTGCAAATGTAAGACAGAGGCGTAAAAATCAGTCAAAGCAAACCGGCTGATTTTTGTTTTCAAAATCCGGAATAAATTTTTTTTGGACTTTTTATTAAAAAATAGCTTTATTAGATTTACGCGAAAAAAATACAACTGCTATGTGCAAAAGCTCTATCGGCGAATTAAAATTATCACCTATTAAAGACGAAGGGAAATTCGTTTTCATCAATAATGAGGTCCGCATGAACGGCAAGGTAAACAAAGGGGATATGGTAAAAATTTACCTTAGCCACTATGAAACTAAGGACGGAACGTACCATCTAACCGAAAATTCCCGGCCGTTTTCCAAATTGACCGTCAGGGGCAATTCAGTTTTATTTGAAACGCAAAAAGAATATGCAGACCTTAATGAGTTTTACAACGATGTAACCGATTTTTACAAAAACCAGTTCTACTTCGGAGATAAATAAGGGACGCTGCTGCTACCATCCGTCGCCGTCCACCATATTTCCCAGTCCGCCTAAAATGCTACCTTCTTCTTTGCGTTTATAAGTTCCGTAAGCCAAGATGCGGCTTGCCAGGCGGCTGATAGGAAGCGTTTGTATCCATACTGTGCCGGGGCCGCGTAATGTAGCGAAGAAAACACCTTCTCCTCCAAACAAGGTGTTTTTAATGCCGCCTACAAATTGAATATCATAGTTCACATTTTTGGTAAAGGCTACGATACATCCGGTATCTACTTTCAGCAGTTCGCCGGGTTGCAGCTCCCGCCTCGTAACGTGTCCGCCTGCATGTACAAACGCCATTCCATCGCCTTCCACCTTTTCCATAATAAAACCCTCGCCACCGAAAAGACCCGTGCCCAGCTTTTTTTGAAATTCAATGCCTATGGAAACGCCTTTAGCGGCGCAAAGAAACGCATCCTTCTGACAGGTGATTTTGCCACCCAAGTGATGAAGATCGAGCGGAATGATCTTGCCGGGATAAGGCGAAGCGAAGGACACTCTTTTTTTCATTTGCGATACATTGGTATAGGCAGTCATAAAAAGGCTTTCGCCTACCAGCATTCGTTTGCCGGCAGAGAGCATTTTCCCTAAAAATCCTTTTTGCTGCTGACTACCATCGCCGAATATCGTTTCCATCTGGATGCCTTCTTCCATCATCATAAAACTGCCTGCTTCGGCAACCGCCGTTTCGGTAGGGTCCAGTTCTATCTCCACATACTGCATCTCTTCCCCAAAAATCTTATAGTCTATTTCGTGATTTTGTATCATAAAGTTTGAACGTTTATACAGAATTAAAATTGTAGAATTATAGGAACATTTCCATCATAATTTTTTGAAAAAGCCTGCGCGGATAAGCATTCGGTTCCACTACGCCGATTCTTAGGCTTGGTATTTCTTTACATAATCATCCACATTGCTGAAAAGAAAATCAGGATATTCATCGGCAAATTTCTTTTTTACGAAGCCGCCGATGAGCGGACGTTTGGCGGGTTGGTTCAGTGCTGCGGTGCTCATAGGCAGCAGCTCATAATCCGCATCTGGAAAATAGCTGAGCACCCGCAGCGCCAGCTCTATACGGTTCATAAAATCGGAGCTACAGATGTGGTAAATACCTTTTTTGCCGTCGCGCAGCAATACAAACATGGCGCGGGCTATATCCCAGGCATTGCAGGGCGTGGCGTATTGGTCATAGGGAAGTTTTAGCGTGAGCTTCTGCTTTTTTTGACACTGATCTATGATGCGGGCAATAAAATTTTTACCGCGTTCTTCATCTCCATACACATTGGTAATGCGCAACACCAGTGTATGTTCCAGGCTGTTTAGCGCCTGGGTTTCGCCTTCCAGTTTGTGACGGGCATAGACGCTGAGCGGGTTCACCGGCGCGTCTTCGGTATAAGGACCGTTTACTCCGTCAAATACATAATCGGTAGAGATATACACAAAGCGGGCATTACAGTTTTTAGCGAGGCGGATAAGGTTCATCGTGCTTTGAACTGTTTTTTGATAGCTTTCTTCCTCGTGGGTTTCACAATAATCTACGTGGGTAAGCGCCCCGCAGTGGACGATCACATCCGGCCGGAAAGCCGCCACGTCAAAATTTTGTTCATCATCCGGCTCAAGGGTATTGTAGTAAACCGTATCCGCTGTAGGATAAGAAAAATAAGACCCTTTCACCTCCCAACCTTGTTCGGTAAAATGCTTTAAACAGTTGCTTCCCACTAAACCACTTGCACCGGCAATAAATATTTTCATGCTGAACATTTTGATTTGCAGGCTAAGGTAAGCGTGGAGTTTTAAATTTTACAGCCCTTATAGGAGTAGGTTCAAAAACTGGTCTGTTTTTTGTTTTTCTTATGCTGAAAACAAAAACGCCATGAAACACCGCACTTTTTATTCCCCCATCGCTATGCTGTTCATAGCCGCTCTAATCTTCACCGGCTGTGTGCGCCGCGATGATTATTACGACCCGGTGCCGCCTCCGCCCACAGGTTATCAATACGAATTTTCAGAGCCGTTTACGAACGATACACGAGGCTGGGCTTTTGACGATCCTATAGATTCGGCATACGCGTTAGTAACCAACAATGAATATAAGTTTGTGGATTATTCCTATACCGGCGGGTTGCATACGGCTGTAGTGCCTACTTCTGCGGATGTGGATCATGATTTTCTGGTGCAGACGAGCCTGGAGTCCAACTATGCGATGGCGCTGATATTCGGAGCATCCGGCAATCACTATGGTTTCTCATTTTTTATAGACAATGCCGGCTATTTCGCTATCTACAATGAAGGGGGCAACAACCAATCGTTCCAGACATTGCAAGACTGGACGCAAAGTGCGGTAATACGCGAACAAGGCTATAATGATGTGGAAATAGAGCAACGCAGCGGCAAATGGTATTTTTATATCAACGGCACGCAAGTAGCCACAATGCAGGCGCACTATATGCCGGGAGATCAGTTTGGATTTATGGTCTTGGCAAATACAACGGGGTATGCCGACTACCTGAATGTGAAATGGTAAAACAAAGTTCTAAATGAGTTAATCAGCTATAAATGAATAATTTATTAGTCATCTATCAAATTACCGATTCCCCCAATTTAAGAAAATTAATTTTTTTAAATTAAAAACTCCTACCTTTGCGCCGCGAAAAGGGGGATGTACGAATTTAATAAATAAATAACGGTAGCAGAAAAAGATTCACAGCGGAATTGACCGTCCTTTGCAGAGAGCAATTTTAAACAAAATTTTCCATAAATAAAAACAACTAAAAATGGCTAGCCAAAACAACAAGAATTTCGTGGACACGATGGTAGATACGCAAAAAAAAGCAGTGGATACCGTAGTAGAAAACGCAAAAAAATTTGCTAACGGAAATACCTTAGTAAATGAAACGGTGCAAAAAGGTAGCGAATGGTACAAAAACTGGTTGGACAATCAAAAAAACATATTTACAAAAGCTTCTGAAAAAGGTAGTAACTTGAATGACCATATTCAAAAAAACACTACCCAAATGAACGAATATTATCAAAACTGGTTTCAGACCCAAATGAACCAAGCAAAGCAAATGTGGGAAATGAATACCAACTTTTTCCAAAATGCTGTAAACAACGGCAAAACTGCCGCAGCAAGCAACCCTATGGAAATGTGGAGCAACATGATGACCAACTGGAACAACTGGATGGGCAACATGAATAATACACAAAACTGGTTCAACAACCTGCAACAATGGAACAATATGTTCAGCATGGACAGCTGGAAACAAGCTACCGAAAACTGGAAAGGAATCTTCAACCAATACAGCGAAATCCTGAACAGCAGCTTTGCGAAAATGCAGGAAAACTTGCAGAACAACACCACGCAAGATGTATATAAAAACATGATGAACGCCACAGAAGGATTCAGCAAATTCTACGAACTGTGGATGCCTATGTGGAAATCCATTCAGGAAAAATCATTCAACATGGACGTATATAAACAATGGATGAACCCTGTAGCCTACAAAGAAATCATGGATAAATATTTCGGTTTCATGCCTGAAACTTCCCGCCAGTATATGCAGCAGGCTACCGATATGTTCCAAAACAACTTCAAGCAAGCTACCCAAAACGGATGGAACAGCTACCAGCAAATGCGCAATATGATGGGTAATGTAATGCCGGTCAACAACGCTGAAGTATTCGGCAATCTGCTGAACAGCTACAACGCTTTCTATAACAACATGAATGAAGCCGTAGCTCCTTTCACTAAAATGATGACACCGAACGCGCAAACAAAAGCATGGAGCGAATGGCAGGACATTTCTAACCGTATCGCCGTGTACAACATCAAAAACGCAGAACTGCAATATATGATGTACACTCAAGGTGCTAAAGTGATGGATAACCTGGCGCAAAACATCGTGAACAAAATTGAGAAAGGACAGGAAGTAAACAGCATGATGGCGCTTTACCAAGAATGGATGAACATCAGCGACAAAACCTTTGTAGAACTGTTTGAAAGCGATACTTACAGCGAACTGATGGCAGAAGTAAGCGCTATGCAACTGAAGCTGAAAAAAGATATAGAGTTGCAAATGGAAAAGTTTATGACCGGCATTCCCGTAGCTACCCGTAGCGATATGGATGAGCTTTACAAAACCATCTACGATCTGAAAAAACAAGTACGTCAAATGGAAAAAATGATGGACTTGCATACGGAAGAAGTAGAAGAAGCACCAGCAAAAACAACCACTGCTAAAAAAACCACCACAAAGAAATAAATTCAAGCATCTTAGTTTTTTAAGCTACGGGTCGCGG
>JAEZZY010000033.1 GCA_023418315.1 Bacteroidota bacterium
TGGTATCTCCTGCACAGGCAAAAGGACGGGAGGCATAGACAAGTGCATTGGGTCGGTAGTTGATGGTGATTTCTATAGGCACGCGTACGCTTTCGCATCCGTCAATGGTTTGGGTAACATACCAATAAGTAGTTCCTTGAGCAAGGGTGGAAGGTGTAGGGACGATGGGGGTGCCCACTCCTCCTGTATCGGTAGAGTACCACAGGAGGTTTTGTCCTATGGCTTGCAGAGGCAGAGCTACATCGTTTTGACAATAGCTAAGGGGCGAGGTAACGGTAGGCGGCGGCGCCTGCGGCACTACCTGCACGGTTACGGGCACACGGTCGCTTTCGCATCCTCCATATACCTGCGATACATAGTAGGTGAAGGAACCGGGCACGGCGGTATTGATGACGGGCTGTGTGGTAACGGCAGTCCCGCCCACAGGCACACTGTACCATTGTATATTTTGCCCCCATATAGGGATGGTATCGGCCGGGCTGTTTTGGCAGTAGGTGATGAGGGGTTGCACGGAAGGCGGCGGGGGTACTTGTTGAATAAAAAGATTTACCGATTGTGTAGTTAAGGTGTCTATACCACCCGAAGAAGGATATATGATAAGAGAAACACTGTAAGTGCCGCTTGGCCCGGCCGAACCGCCTATAGCAGGGAAAATTAGTACGGAATTTGTGCTGGTAAACCCATTAGGGCCTGTCCAATAAAAAGAATGGGGTGTAGTGATCTGAGGAGCCGTTACCTGCAGAGTAACCGTGCTGTCCGATGAGCAATAAACTCCATCGCCGGTGATGAACATTCCATATTGTCCTTTCAGTTCAATATCATCCAAACCCCAACCATTAATATTATACGCATCTAATCCGGTGGCAACAAACCTCAACTGAATATTAGTGCCATTTACAGCTGTAAGGGGTGCGTTCGTAACCGCTGTATTTATATTACCCGAAGAATTGGTATGAGTAGCCAAGGTGTGCCATGTGGCAGAATTGACTGCTTTATATTCTATTTTAAATTGCTCTAAAGTACTTGTTGAAAAATTGCTTAAATACAATTTATAATCCAACGTAAGATTTACATAAGCGGAACTATTGATTACCGGGCTAACCAATTCGTTAGAATAGGGCACTCCATAGGTGGGATTCCACCAAAATTCTGCATCGGGACTTGTGGCGCCGGTAGGTAAATAAGCACCTGTTCCCATAGTCCAATTTCCTTGTCCGGATGGAAAAGTCCAGCCGTTCGTAGCAAAAGAACCGGAAGTCCAGTTTTCGGAGAAAATGGTAATAATTTGAGAGTAGGCTTTCCCATAGAAAAACAGCAAAGGGAATAATAGACAGTATAGTTTTTTCATAAAGCAATATTTGGATAATCTGTAAATGTAAAAAAAAATCACATGATTAACAGTTTTAGCAGTGTTTTATTGCAATTACGGCATTTTGTAAATCCTAGAACTACTCCTTCATCCACTCCTTAATCTGCACCGGATCCACTTGAAAATAACTGGCATCCCGCTCTATTACACTGTTGTGGATATAGTAAATCGCAGGTACTCCTTCCGGTACATAGTTTATAAATGCCTCCCGGTTTTTAAAGCGAAAATGGGGCACATCCCGTGATTGAGACTCTTCAAAAAATGCTTCTTCATATTCATCACTTCCTGTAAGTACCATAAACAATGGAAGCTCCGGATGCTGTTTGTGGATGATATGAAATAAAAACGCGGCCTTTTTGCAATGCGGACAACTCAAACTCATAAATGAAACGATATGTTTACCGTTTCTCAGTTCCACTTCCGGCTGGGGTTTCTCAGCATAGAGTGCATTTAAGTCAATCGGTTTGCTTACTACCTTAGGCGATTTAATACCGCTGAGCGGAAAAAATAAAAAAGGGATAACCAGTGCGCCCATGCCTAATATTCCCCCCATCCATTCGCTGCCTTTATAGGGAGGTATGGGGTAAAGCGTCCACAGAAGAGCCGTAACGCCTATAAGAATAATATTTTTAATAATACCTGCGGAAGGTTTCATCGAATAGGCTTCGCCAAAACAACCACAATTGCCGCTATCGCCCTGCGAACCGATTAAAAAAATGAGATAGACGGTAAAAAACACAAGCATAGCCATTACGGCCGGATAGGTAAACGACTTGAGGTAGAGATGAAATAAGAGAAAGCCTCCAAGCAATAATTCAAAACCGATAAACAAACGGGCGATAATGCCGGCAAACATCATGTTGCTAATGCCTATATCCATGATGTTCCATAGCAAACGCTCAAAAGCATACATCTTGCTGATGCCCGAAAATAAAAAAACTGCCGCCAGCGAGAGCAGCAGTAGTAATCCTGTAATTCGTTTTATATAAAAAGCCATTATGTTTTTTGTGCCTACCTTTTTCATAGGTACCACAAACTTAAACCATTAATACAAATGGCAGTTCTCTACGCTTTTAATTCCGCCTTGCTCTGAGTTTTGCGAGTTTTCTTCACACACTGCTTTGGCTTTTTTCTTGGTATCTTTCACCGGATATTCTCTTACCAGCGTATCCGGCAAGCCGGGCTGTCCGGTATAGGAAATAGTACACTTGCAAACATATTCTCTTGTGCAGGAACTAAACATAATCGCGACCAAAACCAACATCATCAATACAGCGGATAGACGAAATTTCATCAGGTATCTGAATTTTAACGGTTGAAGGTAATAGATAATTTTTGAAAGTACAAACATCCTCGGCATACAATAGGCTGCAATAGGCTCCTGAAGCTGCCGGATGTATTTTTTAATTCTTCGTCAGGCTACGGAATACCTCTTCCAGCGATTGTGTTTCAGTTTGCAGCGATACAATGTTCAGGTCATGTTCCAGCGCCCATTTCATCACTTCTTTGCGCAATTCTTCCGGCTGGGAGGTATGCAATTTCCAAGTGTTATTTTCCAACGATTCTGCCTTCTGCATCGGCTTCAGTTTTTTTAGAAGTTTTTGTTCGATGGCATTTTCAAAACGAACCACCAAGGTTTTTTGTTGTTTATTGTTTTGTTGCAGCATATCTATTTCATCATCTGCTACAATATTGCCGTTGTTGATGATAATCACACGGCTGCACATAGCTTGCACTTCCTGCATGATGTGGGTGGAGAGCAATACGGTTTTTTCCTTTCCTATTTCCTTGATAAGGTCTCTTATTTCGATGATTTGGTTAGGATCTAAGCCGGAGGTAGGCTCATCCAGGATCAGCACTTCCGGGTCGTGGAGCATAGCCTGTGCCAAGCCTACGCGCTGCTTATATCCCTTGGAGAGCATGCCTATTTTTTTATGCACTTCTTTGTTCAGCCCCGTCATGGAAATGATTTTATTAATCTGTGCCTCCGGTTTTTTCATCTTATGAATGCTTGCCGAAAATTCCAGATATTCCCGCACATACATATCATAATACAGCGGATTGGATTCGGGCAGGTAACCTACCCGTTTCCGCACTTCCATAGGCTCTTGTTCCACATCGCATCCACATACCACCGCTTTGCCGTCGGTAGCGGGCAGGTAGCCGGTAATCATTTTCATGGTAGTGGATTTTCCGGCGCCGTTCGGACCTAAAAAACCTACTATTTCGCCTTTCTTCAGTTCAAACGAAATTTGATTGACCGCTATCTGTTCCCCGTATTTTTTGGTAAGAGATGCAACTTTTATAGACATGAGGCAAAGCTAAAGAAACTTGGCGATTAGGTGGAGCGTGTAGTACGACTTTAGGGTTATTGTTTTTTGCAGCCTCTACCCCCTCTACTTGTCCGGTTATTTCATAGCTCATTTTTATTTCTCTGCTTGCTCATTCCGCACCACCATTACACCGTCGAATACATCTATCAATACCGGTTGGCTTTTGTCAATTTCTCCCGCAATTATTTTTTTACTCAGCATGTTGATCACATCTTTTTGAATCACACGTTTCAGCGGGCGAGCGCCGTATTGCGGATCGAAACCATGCTCGGTAAGATAGTCTAATGCGTAATCGGTGAATTGCAAATCAATACCCTGCTGCGCCACTTGCTTTTCAAGATTTTCCAATTGTATCCTGATAATGTCTTTGATTTCTTTTCTCAAAAGCGGATGAAACATGATGACATCATCCACACGGTTCAGAAATTCCGGACGCAAGGTTTGCCGCAACAAATCCATCACCATTTCTTTGGTATGTTCCACCACTTCATCTACATCCTTACCTTCAAGATCCGCAAAATTCTCCTGGATAATATGACTACCCATGTTGGAGGTCATGATGATAATCGTGTTTTTGAAATTCACTACACGCCCTTTATTATCGGTTAATCTTCCATCATCTAATACCTGCAACAACACATTGAAGGTATCGGGATGCGCTTTTTCTATTTCGTCTAAAAGCACTACGGAATAGGGTTTCCGGCGAACGGCTTCTGTTAATTGTCCGCCTTCTTCATATCCTATATAGCCGGGAGGCGCACCTACCAAACGGCTCACGCTGTGCTTCTCCTGATATTCACTCATATCTATCCGCGTCATCATGCTTTCATCATCAAAAAGAACTTCGGCGAGCGCTTTGGCTAATTCGGTTTTTCCTACGCCGGTAGTGCCAAGGAAGATAAACGAACCGATGGGTTTTCGAGGATCTTGCAAGCCTGCACGACCGCGGCGGATGGCATCGGAAACAGCCGTAATCGCTTCATTTTGTCCGATTACTCGTTTGTGCAATTCCTCTTCAAGATTCAGTAATTTTTCCCGCTCACTTTGCATCATGCGCTGCACGGGAATGCCGGTTGCCTTTGCTACATTTTCCGCAATATCTTCCGCATCTACTTCTTCTTTCAGCAATCGTTTGTGTTGATTATCCATTTCATCCAATTGCTTGCTGAGCGCATCTACCTGGGCTTCTTCTTCTTTTATCTTTCCATAGCGCAGTTCGGCTACTTTACCGTAATCACCTTCGCGTTCCGCACGTTCCGCTTCCTGTTTATAATGCTCTACAGATGATTTGGCATGATTGATCTTATCCACGATTTCTTTTTCTTCCAGCCATTTTGCCTTCAGCGTATCGCGTTCTACATTCAACAGAGAAATATCCTGATTCAGTTGTTTTAATTTTTCCTCATCATTTTCCCGTTTGATGGCTTCACGTTCTATCTCTAACTGACGAATGCGCCTTTCTAATTCATCCAATTCTTCGGGCATGGAGTTCATTTCAAGTTTCAGCTTAGCTGCACTTTCATCTATCAAATCAATGGCTTTATCGGGAAGGAAACGGTCGGTAATGTAACGATTGGATAATTCTACCGCTGCAATAATCGCTTCATCTTTTATCCGCACCTGATGATGACTTTCATAGCGATCTTTCAAGCCGCGCAGGATGGAGATAGCATCTTCTTCAGAAGGTTCATCCACCATTACTTTTTGGAAACGGCGTTCTAAGGCTTTGTCTTTCTCAAAATATTTTTGGTATTCGTTTAAGGTGGTTGCGCCAATTGCACGAAGCTCGCCGCGTGCCAGTGCCGGTTTCAGAATATTTGCAGCATCCATAGCGCCTTCGCCGCCGCCACCTGCGCCTACAAGCGTGTGGATTTCATCTATAAACAAAATGATTTCGCCGTTGCTTTCCGCCACTTCTTTGATTACGCCTTTCAAACGTTCTTCAAATTCACCTTTATATTTTGCTCCGGCTATTAATAAGCCCATATCCAATGCAAAAATGATTTTGCTTTTCAGGTTGTCGGGTACATCTCCATTGATGATGCGATGCGCCAAACCTTCAATGATAGCGGTTTTCCCTACACCTGGTTCGCCTACAAGAATCGGATTGTTTTTAGAACGACGGGAAAGAATATGCAGCGTTCGGCGTATTTCATCATCCCGACCTATAACCGGGTCAAGTTTATTGTTCTGTGCAAGTTCGTTCAGGTTTTTTGCATAGCGTTTTAGGGCGTGGTATTGCTGTTCGGAAGTTTGGGAATTGACGGTACTGCCTTTTCTCAATTCTTTGATGGCAGTAATCAATCCTTTTTCCGTAAGCCCTGCATCTTTGAGCATTTTAGAAGTTTCATCATTCACTTGTGTGATGCCTATAAGCAGATGCTCCGGCGTTACAAACTCATCGCCAAATTCCTTTAAAGAAGAGCCTGCCCGAAGCAATACATTATTCACATCGCGGCTGATATTCTGTGCCGGATTATTGGTAGATTGTTTGGGAAGGCGATTGATTTGTTCCTCAATTTTCTTTTCTGCAAAAGGAATGCTGACGTTATTTTTCTTTAAAAGATATTGAATCGGCCCTTCTTTATCATCCAATAAAGCTTTTAAAAGATGGACGGTTTCTATCTGAGGGTTTTGATGATTGAACGCGGTTTGCTGTGCCTGTTGCAGCATTTCCTGCGCTTTGATGGTGAAATTATTTAAGTTCATTATTTAGCTTTTTTGAAAATCAATTTTAAAATTTGTAAAACAATCATTCCAAAAGATACACCAGATTTTTTTATCAGATAATTTGTCTTATTTCCTTAAAAGTGGCTGACAATAAGGCTTTTGGAGTTGTTTTTATCGGAAATTATTACAGGTAGTTTATTTATCGGAACGCCTAAGCCCAATACCATTCATAGTATTTCGTCTATTTAACATCCGAGTTCTTTATGGGAAGGAATGAGAAGATATTTTTTGTTTCCGGACCACCCTTTTAGTATCAATGCAAATCTACCTGCTTTATCCAACCAATCAACTATTCCCGTACCTTTGCAGACTATTTTATGCAACACATTAGGAATTTCTGCATCATAGCTCATATTGACCACGGCAAAAGCACTTTGGCGGATCGTCTCCTTGAATACACAAAGACCATTTCTGACAGAGATATGCAATCGCAGGTATTGGATGATATGGATCTTGAACGGGAGAAAGGAATTACCATCAAGAGCCACGCCATTCAGATGGATTATGAGTACAAAGGTGAAAAATATACACTGAATCTTATTGACACACCCGGCCACGTAGATTTTTCTTACGAGGTAAGTCGTGCGCTTGCTGCGTGCGAAGGCGCTTTGCTGTTAGTGGATGCTTCACAAGGCATTCAGGCGCAAACCATTTCCAACCTTTATCTCGCTTTGGATAATGATTTAGAGATTATTCCGGTCATTAACAAAATAGATATGGAAGGGGCTATGATTCCTGAAGTTACCGACCAAATTGTGGATTTAATTGGTTGTAAACCGGAAGAAATCGTATTGGCAAGCGGAAAAAGCGGGATCGGTATCGAAGAAATTATGACGGCGATTATCGAGCGCATTCCTGCTCCTAAAGGCGATCCCGATGCGCCTTTACAAGCCTTAATATTTGATAGTGTATTCAATTCCTTTCGGGGAATTATAGCCTATTATAGGGTGTTTAACGGGAGCATCAAAAAAGGAGATAAAGTACGTTTTTTTCATACGGACAATGACTATGAAGCCGATGAAGTAGGCATTCTGAAAATGGGACTTTCGCCTAAGAAAGAAGTAAAAACAGGCGATGTAGGCTATATCATTACCGGAATCAAAGACGCGAAGGAAATTAAAGTGGGTGATACCATTACGTTGGTAAACAACCCCAGCCCCGATTCCATACATGGTTTTGAAGAAGTGAAACCGATGGTTTTTGCCGGCATCTTTCCGGTTTCTACAGATGATTTTGAAGAGCTGAGGGAATGTATGGAAAAGCTGCAACTCAACGATGCCTCACTCACCTTTGAGCCCGAAACATCCCAAGCGCTGGGTTTTGGTTTCCGATGCGGTTTCTTAGGAATGCTGCACATGGAAATTATTCAAGAACGATTAGAACGAGAGTTTAATCAGTCTGTAATTACCACCGTGCCGAACGTGAGTTTTCATGCCTACTCCACTCGTGAAAAAGATAAAGTCATCATCGTAAACAATCCTACGGAAATGCTGGACCCAAGCCGTATGGATCGAATAGAAGAACCCTTCATCCGTGCGCAAATCATCACCCTACCCGATTATATAGGCAATATCATGAGCCTTTGCTTAGGCAAAAGAGGACTTTTGGTAAATCAACATTATCTGACCACTACCCGTGTGGAACTAATTTTTGAAATGCCACTTGCAGAGATTGTGTTTGATTTTTATGATAAATTAAAATCGTGCACCCGTGGCTATGCCTCTTTCGATTATCATCCTTTGGATTATAGGCAAAGCGATATAGCCAAGATGGATATTCTGCTGAACGGCGATCAGGTGGATGCGTTAAGTGCGTTGATTCATCGTAGCCGTGCGCAGGATTTCGGACGAAAGCTCTGTGCCAAATTGAAAGAACTTCTGCCCAGACAACAATTTCAGATTGCTATACAAGCCGCTATAGGCGCTAAGATTGTAGCGCGCGAAAACATCTCGGCTATGCGCAAAGACGTAACGGCAAAATGCTATGGCGGCGATATTTCCCGCAAACGCAAACTGCTGGAAAAACAAAAAGAAGGAAAAAAACGGATGCGCCAGATCGGAAGCGTGGAAGTGCCGCAGGAAGCCTTCCTTGCCGTGCTGAAACTGGATGAATAGTTGTGCAAACGAAAAATAGTTTCAACAGATTATCCTAAATAAACCGTCATTGCATTCATTCTGTGCAATCAGAAATCTTTTTGCTTTTTTCACAAACCCCATAGGGCTATAAATATCTTGCAGTTGTTTATCTTGGAATACTATTTTCAAAAAATGATGGCGAAACAACTTATAAAACAACTGCATTTGCAACCGCATCCCGAAGGCGGTTATTATAAAGAAACCTATCGCTGCAAGGAACGGATGACAACTGCCGAAAACACCAACCGGAATGTAAGCACTGCGATTTATTATTTGCTCGAAGAAAAAAATCAATCTCATTTCCATAGAATCAAATCGGATGAGCTTTGGTTTTTCCATCAGGGAGAAACGGTGGAAATCATCCTGATAAAAAACGAAACCATACAGACCCTGCTGCTTGGAAATGATGTTGCCAAAGGCGAAATGCCGCAAGCCGTTATCGAAGCAGGTTGCTGGTTTGCTGCAAGAATAAAAAACCGGAAAGGTTATTCGCTGATGAGCTGCACAGTAGCTCCCGGTTTTGATTTTGCTGATTTTGAACTGGCTAAAAGAGAAGAATTATCGGCAGAATATCCGACGTATAGGGAGGTTATTGAGGAGCTGACGAAATGAGTGCTGACCGCTTCATCTGCATGCTCCGAAGTAGTGGCCTTGTCAGGAATCGAACCTGAATCTGGAGCTTCGGAAACTCTTATACTATCCATTGTACTACAAGGCCGGCAAATGAAAAAGACTGACCTTTAAGTCAGTCTTTTCGTAGCACGTACGGGAGTCGAACCCGTCATTCCTCCGGGAAAGGGAGGCGTCTTAGCCGATTGACCAACGCGCCGTTTCCCGTTTGGGT
>JAEZZY010000049.1 GCA_023418315.1 Bacteroidota bacterium
AAAAACTATTGCCAAACCACCAAAACCTCCTGACTTATTTTCCAGGCAACTAACACTCTAAATCAATAAAATCAACTACCTAAGCCCCCTTAAACACACCTTTGCCAAAAGTTCCGGATGAGAGTGAAATTTTTTAGATTAGCTTAGCAAATAAAAATCTGATAATTATGGGATTCGCAAAAGAGTTTAAAGAGTTTGCACTCAAAGGAAACGTAATGGATCTGGCAGTCGGTGTGATCATTGGCGGCGCCTTCGGCAAAATCGTGTCTTCACTTGTGGAAGATATTATTACTCCGGTCATTCTCAATCCCGCCCTGAAAGCAGCAGGCGTGGATCGTATAGAAAACTGGGCGCCCGGCGGCGTGTTGCTGGGGAAATTCCTTGCAGCCGTTCTTACCTTTATCGTCATCGCCTTTGTGGTATTTTGGATGGTGAAAGGAATGAACACGCTCAACAAGAAAGAAGCCGAAACACCTCCACCTGCCGGTCCTACTCCCGATCAGCAACTTCTGATGGAAATTAGAGACGAACTGAAAAAAAGAAACGCATAAACCCGATTTATTCTGCATTTTTGCAGCGGAATGAAAGGTTCAATCTATTCGTCTTTGTGCCATCTGAAGCAAACCGGCACAAGCGGTTTTGCGGTTTTGGTGGATCCGGACAAAATGGAACTTAACGATATGCCACGCCTGGCTTCACTTTGCGGCGAAGCCGGCGTGGATTTTTTACTGGTAGGCGGCAGCCTGGTGCTGGCACATCAGATGGATGCTTGTATCCAAGCATTTAAAGAACATTCCTCCATTCCCGTTCTTTTGTTTCCCGGCAATCCGGCACAAGTATCGGTCTATGCGGATGCCTTGCTTTACCTATCGCTTATTTCCGGCAGAAATCCCGATTTGCTGATTGGGCAGCATGTAATATCCGCACCTATGGTAAAAGCAAGCGGTCTGGAAGTGATTTCCACAGGATACGTGGTGGTGGACGGCGGCGTACCTACAGCAGTTTCTTATATGAGCCATTCTGCACCCATCCCTGCCAACAAACCGGATATAGCCTTATGCACCGCTTGGGCAGGCGAGTTGCAAGGCAAACATATCATCTATATGGACGCAGGCAGTGGCGCTAAATATCCCATATCGGAGGAAATGATACAGCGCGTAAGCGCCAATATCGCCATTCCGCTTTTTGTAGGCGGCGGTATCCAAACCCCCGAAAAAGTGCATAGGAATTGCCTTGCGGGTGCCAATGTAGTGGTAGTAGGCAATGCCATAGAAAAAGATATTTCCCTTATAAAAGAACTGGCTGCCGCTACCAAAGAAGCCCTGGTGAAGAATTGATTTGTTTATAAACAAGCGAACCCTTACCTTTGCCATCCTTTTTAAGAAAATTCCCGGCTGTAAAGCCATTAAATAAAACAATACAATGAAACGTACATTTCAACCCAGCCGCCGCCGCCGTGCAAACGTTCATGGATTTCGCAAGCGCATGGAAACCGCAAACGGTCGTAAAGTGCTGGCTTCACGCCGTGCAAAAGGCCGCCATAAATTAACTATATCTGACGAACGTTGCCTTAAATAGGCCGCTATTCTCCTCTTCACGACATGCAGAGGACTCAGCATATAGATGCGCCCATCCGTCATACCTTTAAGGTTTATGAACGACTGAAGCGTCAAAAGGATATTGATACGCTTTTCTCTCTGGGGAAAGCGTATTCCGTTTTTCCCCTTCTTATAAAATACCATGCGGTAAATTGCAGCGCGGAAGAACAAGCATCGGTACGCGCCGGCTTTTCCGTATCGAAAAGAAAAATTAAACTTGCCGTAAAACGTAACCGCGTAAAGCGCCTGATGCGCGAAGCCTGGCGATTGAACAAATCTGTTTTAAACGACTTACCTGCCCATAAGCAATGGCATGTCTTCTTTATCTACCAAACTAACCGGCTGCCGGACTATAAAGACATAGAAACGGCAATGATTGCCTGCATCAAAAAATTACAAACCACAACTATAGAATGATGCGGGCTCTTTTGTCAAAATTATTAATTGGTTTTGTGCGCCTTTACCAAGCGTTCCTCTCTCCTTTACTCGGCGCTAAATGCCGGTTCACACCCACCTGCTCGGCATACAGCATCGAAGCCATCAAAAAACACGGTCCCCGGAAGGGATTATGGCTGGCTATAAAGCGCATTTTGTCCTGCCATCCTTGGGGAAAAAGCGGTTATGATCCTGTGCCCTGAAGATGCTGACGTAATAAAAAATACTTACAAATTGGTATTGACAAGTCTTGGATAGGCTCATACTTTTGAGACAATTAGGCGGAGCAATCATGCCTCCGGCATTTAGCTAAGGCTATAAACTAAAAAAAAGCAAACGAATGATTTTCTAACTAAACAATTAATTGAATTATTTATCTCTAAATCAAACCCCAAAATGAAAAATAACAAACTATACGCAGTTCTTTGCGGCTTTTGCTTAATCGGGCTTTTCACCCTTATCGGTTGCGATTTATTTGAAACGGATGTGGAGCCATCTTCCGGAAATACGGGAGGCTCAGGAGATTGTGATTATACGCAATGGACAGGAAGCGGGAGCTGTTCGCAAACGGATTATTACCCGGTTTATACAAACTCCTGCTGCCCTTCCGGTTATCCCTATTACAATACCGCTACTGAGAAATGCTATATAAGCTGCGAAGGGGCCAGAGATGCATCTTCAAGCGGCTCGGTATATCGGTATAATACCACAGGAGGAAATGGTGGTGGCAGCGGCTCTTCGGGCTATAATTGTGTAAATGATAAATGCGAATTCGTGAGCAGCGGCGCTCAATACTCCAGTTTATCTGCCTGCGAAGCGGTTTGTGGAAAGGGCGGCGGCGGCGGTGGAAGCGGCTGCACCAATATGACCAGCTACACTTCGGCTACCACCGAATGGATTAGTAATTGTGGTAACGGCAAAAGCGATTTATTAGTACGGGTAACCAACAACAGCAATCAAACACTATATGTGCGTATAGAAATCCAAAAATCAGACGGAACCTGGAGTTGCGGCGGCGGAGTGATTTCCTCCGGCGATTACCTGCCTTACTGGGTATGCGGTGGAACCGGAAAATATAAATATGGCGCTATACTGAGCTCCGAATTTGGAAATGGTTGCTTCGGCCCCTGCGGCGAATAAACACCTCTATCATTAAAATAGAAAGGCAGCAACAATCTGATAAGCCCCTACGGCAGATGTAATGCGCAAAGAAAGAAGGAGACTCATTTGCAAGGTACAGTCCCTATAACCCCATCTGAAAAATAGGACTACGGCATTATAAGAAGTTGTCTTTGCGGGAAGTATTCTTGAACGACTTATTTTTCACAAAGCTCTTTTAATTTCAGGAGCGCCTGAGGGTATTTTTCATTCATATAATCTACAAAATCCTCGTTGCTGTCTAAATCCACCGTAACCGTGGTAATGCCGTTGTTTTCTTCATAGCTGTAATTCTCCAGTCCGTTTGCCCATTTTTCCACTTCGGGACCTTCGGTTATTTCTTTGCCGGCGGTTAAAAGACCATAATGCTGAATGGAAACAAAGCGGTTGGGAATGTTTTCGGCTATTCTGGAAACCATACCACCTTTTTCTCCTTGCTCATCTACTCCTATAAACAGGATTTTACTTCCCTTGTTCCAGCTTCCTTCGTAGGAGGATGTGGGGTTAAACAACGAAGTCCATTGCTCATAGGTGGATTTGCTGTTGCTACCCAGCATCGTATCGTAAACTTTGGCTACCGGCGCCTGGATGTTTACACTGAATTGTAGTCTTTTCATGATGTTGCGTTTTATACCGAATTTAGGAACTATTTGCGAGAACAGATAAAGAAAATTCTATTGATGTTTCATTTTGCAAAAAAAGGACGCTCATCAAAATATTCGGCTAATTGTGGATGGGAATATAATTCATAAAGGAAATCAGCATCACCCCCTGTTGATTTTTCGAGTGCTACTTTTTCATTTGGGTACCTTATTGATTGGTTTGGGGTCTTACCCGTTCAGCAAGTTTTGGGGGTGCCACTTCGCAATAGGCCGATGTCAATGCGTCAACGAATATAGCTTTACGAACGTGTTTCATTTCAATAAGTGTCCAGCCTTGTTTGCCCCATTTGTTATCAACGGGAAAAATAGTGTCCTTGTCTATTGATGAAAAAACATCTTGGTCTATTTCTGACAGCTTGATACAAGCTATTTTATTTTTGGCGTCATAGGTGGCGAAAATTTTTTTCCTTACTCTAAAAGAAGTCTTTTCAAAATGCGGTTCTTCTGTGGTTTCCGGAAATGATAATGCCAGTTTTTTGAAAGCGTCTATGGATACCATTCGTCAGATTATTTACCAAGCAATATCGCTATAAATTTTTACTCAACAACTTTTTTGTCATTGTGGAATGTGAAAGTAATCCTTACTCAAAAACGCTAAAAATCGTTCTTGAGGAATTGTACCGCCATGACCGGCCACTAGAGCCCTGTCGTTTATTGTAAATTTAATACCGGAAAATATACATCTCAAAAGCCTTTTAAATAATTTATAAATTTCAAGATGGTAATTTTACCGTCCCGTCCTCTATACAAAAAAAACAATCGCACAAAGGGAAATCCATTTGCGCGATTGCTTCGTCTTTTGCCTATGGCGGCGGCGTATTTTCTATAGAAACTTATTCAGCACTTCTTTTACTTTGCCGGGTAGTTGCGCATCGCTCACTTTTTTTGCTTTCCATTCTTTAAAAAGTGCGGCAAAATGATCTCCGAGAATTTTATCGTCCACGGTGTTTTTTACGCTCACTTTGTCTTTATTGGCAAGGTAGCTTTCCCATTGGTTTTTCACTACTGTCCAGAATAGGTTGTTTTTCTTCCACCAGTCGCGGGCTATATCACATTCGCTTTCTTCCACTTTATAGTAGGTGTTGTAGCCTTTTTCCTGAACGATGAGTTTGTCTTTTCCGTTTTCGCGGAGGATTTTTTCGTTGTCTTGTTCGTGTACATAGCCATCTTGGGTAATCTGGATGCGGTTGCGGCGTTTCAGGATGTTATAGTCGTTGCGGATGGTGTATTCGCGGCGGGGAAGGGGCGCATCTACGGTACTTTCCCAGTAGGTGTTGTGATCGTTGGTTACCCAGGCGCTGATGCCCTGGTAGCGGGGTTCGTCATTCACTTCCCAGATGGTTTGTGTCCATTTTCCTTTTACGGCATCGGCGGTCAATGTGTTCTTTTCCCAGTTTTTATCGCCTTTGTATTCGTAAATTATGGGGTTTTCATAGGTCCATTCTTCGCGCCAGTGCTTGATGACCATCGTATCGGAAATCACTAAAAGGTGCTGAATGACTACTTTTTTATCGGTATTCTCGATAGGCAGCGCCAGCTCTATGGCATTCATATCTTCTCTTTCGTGGAAGGTGTATTTTTCATCGGGAGAAAATGTTTCTGCATAGCGGAAGTTTACGGAATAGCAGCCGCATAGCTTTTCTACATTGGGTTTTCCGGGAGTTTGCGCTACGGCGAAGTGGGTGGTTAAGAGTCCTAATGTTACGAGACTGAGAATCTTCATCTGAAAATTGTTATTGGTTAAAAATTGGCTGACGGAACGCATTGCAAGCCATGCCTCCGTCGTTTTATCTTACATTTTTATGACAATGCAAAACAAGACAATTCTATGACAAATGATTTTAGGGATGAGGAAACTCCATTTTCAAAATCAGGAAAAAAAATTGCTTTAAAATCAAGGAGAAAAATAAAGCCCTGAATGGGATTTCAGGGCTTTATAGCGTGATTAAAGGATAAGCGATTTTATTCCATTGCTTTTGCATCTTCGATGAGGACACTGGCTTTGTTGTTCAGCATTTCTACAAAACCGCCGGTGATTTCAAACACATCGTTGTTGTGGTTGCTTTTATCCTTTAGTATTTTCATTTTACCCTTTCCTAAGGCGGCTATCATAGGCGCGTGTTTGTCCAGTATTTCAAACGAACCTTCCACGCCCGGCAACTGAATGCCGTAAACTGTGCCGCTGTATATTTTATGTTCGGGTGTTAAGATGTCTAATTGCATGTTTCCGATTTGATAATTTGATGATTTGATAATTTGATGATTGCCTTGTTATAAATACATTTCCAAATCAGCACATCTTCAAATTTTCAAATTGAATTTAATTCTTCGCTTGTTCCATCAGTTTTTTACCCTTAGCTATTGCATCATCAATGGTACCTACCAGGTTGAAGGCAGCTTCAGGATATTCATCCACTTCTCCATCCATAATCATATTGAAGCCGCGGATGGTTTCTTCAATCGGTACGAGCACGCCTTTCAAGCCGGTAAACTGCTCTGCTACGTGGAACGGCTGCGAAAGGAAACGTTGTACTTTACGGGCGCGTGCCACGGTCAGTTTGTCTTCTTCGCTCAGTTCGTCCATACCGAGGATGGCGATGATGTCTTGTAATTCTTTATAGCGTTGCAGGATAAGTTTTACGCGGTTCGCACAGTTGTAGTGCGCCTCACCCACGATAGCCGGCGTAAGGATACGGGAAGTAGAATCCAACGGATCCACCGCAGGATAGATACCGAGATCCGCAATTTTACGGGAAAGTACCGTAGTGGCATCCAAGTGGGCGAAGGTAGTGGCGGGAGCCGGATCGGTAAGGTCATCCGCAGGTACATAAACCGCCTGTACGGAAGTGATGGAACCGGATTTGGTAGAAGTGATACGTTCTTGCATCAAGCCCATTTCGGTAGCAAGTGTAGGCTGGTAGCCCACCGCGGACGGCATACGACCCAAAAGTGCCGATACCTCAGAACCTGCTTGTGTAAAACGGAAGATATTGTCCACAAAGAACAGGATGTCGCGACCTTTGCCTTGTCCGTCGCCATCCCGGAAATATTCCGCCATGGTAAGACCGGAAAGCGCCACACGGGCACGGGCTCCGGGGGGTTCGTTCATCTGTCCGAATACGAAAGTGGCTTTACTGTCTTTCAGTTCATCCAAATTAACGGTAGAAAGATCCCATCCGCCTTCTTCCATGCTGTGGATGAATTTTTCGCCATATTTTACGATGCCTGCTTCGATCATTTCGCGCATCAGGTCATTTCCTTCACGGGTACGCTCGCCCACGCCGGCAAATACCGACAAACCGCCGTGTCCTTTTGCGATGTTGTTGATCAATTCCTGAATCAATACGGTTTTCCCTACACCCGCACCGCCAAACAAACCGATTTTACCGCCTTTTGCATAGGGCTCAATCAGGTCAATTACTTTAATACCGGTAAAAAGTACTTCGGTAGCGGTAGAAAGATGTTCAAACGCAGGCGGCTTGGCATGTATCGGGCGGCTGTTTGCTTTATTAGGTTGGGGCAGCCCGTCAATGGCATCGCCGGTTACGTTGAACAGACGCCCGTTGATCTGATCTCCGGTGGGCATGGCGATGGCTTTGCCGGTATCCACTACATCCATACCGCGCACCAAACCTTCGGTACCGTCCATGGCTACGGTGCGCACACTGTCTTCACCCAGATGCTGCTGCACTTCCAGGATTAGTTTGTCGCCGTTTTCGCGAGTCAGCTCAAGCGCATTATAGATTTCCGGAAGTTTGTTATCGCCCGAAAAATGTACGTCCACTACCGGACCGATGATTTGTTTGATTTTACCAATGTTTGGCATATTGCAAATTCAAGATTTAAAAGTCAATCATGTAAAATTTGAAAAGCAGGAAATATTAATGAATAAATTAACCCTTATTCAAATTTTGCGCAAAGGTAATGGTACAATATGAAAATGCAAAGCAAAGTTTTCGGGGCATTCCTATTCACTGCCTGCATCAAAAAATAGCTTTAGTGGATATAGAAAGGAAAACCTGATTTGAAAAATCAGAAAACCTGAAAGCTCTCCTTATTTCTTGCTATCTTGCAGCCCATTTTTTACATCTTTAATACTGTATATACCGGCACATGCTTAGAGTTGGCGTATTCGGAGCGGGTCATTTAGGAAAGATCCATATTCAGCAATGGAAGGAAATACCCCTGGTAGAGCTTGTGGGATTTTATGACCCGGATGATGCGAATGCCGCTCTGGCTATAGCGCAGTATCAAGTGCCGCGCTATATGGATATAGAAGCCTTGCTGAGCGCCGTGGATATGGTAGATATCGTATCTACCACTACTACGCACCATGAACTGGCTAAGATATGCCTGCTGAATGGCAAACATGTATTTATCGAAAAACCTTTGGCAAATACGTTGGAAGAGGGTAGGGAGCTGGTAAAACTGGTAAATGAAGCAAATGTGAAATGCCAGGTAGGTCATGTCGAGCGCTATAATCCCGCTTTTCTCGCTTTGGCTGAAGAGTCGTTGCAACCGATGTTTATAGAAGCACACCGTCTGGCGCAGTTTAATCCGCGGGGTACGGATGTGGCTGTGATTTTAGACCTGATGATCCATGATATAGACATTGTGCTGCATTTGGTGAAATCCGGCGTAAAACGCATCTCCGCAAGCGGCGTATCCGTGCTGAGCGAAACGGCGGATATAGCCAATGCCCGTATTGAATTTGACAATGGCTGCGTAGCCAACCTCACCTCCAGCAGAATATCCTTGAAGAAAATGCGTAAGATGCGTTTGTTTCAGCGGGATGCCTATATAGGGATTGATTTTCTGGATAAGAAAACGGAAGTAATCCGCATGAAAGAACCCGGGCAGGAGCCTATGGGCAAAATGGATTTTACCTTAGATACCGCACAGGGCGAAAAGAAAATCATTTCGGTACAAATGCCGGATGTAGGTACCAACAATGCCATCCGCTCGGAGCTGGCAGAGTTTGCCGATGCCGTGCTGAAAAACAAACCTGTGCGGGTGAGCGCCCACGACGGCTTGCAGGCGATGGAAGTAGCGCATCAGATTCTTCAGAAAATGAGCCTTCATCATGAAACCCATCATTTGTAAACATAATTTTCAAATTGTTTTTTCGTTTAAGAAACCATGAACGTATTCTACAGCCTTCTTTCTTTCATTTTGTTTAGCGCATTATGCTCAAGCTGTAATGTCATCAACCCCACCGAGCAGATACCTACCTATATCCGGATAGATTCTTTCCGCTTTGCCGGCGATTCTTCGCTGGGTACCGCTGCGCAGAAAATTACCAGTGTGCGGGTCAATTACGAAAATCAAACGGTAGGCACATTTGACCTGCCTGCACTCGTTCCGGTATTGATGGATAAACGCGGCGTAATCGCGCTGACACCGGGCGTAATGTATGACGGCTTGCAGGATGTACAGATAAGCTATCCGTTTTTCAGAACTGTAACCGATACGCTGGAACCTGCACCGGGGCAAACGATTACAATGATGCCGACTACCCGCTATTACGGAACGGATGTATTTACACCGATTATAGTGGATTTTGAAGGAAATTATAACCCCTTTCTCTCCCTGAGCGGGGATACAACCTTCGGCTTGGATAATGCAGATGCCTTTGAAGGGGATGCTTGTTTAAAAATGCGTCTCAATAGCTCGGAGGAGATGGAGATTATTTTACAAAAAGACTTTTCCTCTACGCCCACCGGCTTTGTGGAATTGCATTATAAAAACTCCGTTCCCTTTGCCGTAGGCTTGCAATCTACCGATGGCAGCACATTGTTTATAGAATATTTCATTGGCATAAAGCCGCAAGAAGGCTGGAATAAAATATACATTTCCCTTTCCGATTTTATCTTTCAACATCCTTTAAAAACCTATCGCCTGGTGCTGAAAGCCATGCCCGAAACCAATGCGGGAGGCTATGTATCTATTGATAACGTGAAAATTCTTTGCGGACTTTAATGACACCGTTAGCTCCCGAAAAAAAACGTGCTATACGCCGGATGGTAATTTTAGATTACTGCTCCGCCACCTTTGCATGGTTGCTTTTCTGGATGTACCGGCAGCAACTGCTAGGCAAGGCGGATATGAATGCCCTATGGGAGCTTCTTTATCTGAAAGATTATCTGGTCAGCTTTCTGATTATCCCCTTCGGCTGGTTTTTGCTTTATCTGCTTTCCGGCACTTATTTCGATCCCTATAGAAAATCGCGGCTCAATGAAATAAACCGCACCCTCATCTCTTGCATCATCGGCAGCATCATCATTGCTTTGCTGGTGTTTGCGGATGATAAAGACGACTATTCTTATTTTATAAAAATTACCGGCAGGTATCTGCTCATTCATACTGCTTGTACGCTGATAGCCAGATGGCTGACGCTCACTATGGTGAAGCGAAATATCAAGCAAGGGAAGGTGGGCTTTAATACCTTAATCATAGGCGGGAACGACAAAGCCATAGATATTTATAAACGGGTATCGGAAAGCCCTAAAGCGCTGGGGAATATGTTTAAAGGGTTTATTTATTCCAACAGAGAATCTTCAAACGGGATGAGCGAATACCTGCCCAAGCTCGGTGCGCTGGAAAATCTGGAAACCATCATTGACGAGTATAAAATAGAAGAAGTGATTGTAGCGGTGGACTCCAGCGAGCATCATCTTTTGGAAAATATCCTTACCCGCCTCAGCTACCGCCCCGTTGTCATAAAAGTATTGCCCGATTTATATGACATCATTTCCGGATCGGTAAAAACCTCCAATGTATATGATGCCGTGTTGATTCACATACATCCCGAGCTGATGCCCGACTGGCAGCGTGTTTGCAAACGTACGATTGATATTATCGCATCGCTCATAGCCCTGCTGGTTTTTGCGCCTTTGTATCTTTTTGCCGCCCTTAAAGTAAAGCTCTCCTCACCGGGTCCGGTCATCTATAAACAACAACGCATAGGGCGGTTCGGAAAGCCGTTTTATATCTACAAGCTGCGCTCGATGTATGTAAATGCGGAGCAGGAGGGGCCTGCGCTGTCCAGCGATGAAGATCCGCGTATTACCCCCTGGGGCAAGGTGATGCGCAAATGGAGGATAGACGAGCTGCCGCAGTTTGTAAATATCCTGAAAGGAGAAATGTCGCTGGTAGGACCTCGTCCCGAACGCCAGCATTTTATAGACCTCATCAGCCAAACACATCCGCACTATAAATACCTTCATAAAGTAAAACCCGGCATTACCTCCTGGGGTATGGTGCAATTTGGCTATGCGGAAAATGTAGATGAAATGATCGAGCGCATGAAATATGACCTGCTTTATATTGAAAACTGTTCGCTGGCTCTGGATGTAAAAATCATGCTCTATACTTTGGTGGTACTTTTTCAGGGAAGGGGAAAGTAGCGCGCCTAACGGTTGTTTATTTTTTGCTGCATACACTATAACTTCACATCCGTGAAAAAAACGATTCTCCTTTTTTTATTGGGTTCCGGTTTTTTTCTTTTGTCGTTTAAACAAGAAGAAAACATTACGAAAGAAAAATTGGGCGAGTTGCTTTTTTTCGATCCTATTCTTTCCGGAGACCGCTCTATAAGTTGTGCTTCCTGCCACAAACCCGAATTTGCCTTTGCCGATACGACCGCCTATAGCAAAGGCGTAAACGGAAGGCTTGCCACCAGAAACACTCCTTCGGTGATGAATGTAGCCGCGCGCGAGGCGTTATTTTGGGATGGCAGGGCCGCTACATTACACGAGCAAGCGCTTTTCCCTATTCAAAACGTAAATGAAATGAACCTGCCGCTTGCAGAAGCCGTGAAAAGACTGAATGAAAGTAAAAAGTATAAAGCCCTTTTCTATAACGTATTCAAAGAGTATCCTACCGAGCAAAATTTAGGACTTGCCATAGAGGCTTATGAAAATACATTGGAAACTTCCGACACGCCTAACGACCGGTGGCTGAATGACGAACCAGGCGGACTGACGGAGCAGCAAATACGCGGCAGAGCAATTTTTCGTGTAAAAGCCAAATGCTTTGAATGCCATTTTTCACCGGATTTTACGGTAGATGAATTTCGTAATATCGGCTTGTTTGATGGAGAAAAATATAACGATTCCGGGCGCTATTTGATTACGAAAAACAAAGAAGACATAGGCAAGTTTAAAGTGCCGGGCTTGCGGAATGTAGCCATCACGGCGCCCTATATGCACGACGGAAGTATAAAGACCCTGCGGGATGTGATTGATTACTACGATGCCCCCGATAAATTGATAAAGAATAGTATCGGCAGAGACAGCCTGCTTGCAACGCCGCTACACCTTACAGAAGGGGAAAAACAAGACTTGGAAGCATTTTTACATTCCCTTACGGATGACCGGTTTGTGAACCATAAAAAATAAGAAGCTCCTTACCCTAATGGTTTCTGTCAATTACATAGTTTACCAGCTCTTTCATAGCCGCTTTGGCATCGGTATCGGGATATTTATCCAGCATTCTTAGGGCTTCGTCTTTATAATCATTCATTTTCTGCTGGGCATATTCTATCCCGCCGCTTTGTTTTACGAGCGCTATCACTTCGTTCACCTTTTGCTTGTTGGTATTTTGGTTTTTTACGATGTAGATGATTTTTCGTTTGGTGGCTGCATCTGCATGTTGTAAGGTGTAGATAAGCGGCAGGGTCATTTTCTTTTCTTTGATGTCAATGCCGGTAGGCTTGCCTATATTATCTTGTCCATAGTCAAACAGGTCATCTTTTATTTGAAAAGCGATACCGGCATTTTCCCCAAATTGCCGGAAGTATTCGGAAATGGCTGCATCTTCCGTAGCGGCATGCGCGCCTGCAGCACAAGCTGCGGAAAGAAGGGATGCAGTTTTCGCCCTGATGATTTCAAAATAAATTGTTTCTTCAATATCCAGCTTGCGGGCTTTTTCCATTTGCAGCAATTCGCCTTCCGCCATTTCCTTTACGGCGCGGGAAGTGATTTTCAGGATTTGATAATCTTCATGTTCCAAAGAAAGAAGCAGCCCTTTAGCGAGAAGATAATCGCCTACGAGCACGGCTATTTTATTTTTCCATAGGGCATTGATTGAGAAAAAATTTCTACGCACCATGGCATTGTCCACCACATCATCATGCACCAATGTGGCGGTATGCAGCAATTCTATTAACGAGGCGGCGCGATAGGTTTTTTCTGAAATTCCGCCGGCTATTTTGGAAGAAAGTAAGACAAACATAGGGCGCATTTGCTTCCCTTTTCTTTTGATAATAAAGCGCAAAACCCTATCCAGTAAAGGGTTGCTGCCTTTTACGCTGTCGGCAAATCTCTTCTCGAAAATGGATAATTCAGTACCTATCAGTCTTTTTACAAGCTCCATGAAATAGAAAATGGGGTTGAAGGTCGCAAAAAAAAATCTTGTGAGAAAACCGTGAAATTCTTCGCTGGCATAATAGTTTATGAAAGCACAAAAAGTAAAGGGATACATAGGATGTAAAAAAATAATGAGATAAATCTTTGTTTTTCACAATCTCTACTATACCTTTGCTGCAAATTGATTTAACCAAAATTCGTAAAATACAATCTGTTATGGTAAACAAAAAGTACCTATTGCTTGCTGGTTTATGCTCTGCTATGGCGCTGCAACCGGCGATTGCGCAGGAATCAGCATCATCTGTTACGGACATGACGTACAGAGGTGAAAGCTATGATTTCCTTGACTCCAGCTATTATTCCGGTAAAAAATTGGTTCAGTATAGGCGCTATATGAACCATGAAACATTTTACCCACCCAAGCCCAATAACCAATGGGAAATCGGCTTAAACATTGGTGCGGTAAATGTGATTGGTGATGTACCTTCAAAAATGCCTTGGAGCGCTAATAAATTTACCGATGCCTTAGGCTTTGGGGTTACCGTTCGTAAAGCATTCGGTTATTTCTTATCCGGTCGCGTACAGTATATGTATGGTAAAGCTACAGGTGTAGAATATCGTCAAAGAAGCGTTGCCGACAATGCTCCTTTGCGTGGTCTCTATGCTCCAGGCTCTACTTATTATCACAACTACAGGACCAGATTCCATGAAGTTAGCTTCCAATTGGTAGGTGCATTGAACAACATCCGCTTTCACAAAGCTAAAAACAGCATGAGCTTATATGGCTTCTTAGGTGCAGGGGTGAATGTGTATAATACCAAATTGAATGTAGGTGCAGACATCAACAACCCGGTTACGGTAGCGGATGTTCGTACTCAGGCAGGTTTTACCATGACTCACCCTGATCCTTCAGTTGCTGACAGAAAAGATATCCAAGACGCGGTTTATGAACTTTCCGGCGATAACTATGATGTTACTGCTTGGCAAGATTCTCATGCCGGCAAAAACGGAAACAGTGTAGTTCCCGTAGCCGTTGTAGGTTTGGGCGTACAGTTCCGTCTTGGTAAAGTAGTTACCTTGTCTTTGGAAGATAAAGTAACCCTTTCTTGGAGAGATGGTATGGATGGTCTTTACTCTTACAGAGGAGAGCCTACATCTGATAAAGATGTACTGAACTATGCTTCTATCGGTCTTGGTTTCAACATCGGTAGCGCTAAGAAAAACGTAGCTCCATTGTGGTGGGTTAATCCTTTAGATGTAGCTTACTCCGAATTGAGCGATCCTCGCCACATGAAAGTTCCACCGGCTCCTATCAATGATGAAGATGGCGACGGCGTAGCAGATCAATTGGACAAATGCCCTGGTACTCCTGCCGGTGAAGCAGTAGATACACATGGTTGCCCACTTGATACAGATGGTGATGGCGTTCCTGATTCTCGCGATAAACAACTGATTACTCCTACAGAATGTCAGCCTGTTGATGCAGACGGCGTAGGTAAATGTCCTTGTCCTGATGGTTGCGGCGGCACAGCTGTAGCTTGCGGTAACATCGGTTCAGGCGCACTTAACTTCTCCGGTAGCTCTACACGTATCACTCCGGGTATGCAAGCTCAGCTTTCTAACTTAGCGGCTCAAATGTCTGCTAACCCAACTTGTAAAGCCGTGGTAATCGGTGCAGGTAACACCAGCAAAGCACAACAACAACGCAGCTGGGATCGTGTAAACGCCGTTATCGAATACATGAGCGAAAAACACGGTATTGATCGTAATCGTTTCATCTTCCAATATGGTCAGCCCGGTGATGCAAACACAGTTATGTATCGCTCCGCTAACTCCGGTGAAGAAGGACCTTCTAACGTAGCTCCTCCTTTCCCTAACCTGAGAAAAGACTAAAATTGTCAAGATAATATCATAAATAAGCCCCGATACTTCGGGGCTTATTTTTTGTATCTAATTTTGTGATTCAAAAAGGGAGGTACCATGAAAAAGCAAGTAGTCATTATCGGAGGAGGATTTGCAGGATTACAATTGGCAAGGCGACTGAATAAACGCTATTATGAAATTACCCTTATCGACCAATATAATTTTCACCAGTTTCAGCCTTTGTTTTATCAAGTAGCCACAGCGCGGCTGGAGCCCAGCTCTATCTCTTTTCCTTTGCGAAAGGTTTTCCAGAAGCGGAAAAATGTACATGTGCGCATGGCAGAGGTGAGTTTTATAGATACCACACAAAACAACGTCATCACTACAGAAGGCGATTTTGCCTATGATTATCTGGTAATCGCAACGGGCTGCAAAACCAATTTTTTTGGAAACGCCAATTTGGAAAAATATGCTTTCCCTATGAAATCCACAGCGGATGCCATTGCGATGCGCAACCGGATTTTATTGAATTTTGAAGAAGCACTCAACCCCAATATTCTCAACAAAAAACCACTGATGAATATGGTGATAGCCGGAGGTGGCCCTACAGGCGTAGAGCTTGCCGGTTCGCTTATAGAAATGAAAAAACATATTCTGCCGAAAGATTATCCCGACATGGATTTTTCAGGATTGAATATCTACCTCATCGAAGGAAGCGGCGCTACACTGGCTGCCATGTCGCAGGTGTCGCAGGAAAAATCACAGGAATATTTAGAAAAAATGGGCGTGCAGGTATGGACAAATTCACTGATAGAAGACTATGACGGCAACACGGTATTTATAAAAGACGGTAGAAGTATCGAAACCAACAATCTGATATGGACGGCCGGGGTAATGGGAAATGTGCCCGGAGGAATCAGTAAAGAAAAAACTGTGCGGGGAAACCGCATAAAGGTGGATGAATACAGCCGTGTAACCGGATTGGATAATGTATTTGCCATCGGCGATGTGTCCTATATGGAAACGAAAGAATGGGAGAGAGGGCATCCGCAACTGGCTAATGTAGCCAATAATCAGGCTAAGCATCTTGCAAAAAACATGCGACGCATAGCAGAGCAAAAAACCTTACTGCCCTTTACCTATAAAAACCCGGGAACGATGGCAACCGTGGGCAAACGAAAAGCCGTAGTGGATCTGCCGTCCTTTAGTTTTCAGGGTTTTTTTGCGTGGGTGGTATGGATGTTCCTCCATCTGATGCTCATCCTGAGTGTAAAAAACAAACTGATCATTTTTATCAACTGGGCTATCAGCTATATTACGGATGATACGACCCTGCGCCTGATATTACTGCCCACTAAAAAGCAGATAGATCTTGCCAAAGCAAAAGAATAAACAGGCTTTTGAAAGAGGATTGAGGATTAGTTTTCCTAAATTTAAGGTTTCAATCATCACTGATTAATCCTCGGAATATGGATAAAGCCCTTGCAGATTTTATCAATGAATGTAAAGTAGCGACAGTCTGCTGCACTTTGGATGAACAGCCTTATTGCTTCAATTGCTATTATGCTTTTATAGAGCAGGAAGGATTGCTGGTTTATAAATCTTCCTTCGGCACCACGCATGAAAAAATACTGGAGCTTAATCCCAAAATAGCAGGCACCATCATTCCTGAACAAATAGACCTGGCCACACTACGCGGAATCCAGTTTGAAGGTGCTCTTATGAAGGAAACGATAGACATGGCTATAAATGCCTCATCAGCCTACTACTTAAAATTCCCTTTTGCTATGGCAGTGCCTGGAAAAATATATGTGATAGAGTTGAAGAAAATAAAATTCACCGACAATGGGCGCGGATTTGGCTATAAACAACACTGGGAAAGATAATGCTTACGGAATATGAAACGCGATGAGGGTGCCGTTGCCCGGGCGGGAATCTATATCCACATGACCATGTAAAAACTGAATGCGCGAAATGATATTGCTAAGCCCTATGCCATTTGCTTTTCCTTCCTTCAGGTCAAATCCTTTTCCATTATCCTCTATAGCCCCATTCAGCCCGTCTTTATCCTTGGTAAGGGAAATGTCTAACTTAGTGGCATCCGAATGTTTGAGCACATTGTTTACGCTTTCCTGGATGATGCGGTAAGCGGCTATTTCCACCTGGGAATCCATTTTCTCATCAATGCCCGAAAGGTATAGTTCTACGTTTAAATTTTTATTTTCGATTTTACTCACAAAATCGCGCACGGCATTGTTCAGTCCTTTTTCGAGCAAGGTATGCGGCATGATATTATGCGATACCTGGCGCACTTCTTTGCAGCTTTCATCCAGTAGATTCATGGCTTTTTGGAAAGATTGTTTTTCTTCCGTACTGAAATGATTGGCTTGATGTGCCAATTCGGAAAGGTTGTATTTTATGGCGCTTAGCATGGGGCCTAACCCATCATGCAGCTCTGCGGCAAGGCGTGCGCGTTCTTTTTCTTCTACGTCAAGAATGTTGCGTGCATTGTCTTCCCGTTGCTTGGCTAAGACAGTTTGCAATTTCAGGGATTCTTTTTGTATAGAGCTTCTATAAACCACCACACCTATACCGGCCACAAGTAGAAACAATCCAATAGAGCCATAGAGCAGGTAGTTTTTTTTGGACAACTCGAAGCGCTGCCGCTGGATGGTGTTTTCTTTTACTGAGGTTTCATATTTTACCTGTAGCTCGGCTAATTTTTCTGCAGAGGCAGTTTCGTAGCGTTTGTCTTTAATAACGGAAAGTTTTTGTTGTACTCGATATGCGTTTTTATAATCATTTTTTTGGGCATAGATTTCAGAAAGTGTGTGGTAGAGAAATGGGAGTTTAGCATCTATTTTTTTTTCTTCGGCTATACGAATGGCTTCATTTGAAAGATAAATGGCTTTGTCAAAATCATTATTACTTGCATAAAGCAATGATAACTGCGACATATCCGATACGATAAAAAACGGATCGCCGCTTGCCTTACGAATATCTGTAGCGCGCGTAAGGCATTCAATAGCCTTCGCAGTGTTCTTCTCATAAATATATACATTGGCAAGTATATTCAGCCCGTTGGCAACACCAAACAAATCATCATATTTTTCCGAAAAAGCCAAACCTTCCTTTGCGTAATGTTTCGCAATATTCACCTTGTTGATACTTCCGTAGCAAGAGGCAATATTGTTGTACATATTGAATTTATAGCGTTCATAGGCAGGCGTAGCCGGAATAGATATTCCTTTATGAAACCAGAAAATCGCATCATTATAACGCCCTAATTCCATATTCGCCCATCCTATGCCGTTGAGAGCCATAAAATAAGAAACGCTGTCTTTTATATCAATCGCTTTTGCAAGGACATCATAATATAGCGACATGGCTTCTTTCTGCTTATTCTCCTTAATATTCACACCGCCCAGCAGAATATTAGCTTTATTGACAAGTTGCTTTTCCGCAAAACTTCTTGGCGAGGATATTTGTTTCTTGATGTAGGCAATGATTTGTTTTACCGAATCCAGCCGACTTGTTTTGTAATAATAAATGCCTAAATAGAGATAAGATTTTGCCAGTAGAAATTTACTCTTTGATTGCTCGGCCGCATCAATGGTTCTTTGCGAATAGCTGTATAGGCTATCGGCAGTATAGGTACGATACATATCGCACAAACCGAATAGCAACGATAACCGTGCAGGATTGTTTTTTTCTTTTTGAATAAGCAATGACAGACTATCGGTAGCCTTATTGGCACGCGTTATAAAGGAGACGAATACAGCAAAAATTAGCAGCAGAAAAAACCGCCTCATGTTCTCATCAAAGTTGATATGCTATAAATTTAAAAAGAATTGTTGGAGAATTATGCAGATTATTCTTCATCAAAACCTTCACTCACAGGCACATTGCGGATGATACTATATAGCACTTTAGACTGGCGGTAAATGTTTGAATTTCTTTTGTTTCCTAAGATGATAAAAGTCATATTGTCTTTAATGAAGCGGAAGAAAACGGTATTGTTGCCATGCCATTTTCCATTATGAAAAACAATTTTATTCCCGCTTGGATAGCAAAGCATTCGCCAGCCTAAACCATAGTTTTTAATACCGGGTTTCTCAAAAGAACAAGGTCCATAGGCAAGTTCCATCGTTTCATTATCCAGCAATTTTTCCTGATAGAAAGATTGATCCCACAGGTACATATCGCGCACGGTGCTATAAATTCCTTTATCACCTACTACGCCGTCGCAAAAATCATTGGGAAAAATTTGCCAGTTGGAATAATACGTGAGTGTAGCATTTGGGGGAAGTCCTTTGGCTGATTCATAAACAAACGTATGGTTCATACCTAACGGCTCGAAAATATATTTTTTCAAAAAAACGCTATACTTCATTTCTGTAACTGCTTCAATCACCAACGCCAGTATGCAGTAATTGGAGTTGCTGTAGTGAAATCTGGTATCGGGTGAAAAGAGCAATTTGGGTTTGTATTTTGCAAACAGTTGCAGTATTTTATCATTGCCTATTTCTTTTTTGGAATCGGTAATCATCGGCTTGCCCCATTTGATATAATCACTAAGCCCAGAACGGTGGTTCATCAGCATCTTGATCGTAATGCCCGAATATGGAAAGGTAGGCAGGTAATCTTTTACTTTATCGTCAATATTGAGATAATGGTGCTGGTATAGGAAAAGAATGGCGGCTGCGGTAAATGTTTTAGAAGTAGAAGCCAGTTGGGAGGATGAGTTATAACGCAGTTTATATCCTTTTTGTTTATTCTGATAGCCGAGGTAGCGTTCATAAAATATTTTTCCGTTTTCCTGAAGCAGTACACTGCCGTTAAACCCTCCTCTTACCTGTACATTATAAAATGAATCCAATCGCTCAATCAGTTTTGTATAATACGGTGTAGTGGTATCTGCGTATTGCAACGGTCTCGGAGGCGTATTGTCTATAAGCGGGTTAAACTTAGGGCGGGCAGAAACGGTTTCCGTATTCGACTGACAAGCGAGGAGCGTGGAGGTAAAAAAAACAATTAATATGTAGAAGTTGACACGAAATTTCATCATTAGCTGTTGGGAAAGTGTAAAAATAAAATCCGCTCAAAACCTTATGGGGCGCTTAACTCAACTTTAACATAAGCCACCGCATCATCCATAAATTCAAAATAGCATTGGTTGAGCTGATAATAATGACCGATAAAGGCTTTATACGCTTCTTCTGCCGGCGGCATTTGCTTCGCACGATGGTATAGTCCGCGCAGCGATTGTTCGGTGCCTTTCAATGTATGATAATTATACAGCCAGTTTTGCGACTGCATATAGGAAAAGAGCTTGGCGAATTTTTCGGGAAAATAGGATGCATTTTTTTCGAGAAGGGCATAGGTGTTTTGGGAAAAATCATACAGCGCTTTTTGCGAAGAAAAATGCCTGGGATCATTGGCAAGAAAATGATCGAACACAATGTCCACCACTGCGCCGGCGTAAAGTGCATACACTTCTCTGAAATAAATTTTAGCACGGGCTACAGCCGCATGTTGGTCGGTGAAGGTATCAATTTTGCGATGCAGCATCAGCCCTTTGCGCATCATTTCGGGGTAGTTTTGTAGCGGTTTTTTGCCCTTCACATAGTCGCCGGTCATATTGCCCGTTAATAGTTGCTCATCTCCCATGGAAAGAAACGCATGCCCCAGATAATTCATGAAAGCGAAGCTAAGCAAAGTAGAGCGTTTAAGAAGGCAATCCTTTTAGGGAATCCGGATTTATTTGTATTTATCGTGAAGTCCTTTGCCGGCTATAATCAAGGGTTTTATTTTCTCCAGCCGGTTTTTCTTTGTCTGTTCCTGTTTGGCTTCATTGAGATAAACGATGTATTCTTTTTGCTTGCCTGCCGTCAGTTTTTCAAAATTCGTTTTTAGAAGTTTATCTTTTTTCAGTTCATGCATCAGGATATCGGGAACGGGCAAGGGGCGGAATTTTTCCGGAGCTATTTTCAATCCTTTCTTTTCCACTTCTATAGCTTCTTGGATGTATGCGGTTATTTTCATTTCCTCTATCTCTTCCATAGCGCTAAAACGCCATTGGCGCAGGGATTTGGTTTTTCCTTCCTGCGCACTCACCAATACTTTGTAAGGATCTTTTAGGAAAACACCGTTGTAAAACCAGAGCGTAAAATAATTTTTAAAACCGCCATAGCTCACTACATTTTTTCCGTTATAGGTAAATACTTCCGCACCCCATTTAATGGTTTTTTCCAAAGGCAATGTGGCTATAATGCTTGCCAATTTTGTCAATTCCTTTGCCCATTTTTTGCTGTGTTGCATAGGGGTTTCAATTTTGAAATATAGGAGTTTCCAGGGAGGGTGGATGCGTTGGAAAACGCCAACTCCATACTCACGAAAATACAAATTTATAGGACGCTTTCATCGCCAAAAAAGTCGGCGGAAAGAAATTCTCCACCGCCTTTCCGTTATTCCTGCCATATTCATTTACTTTTGCAACTTCTAAATCCTCCCGGTGAGTTTAGTAGATAAATTTATTAATATCCGTAAAGGTGCCAATGGTGCGGAAATGAGCTTTGTAGATCATATCGAAGAGCTTCGCTGGCATGTTATCCGCTCGCTTATCGCGCTGATTATTGTATCTATAGCGGTGTTTTTTAATATTGAATGGATATTTGATAAAATTATTTTGGGCCCGGCCAAGGCGGATTTTGTTTCGTATCAATGGCTCTGTCAGCTTGGTCAGCTTATTCATGTGGATGTACTTTGCCTGGGCGATATGAGTTTGAAATTCCAAAATACGCAGCTCAGCGGGCAGTTTATGATGTCCTTTTCCGTATCGTTTATGATTGGGTTCATCATCGCGTTTCCTTATATTTTTTGGGAGCTATGGAAATTTATCAAACCGGCATTAAAACCGGGTGAACTGAAATATGCAAGGGGAATTGTGTTTTGGTGCTCCCTGCTTTTTTTTATGGGTGTGTTGTTCGCTTATTTTATCATAGCGCCTTTTACCATTAATTTCTTTGCCAATTATCAGCTCAGTCCTTCTTTTGAAAATATCATTACCATAGCCAATTATTACGATACGATGAATGATCTTATCCTCGGCATGGGCATTGTGTTTGAGCTGCCGGTAGTGGTCTTTTTTCTTTCACGTATAGGCTTGCTTACACCGCAGCTCATGCGCGAAAAAAGAAGGTTTGCCATCGTCATCATTCTCATATTGGCAGCTGTTATTACCCCGCCCGATTGGTTCAGCATCTGGCTGGTAGCCATTCCTTTGTTAGTTTTGTATGAAGCAGGCATCCTTATCAGCGGGCGTGCGCTCAGAGACCGCCAAACAAAAGAAATCGCAAACAGAAATAAATACTAAAATATATGCACACACAGTTTGATACTGCATTGCCCATTGCCATAGGCGGCGACCATGCAGGATACGGGTACAAGGAAATCATCAACAAAATGCTGGCTGCAAAGGGTAGAACGGTAGATGACAAAGGCACGCATAGCGCTGATAGTGTGGATTATCCGGATTATGCTCACCCTGTAGCGGAGATGGTTGAGAGCGGTAAAGCCTCCTTCGGCATTCTCATTTGTGGCAGTGGCAATGGTGTGTGTATGACGGCTAATAAACACAAAGACATTCGTGCGGCGCTTTGCTGGAATGAGGAATTAGCTGCGCTTGCACGTCAGCATAATAATGCCAATATTCTTTGTATTCCTGCCAGATTTGTAACGGAGGATGTGGCGCAGAAAATGGTAGAAACCTTTATGGCTACAGCTTTTGAGGGTGGAAGGCATGAGAAGCGCGTGGCGAAAATATAGGGAAGGCTCTATGAGCACAGACGTAAAATCTTTTCCACCACGTCGGGATCTGCAGCATTCATAAACACAATGTCTTTTTCCTTTTTAAACCAAGTGATTTGTCGCTTGGCATAGTTGCGCGTGTGTTGTTTTATTTTATCAATGGCTTCCTGTAGCGTGCAGTTACCCTCAAAATAGTCAAACAATTCCGTATAGCCCACGGTTTGCAGATTTTTGAGATGTCGGTAAGGATAGAGCTTTCTTGCTTCTTCTTCCAGTCCTTCTTGCATCATTATGTCCACACGCCGGTTGATGCGGTTATACAAAATTTCGCGTGGCATTTCCAAGGCTATTTTGATAATGTTGAAAGGACGTTGTTTACTTTTCCCGGTTTTATAGTGGAGAATTGTATTGCCGGTAGAGCGTTTGAAAATAAGCGCTCGTAGTAGTCTTGCAGGATTATCTTTTTCACTTTGTTCATAGAAAAGCGGATCTTCTTCGTGTATGGTTTTTTGCAGCCATTCCAAACCCTGTTGCCGATACGCTTCGTTGGTTTTTTGCTCTATGTCTTTGTTGGTATGCGGCATTTCATCCAGTCCTTCGCAGAGCGCTTTTATATAAAGCCCCGTGCCGCCGCACATGATGGCTATGTCCTGCTCGGAAAAAATAAGTTCTAAATATCCTAAGGCTAATCGCTCATAAGCGGCTGCCGTGAGGTGTTCCGTTACGGAAAATTCATCAATAAAATAATGCTTTACTGCTTGGAGTTCTTCCGGTGATGGCTTTGCTGTGCCGATGCTCATTTCTTTATAACATTGCCGGCTGTCTGCGGAAAGTATAGCGGTATGAAAATGTTGGGCAAGGCGAATGGCTATTGCGGTTTTGCCTACGGCTGTAGGTCCGGTGATGACAAGGAGGGTTTTATCCTTAATATTCATCGCCGCCTTCATCACCAAAAGATGCTGTTCCTTCCTCTCCTTCGCTGCCAAAACCTTCTGCCAAATCTTCGGAGCTGAGGTCGTATTTTTCCTCTACTTCCATCAGCGCATCATGTCCGGGGCCTTTTACGCCATATTGCGATGGTGCAATTCCTTCCTTGCGTAATACAAAAGGATAGGTGCGTTTTGGATTTTCTTCTTTTTCTACGCCGATTAGTTCTACAAGAAAGGTCCACTGCTTGGCAGGGTCATAAACATACACAAATTTTTGATCCGGTTTAGTAACCAGTGCGGATATCGGAGTCTTGGTCATGGAAAGGGCGGGCGCATCTTTCTTGTTTAGCATCACTTCGCTGTTTATTTCTCTCCCTTGCTGCCACCGGTTATTGCTTTCATAGAAAGAAGCGCTGTGTTTCCCGTCAAATTCATAGGCTTTTAGGATTACCTGATGCAGGTCTAAAAAACTATGATTGCTGCGTACTTCCACATCGCGATAAATCTGGTCGTCTTCCTCCCAATAAACTCTAAAAAGTAATAAAGGCATGGTTCAAATGTAAAATGTAAAACGTAAAAGGCAAAATAGTTGTAGCCGATTGTTCTTTTTGTTGGCAGGCATATAATTCTTGCCAAAGTAAAAAAGCAAGATGCACCCTTTGCTGCATCTTGCTTTCTGTTTCTTTATTTCTAAAAACTTCCCTTACCGCACCAGCATCACTTCACCTTTTTCTTCATAATACTGTCCGTCGCTGCACTGATAGCGGATGAAGTAGAAATATACGCCCATGTCTTGGGGAGCTCCGCCGAAGTTGCCATCCCAGCCCATGAGGTTGTCAGCGGTTTCAAAAATCTGTTGTCCCCAACGGTTTTTCACTACAAATTTTGAGATTTTCTGATTGCCTTTGGTGATGGGTCGGAAGATGTCGTTTTTGCCATCCTGGTTAGGTGTGAAGGCTGTAGGGAAATTGATGACACAGCAGTTCTCCGGTGTAACCCATATACTGCTGCTTGATT
>JAEZZY010000006.1 GCA_023418315.1 Bacteroidota bacterium
CTTTCCTGCAGTCGCAAAATGGAGATAATCTGACTCTCCGTAAACTTCGATTTTTTCATGTTCTTTCCTTTAAATTTAGCTACTCTTTTTATATTTATGAGTGCTTCGGTTTAAAGGGGAGCTTTCAGCTTTCCAAAACCATTTTAGTTTCATCAAAATCTTTAAGTTTTCGCTCTTTGTTTTTTGAGCCAAATAATTTAGCTTGTAACTTTGACATAAATCCTTCTGCTACATCGCCTGTAATTTCTTTGTTTTTCGGAACAGCTTCAATTTTTATATCATAATGTTGAAACAACTGTGAAAGTCCATCTGTTGTATGCAATTCGTCCATAAAGGTTGACTTGAATGACATACTTTTTAAAACTGCACCTTTTAAAAATTCGTCTTGAAAAGATTTTGGACAAAATTCAGTTGGTTGTGCTTTGTTGAAGTTATTGCCACGAAAGATATTAGTAATGTAACTTCTGAAAATATTGGTAATCGTTTCTTCCTTTCCATTAGAATGTATCATAAAAAATCCTTCATTATGGTCGGGCGGTAAATAAATAAAGACGTAGAAATACAGCAAGACCGACTTGTTTAGCCCCAACGTAAAGCTATCGTTTTCATCATCATTGTTTGAAACAATTCTATCTCTGCCATACATACCACCATTGAGTACACCTGATATTATGTAATCGGCAGAATTGAAAGTAGGTTTTCTGTCGAAATGTTTATTTATGCTTTTCTTGTTTTCTAAACCAATTTTCTTTTTGAGTTTATCATCTTTTGCATAATCAGATTTTAAAGATTGGATAAAATGCTTGAAACAAGCTTCAACCACTTTTTCATCAGTAGGATTTTTTCCTGCTTTCAGTTCTTCAATTGCGAAATCACGAAAGGTCTTTAAATCTTCTTTTTTGTGATTAAGCGTAAACCTGTAAAATTCTAATTTGGGATTTATTGCCATAATATTTCTGTGTAATCTTTTAAACTTTATAAATTTTCTCAATCATTCCCCAAATTTCCCTTTCTTTTTTTTCATCATAACTTCCTGTTGCTCTCACTTCATCAACAATGCTTTTTGTTTTTGCAGTAATCAATTCCAAAACAGATTTTTCTGGAATGATAAACGGGATTTTCTTGATGTAATTTGCTGGATTATTGGCTGATGGATTGATGGTTCTGATTAGCTTATTACAAGTAGGAGAATTGAAAAAAGCCAATAAATAATAAGTGAGATTTTCATCTTTCGGAAAAATGCCTACAATACTTTGGTCAAATAATTTATTTTCAATCAAGGAGGCTGTAATGCTTGACGAACTTATCATCGGTACACCAATTCCAAATTTGAAATAATACTTAGGGTTTTGAAACCTTGCCTTTTTATCAGTTTTGTAATGTTGTACAGCTTCTTTGCTCCAATTCACAAACCAACTTTCGGGCTTTAGATATTTGGTGTTTCCGCCTTTCACGATTGGCAAAAAATGTTGTTCATTTTCAATGCCGTTGAGTATTCCAGCATTTTTTTTGTAATCTGTATTGACACTATCAGCATTTACTAAATCATAGTTTTTACCATTTTTTAAATCTGGACTTATTACTTGTAAAAAGCGCTTGTCATCACCCGAATAAAATCCTGTAACACAATCAGCAATATCTCCGACTTTAAATTTTGATTGGTTAATGAGTTTTAGCACATTGCGATTTTCGGCAATCAAAAAAGCGTGGTCTGGATTATTTAATACATCTTCTTGTTTGAACGAGTAAGTTTTTAAATTATCGCTGTCAATATTGTTTAATTGTTCTACATTTTCAAACCCATTCATAACAGTAAATTTATTTTGCAAACATTCTTTATAATCGCTTTTCTTTTTTAAGGTAATAATGGAAAGATTGGCGTAGCCAAAATTTACACCTGGGAAAAAAGAGGATGGAAATAAAGCCAATTCAACAATTCGAGTTTTGGTCAAAATATGGTTTCGCAATGCTTTGTGCATGTGCAAATTGAGGAACGTGTCGGGAATGATAAACGATAAAATTCCATCTTCTTTCAGCAACTCAATACAACGATACAAAAACAAACCGTAGCTTTCTTTGGCATACAATTCGGGATACATTTTTTTAAGCACAGCCCTCTTTTCATAATCTTGCCACGCTCCGTATGGCGGATTGGCAATAATTTTATCATAAATACCGCCAAAACAAGAATTGAATTTTAATTCTGTATCTAATAATGTATCGCATTCCCGAATAGTTACATTTAGGCAGTCGGAAAATTTTTCGTTTAGGATTTCAACTGACTTTGGATTTAGCTCGCAAATATCAATATGAGCAAATTCGTTTTCACTCAAAATAGCTTCGACAAACACACCATCGCCACCACAAGGTTCAAATATTTTGTCGCTTGCTTCCAACGATAATTTACTTACCATATAATCAACTATTGGTGTTGATTTGGTGTAAAATGCCTGATATTTTCTTGCTTCGCTTATCATTACCAAAGTAGATATTGTAACAGATTATTGTCAGTTAAATGCTGTGTTGTTTCAGCATTAAAATCAGCTGCCCAATCAATATTCGTTTCCGTCCATTGTTTTAGATTGTAACCTGAGTATTCACTAATTTTTTGATAGGCTTCGCTTCCACAATACGCATCCCAAATTCCTGAATTTTTCAGCGTATTGAAATAGCTGTTGTTTTCTTCGGCTCTCACAAAAAGCAAACACTTATAATTGTCGTCAAGATTTTGGTAAATGGTCGCAACCAACAATAAACGGTTAGTGTTTCCTTTTTCGTTTGAGCCAAATCCGCTTTTAAAATCGACAACATATTTTTGGTTGTTGTGTGTGAAGTGCAAATCCAATTCCAACTGAATTTCTCCCGAACTTACCAAACTCCAAACTTTATCGTAGTATCTTTTTAGCTCTTGTTTTTCATCATCAGTAATCGTTAAATTGTCAATATAGTTGGCAATTTCATCTGTCATTTTCTTTTTTACTTCCGAAAAAAGCGGTGGTACAAAAAGTGAAATATCGTTTGCGGGATAATAAAAACACAGCTTACAAAACGGGTCCCAAAGCTCGCCAACTCTCCTCGAAAAGTCCATATATTCATAAGGTCTTACCGAATTACGGCTTTCAATCATTACTACAATATTGCAATACGTAATCATCAAAATGGCTTCCAACTTTTCTTGGTTAGTCCATTTTTCTTTTTCAGCTTGTTGCAATAAAGTTGTTATCAGATTATTCTTAGTCTGGTTAAGCGCTTCGTTAATTGCCCTTGCTTTTTTGTCTGATTGGGTGTCCGCAAACTTGGTTTTGATTTGCGTCAAAAACTCTGTTGCTCTATCTCTGAAATAAGCTAAAAGTTCCTGCTTCTTGTCCTTTATATTTTTGTCTATATTCATTGTTGTCCCTTTAATAAAACTAATTCAGTAAGACTATTCGGTAATTTCTCATCAAACCAATGCCAAATATCGAAACGGTATGTTCCTTTTTCCCAATGATAAAAATCTTGTTCAATTTCATCATTATCGTTTATCGGAATATCGCCAAACTCGTTCCACATTTTTACCCATTTAATTATTTCCATTTTTAGATTTTTTTATGCTGCTTTTGCGTTAGGGATTGAAGCAAAAATTCTTTTTGTCCTTCGGTACTTGCTTGTCAAGTAATAATCCCTGTCGGCTGTATATTTTTCTATGAGTTGCTTTATTGTCATTTCTTTTTGTTCGCTTTTATATATTTTGCTCGTTCCTCCGCTACTTTCAGTGCTTCAATTCCTAAATCTTCGTCTTGAATTTCATACAAAATCTTGTCGCTCAGGAACAAAACCAAAAGGTCGTCTGCGTCATAGTCGTATATGTCCGCAAGTTTCAGAACTACCTCTTTTGTAATTCTGCGTTCCCCACGTTCCATTTTGCTTAAAATAGCAACATCAATATCGAGCAATGCAGCAACTTTCCGCAATGGAAGTTCCTTTTCTTCTCGAATATGTCTTAGCTTTTCGCCTATTGTTTCTGTTGACACAACCTCTATTGACATAATATGTCAAATTTAGAAAAGGTTTTTAATTTGTTTCCATTTTTTCAATTCTTTTCATTCCTATCAAGCGTTAGTAAATTCATTCTTGCAAAACTTAGTGTGGGATGTCGCAAATAGGTCAATTCGCAGCATCTTTACGTCTTGTCTTTTGCGTTTTCACTTACCCCCTTACCCCACGTTTCCGTTTATAGAAAGGCAATTCTCTATTTTTGCATCTTCATGAAAAATTTCCAAGACCTTAGAATTATCTTCCTCGGTACACCTGATTTTGCCGTTGCCTCGCTTGATGCGTTGCTAAAGGCAGGAGCAACTATCATAGCTGTAGTTACCGCACCGGACAAGCCTTCCGGCCGCGGCTTACATTTACAGCCTTCTGCCGTGAAAAAATATGCGACCGAGCACAACCTTCTTGTCTTACAACCTGAAAAACTCAAAGATCCTGATTTCCTCGCACAACTGAAATCATTGCAAGCCGACCTGCAAGTAGTAGTGGCGTTCCGCATGTTGCCGGAAGCTGTGTGGAACATGCCGCCTATGGGAACCATTAATGTACACGCTTCCTTACTGCCGCAATACCGGGGTGCCGCACCCATCAACAGGGCAGTGATAAACGGCGAAAAAGAAACAGGGGTTACCACCTTTCAGCTAAAACACGAGATAGATACGGGGGGCATTTTATTACAAGAAAAAATAGACATTCTTCCCGAAGACAATGCCGGAACCTTACACGATAAACTGAGAGATGCGGGGGCTATGCTTTTGGTAAAAACCATAGAAGGCATAGTAAAAAATACGATCAAAGAAACACCGCAATCTTCTCTTTCCGGCGAGCTGAAACACGCTCCCAAGATTTTTAAAGACGATATGCAGATTGACTGGAACAAATCCGCCGAAGAAATACACAATCTCATCCGGGGTTTGTCGCCTTATCCGGCAGCATTCAGCGAGCTTAAAGGCAAGCAGTTTAAAATTTATCAATCCGGGTTTGAGCAAACCATGCCCCATTCGGAAGCCGGCAGCTTTGAAACCGATTATAAAAGCTATCTGCGCTTTGCCGCAAAAGACGGATGGGTGTATATAAAAGAACTGCAATTGGAAGGAAAAAAACGAATGAACATAGAAGCGTTTTTAAAAGGATTCCGATAAACGCCATATTTATGCTTCTCATAGGTTTTTTTTAAAATAACCGAAAGGGGTAAATGCTAAAAATATTTTCGGGCAAAAATCCCTTCCGTAGCGTTTTGTTCTCCTATCTTAGCTGCTACAACCGAAGCCGTGACTACCAGCCAATACGAATTTGAAGCCCTGTTTAATAATGCAGCTATAGGGATTATCATCATCAACAGTGAGGGCACCATCCTGCTGGTCAATCAGTTTGCAGAAAACCAATTCGGCTACCTGCCAGGTGAGCTTATCGGCGAAAAAATAGAACGGCTCATTCCCAACCGGTATAGGGAAGGGCATGTAAAACACCGCGATGATTACCACCGTTACAACCCTCATAGCCGACCTATGGGTACAGGGCTGGATTTATATGCCATAAAAAAAGACGCTACCGAATTTCCGGTGGAGGTGAGCCTGAGTACCTATAAAAATGAAAACGGCAGATTCAGCATTGCTTTTGTAAGCGACATTACCATTCGCAAGCAATCCGAACAAGCGTTGGTGAACCTCAATGCCGCCCTGGAAGAAAAAGTAAAAGAACGTACGCAATCGCTGGAAGAATCTCTTACCAAAGAACGGGAACTGAATGAACTGAAATCGCGTTTCGTTTCTATGGCATCGCATGAATTTCGTACACCGCTTAGCACTATTCTTTCTTCCATTTATCTTGTTTCCCAATATCAGAAAGCAGAAGACCAGCCTAAGCGGGAGAAGCATGTGCAGCGCATTATCGCTTCCGTAAACGGGCTGAATGATATCCTCAATGATTTTCTCTCCGTAGGCAGAATCGAAGAAAATAAAATACAGGTACGCTGGCAGGATGTATCTATACCCGAAACCGTCAAAGCGCTTATCAGCGAGCTGAACTCTATAAAAAAAGCCGGACAAACCATCCACTATAAACATATCGGCGGGCAGATGCTCCTTTTTGATGCTTCCCTGCTCCGGTACATCATCACCAACCTGGTTTCTAACGCCATCAAATTTTCCACCGAAAACGCCGCAATATGGATAGAAACGGAACTATCGCCCACCCAACTGCAATTGAAAATATCCGATGAAGGCATAGGCATCTCCGCCGAAGACAGGCAATATCTTTTTCAGCGATTCTTCCGCGGCGCCAATGTGAGTAATATACAGGGAACCGGACTGGGATTGCACATCGTAGCCAAATACGCCGAGCTGCTGCATGGCACTATAAATGTAACAAGCAGGCTCAACAAAGGAACCTGCTTTATACTTCAATTCGATCGTACCAAGCGATTAGCGCAAGAACAATAATTCTCTGTACTTAGGCAGCGGCCATATTTTATCATCTACCAGCAGCTCCAGTTTATCTACATGATAGCGCACTTTATCAAAATAGTTTTTCACTTTGCAGCAATACATATCGGCGCGCTCGTGCATATTCGTCAATCCGTTTGCCACCTTACGGGCTGATATCATGGCTTCCACATTGTCATTGATTTCTTGAATATGGTTGCTGACAATTTTCAACAGATTCATTTGCGCACGGTAAGCATCTTCGCCGAGTTTCAGGTCTTTCAGCCCTCTTACGTTTTCAATCAGCGAATTTTGATAAGTGATGGCCGCGGGGAGGATATGATTGGTGGCAAGGTAGCCAAGCATGCGAGCTTCTATTTGCACATGCTTTACATAGTCTTCCAGCATGATTTCGTGCCTGGCTTCCAGTTCACGCGGACTATAGATATTGTTTCTGAAGAATACTTCCTTAGCGCTTTCGGAGATAAATGCACTCAGCGCTTCGGGTGTGGTTTTGAAATTGTTAAGCCCGCGTTTTGAGGCTTCCTTAGCCCATCCTTCGCTATAGTTGTCTCCTTCAAAACGGATGCTTTTAGAAGAAGCGATATAATCTCTGAGGATGTGCATGATGGCTATTTCTTTCTTTTCACCTTTTTCTATCAGCGCATCTACTTCTTGTTTAAATTTCTTGAGCGTATCCGCCACGATGGTGTTGAGCACGGTCATGGGAGAAGCACAGTTGGCAGAAGATCCTACGGCTCGGAATTCAAATTTATTTCCGGTAAATGCAAAAGGAGAAGTGCGGTTGCGGTCGGTATTGTCCATCAGCAATTCCGGTATCTGTTTGTGAATATCCAGTTTCAGAATCACTTCGTCTTGCTCGCTGAATTTTCCTTTTACCCTTTCTTCTATTTCATCCAGTACGCTGGTAAGGTAGGTGCCGAGGTAGGTGGATATGATGGCGGGCGGGGCTTCGTTGGCGCCAAGGCGATGGTCGTTTCCTGCCGAGGCAATAGCCGCCCTCAGTATATCCGCATAGTCATGCACCGCTTTGATGGTATTAATAAAGAAGGTAAGAAACATGAGGTTGGTACGCGGTGTTTTGCCGGGCGCCAACAAGTTCACACCGGTATCGGTAGCAAGGCTCCAGTTGTTGTGTTTACCGCTTCCGTTTACTCCTGCAAAGGGTTTTTCATGAAGCAGCACTTGCAGTTTATGGCGTTTGGCTATTTTGGTCATAATGTCCATCAATAGGGAATTATGATCTACAGCTATATTTACTTCTTCAAAAATGGGCGCGCATTCAAATTGACCGGGCGCTACTTCGTTGTGTCTTGTGCGCAGGGGAATGCCCAGTTTATAGGCTTCCTGTTCAAAATCCTGCATGAAAGCAAATACACGCTCCGGTATGGTGCCGAAGTAATGATCTTCCAGTTGTTGTCCTTTTGCAGAGGCATGTCCGATAAGAGTTCGGCCGCACATTACGAGATCGGGGCGGGCATTGGCAAGATTTTCATCTACCACAAAATATTCCTGCTCCCAGCCCAGGGTGATGGTTACTTTATTTACATTTTTATCAAAATAATTGCAGACATCTACCGCGGCTTTATCTAAGGCGTGAATAGATTTGAGCAAAGGTGCTTTATAATCCAGCGATTCGCCGCTATAGGCTATGAAAATAGTGGGAATGCAAAGTGTTTTTCCATAGCCACTTTCCATGATGAAAGCGGGTGAGGAAGGATCCCAGGCAGTATAACCGCGGGCTTCAAACGTAGCACGGATGCCGCCGTTCGGAAAGCTGGAAGCATCGGGCTCTTGCTGGATGAGCGCATCCCCGTCAAAAAGCTCAATGGCAGCACCATCGCTTTTTATAGTAAAAAAAGAATCATGTTTTTCTGCCGTAGAGCCGGTGAGCGGCTGAAACCAGTGGCTGAAATGGGTGGCACCCCGTTCTTCGCTCCAGGCTTTCATACCTGCCGCTATCTGGTCTGCCATCCTACGATCTATTTTTTCTCCGGCTTTTATAGAGGCCTGGAGGCTTTTATAGGCTTCGTCGCTCAGGTATTCGCGCATGGTGCGCCCTGTGAATACGTTACTGGCAAATAGGGCGGTTACTTTTTTTCCGTTGTAGTGAGCTACCTTTTTTTCCCCTGCAGCTAACTCTTGTAACGCGGGAAATCGTAAAGATGACATAGATTAAAATTTTTGCAAAGTTAGTTTTTTTGGAGAAAAACAATGATTTTTTCAAAAAAAATTGAAAAATACAAATGTTATTAGAAAATTTAATTCAATTTATAGGGGAATTTTTTCATTAGCAATCACGGCGCATGCAAAGTCCGGCTCGCAGAAAGCTTCTGCTTTAATCTCGACCATAGGGTTCATCAGCGCCAAGCGGATAGCTAAGGAGTAATGAGTCGGATGTACTGCAAGTTGGTGTATGATTAAATGATCAATAAATTCTACCCCACGCCTTCCCTGCCATTTATAGGCTGCTTCTTTGGCGCACCAGGCTACAGTGAGCAGTTGCGGATCGGTTTTAAAAAACAGTTGTTCTTCCGGCGATAAAAATTTGTGCTGCAACTGTTCCATTCTCGGATGCCACACTTGTATGTCAATACCGCACTCTGCATAGGGGCTCACCACTGCCGCTACGTAGGGATAAGAATGCGACAGAGAAAAAAAATAGCGGTTGTCTTTCAGGCGGGGCTTATCCTGCGCATCAGGTACTATGTGCAACAAAGGAAAATCCTGTTGCAAATGTGTGAGCAGAAATCTTGCGGCGAGATGCTCCATCCGTTTTTTTTCATTTTTAATATCCGGCTTCAGTCCGGTACGCTCTATGAAAAAAAAGGGAGGCTCTTGTATTTCCCAGATAGCGGCAAGGCTGTAGGGATCGCTACTCCATTCACGGTATAAAGGCATGATTCAAATGTAGCAAGGAAATCCTAAGAATGGTTGAATAAGTTGATGGGGTTATTTTGTCCTCGTCTTAGGCGATTCATTTTCCCTTTAAAACAATGCTACTGCACGATGCTTTTTGTTTCCAGCACGGTAAGGCTGTCTATCATGCGGATATAGATGCTATCCAGTTCCTGGGGATGTTGCTTATACCATTTGAGGCTTTGTTCAAACTCTTTTTCATCCGTATCATAATGCTGAAAAATGGTTTGGTAATAAAAGGCTAATGAATCATAATCCCTTTGTGCGCCACGGCGGCTGCTGTCTTGTTTAAGAATAATGCTATAGGACTCTGCCGTATGAATATCCTGTAAAATAGCCTGCATCTTAGCCGGCGGATAGTGTGGCGCATTCATCTCTTCGCAAGAAAAAAAAAGGAAAGCGAATAAAAGCAGGAGCAGCGTTTGCTTCATTTATTTATTGAGTTGCTGGTATTTAGTGAGGTTCGGAATATCCATTTGCCCCAACTGTGCGGCGTATTGTGCGCGTTCTTCCTTGGGTAGTTGCCCTACTACTTTTGCATATTCGTCGCTTTTGGCATTGAAGAAAAACTGGATGAGAATCGAGCTGGGATTTTCCCGGTTTACCTTGTAGAGCTTAGCGATGGTATTGAGTATTTCTTTTCTTGCTTCTTCCGGTTTGTTGTACATATTATCCAGTCCTTTTCGGTGCAGCGCATACCATACATCACGCACTTCCTGAAAACGGGGATTGAGCAATTGGTCTATAATCCAGTAGCGATTCTTCGTACCATCTACCGCTTTCCATCCTGTCAATGCCTTTCCTTCTTCCGGTGCATTGTTCACTATATTCTGTGCTTTTTTAAAGAAAGCCGTGCCCCCATCAGGCGAAAAACTGTCATAATCCAAACCCAAGATGATATAGGAATAAAATGCGAGGATAGCTGTAAGGTTGGAGGCCATCACATCGCTGCCCACCACTCGGTTGTCGTCGAATTGTAAGGGAGTAAATTGCGAATAGCGGAAGACGATATCCTTATCCTGAAAATTGACAAGCGAGCTGGTATAGCCACTGTTGAAAACCGGACGGGACGCTTGCACCGTTAAGGTAGCACTATAAACATCCTCATTGGTTTTAGACGTGAGGTTGATCATCAGGTTTACATCTATTTTTTCATTTACGCCATATTCATCCGAGGTCCATTTGCGGGTATTGAGAAAATCGGTGATGCTTTTTTCCATCGTAGAAAAAATCTGCTTATCCGCATTGGTAATGGCGGTGGAAAGAATTTTCACTTTGGCATTCAACTCCTGCGCATTGCCTACTATAGCAAAGCAGAAAAAAAGAAAGGACACACTAATTATTCGCTTCAACATGTTGTTGTTTTTCTAAAATATGGTTTACAATAGCTTCTGCAGCTTCGCGCTTGGTTTGCAGCGGATAGCTTTTCTTGCTTCCGTCGGCGCCTAACAAAGTTATCTTATTCGTATCGTGGCCAAAGCCTGCGCCTTCATCTTTTAACGAATTTAACACGATCCAATCTGCATTCTTAGCCTGCAATTTTTTTAAAGCATTTTCTTCTTCATTGTTCGTTTCCAGGGCAAAGCCCACAAGCGTTTGTCCCGCACGTTTCCTACTGCCGAGGGTGGCTAAGATGTCTTTGTTTTTTATTAGATTCAAATGAAACGCATCATCCTTCTTTTTTATTTTCTCCTGTGCTTTTTCGGCAGGTTTATAATCAGCCACAGCAGCAGAGAGAATGCCTATATCCGCACCGGGAAACACGCTCATACACGCCTCATACATTTCATCGGCGCTTTCTACTTTTATGATGTGTATAGCAGGATGATCCGGCTTTAAAGGAGTGGGGCCAAGCACGAGGGTTACTTCCGCGCCGCGTGCAGCAAAGCTTTCTGCCAAAGCAATCCCCATTTTCCCGGTAGAAAAATTGCCTATAAACCGTACAGGATCTAAACGTTCATAAGTAGGACCGGCAGTAACGAGGGCTTTTTTACCTTGTAAAGGTTGTGGGACTACAACCTGAAAAAAACCGGTTATATAGCTGACAATATCCTGCGGCTCTGCCATTCTTCCCTCGCCTACCAAACCGCTTGCCAGCTCGCCGTGCGCTACGGGAATGAGGTGATGTCCATAGCTTTTTACCCGTTCTATATTCTGCTTGGTAGCAGGATGCAGCCACATATCTTCATCCATAGCAGGGGCGATAAACACGGGACAAACCGCGGATAGGTATACCGCACAAACCAGATTATCACAAAGTCCGAAAGCGAGCTTAGCCAATGAATTGGCACTGCAGGGGGCTACCACCAAGGCATCCGCCCAGCGTCCCAGCTCCACATGGTTGTTCCAGGCGGCGCCGTCATGTACGTTGCTGTGCACCGGATGTTTGGATACGGTCTGCAAAGCCAGTGGACTTACAAACTGCGTAGCGGAAGGCGTGATCAACACCTTCACTTCGGCGCCGGCTTTTAGAAACTGCCGCACCAGCTCCGGTGTTTTATATGCGGCAATACTGCCGGTAACGGCGAGGATTATTTTTTTACCTTTTAGTTGCATGAAACCATTTGTGGATAAGGTATTTGCAAGGTAGGAAAATTATTTTTCAGAAGATGATACGCAATTGGAAAGAAGTATCTGAAAACTTTGTTTATGAAAGTAATAAAATCGCACACCTATTCCCTCAAAGTGTTCGTTGCGTTAACCTCACCGTTATCGTATTAGTTTTTGATTTTATGTGCGTACTGCCATCTTAAAAAAAGCGTAATTCCACGCATAAAAAAAGCGTAGTTCTACGCATAAAAACGATTTTTTTTAGTGCGAATTTCACGCTTGAAAAAAATAAATTTTACCCTATACACAAACCTAATAATTATACCACATGAAAAAACAACGTTCTCGGGAATTGCTGCTGAATATTAAATCCGCTCAAAAATGGGAGCAATCATTTGATACAACTGTAGATGAACTGATGGATCTGGTCTGTAAAGTTGATAATCATCACCAGGTAAATCGCGCTACAGGATTAATGGATGTGTACAGCAAAAAGAAAAAGACCGTAAAAAATTATTATTGGCAGTGCAGGGATACAAACGAGCGTCCTTTTGAATTTTTAGTGTATCACAATTAGAATATTTCTCGTACAACACCCTTATGGAATTATATTCCATCCTCTATTCTTTTCGGGGAATGGGATAAACTCGCTCCGGCGAAAAGTGTGGAGGCACTGTGCAAGACAGCGCCTCCACCTGTTCTTATCAAAATGGAGATTTATTTAAAATCTCCCGCCTTCACATAGCTCATCTTAGCCGGGTTGATGTATTTTTTAATGGCAGTGTTCACTTCGGTTACGGTTAAGTTTTGCAGCTTCTCATCCATTGCCTTGTCGAACTGCATGGTGCGTCCCAAAAACAAATTGCCGTTTATTTTTCCGGCAAGCTGCCCGTCGGAGGCGCGGCTTGTTTGGCGCGATTGCAGCACACCGGTTTTCGCAGCATCCAGTTCTTCCTGCGTAATGCCTTCATTTACCCATTTCGTCAGTTCTTCTTTATAGGCGGTCATCAGTTTGTCTTTATTTTCGGGGTTGTAGATAGCATAAGAACCGAAGCTGCCTTTATCATCCATGGTACCGGCGCTTAGGAAAGAGCCTACGCCATACGAGAGCCCTTCTTTCTGACGAATACGTGTGGCAAGTCTGGAATTTAAAAAGCCTTGTCCGAAAATAAAATTGCCCATATACAAGGCTGCATAATCGGGATGGTCGTCTTTCAATTTTATATCCATAGCGGACAGGAACATGGCGTTTTTCTTATCCGGTGTTTTCAGTTCTTTATCTTCCGGCGCATAATCCTTGTAACTGTCTTCTATGCGGGTATAGCTTTTTATGGCACTCCAATTGCCCAGCAGTTTGCTCATTTTTTGTTTCACTATAGCCGCGTCAAAATCGCCTACAAGAGCTGCTGTGGCGCTGCTGCCGTTATAATAATCGGAATAAAATTTCTTGACTTCCTCCAGCGTGGTGGCTTTTACGGCGGCAAGGTCTTCTTCTACGGTGGTGCTATAGAGGACATGCCCTTTGGGGAAGGTGTTGCCGATGCGGCTAAGCGCTCTTGACGCTACATCATTCGGTTCACTACGTTGCTTTTCGATGGCGCTTATGGTTTCTTCCACCAGCGTTTTATATTCTTCGGAAGGGAAGGATGGTTCATGTAATATCTCAGTGATGAGGTCAAGGTATTCCGGCAGTTTATCGCGGGTGGTTTGTCCGCTTATATATACATTTTGCCGGCTGGGGAAAATGTTGAGTGTGCTTTGCAGTTTATCCAGGGTTTCGTTTATCTGTGCTTGGGTATGCTTAGCCGTACCGCGTTTCAGCATGGAGGCGGCAAAGTCGGCTATCTGTCCTTTGTTCATTAGGCTGCTTTCATCTCCCAGACGGAGTGTAGCACGAAACTCAACGGTATTGCCGCGTGTTTGTTTTTGCAGCAGACTGTATTTAGCGCCTCCTGTAAGGGCTATGTTTTCCGTACGCTTGTCTATATTATCGGGAGAGGGGTCAAAGGCTTCTCCTTGTGCCAGCGCTTCTTCTCCTTTATAGCCATTCAGCACCTTGGCAAGATCGGGTCTCCCGGGTATGGCAGCCCGTTGAGGGTCAGCGGTAGGAATAAATACGCCGCAGGTACGGTTGGAGTTGATGATATAAGCACTTGCCACGCGGTTTACATCTGCTACGGTCAGTTTTTTCAAATAATCTCTGTAAAGAAAACCTACGCGCCAGTCGCCCTGCCCTATAAACTCACTAAGCAAGGTGCCCACCCGTGTAGAATTTCTGAATAAGGTTTCATAGTTTTTCAGCAAGGAGGCTTTCGCTTTTGTTACTTCCTCTTCGGTAATGGGTTTTGTTTTCAGCTCATCAAGGGTGGCGAAAAGCGTCTTTTTTGCATCTTCCAAAGATTTATCCTTCAATACATCGGCATGGATATACATATAGCCGGGATCGTGCAGTCCGGCTGCCCATCCCCATACCGTGCTTGCTTTTCCGGATTTTACAAGGCTTTGGTAGAGTCTGCCATTCGGCTCATTGGTCAGTACTTCGCTGAGCACATCTATAGCGGCGTAATCGGGATGCGGACCGGGAGGTATGTGATAGGATAAGGCTACGGCTTGCACATCTCCGGCGCGGCGCAGCTCCACATAACGCTCACCGTCCTGCACCGGCTCTACGGTATAGGTCTTAGGCAATACCCGTGTAGGGCGCGGGATGTTGCCAAAATATTTATTGACGAGCGCCAGGGTTTTTGCCTCATCTATCTTACCGGCTACTACCAGGGTGGCGTTATCGGGTTGATAGTATTTTTTATAAAACGCTTTCAGGTTTTCTATAGGCACTTTTTCTATATCCTCTTTAGAGCCTATGGTGGATTTTCCATAGTTGTGCCATAGATAGGCGGTAGATAAAATTCGCTCCCTCAGCACGCGGCTGGGGCTGTTTTCCCCGCTTTCAAATTCGTTGCGTACTACGGTAAATTCACTTTGCAGATCTTTATTGTCAATGAAGGAATGAATCATCCTATCCGCTTCCAGATCCAGCGCCCAGTTCAGGTTTTCATCGGTAGCGTTGAAGGTTTCAAAATAATTGGTACGATCATACCAAGTAGTGCCATTGGGACTGGCGCCGTGTGCCGTCAGCTCTGCGGGGATGTTGGGGTGCTTTGTAGAACCTTTGAATACCAAATGCTCCAGCAGATGTGCCATACCGCTTTCTCCATAGCCTTCATGACGGCTGCCTACATGGTAAGTGATGTTTACGGTAATGGTAGGCTTCGACTGATCCGGAAAGAGCAGTACCTGCAATCCGTTGGACAGCCTGTATTCCGTAATGCCTTCCACGCTGGTGATTTTTTGGGGCGCGGGTGGAGTGCCCTGAGCCTTGCCCGAATAGACGGCAGCAAACAATGCCAGTCCGCCGAGGAGGAAATAGGATAATCTCATGTTATATTGATTTGTTATGCTTACAAACGTTAAATGTACCAAGAAAAAAGTATTTCTATTATTCCTATAAAGGGGGAAAAAAGAGGGATATGCTTTTAAGGATACCTATGAAAAGCAAATTCCGCAAGGAATAAACCTGCTGAAATACGCTACCGGCGTAAGTACCGGCTCCTTTTCTCTTTGCTCCGCACAGCAAGCAGACGCTGGGTATCCATCTTCTTAAAAAAAACTCGGTATGTTTAATAGCCTTTCGGGTATTGTTTTTTGAGGAGCTTTATAGGTATGTAAAAATGAACACCGCTATTTTTATGCTTCTTCCTTTTTCAACTGCCGCTCCACTACAAAAGGCGCAAACGGCAATAAGGATGCAATAAAGAAAATACATACACGTTTGAACGTCCATTTATAGGTAAACGCACATACAAGCAGCAAAGCCGCATAGGCTACAAACAAGACACCATGCGCCCATCCGGTATATTTTACCATAAGCGGATAATCGAAAAAATATTTCAGCGGCATGGCTATAAACAGCAAGAGCAGATAAGAAATTCCTTCGGCTATAGCCGTTTTGCGGTACAAGTCCAGTAGGTTCTTCACGTTGTTTTTCTGATTTTTTATGGAATAGTGCCAAAAATAACCCGTCGCCTCTACTCTGTCAAATCATTAAAGCTATAGCGCTATTGAGGGTGCATGAAGGTGTGGCTTAGCCTTCCAGATGAATGGAGATTACAATCATGCGGGTATTGAGCGATTGGATGGCATTGGTAAGCGGCACACCCGGATCTCTGTATAGTTGATTTCCTAAGCCCTGACTTAATTTTACCTCCGGTGAAAAAATAAAATTGGGATAATAAAATTCAAAACCTACGCCCAGTTCATAGCCGAAATCGGCAGGTGAAACTTTCAGCCACTCATCGGAGCGCCGTGAACGGGCATTGGCAGAAAGGTCATAATCGAACTTACCGCCCAGCATTCCGTAAAACCGAAAATTCCGGATACGGTCGCTTTTAAATTTCAATTGCAAAGGCAGATGTACGTAAATGGCTTCCAGCGAACGGTCGGAAGTGCTGTCGTTTTTAAAAGTAGTAACCACTCTTTTTTCTGCAAAAGAAAGAGATGGCACCAGCCGCAGATCCACATATTTGGAAAGCCGCAGATTGCCCATCAAACCCAAGTTGAAGCCCGGACTAAACTTTGGCTGTATGCGCATGAAGGTATCATGTGCCACATAGGACTGATCGTATTTGATGCGGTATTGAGAAAAGTTCAAACCGAAGGTAAGTCCGAAATAATAAAGCTTGTCATCATGATCGGGCATATTGAGCTTTCTGCGTTGTGCATTTGCCTGCAAGGAAAGCAAGGCTAAAATAACAAGGAGTATTTTTTTCATTTGCATGAGAACGGCAATATTACAACGCGGCTTGCGAAGATAAAGTATGTGGTGCAGAAAAACAGGTTGCGACGGAAAATAGCCTGATCAATTTTCATGCGCTTCGATGCGTTCTACTTTCATGATACCCTCCAGCTCTTGCAGGCGATGGCTCAGTACGTCCAGTTCTTCGCGGTCGTGCACATATACCATAATGGTTCCTTTAAACACCCCGTCTGTAGAGTCAATGCTCATAGAACGCATATTCATTTTCAGCTCGCCGGAGATGACGTTGGTAATTTTTTGTATCACACCCACATCGTCTAACCCGGTAATGACCACTCCGCTCAGGAAAGATATTTCCTTGTTTTTCGCCCATTTGGTTTTTACGATACGGTGGCCGTAGTTGGCTAAAAGCTGCGCTGCGTTCGGGCAATCGGTTCGATGGATTTTCAACCCTTCCCCGGCGGTAACGAAGCCAAACACATCATCACCCGGTATCGGCTGGCAGCACTGCGCCAGTTTGTAGAGAATTTTATCCGAGCTTTCTCCGAAAATGATTAGCTCCGTAGGCTTTGTCGGTTTTTTTACATGCGCTTCTCCTACGAGTTTTATGTCGCTTTCCGGTTTGGTTTCTTTAGCAGGCGCTGTCAGTTTATCGCCTATGAGGGTAAATTCTTTCAGCTCTTTCAGGTCAATGCTGCCTACGGCGATGGCATAATATACATCCAGTGGCGATGGCTTTTTGAAATAGCTGCACAGTTCGTTGAGGTTGTGCTGCGACATAGCTGCACCCAGGTGATCCAGCTTGCGTTGCAATGCAGCTTTTCCGTCTTCCGCTACTCGTCGTTTTTCTTCTTTGAGATAGTATTTGATACGGGATTTTGCCTTGGCCGTCGTAACGAAGTTGAGCCAGTCATCGTTGGGTTTTTGTTTAGAGGAAGTAATGATTTCTACCTGGTCGCCGCTTTTCAGGGGGTGGCTCAGTGGCACGAGCCGGTAATTGACCTTCGCACCAATACAATGCGCCCCCAGCTCAGAATGGATATCGAAGGCAAAATCCAGCGCTGTAGCGTTTTTGGGCAAGATGCGCATTTCTCCCTTGGGAGTGTAGATATATATTTCTTCGGTAAAAAGATCCAGTTTGAAATCATGCAGAAAGTCAAGGGTATCAGTATCGGGGTTGGCAAGTACATCCCGCAAGTGTTGTAGAAAGGCATCCAGCTTGCTTTCCTGCGCGGAGGATTTTCCTTCTTTATATTTCCAATGGGCGGCAAGTCCTTTCTCGGCTATTTCGTTCATGCGGGCAGTGCGTATCTGTACTTCCACCCATCGCCCGCCGGGGCCCATTACCGTTGTATGCAGTGCTTCATAGCCATTCCCTTTAGGCACACTTATCCAGTCGCGCAGCCGCTCGGTACTGGGTCGGTAAAAATTGGTAACGATGGAATAGACTTTCCAGCAATCTTCTTTTTCCCGCTCGAGCGGTGAATGGAGAATGATACGAATGGCGAAGAGGTCATATACTTCCTCAAAAGAAACATGCTTGGTGCGCATCTTGTCCCAGATGCTGTGTATGGCTTTGGAGCGCCCGAACAGCTCAAATTTGAAACCCGATTTTTCCAGCTCTTCTTTTATCGGTTTGATAAATTCATTGATGTATTTGTTGCGTTCTTTTTTGGTGTCTTTCAGACCTTTGGTAATCTCGGTATAAATTTCCGGCTGCGTATATTTCAATGCCAGGTCTTCCAGCTCCGATTTTATTTCGTACAGTCCTAAGCGATGCGCCAGCGGCGAATAGATATAGGTAGTTTCCGAAGAAATTTTTAATTGTTTCTCCCGGCTCATGCTTTCTAAGGTGCGCATATTGTGCAGCCTGTCGGCGAGTTTGATGAGGATGACGCGGGGGTCGTCTGCCAGAGTCAGCAATATCTTGCGGAAGTTTTCCGCCTGTACGGTGCTACTGGCTTTTATATCCACCACGTTGGCTATTTTGGTAAGCCCGTCAATGATTTTAGCGTAGTTGCTGCCAAACTCACGCTCTATATCTTCCAGAGTGATTTCGGTATCTTCTACCGTATCGTGCAGCAAGGCACAAATAGCAGAGGTAACGCCTAGCCCGATTTCCTCCACTACAATCCTTGCTACGGCTATAGGATGCAGGATATAAGGCTCACCGGATTTTCGACGCATGTCCCTATGCGAATCTGCGGCTATTTCAAATGCGCGCCTTACCAGTTTGCGATCGCCTTTTTTGATATGCTGTTTTAGCGCTCTAAGCAACCCCCTATATTCACGAAGTATATGCTTCTTTTCTTCCTCTTCGTTCTTGTCGTATATTTTTACTATGGTTTCCATATTTTCCTCATCCTAAAATACGGAAAAATAAACGGATTACAGAAGTATTTTTTAGTTGATTTCTAAAGCAGCCTGCGTACTTTGCGCCCTGCAATAAAATATACCTTCCTTCAGAAAAAAACGGCTTTGATTTTCACGCATGAATATTATATGAAAGAAGCGTTGCGGCAAGCACGCCTCGCCTATGAAGCAGATGAAGTGCCTATAGGCGCGCTTGTGGTATGGAATCAGAAAATTATTGCGCGCGGGCACAATCAGGTAGAGCTGCTGCGCGATAGCACTGCCCATGCCGAGATGATAGCCCTTACCTCCGCCTTTCAGGAACTGGGAGCAAAATACCTTCCCGATGCTACCCTTTACGTAACCATAGAGCCTTGCCTCATGTGCTGCGGTGCCCTATACTGGAGCAAAATTGGCAGCATTGTATATGGTGCCGAAGACGTGAAAAACGGATACCGCAAAACGACCGGCGACCGTTCTCCTTTTCATCCGAAAACGGAAATTATTAAAGGCATTATGGCAGAAGAATGTATGCAGCTGATGAAAGATTTTTTTGCGGCAAGGCGATAAGGCTATCCTTTGTTTTTTGTTGCTTTGCAGAAACAGTTTTAAAACAAGAATAAAAAATGAGCCAACATCCCATCATCCTGCCCGTAAACGGAATTGCTCCTAAGATACCTGAAGATTGTTTTGTAGCGCCCAATGCTACTATTGTAGGAGATGTGGAAATGGGCGCAGCATGCAGCATCTGGTTCAATGCCGTGGTGCGCGGCGATGTGAACAGCATCCGCATGGGCAATAAAGTAAATGTACAAGACGGAGCCTGCATTCACTGTACTTACCAAAAAACCAAGACACTTATAGGCAATAATGTATCCATAGGGCATCATGCCATTGTGCATGGCTGCACGGTAGATGATAATGTACTGATAGGCATGGGCGCCATCGTGATGGACGGTGCCAGAATAGGCAGCAACAGCATCATAGCCGCCGGTGCGGTAGTGCTGGAAAATACCGTAGTGCCGCCGGGAAGCATCTTCGCAGGAGTGCCGGCAAAAAAGGTAAAAGACATCAGCCAGGATTTGCTGAAAGGAGAAGTGGAACGCATAGCAAACAACTATATAACATACAGCTCCTGGTTCCGCTAAAAAATAATAGTAAAGGATATTTTTAAAAACTATTGCTTTAATAGAAAACAGCTATTACATTTGCTTAATTAAAATCAAACGCAAACTACTATATGAAAAAATTGATTCTCGCTGCGTTAGCTGTTGGTTCTTTCGCTACAGCACAAGCTCAAAAACCCGGAAGCATTTTAGTTTACGGAAACATTGGCGTGAGCAGACACGTAACCACTGTTGATGATGGTGTACTTGGCACACCCGATGTGGACAACATTGACTTCGGTTTTAACTTCATCCCCGGTATCGGTTATCAATTTAATAAAAATTGGACTGCTGGTATGAACCTCGGTATCATGTTCAACAGAACAAGTACAGACCCCGAAACAGTGGAAACAAGAGTAAGGCAATTTGCCATCGGACCTTTCCTTCGTCATACTATGCCGCTTAGCAAAACCTTCTTCGTGTATCACCAATTTAACCTGGCTTACTTAGACGGTAAAAAAACTACGGATAATCCATCTCCTGCGTTTGATCCGGTTTATGATTCTCACGGAATTTTCACAAACATCCTTCCAGGTATCGGTGTGAACTTCTCTAAATGTATGGCATTGAACTTCTCTATGGGCGGACTTCAATACGTATGGCAAAGAGAAAGCAACAACACAAACCCTGTAGAAACTACTACTTCTAACTTCGACTTCACTTTCGGTCGTCAGTTCAGCATCGGTATCTCTGCTAACTTAGGTGGCAAAAGAACCTATGGTAAAAGAGACCCAGGCATGGAGCACCGTCGCCACATGGATATGAGCGATGATGACGATATGGAAATCAAAGTAAAAAGAAAAAAAGTAAACGTTGAAGAAGACTAATTAATTCCTTCTCCTCCAAAATATAAAGCAGCGGATTTTCCCCGCTGCTTTTTTTATGCGTCTATAGGAATGGGGTGAATGGTTGATTTACATAAACGTATAGCTGCTTTGAACCTCATCCATTCCTAATTCCTTCCCATAGTCCCTTATACGAAATTGACAGGATGCACAACTGATTTATTAGTTTGCATAGGGAATTTTTTGTGCAAGGGTTTTCGCGCAAAGACGCAAGGGTTTTGCACGAATACGAACACAAAGATTTTTTGTTCCAACCCCTTCATTTTCCCAAAGCTATGACCCCTACAGGATTATAGCGGATTTTATCGCACAAATGCTTTATTAGCTTTTATTTGCTCAAACGATTATATCCTTCCATGGCACAAAAAAACCGCCATGAAATTCATAGCGGCTTTTGTTATTTTTTTAGGAGGCTTAGCTTTTTGCTTTTTTCAGCAAGTCTTTACCGATTTTTACATAGTCATCGTTTTTCGCATCGCTAGCCAGATCTATTACTTTCTGAGCGGTAGCTGCAGCTCCTTTTTTATCCTTCAGTTTCAACTGGATTTTCGCTTTCAGCGCTTGCATCCAGAAGGCATTGGGGTTTTGCTCCAGCGCTTTGTCGGTCCATGCCAGCGCTTGATTCATGTCTTTATTATTATTGTAATAATAATTAGCTGCCTGGAAATACGGACGATTGTCTTTTACCACATTGTTTTCAATGTTCTTCATTATCTTCTCGTCTATATCCGCTTTTATAGGGATGGTAACGCGGCTGTTTTCCCAGCGCAATTCCAGATCCATGCTGTTGTCCGTAATGTTCATAAACTGCATGGTAAAGGTTTCGATTTTACCGGTCATCTGTGCATTTTTTGCAGCTATGCGCGCCACTTCTTTTGATGCATCGTATTTAGAAACATTTCCCCCAAGCGACAGATCGCTATAGAGCATCACCTCCCATTTGTCTTCTTTAGGAATGGTATAAAGCGCGTATTTACCGGCTTTCACGGCTTTGCCGCCAAAGGTTACGTCTTCGCCAAAGGTGATTTGCGTAGCCGCATTGGCGCCGGTGCGCCATATTTTATTATAAGGAACGAGGCCGCCGAACACGGTGCGGTCTTTAGCGCTTGGGCGGGAGTATTCTACCGTTACGGAAGAAAGTGCAAAATCTTGCTTTACGGTTTGCAACGGACTTGGAGCCGGTGTTTTTAACTGTGCGCCCGCTACAGATGCCATAAGAGTAGCCGCGGCTAAAAAAGAATAGAACTTCATGATGAAAAATATTTTTGATTTCGAGGGCGAAGATAAGGAAACAGAAAATGATGTCCGATATTCATCCTCTCAGTTTGATAATGTAATATTGCAACTATATTTTTTCGATGGAGACAAAGGCAGCCCATATTGAATTATCTATAGTAGTACCGGTTTTTAACGAAGAACTGATTATCGAAGAGCTGGTGCGCAGAATGGTAGCTGCCGCCGAATCCATTACGCCGGATTATGAAATTGTTTTTGTGAACGACGGAAGCAAAGATGCCAGTTTGCAAAAACTCAAAGCAGCCTGTGCGCGGCAACCTAAGCTCCGGTACATCAGCTTTTCCCGCAATTTCGGACATCAGATAGCCATCACTGCCGGGATGGATTATACAAGAGGAGAAGCGATTGTTACGATAGACGGAGACCTGCAAGACCCGCCGGAGCTGATTCCGAAAATGTATGAGGAATATAGGAAAGGTTATAAAGTAGTATATGCCAAGCGGCACAAACGAGCCGGCGAAAGCTTTTTCAAACTCTTTACCGCCAAGGCTTTTTACCGGCTGATGGCAAAGTTGGTTTCTTTTGAAATTCCGTTGGACGTAGGCGATTTCAGGTTGATTAGCAGAGATGTTTTGCATTATCTAAAAGAAATGAAAGAACCGGATAAGTACATCCGCGGGCAAATAGCCTGGTTGGGTTTTAAAAGCACCTATGTGATGTTCGACCGCGATGAACGCAAGCATGGGAAAACTAATTATCCGTTCAAAAAAATGCTGCGTCTTGCATTTAATGGTATTACGGCGTTTTCCGATTCTCCGTTGAAGATAGCCATGACGTTGGGTTTTACGGTTTGCGGTATTTCTTTCGTCTTACTGATTTACACCGTACTGATTTATATTTTTGAAAAAGAAAAAGTGCTACCCGGATGGGCATCCATCATTGTGAGCATTACTTTTTTGGGTGGGGTGCAGTTGCTTTGCTTGGGCATGATTGGGGAATATATTAGCCGCATCATCAACAATGTGCGGGAGCGACCTCTGTATGTGATTGACCAGACTTCGGAGGAGGATACTCCCTATAAAGAGGAAAAAAATGCTATCGGCTTTTAACCCGCACTTTCCACAAAATACATTTCCATTTCGCCTTTCCCTTTGGCTTGCAGTTTTCCGCGAGCTGTGCAGATAAAGTCGTTTTTTACTAAGTTATAGGTGGCTTCGGAGATATTGATTTTGCCCGGAAGGCTGCTTTGCTCCATGCGTGCGGCGGTGTTTACCGTATCGCCCCAAATGTCGTAAGCGAATTTTTTAACCCCGATAATGCCGGCTATCAATGAACCAGAGTTAATGCCGATGCGGATGTCCAAGCCATAAGGTACCTCTTGCTTCCTTTTTTGCACAAACTCTAAAATATCCAATGCTGCGTTCACAGTATTCTGCGCATGGCGTTCATCATTCACAGGCAAACCACAAACTGCCAAATAAGCATCTCCGATGGTTTTTATTTTCTCTAAGCCATGCCTTTCCATAATCTTATCAAAAGCTGTGAAATTGATATTGAGTTCATTCAATAATTCTTCTACGCCTAACTGTTCTGATATTTTAGTGAAGTTGACGAAGTCGGTGAAAAGTACAGACACTTCGTCGTAGCGGTGTGCTTTGGAATATCCGTTCAGCTTCAGTTCTTCGGCTACTTCTTGGGGAAGAATATTGAGGAGTAATTCATCGGAACGTTGCTTTTCCTCGGCAATTTCTTTGGTGCGTACGGCTACTTCATTTTCCAATCGGGCATTTTGATTTTCGAGAATGGATTGTTTTTCGACAGAGAGTGCGGCTACATTGGCAAGTTCTTTAGAAAGGTTTTTGCTGGTAGATGAAAAACGCCATGCGAGAAATGCGGATATGGAAATGGGTATGCTAACAATAGAAAGGAGCAAAACGGCACCGAATGTATTATTAACATTCTTTAAAAGCCCTAAAAGACCCAAGACTATAAACATGCCCCAAATAGCAAACGCTACAATAATCCCACTCCCGAGAATAAAGGCACCGGGCATTTTTTTCACCATAGCTATAATCATCATAACAAAAGTATAGCTTACCGAAAGAAACATTAAAACACCTACCATTATAGAAGAGAAGTCACTCTCTATCTGAAGATCTATATAAGAAATAAGGAGGGTAATTACTCCAAGCAGCAGTATAATTTTCAGGAATATTTTTCGCTTGCTGAAAAGCTTGGCAACGAATGCGCTTAAGGCGGTGGTGCCTACAATGGTGGTATTTGATATAACGAGGATGGAGGAATTGCTATCTATCGGAAAAACAGAAGAAAAAACATAGTGGGCATAGTATAGCAGTACGGAAAGCGATAAGGTGAAAAGCGCAAAATACAGATTGGAATAATCACTCCGATAAAAAAGAAACATAAGAAAATGCGTGAGGAACAAGGTAAAGAAAACAGTTCCCAAGGTTATTAAAAACCAAGAGGCTACCCACATGCTCCCTGTACCCGATTTGTAAACATTATTTGCTGTAGCTATAGACACGCCTAAGCCCCACATTTCATCGTCATTCATCTTCGCATCCTTATTTTCGTAACGGATTGCTATCAAATGCGCATTCGTGTCTGGTAATGAAAAAAATACAGGCTGGGAGCTAAGTGCATAATAAGTATGTTTGCCGTTTGTATCAAACGCCCCTACTCGATAGAGCAAATCGCCATCCAGAAAAACTTCCATTGCTCCTGCGCCGGTAAACTTCATACCCATCGCCTTTTTGACAAAAGCCTTCTCTGCTTTTACATTCACCCGAAACCAGGCTACACCTTCCCCCGATTTTCCGGATATCAGCTCGTCATAGGTAAAAAAAGACAGGCGTTTTTCCCAGCTCGTATCATTGTATAAAGGAGCTGCAAACATAGGGTCGTCTGCATTCTTGTATCGAAACAGTGTTTTTTCGTCCTCTTTAGAATTGATGGTAATACTTTGGTCTCTTAGTACATCGCTTTCTATGGTAGTGGAATTCAGGTAGAATGTATCTGTCTTTTTTTCTTTCGCAGGGCTTGCGAAACAGATGAAAAGACCGAGGATAAGAAAAAAAAATCTCATAATACAGAGCACAAAATATCAAATGTTTCGCAAAAGAAAACCGCTTCAGTAAAAAACTAAAGCGGCATCTCCTATAAATCATGAAAAAATACTACACGGCAAAACTTTCTCCGCACCCGCAGCTACGGCTGGCATTCGGATTAATAAAGTGAAATCCTTTACCATTCAGCCCGTCGGAGAAATCTAAGGTGGTATCGCAGAGGTATAAAAAACTTTTAAGGTCGGTAACGAGTTTCACCCCGTTTTCTTCAAACACCTGGTCGTTGGGCTGGCTTTCATTGTCAAAATCCAGTTTATAGGACAAGCCCGAACAGCCGCCGCCCACTACGCTCACCCGCAGGAAATAATCCTCCGTCAAGCCTGTTTCTTGTTTCAGGTGTGCCACTTTATCTTTTGCTTTCTCGCTGATGTGTATCATTTTTTTCTGTCGTTTACACGTTGACATGTTTACAAGTTGATTTGTTTATAGGTTGATATGGAAACGTATTAACCTATAAACCTATCCACTATTCAACCCACTAATGTTTCTTTCCTTCGGCTTCTAATTCAGGCAATCCGTTTTTCACGCGGTAATCGTTGATGGCTGCTTTGATGGCATCTTCCGCCAATACGGAGCAGTGGATTTTCACCGGTGGAAGACTTAGTTCTTCTACGATGTCCATATTGTCAATTGCCAAAGCCTCATCTACGGATTTGCCTTTCAGCCATTCGGTAGCAAGGGAAGAAGAAGCGATAGCCGAGCCGCAACCGAAGGTTTTAAATTTCGCATCGCTGATGACGCCGGTTTCTTCATCCACTTCTATTTGTAGGCGCATTACATCGCCGCATTCAGGAGCACCTACAAGGCCGGTTCCTACATTTTTTTTGCCTTTATCCAGCGTACCCACATTTTTAGGATGTTGGTAGTGGTCTATTACTTTTTCTGAGTATGCCATGGTTTTAAATTTTTAATTTTTGAGTGTTGAATTTTGAATGCTCAACGGAGCGTTATTATTCGTAGTGTCCTTTTAAAGAATATATTACTAAATGTTTTTTATTTACAGAATATACAATTCTATCTTCTTTGGTTAATCGTCTTGACCATACGCCTGCGAGATGATGTTTTAACGGCTCGGGTTTCCCTGTACCTGAAAAAGGAGTCTCTTTTATCTCCTCAATTAGAATAGAAATCTTTTCTAACATTTTCTTCTTTCCGGATAGCTTCCATGTCTTCACATCCTCCAAAGCTTTGTCAGTATATACTATTTCCAAAGATCTTCTGTTTTGATAGCGGTATATTTCCCATCTTTATATTGTTGCTGACTTTCTAAAATCTTCTCCACAAATTCAGGATTATAAGGCTTCTCCTTCTTTGTGATTTTCTTTTTCTCAGCCGTTTCAAATGCAACACCTAATGCCGTAAGGACAGCTTTCACTTTCTTTCCCATTTCGCCTTCAGGGTTATGTACTATAAGTGTTTCCATTTTTTATTGTTTTGACTTTTAAACTATTCATTATCCCTAATGGTGCGCCCATTCAATACTGTTCAGGTCTATTCCTTCTTTATACATTTCCCAAAGCGGACTCATTTCACGCAGTTTCAGCACTGTTTCTTTTATTGCGTTGATGGTATAATCAATCTGCTCATCCGTAGTAAATCTTCCCAAGCCAAAACGCAGCGAACTATGTGCAAGATCATCTCCCAAGCCTAAAGCCTTTAGTACGTAAGAAGGTTCAAGAGAAGCCGAAGTACAAGCGGAGCCGCTGGATAAGGCGATGTCTTTATTAAAGCCCATCATCAGCCCTTCGCCTTCCACATATTTAAACGAGATATTGCTCACATGCGGCAGGCGGCTATCGGGAGTACCGTTTACATAGGCTTCTTCGAGTTCTAATAAGGATTTTTCCAAACGGTCGCGCATTTTGCTCAGTTTTGCTGCTTCGCTTTCCATTTCGTTCATGCAAAGCTCACATGCTTTACCAAAGCCTACAATGCCGGGTACATTCAGCGTACCACTGCGCATACCGCGCTCGTGTCCGCCGCCGTCCATTTGTGCCGTTACTTTCACACGCGGATTTTTACGACGTACATACAAAGCGCCCACGCCTTTAGGACCATACATTTTATGGCCGCTGAATGCCATCAGATCTATACCGTCAGCCATCACATTTACGGGGATTTTACCCACTGCCTGCGTGCCATCGGTAAAAAATAATACGTTGTGTTTTTTAGCTATCGCGCTGATTTCCCGCACCGGCTGCACCACGCCAATTTCATTATTTCCATACATGATGGCGATGAGAATGGTTTTGTCGGTGATGGCTTTTTCTAATTCGTTCAAATCAATCAAGCCGTTTTCCTGAACTGCCAGATAAGTTACTTGCCCACCGAGTTTTTCGATGTGCTTGCAAGTGTCTAATACAGCTTTATGCTCGGTAGTAGCGGTGATGATATGATTTCCTTTGGAAGCATACATTTCAAACACACCTTTTATAGCAAGGTTATCCGCTTCTGTAGCGCCGGAGGTAAAGATGATTTCTTTCGGGTCGGCATTGATTAATCTTGCTACCTGCTCCCGTGCATAATCCACAGCTTCTTCGGCAGCCCATCCGAATTGGTGGTTACGGCTTGCGGCATTTCCGAATTTTTCGGTAAAATAAGGCATCATGGCTTCCAGCACACGCGGATCCATAGGAGTGGTCGCGTTATTGTCCAAATATATAGGCAGTTTCAATTTCATTTTTGTTCTTATTGTGATTTGCACTGCGAAGGTAAATCAATTGTGCTATTTTACCGTAGTTAGCCCTATTTTAGCTGCAAATATTCGCATTTACAAAAACTATTATCATGCTCCGTATCGAACATATAGGCATTGCAGTTTCCTCCTTAGAAAAATCCGTTCCGCTTTTCGAGCAATTATTAAATACACCTTGCTATAAAAAAGAAGCGGTGGAAAGCGAAGGCGTGGAAACGGCTTTTTTCCAAACCGGAGAATCAAAAGTGGAACTCTTAGAAGCTTCTGACGAAAACTCGCCTATAGCCAAGTTCCTTGCCAAAAAAGGGGAAGGCATTCACCACCTTGCTTTTGAGGTGGAAAATATAGAAGCAGAAATGAAACGGTTATCGGCTTTAGGCTTTGAACTATTAAATGAAACACCCAAGCGCGGCGCGGATAATAAATTGGTGTGCTTTCTGCATCCGAAAACTACGAATGGAGTGTTGGTGGAGTTGTGTATGAGTGTGGAGTGAATTTTTGGGCGTCGCCGTTCGGAATTTCTATGGAGCAACAGTGGCGATAGCACCGTTGAAATGAGGATTTTTATTGGGCTTTTGAAAGGCGAATCTGAAAAAATACGCCGCAGCACTAAAGCAGGAGTTGTATAGGTTTTACGTGCTTGGTGTGCGTACCAAGCACGTATATTTTAAAATTATTGCGTTGGGTTAGGACACTCAACACGGCATAATAGAGGGGGAGTTTACATTATAAGCTATCTGTGAACAGCCTTCTTGAAAGTAACAATTTGATTTTGTACGATAATTGTTTCGTTAAAACCATCCTCTAATAAATAATGAACGGGCTTCCCATCCTTAGTCGCAGGTATAAACTTGGGGCAATTCTTCAACGCTTCATACATAGCTGATTCAACTTTACTCTTTTGTTCCAATGGGATAGTAATCTCATCATTCCCTTCTTGCCTTTTCTCCATTTCTTTCAAATATTTTTGAAATTGACCAACATCTGTAAATTTTGCTTTAATGTTTGAACTATTCGTTATATTTTTTAGATGATAAAAATCATAATAAACTAAACTCCCATTTTTATCTATTACCAAACTTAATGTTGGCATGGTGTAATTGCCATTAGGCAAAGATTTAGCTGCTATGCGTAACTTATCCTTTAAATAGTAATTAAATGTTTTGTTGCCGGTTAGTAAGGCACTATAGGAAACAGTGTTTTCATCAAAAATATGTTCACCGTTTAATTTGATAGGTGTAAGGTCAGAGTAAACTTTCTTCCCACCGTACCATATGAAAAAATGAGGCTTGGAAAAAACAATATAATTACCGTTAAATTTAAGTGTTTTTTTATAATCTACTTGCCCGTGCATTACTTGCGATTGAAGGCTGTAGCTAACCATTAAGAAAATTAATACGAATATATATTTTTTCATATGTAGCATGATTATTGATGACGAATAAATAATTTACAACTATTCGTCATCAATGATTTAAATGTTTTATTAACCCGTAGTGCATTATGACAAATAGTCTTATTTTTTGGTTGAAAACGATAATCAAGTTCTTTCTACACTCAATTTTAGAACGAAATTTTTTCAAATTTTCAGCCTGAATTTGTTTAGACTTTACTTGGTTTGACCTTTTGACCGAAAAAAATGGCATAGTGCAC
>JAEZZY010000085.1 GCA_023418315.1 Bacteroidota bacterium
CCGCCGTCGGGCAGATGCAGTTTTATCCGGTCGAAATAAGCCGTATCGCCGCCTTTGGTGCGGTTGTCACGAAACACATAGTTTTGGAAAATGGGGGAAAGCGTATCGCCGGTGCAGATTTCAGAAACATAGTCGGTAAGTATCACCAGCTTGCCGGTAGAATCTTCGTAGAGATTGCGCTCGCCGTATCCGAAGGTAAATTCCACCACTTTATAGAACGTTCCTGCGGAGTCTTTAGCCTTTACCCCCTGGCGCAACAAAGAATCAAAAACCTTTTTGGAAATAATGCCGCCGCTATAGTCGGAATAGCCCAGATAGGGCTTTATAGAGTGTGTTTTATTTTTTTTTCCTTCATCGGGCATCATAGACATCATCGCCATGCCTATAAAGAAAAGAAAACAGATCCCTGCTATGTAAAATTGCTTGTTCATTACTATAAAATTAAAGCATATTCAGACTTTCTTCCAAAGTTTTGATTTTGGCTTCCGCATCCGACAGCTTTTTCCGCTCTGTTTCCACTACTTCTGGCTTTGCATTTTGCACAAATTTTTCGTTGGAAAGTTTTTTCTGCACGCTCATTTGAAACCCTCTCAGATAATCCAGTTCTTTTTTCAATTCCGTTTTTTGTTTCTCCGTGTCCACCGTGCCGCCTTCATAGGTCATGTAGAGTTTGTCCGTTCCCACCACTATAGCCACGCCGGTGGGTGCAGCGGTTACAAATTCGATGGTTTCGGCATTTACCTGTTTGCTGAGTATGCCGTTGATGGAGTGGTAATATTCTTTGCGCTGTGTTTCTACCGCCAGTTTTATTTGGTCTTTGTTCTTCAGTTGGTTTTTATTGCGTGCATCGCGGATGTGGGTAATGAGTTCTTGCAGAAAATTTGCTTGTTGCAAAATGGTTTCATTCACCTCTTTTGTCTTCGGAAGTTGTTTGATGATTAAATCATCGCCTACAGCCCTTTCTTTCAGTTGATGATAAATTTCTTCTGTTGCAAAAGGCAGGAACGGATGGAGCAGTTGCAACAATCGTTCGTAAAATGCTACGGTTTTATCATAAACTATTTTCGGCATCGGTGCGTCCTGAGCGGGTTTTACCCATTCCAGATACCAGGAGCAGAAATCATCCCATATCAATGAATAGCTGTTTTTTAAGGCTTCGCTTAGGCTGAAGCGGGCAAATAATTCATCCAGCGATTGCGAAACGGAATGAATACGTTGCTCCATCCAGTCCATAGCGAATTGTGCATCGCCTATCGGCGCATTGGCATCTACACGGGCTTCCCACATCTTCACTAATTTCAACGCATTCCACATTTTGTTGATGAAGTTGCGGCCTTGCTCCAATGCGTTTTCATCGTAGAGTAAATCATTGCCTGCCGGAGAAGATATCATCACACTAAAGCGTACTGCATCTGCTCCATATTGCTCTATCAATCCCAGCAAATCAGGTGAGTTGCCGAATTGTTTACTCATTTTTCTTCCTTGCTTATCCCGCACGATGCCCGTAAAATATACTTTCTCAAACGGCTTTTTATCCATGAACTCGTAGCCCGCCATAATCATTCTTGCTACCCAGAAGAAGATAATTTCGGGTGCGGTAACGAGTGTACTTGTCGGGTAATAATAATTCAGTTGTTCGTTGTTAGGGTTTTCATTCCATCCGAAGACCTGCAAGGGAAACAACCAGGAGGAGAACCAGGTATCGAGCACATCTTCATCTTGCCTGAGGGTTTCGATTTTGAATGTTGAATTTTGAATTTTGAATTTTTCGGCGGCTTCTTCTTTGGTAGCGGCTACTACATAGTTTCCTTCCTCATCATACCATGCGGGTATGCGTTGTCCCCACCAAAGTTGTCTGCTTATACACCAGTCTTTGATGTTTTCCATCCAGTGGCGATAGAGATTTTTAAACTTTCCCGGATAAAATTCAATTTCATTATCCATCACGGCTTCTAATGCGGGCTTAGCCATTTCATTCATTTTGCACCACCATTGCATACTGAGGCGCGGCTCTATCACGGCATTTGTTCGTTCGGAAAAGCCCACCTGATTGGTATAGTCTTCCGCTTTCACCAAGTTGCCGGCGGCTTCCAAATCCGTTACGATTTGTTTGCGCACTTCAAAACGGTCTTGCCCTATATACATTGTGGCGGCTTCGCTCATAGTGCCGTCATCATTGAGCGTATCTATGACTTGTAGTTTGTGTTTTAAACCAAGGTTATAATCGTTTATGTCATGTGCCGGTGTTACTTTCAGCGCGCCTGTACCAAATTCTATATCTATATAATCATCAAAAATGATAGGGATACGACGATTGATTAACGGCACGAAACAATATTTTCCTTTCAGGTGTCTATATCGTTCATCATCCGGATGCACACACACGGCGGTATCGCCCAGTATGGTTTCGGGACGCACGGTGGCAATGGTAATGTATTCCTCGCTGCCGTCTATTTTATAGCGTACATAATAAAGTTTACTGTTGGTTTGTTTATGGATTACTTCTTCATCACTAAGTGCTGTTTTCGCCTTCGGATCCCAGTTAATCATTTTCACGCCACGATAAATCAATCCTTTTTCATACAACTCTATAAACACGCGAATGACTGCGGCATAGTAATCTTTATCCATAGTAAACGCCGTACGGTTCCAATCCAGCGACAAACCCAACTTGCGAAACTGTTGTAAGATAATCCCGCCATATTTTTCTTTCCATTCCCAGGCATATTTTAAAAATTCATCGCGGCTGAGTTTGTTTTTATCAATGCCTTGTTCGCGCAGCATTGCCACCACTTTCGCTTCCGTAGCAATAGAGGCATGATCGGTACCCGGCACCCAGCATGTATTGTAGCCTTGCATTTTGGCGCGGCGCACCAGTACATCCTGCACTGAGTTGTTCAGCGCATGACCCATGTGCAGCACTCCGGTTACATTGGGCGGCGGTATCACTACGGTATAGGGCGGGCGATGGTCGGGAACAGATGTAAAATAACCTGACGATTCCCAGTGTTTATACCATTTTTCTTCAGCTTCTGTATGCGAAAAATTCTTGCTCAGTGTTTCCATTATCTATTAATACCGTTTGGCGGCGCGTTTTTTTTAAGGAGAGCAAAGATAGTATTTGTGAAGGTTTTTAGGGGAGATGTCGCCGCAGGGAAAATGGCTACGGCTTCTTCCGTTATTTCCTTCACCTTGAATGACATTTAAGTAAATGGAAGATTGATTTTTGATTATATTGTAAATTATAAAAATATATACAATGAACAACTTAGTATCGAAAAATAGTCAAGCCGCTGCAAATCAGCCCGCATGGCTTACCCTGATAAGAATTGCCATAGGCGCCATCCTGATTTGGAAAGGAATCGTTTTTATTCAGGATACGATGGCGTTGGAATCCTTAATTCAGCAAACAGGCGTAGGAGTTTTTACGAATAGCGACAGTGCGTTTGCGCTTGCCGTAACCTGGCTCACCTTGCTCTGCGGCGTTTTTATTACGGTGGGTCTTTTTACGCGAATGGCTTCCATCATTCAGATTCCCATTCTTTTAGTAGCTGTGTTGTTTGTGAATATTAAAGATATAGACCGGAATGCTTTTCAGTTGATTCTTTCCATCTTTGTGTTGCTGGGTTTAATTGTCTTTGCCGTAAAAGGAAGCGGTGTTCTTTCTGCCGATGAATATTTCAGACGGGGCGCAGCGGAGGATGAAAAATCAGGGAATGCTTAGTGTTCTTTCCACGCGGAAACCGCTGCTTCGGCACATCGCTCTCCGTCTATAGCCGCACTCACAATGCCGCCCGCATAGCCTGCGCCTTCGGCACAAGGGTAGAGTCCTTTTATCCTGGTGTGCTGCAAGGTTGTTTGATCGCGCGGGATGCGTACCGGAGAGCTGGTGCGGCTTTCCGTGGCTACCAGTACGGCTTCCTGCGTATAGTATCCCTTCATTTTTTTCCCAAAATCCTTCATGGCTTGCCGGAGCGCCGCGCTCACTTCCGGCGGCAATACTTCGTATAAAGAAGCCGAGGTGATACCGGGCAGGTAAGAACATTCGGGCAGCGATGCGGATATTTTTTTGTTTACAAAATCGGTCATGCGCTGGGCTGGGGCTACCAATTTTCCGCCACCGGCTTTAAAGGCATTTTGTTCTACCTGTTGTTGATAATGAAGCGCTGCAAGGTTTCCGGTAAATCCCATTTTGGTAAAATCCTGTTCATTGACCGCTACTACCGTTCCCGAGTTGGCAAAAGGATTGTTTCTTTTGGAAGGACTCCATCCGTTTACCACAATTTCGTTGGGCGCTGTAGCGGCGGGCGCTATGATGCCGCCCGGGCACATGCAGAAGGAGAATACACCGCGCCCATCTTCCTGAGCTACCAGGGAATAACTTGCAGGAGGCAAATATTCGCTACGCACCTCGCATTTGTACTGTATGCTGTCTATCAGCGCCTGCGGATGTTCTATACGCACACCGAGGGCAAAGGGTTTGGAGGCTATGTCTATTTGCTTGCGATGCAGCAGCTCAAAAATATCCCGCGCCGAATGTCCGGTGGCGAGTATCAGTTTTGTACAGTCTGCCGTTTCCTGCCCGTTGATGACGATGCGTTTGATGGTATCGTCTTCCAATACTATATCGGTTAGTTTTTTTTGGAAATGTACTTCTCCACCACAGGCGATAATTTGTTCCCGCATAGCGCTGATAATCTTAGGCAGTTTATTGGTTCCTATGTGAGGGTGCGCATCATACACAATATTTTCTTCCGCTCCGAAATGCACGAACAGGTTTAAAATACGTTGCACATCGCCGCGTTTGGTGGAGCGGGTGTAAAGCTTTCCATCGCTGTAGGTACCTGCGCCCCCTTCGCCGAAACAATAGTTGGATTCCGGGTTTACGATGCCTTCTTTATTCATGGCGGCTAGGTCTCTGCGGCGGCTGCGCACATCTTTTCCTCGCTCAAAAACAACCGGTTTATAGCCTAAGCTGATGAGGCGCATGGCGGCAAACAATCCTGCCGGCCCGGCGCCGATGATACACACCGGTTTTGCATGTTCTACATTTCTCCATCCGGGTTCAAAAGGTTCTTCCGCTTTCATAGGCTCACCGGCCATCACCTGTAGCTGCAAGATAATCTTGGTGTGGCGGCTTCTTGCATCTATAGAGCGTTTGCGGATTTTATAGCCGGTAATTTTTTTAACGGGAATGCCCGTAGCCTTGCTTATGGCATTATGTACATCCTGCGGATTTGCTGCTTCTATAGGCAATAGAGAAATGCTAATGTCAAGAATCATCTGTTAGGTATTTATCCTAAAATGAAACAAAATTTATAGGGATTTTTTTAGAAAAGAAGCTGCCGGTTATTCTTCCTCTTCTCCTCCTTCCGGCATTACTTCCAGCACTACCGTTTCCGCAGAGTTGCGGTACATTTTCTTAATCGTTACTTCATATTCTTGTACCCGCACTTTATCGTTCTCCCGCAGTTCTTCCGGGTGCAGATAAGAAATCAGCCCCGAAAGGGTTTCATATTCTTCCCCTTCTTCCAAACGATAGGGAAGGTATTTATTAATATCGGATAGTTTGCGGTGTGCACTCACCAGGAATTTATTCGTTCCGGTTTTTTCTACATAAGGTTTTTCGTTATCGTATTCATCTTGTATCTCGCCTACCAATTCTTCCAAAATATCTTCCATGCTCACAATGCCCGATACTTCTCCGATTTCATTCGTTACAATCGCCATTTGCATGCGTTTTTGTTGGAATTCTTTCAGCAGGTCTTTGATTTTTTTGCTTTCGGGAATAAATTCCGTTTTGCGAATCAGCGGTTGCAGGTTATCCGGCTTGCGGTTGGCCATCATCGTGCGCATCAAGTCTTTGGTGTAAATCACGCCTATAATATCATCCAGCGAATGGGTATAGACGGGATAGCGCGAATACCCTTCACTAATGGCGAAATTGATGGCTTCCTGTAGGGTAAAATCGGCTTTCATGGCGGTGATGTTCTTTCGCAGGGTTTGAATATCACTCACACGGCGGTCATCAAAGTCAAATACATTGCGAATCAGGTCGCGTTCTGTTTCTTCAATAGCGCCACCTTCATGGCTTTCGGAAATAATCATTTTCAGCTCTTCTTCGGAATGGATTTCACTGCCATGTACCGATTTAATGCCTATTACTCTTAAAATAAAATTGGCAAACCCGTTGAGCAGCCATATAAACGGGCGAAAAATAAAATAGAACACCCGCAGCGGAAGGGCTATAAAAAACGTAGTGCTGGTAGGGTGGCGTATAGCCACCGACTTAGGCGCCAGTTCTCCAAAAGTGATATGCAGCACCGTGATGAAAGCAAATGCGAAGGGAACGGCCAGCCGATGCGCCGCCGTTTCGGAAAGGTCTAAATTCAATAAGTCAAAGAGTCGCAACAAGATATTGGTCGTAACTTCTTCTCCTACCCAGCCTAATCCGAGACTTGCCAGCGTAATGCCTAATTGCGTAGCCGCAAGATAGGCATCGAGGTTGTTTACAATATTCTTAGCCGCGCCGGATACGGTTTTATTAACATCCTCCCGCACTTCTATCTGTGAAGAACGTACTTTTACGATTGCAAATTCTGCGGCAACAAAAAAGCCATTCAGCAATACGAGGAACAGCGTTATAGAGATTTCAAAGCCCATGGTAGTGAGGTAAAACATTGTTTTTACCTCAAGTAAAAATTTTGTTTCAAGGTGGAAAGATACAGTATTATTTTTTTCTAAGAGTAAAGGATAGCGATAGATGTCTGCCCGGCATAGGGCGTGCGGCTACTACGGCATATCGTTCGTTGAAAATATTATGCAGTAGCAGAGAAGCTTCCAAGCCATAATCCCGTAAGACAAATGCCTTGCTCATTTGAATATTTGCGGTATGATAAGCCTCCAGCAAGCCGGTTTCATCCGTATTGAAATATCGGTAGCCGGTATAGGTATGATTGTAATTAAATGAATAGGAAGCATAGGAAAATCCCGCGTTCATAAGACCGGTGGTAGCCGGTGTATAGGGAATTTGTTTTCCCACGCTGCCATCGCCTGCCACATAACTTTCTACGGTAAAGGCTCGGGTATAATTTCCTTTAAGTCCCAGATGAAACTCCCATTTTCCGGGATCATAGCGTAACTGGCATTCCAGCTCCAGCCCGGCGCTGCGTACTTTGGCTATATTATGCGGAGTCCAGATCGCCCCGCCATACCATACAATCCAGTCTTGGATGAGCCGGTGATACACCGCAAGATCATGCCGGATGGAAAAACGGGATGCCGGTTGCACCGTAATGCTATAGCCCGCATCTTGTGCCCATCCTTGCTCCGGTTTCAGTTTGTCATTGCCGCCAGGTTCAAAATAAAGTTCATTGAGCGAAGGAATACGATAGGTTTTTTGAATGTTTGCCCGGAGTTTTATTCCTTCAGATAATTGATAAGAAGCATTGATGCCGGGCAGAAAAACAGAAACATCTTGAATGCGTTCGCCGCGCGCATGAAGCGCTATGTTCAGTTTTTGGGAAAGGTCGGTATAACGGTATGCCGCCGCCACTGCATATTTCTCTTGCCCGGCGATAGAAGTGAGCCGCTTCATTTCAGATATATGAACGGGAATAAAAAACAGGACGGTATGTCTTGGCGAAAGGGTTTGTTTCCATCCGGCTTCCACATAGTATTGGCGGGTAGTATTTGCGGTAGCCAATTTAATCGCATAATCCGTATAGCGCATTTCATCGGCTATAAACGATGCACGCAGATAACGATGGGCGTGTGGTGTACGGTTTTCCCAGCTCGAAAAAATTTTCAACGATGCATCGGTACGGTTTTTTGCAGAATAGCTTTCAAATAAGGCGGCGGGGATATTGCGGTCGTATTTCTGATACCATCCGATCAGGCGTAGAGTGTGTTTTTCATTGGGTTTATAGGCAGCTTGCGTCATGGCGGAAATGCCTTTCAATTCCGCATGTTCGTTCTTTTTTTCGGTATGTCTGTCATCTAAATAACTAAAATCATTCGCAGCCGTTTGCCCCATCATATTTGCTGAAAAAAACCATTTCTTAGTCGAAAAATTTAACTTGGCAGTTGCCTGATACTGATCGAAACTTCCGGTGCCCATTGCTATTTCATAGCGGGTTTTAGCAGAGCTGTCAAAATAAGGAGCTTCGGTTTCCATCATCAAAGCGCCGCCTACATTACCGCTGCCTAACAATGCGGCCGAACCTCCGTAAACAATGTTCATACGGCTCGTCATAGCCACCGGTAAAAGGGAAATATCCGCTATTCCCAGCGCTGCGTTGGAAATCGGAATGCCATTCCAATATACCTGCGACTGCGCTGCTGAAGATCCGCGAAAATTCAGTGTTGCCAATCCGTTGAAACCATAAGAACGAATGAATACCGGCGTTTGCTGCGCAAGGAGTTGGGAAACATTTTGGAGATGGTATTGTCGTAAAACCGCACTATCGAAGGAGGTTATTTTTTGTCCCGAAGTAAAATCGCGGATACGGACATCCTGCGAAACCTGCTCCTTTTTTTCCCCTTTTATATCCACCTCGCTTAGTGTATCTTTCATCGCTTGCGCAAATGAAATTTCCCTATAAAACAGGCAACTCAGCAGGAATGCCATACGGAGGATTCCTGGATGCAACACCGCTTTGCAGGCAGTCCTATGAGGAAAAGAAAATGCCATCAATCGAAATAAAAATGTCCCGGTCCTACTCCGGTTTTAAACGATTTGAGTAATGTGCCATCTGGCTCGTAAATGAGCACCTCGCCTTTCTGAACAAAACCTTTCGGATCGCCTATGAAAAGATTTCCCGTGTTAGGATGAATATCCAAAGCCCAGAAATACTGAAACGCTTGTGCGGGGAGGAAGGGTTGCTGCGGCAGCTCCGTAGCGGCTATATTCATTCGGTAAATCCCGTTATTCGCTGCACCACCGTCATAATTTACTGCGATAAAATACAGGCTGTCTTTGGCGGCATTCAGCACCGGCTTGATGACATCGGAGGTTGCTGGAAAAGAAAAACTTTTCAAAATAGCGCCCGTCGCAGGGTCCAGTCGTGTGAGAAAAGAAGGTTTGTCTTTATACACATTGCCGGAAAGCACCCACAATTTATTTTCCCGATCCATTACACAGCTATGTGGCGCCCTTCCCGAAACGGTTATTTCTTTTTCTATGGCATCTGTAGCGGTATTGAGGTAAAATATTTTATCGGCTGCCGTATCCCATGCACATACGATGACGCGATCGTTCCAGAGCAGCATGCCTTCGGGATTTTCTGCGGGGAGGGTTATACTTCCGGTGCGCTTCAAGCTGTTCAAATCAAGGATATGCACTTCATTGCCAAATAAAGAAGAAACATAGGCTTTGGACGAAGATATCGGTAAAATATGGCGCGGCTTAGGAATGGAAATGCCGGTTACAAACTCATAATTTTCTTTGTTGATAACAATGATCTTATCGGAGTTGTTGATGCACAGAAAATAGTGATTGCCTATAAGCGTCATGCTTTGAAAGACATCGCCTAACTGCTGCCCGTTCACTGCCGAAAATACATCCTCATAAAAACTGTCTGTTTCCACGTTGTACATTCCCAGCGTGCTGTTGCCGTTTCCATAGCTTCCTTCGCACACTACAAATACGCTGTTCTTTCCCTTTTCAGGCGGGGGCAGCGGAGGGCTGGCTTCTTTCTTTTTACAAGAAAAAATCAATAAAAAAACTACGATACCGATGCTTAGTACTTGACTATTTTTTCCGACCATTTGTTGCCGTTTTCATCGTTGAAGTTGAAAAAATAAATGCCGCTTTGAAATTCCTCTAACGATATTTCCGTGCGCTGATGACAGGTTCGTTTTATCATTATTTTCCCGCTAATATCTGTTACGATAAGTTGCAGATTTTTTTCTGAATGAATATAAAGGCGATCTGTTGTAGGGTTGGGTGCAAGGCGCACAAGGTGTTTATAGGGGTGGGCGGTGTAGGATGCGTTTTGTTGATGAAGCACCCCTACGGCATCCAGGTCGAAGCCCGAAGTAGGAAACGGCGTAGGGTAGGGATCGTTGATCACGCGGTCGTCCTTGTCTTTAGAAGCATGTGCATTTATAGAGCCTACCACATCCACAAGACGTATGTGCGTAATGTGGTTTACATCCAATCCGGCAAGTCCGTTCAGCGCTTCCAGATCAAAGGGCGTACCCCATTTGCTGATGTATTTTCCGGCGAGATGATGCAGTTGCCGTGCCAGGAGATAATCGCCGGTGCCCGGCGCTCCCGTTCCGGAAATCTGTTGCGTATCCTGTGTGAGTGATACGGGCGGGAAGCGAAAAAAATTCATTCCGTCGGAGCTTACTTCCACAAAAGCCAGTTCTAAAAATGCTTCTTCGCTATCCGCCGTATTTAAAAAACCATTTTCAAAAACGACAAAATCGGCGCCGGCTCCGTTCATGACGGGTTGGGCAAAACTGAGCGTAGCCACGCCGCTGTCGCCGAGGCTCACCACCATATTATCCGCTGCACCTATGGCAAGGCTGCTATCTCCGGAATAAGCATATCCCAGGGAAGGCTGCGCTATGTCCATCCATCCGCGCTGAAGCGTGCATCCCGTAGCCCATGCGATGATTTGCGGGCTGTTGTGGGCAATGGCATCACTGCCTGTAATGCCTGCCTGTGGCGCGTATTGACCGCGGGCAGTAGGTAATTGGCAGTAGGCAGTCAGCAATAGAAGAAGTAGTTTTTTCATGTCCCTATTTTAGTTGTTCCATAGAATACGGAAGTAATGCACTTCAAAGAATTATTGCTTGATAAAACGTTGTGTAGCGGTTTGTTTTCCGTTGCTGAGTTGTAGTAGATACATACCCGCAGGCAAATGAGCCGTAGGGATGGTGCTGTGTTTACCGGACAGAGAATAAGTGGCTACCATCTTGCCCGACATATTGCTGATTACAACGGAGGTAACGGCAGGGTCTGTGGTTTCTATATGCAATTCATGGAGGGCGGGGTTAGGATAGATCTTAGCTGCTATTTTATGGTTTACTTCCTGAACGGCATCGGGAACCAATCTTGAGGTAAAATCATCCATACAAAAATATGCGGGCGTATTCATTCCAAACTGACCATTATCCGAAGAGCTTAATGTGAACACTATACTATCGCTGTTTTGGCTGAATTTTGACAGATCCACCCAAGTCCAGTCGCGCACTATATAATCACTGTCGTCATCATTAAAACGAAAATCAGCAAGATAAAATTCGACTGTATCCATTTTATTACCTTGCCAATAGTTTGTAATAACCAGTTTAAACCAGTCGGGATAATTTCCCTGCGGCAGCCCCGAGTTGGTTCCGGTTGTGTCTCCGAATTTTTTGGCGAATGCGTCGCCGTCTCTCATGCTGTTGTAAGCGTAGGTAGTGTTCGTGATGTAAAAACCTTCATAGGTTTTAAAGTGGGGTTGCAAGGATAGAAGATAGTTGGTGGTGCCATAGGCAATGGCGTAATTGCTCGAATTGTAACCGGAGCCTGCTTTAGCGGAATATTGATTTCCAAAGCCGCTTGTGATGCTATCCGTCATATTGGAATACACAAAACCGCTCGACCAGAATTCATAGCCGAAGGAAGTATCATATACACAGGGAAAATGAATCATTCCGTCATCAAAGCCTACATCATTTCCGTAGGAACTGTAATTGACATAAAAAGTATCTGCCTTAGGCAAACTGAGTGTGTCGAAACCGGCAACCATAGAAGTCTGAGCCGATGCAGCATTCATTCCGAAAAGGAGGGCTGTGGAAAGTAAAATTTTACGCATGATATAGTTGTTTTTAAAAATGAACTATGTTATTGCGCTACGAGAAACCGAGATAGAAAACAGTAAGAAATACGAATCAGGCTGTCATCTGTCCGTGCTTTTGATCCCGAAAGCAGCGATGTTTGTTTATTCGCCCAGGCAGGTCTTCTGACTCGCTTCGTCTTTTTGCGCCTTCCCGTTTTTTAAAACAGTGGCAATGATGGCAAAAGAAACGTATGAAGCTCACAGCATCGGGTAATGTTCAGGATTTGCACCTGATTCCCTTTTCATCCAAAGAATATATTTGGAAACCTTTGCGGCTGCAAATGTAGGGAAAAGGAATACATTTTCGGCAGGATTTTTTTGGGGGAAATACGACCATTTTCCTATTCCTGAAAAAAGCTTTCCTGTTTTTGAAAATGACAAATTGATGACAGAATTATTTTTGTCATCAAATTGTAAAAAATGACGGATAAGAAATTCGTAGCGGTAAACTACATCAACTGCACGCCGGAATATACGGAGCGTTTTGAAGAGTTGTTCGGCTCGCGCGCCAAAGCCATAGACACCATGCCCGGCTTTGTGAATATGCATGTATTGAAACCTATTAAGGAAGGGGATGCCTATCTGATTGTCAGCTATTGGGATTCTGAAGATGCGTTTAAAGGCTGGACTAAATCCCCCGAATTTCTGGAAGGACATAAAAGAGGTTTTGCAGACATAGCACAGGCAAAAGCCGAAGGGAAAGCCGCACCGATGACCAGCGATTTTAAAACCTACGAAATTATAGCGAACTAATGAAAGCAATGAGCATGAACAAGAATAGCAAAATCGTACTCTGGATAAAAAGAGTAGGCTTCTGGGGCTTTTTGTTTTTCCTCGGAAAGGGGCTTGTATGGCTTGCTGTCGGTTATTTCTTAGTGAAATAAAAACAAGGTTCGTAATCATTCAGGCAACGCCTAATACCGGACGGTATATAGTGGCGTTGCCTGAACTTGCTGTTTTCGATTTTAAGCCGGGACAGTTTGCCTTTGAAGATTACAGATTCTTTTTCCTTTGAATTTTATACCCTAAGCCTACTTCCCAATATAGATTTTGCTTATTGTACTTAGCCCAAGGAATGGAATTGTACCGCAGGTTGGTATTGGCATAAACTCCCTTATAGACAGGTATGTTTATATTGACACCGGCTTGAATGCCTATTTGGTTTTCATTTTCATATTTTTCTGCGGGGTAAGGTTCATGATATTGATTTTGCTGCCGCCATCCGTCAAATATAGTAGCATGATATGCCCTGTACATTAGGCCTGCAAATGGGTTGATACTCACCATCTTATGCCGGAGAGCAGCATACTGAATGTCTATGCAAAAGACATCTTGTGTAATCAGATACTCGTCGCCGGGGAGAGACTGATCAAAAGGTTTGTAAAAGGAAGTGTAATCTGCAAACCAAAACTCAGCTCCCCATCGCTCGCGTTCTATTTTATAGCTTAGGCTGACAGGAAGCGAAAAAAAAGTTTCAAACTTATCTTTTTCTTTGTTGAAGAAATCGGCATATAAGACTTTGCCAATCGTTACGTAGTGTTTTAGCTGTGCGTTCAGGTTTTGGTAACTGAAAGACAGCAGAAGGAAGATGAGTAGCTTTTTCATGGATTTTAAGTTTATACGTTAAATTATTGTTTGATAAATGAAGCATACCCTATGGCTAAAAAGGCAAATTAACAATTTATTATCTATTATTAGTATGGCTTGCGCTCGGCTATTTCATTGTAAAATAACGAAGGATTTATTCCCTCGTTTTTAGTAGATAAAAACAAAAATAGGTATCTTGAAGCCATGATTCCCGCATGGCAAAAAGGTATCGTAACACGCATCATTCAGGCAACGCCTAATACCAGACGGTATATAGTGGCGTTGCCTGAACTTTCTGTTTTCGATTTTAAACCGGGACAGTTTGTAACCCTTGACCTGCCTATACACGAGCAAAAAAACAAACGCTGGAGAAGTTACAGCATTGCCTCTATGCCGGATGGCACCAACCTTATTGAGCTTTTGATTGTATATGTAGAAGGCGGCGCGGGGACAAATTATTTTTTTAAGGAAATAAAAGAAGGCAGTGAACTCAGGTTGCGCGGGCCGCAGGGAGTCTTCGTTTTACCGCCGGTTTTAGACAAAGATCTTTTTCTTATTTGCACCGGTACGGGTGTTGCGCCTTTCCGAAGCATGGTGCAGTTTATTCGCAAGCATCAGATTCCGCATCAAAATATTTACCTCATCTTTGGCACCCGCACCCAAGCTGATTTGCTTTATAGGGATGAGCTTTCAGAATTAGAAAAAGAATTACCCGGATTTCAGTTTATCCCCACGCTTTCCCGTGAAGAATGGGGAGGAAGAAAAGGCTATGTACACGCCGTGTATGAAGAGCTGTGCAGCGGCAAACAGCCTGCCACCTTCATGCTATGCGGATGGCGCAATATGATAGATGAAGCCAGACAACGGATTATGGAAATGGGCTACGATAAAAAAAATATTCATCTGGAGCTTTACGGATAGGGTTGCCCGCTTTCATCTGCCAGCTTGCCAATCAGGCCTTTATGCCCTACAATCCAGATGCTGTCTCCTTTTTCAAAAATAAAATTGCTTTCGGGATTTAAGATGCGTTTATTATTCCGCTCCACACCCACCACGATGCCGTTGGTAAGGATGCGTATATCGCTTTCCCGAATGGTCTTTCCTGCAAAACGTTCCATTTCCTGATCGGTGAGTTTTTTCAGAATAATATCATCATCATGCGCCGGTTCATAATCTTGGGTGGTGGCTTCTATCTGTTTTCGGAACTGCGCCAGTTGTTCATCGGTGCCTATAGCAAAGACCTCATCGCCGGGATAGAGTTTTTCATTTCGCTCCGGCGCCATAATGGTATAGTCGTCTCCCCTTTTAATCATGGCTATATTCACTCCAAAACGCTCTCTGAAAGCAAGTTGCTGTAGTGTAATGCCTATAACCGGCGATCCTACGGGAATCTCAAACGGGCTGATAAGCGCATCCCAGGGGGCAAGCTCATGGCGGCCGCGCGCGTATTTTTGGATTTCTCTATCGTTATAGTTTTCCAGAAAGCGGTTTTCGATGCGGATGTAGAAAGAGTGTATTTTTTTGTAGAAAAAAGCAATGAAAATGCCTATAATTCCCAATCCTATCAATGCCACCGTAACCGAGAAAAAGCTCAGCAAAAAAACACCGACGTAGGCAATGCCTATAGCTACCCGCAGAAGTCGCAGGAATAACAAGGGCGTGCGATACCGGCTTTGGCTCCATAGCTGGGTAAATTCCGGCTGGGCAAATTTGCGCATCACCAGCGACCATAGCAGCGGCAAGATGATGAGAAAACAGATAAGCGCCGCTACCACACTGCCTGCAAATCCATCGGTAACCCAATCGTTGAAAAACGGTTTTACATAATGCGAAAACAAAATGATAACACCCAGGATGATGATGGAAAGCATCAGGACATGCGCGAAATAGGCTTTGAGTACGGCGTGCCATACATTCGTGCCGCTGAGGGATTGTGCGCCCGTGCTATACCGGTTGAGCGATTTGAGAATGGGATGAGGCAATGTATGATCCAGCCATCTGTACAATGGCTCCGCAGCGCGTATCATATAGGGAGTGGTAAAGGAGGTAACCGCAGAAACCGCTACCGCTACGGGATAAATAAACTCTGAGGTAACATGCAAGCTGATGCCTAAAGTGGCTATGATAAACGAAAATTCGCCGATCTGTGCCTGGCTCATACCGGCTTGCAGCGCGGTTTTCAAGGATTGCCCGGAAAAAAGAGCGCCTATAGCCACATTCAGCGTTTTGAACAAAAGCAACGACAACGTGATGATAAGGATGGGCAGCGCATAATCTTTCAAAATGACCGGGTCAATAAGCATTCCTACCGAAATAAAGAACACGGCGCCAAACAAGTCTTTCACCGGTTTTATCAAATGTTCTATATGCTCTGCTTTGGTGGTTTCCGCCAGGATGGAACCCATGATGAACGCGCCTAAGGCCGGCGAAAAACCGGCGGATGAAGCCAGCATTACCATGGTAAGGCACAAGGCTATAGAAACGATGAGCATACTTTCATCATTAAGCATTTTCTTCAGCTTACGCAAAAGCGTGGGTAGAAAAAAGATGCCGGAAACAAACCATAGCAATAGATAAAATACCAGTTTTGTTACGGACAAGAGCATCTGCGCTCCTTCAAACTGCCGGCTTACCGCTATAGTGGAGAGCAAAACCAAGAGCAAAACCGCCACCAAATCTTCAATAATCAGCACGCCGAATACGAGATTGGCAAAGCGCCTTCCCTTCATGCCCAGTTCATCAAAAGCACGGAGGATGATGGTAGTGGAGGAAATGCTGAGGATGCCGCCTAAGAAGATACAATCCATAAACGACCATCCCAGCAACCGCCCCAACCCGAAGCCGATGACCAGCATAGCGCTTACCTCCGTAATGGCGGTTACACCCGCAGCGCTGCCTATATGCATGAGTTTTTTAAAGCTAAACTCCAGCCCAAGATTAAATAATAAAAAAATAACTCCTATCTCTGCCCATATCTTGATGCCCTCCATATCGTGCACACTGGGTAGAAAAGGAAAATTCTGACTGACTAAAAAGCCCGCAAGGATATAGCCCAATACCACCGGCTGCTTTAGCCGTTTGAATAATAAACTGGTGATACCCGCTGTGATGAGGATTAATCCAAGGTCTTGTATGAGAGATGGCAGATGGTGCATGAATCGCTTAAAAATACATTTTCTGCTCGAAGTAATGGAGTGTGTTACAGGCAAAATGTAATTGTTATTTCTCCTTTAGATGCCTGTCGGCTTTTCAAGCATCCTCCGCATTCGCTTTCCTTGTTATTTTTGTCTTTTTAAAAAACAGAATTTTACACCATGCCTACCGCCGTCGTTACAGGAGCCACACAGGGAATAGGAAAAGCCATCGCCGAAAAATTTTTACAACAAGGTTTTGACATAGCAGTATGTGCAAGAACCGCCGCGCATCTTAAATCCCTATCCGATGAATGGAAGCTGCGTTTCCCGGATGCAACGGTGCATGCATTGCCTATAAACCTGGCAGAAAAAGAAGAAGTAAAGGCATTTGCAGAGGCGGTGCTGGAAAAATTTCCCGTTATAGACGTGCTGGTCAATAATGCAGGCGCTTTCTTTCCCGGAAAACTTGCCGATGAGCCGGACGGTCATTTGGAAGAATTGATGCGCATCAATCTTTACAGTGCTTATCATCTTACCCGTTACCTGCTTCCTTCCTTGAAAAAAAGCAGAAGCGGACATATCTTCAATATCAGCTCGATTGCTGCGCTGCGTGCCTATGAAAATGGCGGCGCTTATAGCATTACCAAATACGCGTTGCTGGGTTTTTCCGATAATCTGCGTATGGAGCTGATGGAAGATCATGTAAAAGTAACAGCCGTATTGCCCGGCGCCGTATGGACCCGTTCGTGGGAAAATAACGGGGTAAGCAAGGAACGCTTGATGAGTGTGGAAGATATAGCGGACAGCGTATGGGCGGCATACAGCCTCTCTCCTTCCGCCAACGTGGATCATATCGTTATACGTCCGTTAAAAGGTGATTTATAGCGGTTTGTTTTAACGAAGGTTTAACCCGTAAGCCGTAAGGGGAGCGCACCCAAATGATAATTTTGTTTTTGGAGTCCCTTATGAACAAATCTCTATCCAATATGTGTCGTGTCTTGTATTTGTGTTTTATCGCTCTGTTGATGAGTAATCCTCTTTGGTCTCAAAACACCGTGTTTTCCGTAAATGCCAGTGCCGGTAAAATAGGTATAAAAGATCAGCTCCAGGTGGATTATACCATTCAGGATGCACCCAATCTGCGTTCTATAGCTACTCCTAAGTTTGAAGATTTTACCGTAGTAGGCGGGCCTTTTTCCCGGCAAAGTACCAGCATCACTTCCGATGGCAATAAAATGGTGCAAACCGTAAGTATTACCTATTCTTATTTGCTCCAGCCACGGAAAACCGGCACCCTCACCATTCCTTCCACCACTGCAAAAGATGCCGGCGGCGCTGTATATGAATCCAATAAATTAACGGTGCAGGTAGTAGAAGGCAGCTTGGCTCCCAAACCGCAACAGCGTTCTATAGATCCTTTTGACGATCCTTTTTTTAATGATCCCTTTGCCGCTATGATGCAGCAACGCAGGCAAATGGCCAATGCCATGCGCCAGCGCCGGATGGGTGGCACACAGCCACAGCAGCAAGACGCAGAGGAGCAGATTAACATGAACGAGATTTACAAAAACCTGTTCATGCGTGCTACGGCGGATAAGACGACGGTAAGGGTAGGGGAGCAAATTACCGTTACCTATAAACTATATACGCGCATCCCTATGAATGCCGGTATTTCCAAATTGCCTTCTTTAAATGGCTTCTGGACTCAAGATTTTGAAATAGCCAAAGGGAACGCCTTGAAGCCGGTGGAAGAAATAGTGGATGGAAAACCCTATCAGGTATTTACGATTAAGAAATCCGCACTCTTTCCCCAGCAAACCGGTACACTCACGCTTGACCCTGCCGAAGCAGAAGGCGTAGCCCGCATCATGCAAAAAGTGAGAAGGCAAGACCCCTTTGCAGATATGTTTGCAGATGATCCCTTCTTTCGTCAGGCCATCAGCCAGATGATGCAAGATCCCTTTGGCGATATGTTTGGCACGGCATATAAAGATGTGCCCGTGAAGATGAAAAGTACTCCGATAAAAATAACCGTGCTGCCCCTGCCCGAAGAAGGCAAGCCGGAAGATTTCGGAAATGCAGTAGGAAGATTTACGCTGGAAGGGAAAGTAGATAAAACAAACCTTACTACCGATGATGTACTCACCTATACCTTAAAAATAAACGGCAGTGGAAATCTGAAACTGATTGAAGCACCGGAGTTGAAATTACCGAACGGACTTTCTTCTTTCGACCCGAACATCCTCGATACCATTACCGGTCGCACCACTACTATCAGCGGCTCCAAAATCATTACTTATTCCATCTCCGCCAATGTGCCCGGCGATTATGAACTGCCTGCCATTCCTTTTTCTTATTATGATGTGCAGGCCGGAACGTACGTAACCTTATCTACCGACCCGATAAAAATTCAAGTGGCGAAGGGTAAAAATTATCATCCTTCCTTAGCCCAGAAAAACACCCTCACCGATATTCATGAAATTGTTTCCACCCCGCTGAGCAAGCTGGTGGTAAACAGTAAACCGCTTTTGTTTACCAAAGGATACTGGAGCATGTATGCCCTGCCTATGCTTGCATTTGTAGGCTTGCTGGTATGGAGAAGAAGAGAAGAAGAATTCTCAAAAGATACCATAAGGCTGCGCAACAGAAGAGCCAACAAAGTAGCGCTGCGCAGGCTCTCCACCGCCAAAACCTTTTTGCAGCAAAATGTCAAAACCTCCTTCTACGAAGAAATTTCCAAAGCAATATGGCTCTACCTGAGCGATAAGATGAATATCCCGCTTTCTTTGCTGAACCGCGAAAAAGCCCACGAAGTATTGCAAAGCAAACACATCAGCGAACCGCTACGAAAACGAATAGACGAAGTAATGAACGACTGTGAAACCGCACTCTACGCACCCAACTACGGCATGCAGCAAATGCAACGCACCTATGACGAAGCCATTGATATTATCAGCAAATTGGAGGAGGAGCTTTGATATGAAGATACAGGTAACCGGCTTGTTTTTTCTGATGTTTATAGGCTGTTTCTCCACCTATGCCGCCATTCCCTATAATCAGTATTGGAAAAAAGCCAACGGATTTTATCAGCAGAAACAATATGACAGCGCCGCCTATTATTATGAAAAAATAGCAGCAGCAAAATCGCAAAACGCTGAGTTGTATTACAACCTCGGGAATGCCTACTATCGCCTCAACGATATAGGGAATGCCATCCTGAATTATAAACGCGCATTAAAAATAAAACCCGGCTACGCCTATGCACAGGATAATCTTTTACTGGCGCAAAGCAGGATGAAACCGCAGCCGGCTTCGTCAAAAGATATTTTTTTCATTAGGTGGTGGCACAGCCTTACACGTCCCGCTTTTTCGCAGGTATGGGCTATTGCGGCCTTAGTGCTTTTTCTCGGCTTGACAAGCGTTTCCTTCTGGGCACGCTGGCGAAAAACTTACGGTTACAAACACCGGAGCATTATGTTTAGCGGTGGTGTGTTGTTTTTGTTTTTGTTGTGGACTGCGTTTGTAAGCGCGGGAAAACGGGTTACGCAAAACGAGGCGGTACTGCTATCGGACACCGTGTTTAAAGCAGATCTCAAAAGCACGAAAACAGACCTGCTGCCCGAAGGAACGATAGTAACGTGCCACGAAGAAAAAGGAGAATGGCTGTCCGTGAAACTGGCAGACGGCAGAGAAGGATGGGTGCAAATAGCCTCCGTAGAAAAGATATAGCAACCTATCTTTGCCCGGTGCATTACTATAATATAAAAACTCCTGTCTGGCTGCCCCGCTTTTTTCCCAAAGAATTAATTTGGAAAATGCCTGATGAAGAAGCTGTCTATATCACCTTCGACGATGGGCCTCATGAAACCGCTACTCCGCTCGTATTGGATCTGCTGAAAGAATATGATGCCAAAGCCACTTTCTTCTGCATCGGAAAAAATGTTGCCGCACATCCGCAGCTTTTTCAACGCATAGTGTCAGAAGGACATTTGGTGGGCAATCATAGCCACGACCATCTCAACGGATGGAAGAATACCAACGAGTCTTATCTGAAAAATATACTTAAAGCCTCCAGGCATATAGACAATAAGATATTTCGCCCACCCTATGGACGTATAAAAATCTCTCAATCGAAAAGGCTTTTGCAGAGAGGATGGACCATTTATATGTGGGATGTGCTGAGCGGAGATTTTGATACGAGTATTTCACCCGAAGAATGCGCCGAGAATGTATTACAACATATTGAACCGGGCTCTATCGTTGTTTTTCACGATAGCGAAAAAGCCTTTCTGAGAATGAAATACGCTTTGCCCCATGTATTGGAATATTGCAAATCCAAAAATTGGGAAATGAAAACCTTAACCACCCACTAACCACTATGTTTACCGATACACATACCCACCTTTACGATAAAAGTCTTTTGGCGGAAGAAACGCAGATGATACAACGCGCGCTGGATGCCGGTGTTACTAAAATGTATATGCCCAACTGCAACAGCGAAACGATAGACGGGATGATGCACCTCGCCCGCACCTATCCGCAGCATTGCTTTCCTATGATGGGGCTGCATCCTTGCTATGTGAAGGAAGATTATAAAAGCGAATTACAAAAGGTGCAGGAATGGCTGGATAAAGACCGGTTTTATGCAGTGGGAGAAATCGGGCTGGATTATTATTGGGATCTTAGTTTTAAACAACAACAAATAGAAGCGTTTGAAATGCAGATAGACCTTGCGTTGCAGCACCGGCTTCCCATCGTCATTCACAGCAGAGAATCTACACGGGATTGTATGGATATCATACGCCGGAAAGGACATAAGGATTTAAAAGGCGTGTTTCATTGCTTCAGTGGCAGTATAGAAGAAGCCAAGGAAATAACAGCGATGGGATTTTACCTCGGCATAGGCGGCGTAGTTACGTATAAAAAAACAAACCTGCCGGAAGTGCTTGCTGAAGTGGGTTTGGCGCAGATTGTTTTAGAAACCGATGCTCCTTATCTTGCCCCTGTGCCCTATCGTGGTAAGCGAAATGAAAGCCGCTATATTCCTGTTATTGCAAAAAAAATAGCCGAAGTGCTGGGTATAGATAGTGAAGAAGTGAGCCGCAGCACAACGGAAAATGCGGAGCGATTATTTGGATAGGACCGGTAATAAATTTCTTTTTTTCAGGAATAAAGAAATTAAGATCAGTCATAGAAACTTGACTAGGCATAAAAGAGCGGTCAGCACAGTCAATCCTCTCTACACGTCATTCCTATGTTTTCGGAGAAATTTCATTTGTTGATGCGTTTTTTAAACGATTTCTTTTGATGCCCCTACATACTGTAAAAATTCAATCGTGGGTTCGCAAACAAGGTGTTTATCCCGTTGTTCCTGAAAGCGAAGAAAACTCGGTGTCGTTAATAATATGTGCTGTATCGCTTTGTTTTTATATTGTGAGGTATGAATAAAAGTTTTTCCGTCTTCGGATTGAAATATGGAATACAGAAACAGGGTAGGGTCTAATTTTTTAAAATCGGCAAGAAATGTGTTTATCATTTCTTTGTTGGTGTTTACATACGCATCATGTACGGTATAGCTTACTTTAACTACTATCATTTTTTCTGAATTTTTTAAACTGGGTTAGTTGTGTTGAATTTTGGTGGGTGCAATTATAGACTATAAAAAAACATTAAGCTGCTTTCTGTTTATAAAGATGTTCTTGAAATTCTATAAACAGTCTGCTGATATTTACCACATCTCCCAAAATCTCTTTGGCATCTTCCAAGGATTGATACTTGTTTGTCAGCAAGATTGGTAATTTTTCCTGGTCGAGTTCGTCAACGCCTGTTTCAATGTATTTACTCAAAACGAAAGTGATAAACTCTTTTTGTGGGTCGTTGAGTAAAGCGAAAATTGTTGCTTCGGCTGCTTTGGCTCTGGCTTCTCTTGTCATTGCAATGTAGTCGCCATTGAAAATATATTCCAACACATCATACAAGTCGCTTTTTTCCATATCCACCAACTTTTGCAAAGTCAGTAAATCGTCTTTCGGGAAACCTGCTGCATCTAAATTTTCCAATAAGATTTTTCTTGTCAATGGATTGCTCCAAAGCTTCCGCAATTCTTCTTCGTCTTTGAAAAATTTAGGCAATTCGCCAAACAGATTATTCAAAAATTCTTCTGCTGAAATGGGCTTGCCGTCTGCACTCCAAAAAGAGGTTGAAACCATGTGTTTAATTTCTCTTTCTTTACCGTTTCTGAGTTTGATTTTTATTTTCGGCTTCTTTGAAGTGGGCTCACCTGGCTCTGAAATAATTGGTGTGTCAGTCGGCTCAGGTGTTGGATAGGGTTTAGGTTCTTCTCCAAGCGGTTCACCGTCCCATTCAGGGTCTGAAAAGTGTTTGTAGGCATCTACAAAGTCGTAAATGGTGAAAAACTCTTTGCCATCAAACAAACGTGTGCCACGACCAACGATTTGTTTGAACTCAATCATTGAATTGACCGGACGAAGCAAAACGATATTCCGAATGTTTCTCGCATCAACCCCCGTAGAGAGTTTTTGTGAAGTGGTCAGGATGGTTGGGATTGTTTTTTCGTTGTCCTGAAATTCTCTCAACAATCTTTCGCCTTCCTCGCCGTCATTAGCAGTTACACGAACGCAATAAAACGGGTCTTTGCTTTTTGCGTTTTGGTTTATCAAATCTCTTATCAATGCTGCGTGTCCTTGATTAGCACAAAAGATTATTGCCTTTTCGTTTTGGTTGGCTTCTTCTAAAAATATGTTTACCCGCTTGGCTTCTCGTTCTACAATTTCAATCGTTCGGTTAAAGTCTTTTTCTTCATAGAGTTTGCCTTCTTCAATTTCGCCTTCCACAACGGTATCGTCTGAAGTGTAGCGGTAATCGTCTAAAGTAGTTTTGATGCGTTTTACTTTGAAGGGCGTTAAGAAACCATCATTGATACCTTCTTTCAGCGAATAGATGTAAACCGGTTCGCCAAAATATTTGTAGGTATCCACATTGTCTTTGCGTTTTGGCGTTGCGGTTAAACCTAATTGAACGGCTGGACTGAAATATTCTAAAATACCCCGCCAATTGCTTTCGTCATTTGCTCCGCCACGGTGGCACTCGTCAATGATGATGAAATCAAAATAGTCGGCTGGATATTCGCCAAAGTAGGGTGCAGGTTTCCCTTCTGCATCCGTGCCACTCATAAAGGTTTGAAAAATGGTAAAGAAAATGCTGCCGTTGGTAGGCACTTTTCCGCTTTTTTTAATTTCATTTGGTTTTATTCTTACCAAAGCATCTTCGGGAAATGCCGAAAATGAATTGTAGGCTTGATCAGCTAAAATGTTTCTGTCTGCTAAAAATAAAATTCTGGGTCTGCGGCTGCTTGAGGCGCGATGCTCTGTTGAGACGCGATGCTCTGTTGAGACGCGGTGCATA
>JAEZZY010000045.1 GCA_023418315.1 Bacteroidota bacterium
ATTGAAAAGTGGAAAACGCCCCAACGCACAAATCAACGCTGCGTTTCCCACTTTCCAACAGGATAATAGTAGTAATAGTGATTGGAAATCTTTAGTTTTAAACGTTACTAATTAGGGAGAGCTTTCAGCTTCACTTCGCTACGCTGCGTTCGCAATGACGGGAGTAGTGGGTGCTGCGTTCGCAATGACGGTAAAGTGGTGGAGCGCTGCGTCAAACACGTAATACTGACCAGAATCATATCGCCTATGATAGTGGTCATTTCTGCGGCAAGCGGCTTGAGATAGCTTTGTTTTTATGTTAAGGCAAGCTGTTCTTCTTCCTTCCTATGATGCCTCCTTGGAGGATATCATAGCGCATCTGCAAGTTCATTATTACGAGGCGCTTACCGCATTGCAGGCACAGGCTATGGCGTATTTGCGTCTTTTGCAATCAGCCGGCACGCATCCGTTTCATTCTTTTTCCATAGCCTGTGAAGATACGCTGGGCAAGGTAGGGCTTACAATAGATTTTTTTTCCCGCAGGGTACTGCCCTATACGAAGGAGCTGGATGAAAAAGCACAGAGCGGGCATGATTGCACTCATTGCAGCGGCGGCTGTGATATGGGGCACAAAGCCTTGCTGATGGAGCTGCATCAGGGACACGGAGAATTACGACGGGCGATGTATGAATTGTACACCACGGCTTTGCCGCTCTATTCCAATCTGGAATATCCTGAAGTATATAAATCGCTGCGGAAGGAACTGCATGTGATGGATACCGCCCTTCACCATCTTATTTATCTGGAAGAATCATGGCTGATGCCGAAGCTGCTGGAATCTCAAAAGAAAATACATGCCTATACTTTCTGAAACGGTTGTAACAAAAAAACAACCCACGGGAAAAACATGCTGCTACCATTGTGGTGCGGAATGCCTTAACGAAGAGCTTCGTATAGAAGAAAAATTTTTCTGCTGCTCCGGTTGCCAATTGGTCTATGAACTGCTGGCACACAACGGGCTTTGCGATTATTACCATCTGCAAACGCACCCCGGGTTGAGCCGCATCAAGCCTTTGCGAAAAGAAAAATACGCCTATCTGGATGAGCCTGCTATAGCCAAACGCCTTTATCGTTTTTCGGACGGGAATTTTACCATTGTTCAGTTTTTTATACCGGCTATTCATTGCAGCTCCTGCATGTGGCTGTTGGAGCATTTGCATAAAATCAACCCCGCTATTGAGGAAAGCCGCATCAATTTTTCTACCAAAGAAGTAACGATTCATTTCAAAGCACAAAAGATAAGTCTGCGGCAGGTAGTGGAGTTGTTGGCTACGATCGGCTATGAACCGGCCATTCATTTGGATAATGATAAAACCCAAGATCATTCGGTAAATAAAGCGCGCTTGTATAAGCTCGGCATAGCAGGATTTTGCTTTGGAAACATTATGCTGATGAGCCTGCCGGAGTATTTTTCACTGGTCAATGACAGCCCTATAGAACATCAGTATGCGATGTTGTTTCGGGTATTGAATCTTATTTTATCCATACCGGTATTCTTTTATTCCGCTTCCGAATTTTTCAAAACCGCATGGACAGGGCTAAGGCAAAAAACGCTGAATATAGATGCTCCCGTGGCATTGGCGCTTATCATCACCTATGCCCGTAGTCTTTACGAAGTATTTACAAACACCGGCGGCGGTTATTTCGACAGCATGGCAGGGATTGTGTTTTTTATGCTGGTCGGCAGGGTAGTGCAGGAACGCACTTATCGTTTTCTTTCTTTTCACAGAGATTATAAAGCCTATTTCCCTATGGCGGCTACCGTAGTAAAAGATGAACATACCACACAGAGTAAGCCTATAGCCGAGCTGGAAAAACACGATCTGATAAAAGTATTTCATCAGGAACTGATTCCCGCTGACGGTAGGGTGATAGAGGGGAATGCCTATATTGACTACAGTTTTGTAACCGGCGAAAACGACCCTGTGGAAATAGGGATAGGGGAGCGAATTTTTGCCGGCGGCAGGCAAATGGGACAAGCGCTACTGGTAGAAGTGGAAAAGCCCGTAAGCTCCAGTTACCTTACTTCTTTATGGAACCATAAAACCTTTGCCAAAAACAAACAGGCGCAAAACGATCGCCAGAGTTTTGTGCATGTACTGAGTAAATATTTTACCATCATTCTCTTTACGCTTGCAGCGATTACGGCTGTTTATTGGTGGCAGGTGAATCCTAAAATGATCTTGCCAAGCGTATCGGCTATGCTCATTGTGGCTTGTCCTTGCGCGTTGTTGCTAACGGCTGTTTATACGAACGGCAATCTCCTCCGTATCTTTTCCGACAACGGGCTGTACCTGCGTGATGCCACTGTGATTGAACAATTGGGCAAAGCCAATGAACTCGTGTTCGACAAAACCGGCACCCTTACCCTCTCCGGCAAATCCTACCATACAAAAGGCTATACACTGAAGGAAGAAGAAGCGAGAGCGGTGTATGCAACGGCAGTGATGAGCAACCATCCGGTAAGCCGGCAACTGGCCAAGCAACTGGCTCTACCCGAAACCGTAGCGGTAACAGACTGGAAAGAAGTAACGGGTTTCGGTATAGAAGCAAAATATGGGGAGGATAAGATTCGTATAGGCTCTGCAACATGGACCCGCGCCATTATTGCCGAAGGAGAAGAACCGGCAGAGGTGTATGTGCGATACGGAGATCAGCTTACGGCTTTTTACTGGCAACCGCAGTTGCGGAAAGGTGCAAACGCTACGCTTCAGGATTTGCGGAATGATTATGCACTGTCCTTGTTGTCCGGCGATCATGACCGGCATAGGCACCTGTTTGAACCCTATTTTGACAAGGATAGTTTGTTCTTTCACCAAAAGCCTATAGATAAGCTGGAATATATAGAACGGCTGCAAGAAAGCGGACAACGGGTAGTGATGGTAGGCGACGGGCTGAACGATGCGGGAGCGCTGCAACAAAGCAATGCCGGAATTACCCTTGCCGATGATATCAATAATTTCAGCCCTTCCTGCGATGCGATTCTGCAAGCAGAGCAATTGCATCAGTTACCTGCACTGCTGCGGCTCAGCAAACGCGCCAAAAACATTGTTCATTTTTGTTTCGGCATTTCTATTCTTTACAATATTGTAGGACTTACCATCTCCATGCGGGGCGAAATGAACCCTATGATAGCCGCTATTCTGATGCCGCTCAGCACCCTCACCATCGTGCTGATTACTACCGGCGCCAGCAATTGGGTAGCATCCCGGTTGGGATTGAAATGGCAGACGAAAGGGTGATTTTATAATTGCAGACATTATTTGCTAACCGCATGGTTACTTCTTTTTCGGAAGTGATGAGCCGCTGTTTTATAACTCTTCTCAAACCCCCACTGACCAATATCATTTCCCATTCCGATTATTGTCATCAAACCGTCATGAACGCGGCAATAGCTTTGTCTTCTGATTGGATATAGGCAGCGCAAGTGGGGTAATACACGCCCCGAATCTGCCTTATGCCATAGGAAATATCATATCATGAGCGCTTTATTCATACTCGTTATAGCCAGCATTTGTGTAGCTGCCGTGTTTCTGGGAGCGTTTATCTGGAGTGTGCATACCAACCAATTCAGCGACCAGAAAGGGGCTTCGATGCGGATACTTTTTGAGGATAATACAGACCAAAACAATAATCAATAACAAACCAAAATGGATGCTTCAATGACAAATGAAGGACAACCTATCTCTGCGGCACAAGCAAAAGCCGTAGAGCATTCCGGCGGTATGGACCATTTCTATTACGATAATAAGATTGTAAAATGGTTTACCTACGCCACTATTTTCTGGGGCGCAGTAGGGATGCTTGCCGGGCTACTGGCGGCATTTCAACTGGTATTTCCCATCCTCAATTTTAGCACAGCAGAAACTACATTCGGCAGGGTGCGCCCCGTACACACCAATGCAGTGATTTTTGCATTTGTAGGCAACGGGATTTTTATGGGCGTGTATTACTCGCTGCAACGGTTGTGCAAAGCACGGATGTATAGCGATGCGTTGAGTAAATTTCACTTCTGGGTATGGCAGTTCATTATCGTACTGGCGGCAGTTACGCTGCTGGCGGGCTATACCACCGGTAAAGAATATGCAGAACTGGAATGGCCGCTGGATATTCTGATTACCATTACTTGGGTGGTATTCGGTTGGAATATGTTTGGTACCATCATCAAACGCAGAGAGCGGCATCTATATGTAGCCATCTGGTTTTATATAGCCACATTCGTAACGGTAGCCATGCTGCATATTGTAAATTCCTGGGAAATACCGTTTACATGGTTAAAATCTTACTCCTGGTATGCGGGCGTGCAGGATGCTTTGGTGCAATGGTGGTACGGACACAATGCCGTGGCGTTTTTCCTTACTACGCCTTATTTAGGTTTGATGTATTACTTCTTGCCTAAGGCTGCCAATCGTCCTGTTTATTCCTATCGTCTTTCGATTATCCACTTCTGGGCGCTTATCTTCATTTATATATGGGCAGGCCCGCACCATTTGCTTTATACAGCTCTTCCGGATTGGGCACAGTCGCTCGGTACCGTGTTCTCTATCATGCTGCTGGCGCCGTCATGGGGCGGTATGATCAACGGCTTGCTCACGCTGCGCGGCGCCTGGGATAAGGTGCGGGAAGACGTGGTGTTGAAATTCCTCGTAGTGGCGGTTACGGCTTATGGTATGGCTACGTTTGAAGGACCTATGCTGAGTCTTAAAAATGTAAATGCTATCAGCCACTTTACCGATTGGACGATTGCACACGTGCACGTAGGTGCGTTGGGGTGGAATGGTTTCCTCACCTTCGGGGTCATCTACTGGTTGATTCCACGCATCTTCAAAACACAGTTGCATTCGGCTAAGCTCGCCAATTGGCATTTCTGGATTGGTACGCTGGGGATTGTGTTCTACGCAGTGCCTATGTATTGGGCCGGTTTTATGCAAAGCCTTGCCTGGAAAGAATTTACTCCCGAAGGACAATTGAAATATCAGTTTATGGAGACGGTAACGCAGATGCGTCCATTCTTCGCTATGCGCGGCGTGGGTGGCGTACTTTACCTTACCGGTGTGGTGATGATGATTGTGAACATCTGGAAAACCGTGAAAAGCGGTAAAGCCGTGGACAATGAAGCTGCTTCTGCCGCACCATTGCAAAAAGACTATGTGCCACATGCCGGAGGACACTGGCATCGCTGGATAGAAAGAAGACCCGTGCAGATGATGGTGTTCAGCTTAGTGGTAGTAGCTATAGGCGGCGCAATCGAAATCATTCCCACCTTCCTTGTAAAATCCAACGTACCCACCATTAGCAGTGTAAAACCCTATACGCCTTTGGAATTGCAAGGACGCGATATCTATGTAAGAGAAGGTTGCTACACCTGCCATAGCCAAATGGTGCGTCCCTTCCGGAGCGAAGTGGCACGCTACGGCGAGTATTCCAAAGCCGGTGAATTTGTTTATGACCATCCCTTCCAATGGGGTAGCAAACGTACAGGTCCCGACCTCGCACGTATAGGCGGAAAATATCCCGATAGCTGGCATTTCAACCACATGTACGAACCCTCTAGCATGTCGCCGGGGTCTATCATGCCCAACTATCCCTGGCTCTTCAAAAATAAAATTGATAAATCGGTAACGCCTGCCAAAATACGCGCTATGCAAACCCTCGGTGTTCCTTATCCCACAGGTTACGACAAAATAGCAAACAACGATCTTGACAAACAAGCACAACGAATCGTAGCCAATTTAGAGAAAGACAATATCAAAGTGAAAGCCGACAAAGAAATCATCGCGCTCATCGCTTACCTCCAACGCGTAGGCACCGACATCAAACTGGAACAAAAAACAACCGCTCAACCATAAAAAAATAACCGATGAAGTTCAGAATCTATTTAGAGCAAATCATAGGCGTAGATATATACCCGCTCATCTCGCTTGTATTGTTCTTCAGTTTTTTCTCGCTGCTTGCTTATTGGGCACTAAAAGTCAATAAACAATATATCAGCAACCTCAAGCAAATACCCTTCCACGAAGACGAACAGAGCCCTTCATCAAACTAAACCAAAACCAAGATGCAGACAAATAAGATGTGGAAATTTTTTGGAGTCCAAGCTGGAATATGCCGATGGAGCTTCAGTGGCGATAGCACCGTTCATCAAAAGAATACCTATGAAGCTTGCCCACATTACCTCATCCCGTTACCTGCCGAAAAATAAAACAGACCATGCAAAAACAGTTGTATAAAATCATCCCTGCCGCGCTTGCCTTGCTGCTGCCCGCTGCCGTAAAAGCCGCAGAAACTCCCGCCGCCGGCGAGCCGCTGAATATAACACTGATCTCCCTCGTTACCCTTATTATTATTTTACTTTTTGCTATAGGGTTACTGGGCAATGTGCTACGCTTGCTGGCAGCCGTATATGCAGAGCGCCTAAGAGCCAAACGCAAAGAGCAATCAAACGCCACGACCACCACCAAAACCATTGCCACCTTTCTCTTATTATTATCCCCCTTCTCCTTTGCACATGCCGGAGAAACGGCTCAGGAAGCTGTTTCCACAGCTCCCTCTGTTATTGCCGGCCTGGCAGCTTTCGATTTTTACCTGCTCATAGGCATCATTGCTTTGGAAGTATTGGTTATTCTTTCCATGCTCTTAGCCATGGCATCTATCGTGCGCATCCTTAGCGCCAGTCCGGAAACCGCAGCCGCAGCCAAGAAATTTACCCCCAAACCTTTTTGGGATCGCTTCCACAAATCCGTGGCGGTAGAGCAGGAACAAAATATCGTTTTAGACCACGAGTACGACGGCATCCGCGAGCTGGACAACGATCTTCCACCCTGGTGGAAATACGGATTTTACCTTACCATCATCGTATCCGTAGTGTATATCTACTATTACCATTTTGGCAACGGACCTACCCAACTGGATGAGCTGGCTATGGAACTGAAAGAAGGAGAAGAACAGAAAGCCAAATACCTGGCACAATCTGCCAACAATATAGATGAAAACAACATTAAAATGGCTGATGCAGCCGGTATAGCCGAAGGGCAAAAACTGTTTGAAGCCAATTGTGCCGCTTGCCATGCTAAAGACGGCGGCGGCGGCGTAGGCCCTAACCTCACCGATGCGTACTGGATGCACGGCGGCTCCCTCTCCGATGTGTTTAAGTCTATAAAATACGGCTGGCCGGATAAGGGAATGAAGAGCTGGAAAGATGATTTTTCGCCGCAGCAGATGGCAAACCTGACAAGTTTTGTAGAAAGTCTGAAAGGCACTACGCCTGCCGCTCCTAAAGAAAAACAGGGAGAGCTTTATACCATCGAAGGTGATGCACCTGCTGCTACAGATAATACTACTACCACCACCACAGATACTACCACTACAGCTAAAAATTAAAAAACAGACATGAGTGCAGCGTCCGAAACGTTTAGAGATAAGGTTGCCACCATTGACAAAGAAGGTAAGCGGATATGGATTTTCCCGACCAAGCCTAAGGGGAGGTTCTATCTGTCGCGTACACATCTGAGTATCGTTTACCTCATTATTTTCTTTGCACTGCCGTTTATCAAAGTAGAGGGGCATCCGTTATTTCTGATGAATATAATGGAGCGGAAATTCATCCTTTTCGGACAGATTTTTTGGCCCCAGGATTTCTTCATCTTCGGTTTGGGAATGGTCATTTTTATCGTGTTTATAGCGCTGTTTACCGTAGTGTTTGGACGCGTTTTTTGCGGTTGGGCTTGTCCGCAAACCATTTTTATGGAAATGATTTTCCGCCGTATCGAATACTGGATTGACGGAGACGGGGCAAAACAAAGAATGCTGGCAAAAGCTCCCTGGAACGGCGAAAAAATAAGAAAGCGTTTCTTGAAATGGAGCATTTTCTGGATTCTCAGTTTCATTATCGCCAACACCTTTCTTGCCTATATCATCGGCATTGACGAGCTAACGAAAATCATTACCGAACCGGTGAGCCAACATATAGGCGGCTTTACTTCACTGCTTATTTTTACAACGATTTTTTTCTTCGTTTATGCCTGGTTTCGTGAGCAGGTATGCACGGTAGTTTGCCCCTATGGACGAATGCAAGGGGTGCTATTGGATAAAGACAGCATCAACGTTACCTATGATTATGCACGTGGTGAGCAGCGCGGAAAATTCAAAAAAAATGAAGAGCGTGTTATTGGCGATTGTATTGATTGTGCGCAATGCGTAAAAGTTTGCCCTACGGGAATTGATATTCGCAACGGTACGCAACTGGAATGTGTGAACTGCACCGCGTGTATGGATGCCTGCGATAACATGATGCGCGCCGTAGGACTTCCCGAAGGACTAATTCGCTATGCGTCGGAAAATAACATCGCCAATAAAACCAAGTTTAAAATTACCCGCAGAATGAAGGCTTATTCGGCGGTGATGGTAGTGTTGCTGGGCGTTCTGGTATTTCTTTTGGTGAGCCGTACGGATGTAGGCATTTCCGTACTCCGCACTCCGGGGCAATTATATCAGCAGCAAAACGGGGTCATCAGCAATTTGTACAACTATCGTTTTTTAAACAAAACCTATCATAACAAAGTGTTGGAACTAAAGCCCGAAAATTTTGAGGGAACAATCGAATTGGTGGGAGCGCCAACCTTAAAAATACCCGCTGAAAATTCAGCTTCCGGTTCGTTATTTATAAGGCTGCCGGAGCAAGAAGTGAAAGACAGAAAAACAGAATTAAAAATAGGAGTGTATGAAGAAGGCAAAAAGATAAAAACCATTACCACTGCCTTTCTCGGTCCGTTCCTTGCAAATGATTGATACGATTATGAGCACGATAAAAATAAATTGGGGGGCACGCGTTGCCCTGTTGTATATAGGCTTCGTAGCGCTGATTATCACCCTTGTGTACCGCAGTATGAACGAAGATTTCGACCTCGTTACCAAAGATTACTACGGCGAGGAAATCCGCTATCAGGAGGTGATAGACGCCGGTAAGAACCAGGCAGCGTTATCGGCTCCGGTGGGTTTTTCGCAAGCAGGAGACGAGGTGGAAGTGCATTTTCCGCAAGAGTTTATAGGGAAAGAAATGAAAGGTAGTGTACAGTTTTATGCCGCAGTGAATGCGCAGTGGGATAAAACCTTTGAGCTGCATATCCAAGATGCCCGTGCAACGGTGTCTGTAGCCGGTATGCAGCCTGCTACCTATACGCTAAAGCTGAAATGGGAAGAGGGAGAAACGCCTTATTATCAAGAAACAAAATTTACAATTCAACCATAGGTGGATACGGTATTTATAACGGCATTGTTGATGGGCTTGACGGGCAGTTTGCATTGTGCGGGGATGTGCGGGCCTATCGTGTTGTTCATGCCGTTTCATGCGATGAAGGGGATGCGGAAGGGATGGGCTATAGCTGCCTATCATTTAGGAAGAATAAGCGTATATGCCTTGATGGGTTGGCTGTTGTATTCGTTTAAATCCGCTTTTCATCCGCAATGGCAGCAGCGTGTATCGGTCATAGCCGGTGGGATGCTGTTGTTGATCGGGCTGATGAGCTTTGCGGGAAAAAAAATATTGCCTGCGCTCAGGCTGCAAAAAATATATAGTCTTTGGGGAAAATTGATTGCTCAGCCGAATGTTTTGACGCTTTTAGGCGCGGGTTTGCTGAACGGAATGCTGCCCTGCGGATTGGTATATATGGCTTTGTCGCTGAGCCTGACGGCTGATACGGCCGGGCAGGCGGTGGGGGCGATGTATGTTTTCGGCTTGGGTACGTTGCCTATGTTGCTTGCCGTTACGCTGCTGGGCAAGCGCATACAGGCTGCTACGCAACAGTGGGTCAGTAAGGCGGTGCCGGTGATGTTGTTTGTGTTTGCGGGTTTGTTTATCCTTAGGGGGATGAATCTGGGCATTCCGTATCTGAGTCCTAAAGTAGTGATCGAGCAGCAGGAGATAAAAGCGAGTTGTTGCCATAAAGAAGCAGTGCAGGAATGAGGTAGAGCGCCGGAGGTATGCCTTGCGTTACAGGGGAAAAGCCCCATAGCAGCACGGAACCTGAATGGTGCTATCGCCGCAAAAGCTTCATCGGCATTCATCCGCTTGGACTCCAAAAAAAACGAGCCTATATGATTGTTTATAAAACACTATTGTCTGTGTAAAAATGAATTTGAAACTGGAAAATACACGCTATGAAATCCTGAGCTGGCTTCGTATCCTCGAATACCAGCAGCAGGAGATCATTGATATGAAGACGCGCATAGCCGAGGTGATAAAAGGGGATGTAGGCAAGAAAATACTGGAAGAACTGGAAGAGTTTCAAAATGTTTTTCTCAATAAAGACATGGTTATCGCTTTTCTTAAAGCGGATATTCTGCGGTTGAAAGAGGAGATGAGAACAAACTCGGAATTGCCCGATACGCTGCATACCCTCCGTGCGGATATGCCTAAGATGGAGCAGGAATTCAATAGCTTGAAACGGTCCTTTAACGAGTGTATCGCCAAGCTTCTTTAATTAATCAGCCGTTCTAATTTTTCTTTATTTTTAATAAGGATGTTGCCTTTGATGATGTCTATCAGGTTTTCATCTTTAAAATTGCTGAGTGTGCGGATGAGGGATTCCTTAGCCGTGCCGGCCATGGTGGCGAGGTTGTCGCGGCTGATGCTGATGGTATCGGTGGGGTTCTTTTCTTTTTGATATTTTGCTGCCACTGCCAATAGGGTAGAAGCTACTTTTTTGCGCAGGGAATTGTAGGCTAAGCCCAGCAGCTGCTCTTCTTTTTCCGAAATATTTTGTGCGAGTAATTCCACCATTTTTTTCAGCGCGTCGGGGTTATGGTCGAGGATATGCTCGAAGGAGGTTTTGGGAATAACGGAAAGGGAAGCATCTTCCAAGGCTTCGGCACTTTCTTTATAAGGAGCATGTTCGAGGATGGCTATATAGCCGAAAAAATCTCCTTCGCTGAAGATAGCCGTTACCAGTTCTTTGCCGTCTTCGTTGGTTTTATAGGTTTTTACTTTGCCGCGTTCCACATAAAACAGCAGGTGTGCGTTGCTGCCTTCGTGGTAGATGATTTGTTTCTTTTTATAGTCGCGGATATCGCCGTCTTCGGCAAATAGCTGACGAATATCTTTATCTTCCGCTTCGCTGATGAGGGCTTTTACGCTTTGCATTCCGTTGAGTACTTCCTTGCGCATCCTTTCATTTTTACGTAGCCGGCTTTCCACGGCGCTGAGCAGTTCCGTAGCGCTGAAGGGCTTGGTGATGTAATCGTCGGCGCCGAGTTCCATTCCTTTACGCATTTCTGTACGTTCGGATTTTGCCGTGAGGAAGATAAAAGGAATATGAGCGGTTATAGGGTTTTTCTGAAGCTGGTGAATGCCGCCATAGCCATCCAGTACGGGCA
>JAEZZY010000062.1 GCA_023418315.1 Bacteroidota bacterium
TTACCCCGCCCGTCATCAAAAAAGATGAAGAGGTGAAAGAAGATGAAAAACCGGCAGAAGTAAAAGAACTGAAAGAAGCTGCCGCCGGCGTAAAAACCGAAGAAGGTGATGTGGACGGAATTGACCCGGGTATCGTAGATAACCCCGGCACCGGAACAGGCGTGGTAGAAGCGCCGCCACCGCCGCAGATTTTTACCTATGTATCCCAAATGCCGGAGCCATCGGTAGATATCAACGATTTCCTGAGCAAAAATCTTCGCTATCCCGAATTTGCAAAAGAAAACAACATACAGGGACGCGTATCCGTAAAATTTGTAGTGAATGAAGACGGAAGCGTATCGGATGTAAAAGTGGTAAAAGGAATCGGTGGAGGTTGTGATGAAGAAGCCGTGCGTGTGATTAAGAAAATCCCGAAATGGAAGCCCGGTAAAAACAACGGGGTGCCGGTAAAGGTTTATTACACACAGCCCATCAACTTCAAGCTGCAATAATCTTACAAAAACAATTTTCAAAAAAGTCATTCATCTGTTGAATGGCTTTTTTTATGGGCATTATAGGGATGAAATGTTTGCGCTTGTATTGCATTTTCGGATTGAAAATACCGCTACCGTATCGAAAAGAAATACCGGCGTTTATAGGCATTAGGCTTCCGTGCCGGTCTTCCGTTTCACACTCCATGCCTGCGGCTTGCCGGCAAACAGTGCTTTGGTTTTTGTCCAGGTATCTTTAAATAATTCGGAGAAACGATAATGATTGAGATGCGCTTCACTTTGCCAATGGCTATAGGTAAAAAAAACGGCTTCATCCTGCTCATCCTGCCAAAGCTCCAGATGTTCGCAACCTTCAAAACGGCGAATCAATTGTTTCCGCTCTTCAAAAAGCGTTAAAAAATCATCTACGGCATCTGCCCGGAAACGCATTTGTACGATGCGTAAGATCATTCAAAAAAGATTTTGATAGTGTTGTAAATAAGATGCTGATCCTGCCGCAGCTTCAAGCCGAAAAGACTTGCGGCTTGGCCTCTGTTAATCGCTATTTCCAGATAACCGGCGCTGTTGAAACGGCAGAGCTTCTCTCCCTGCTTCACCTCCGTATAGTGCTTGCTGATGGCAGAGATGAATTCGTTCCGCATAAATTGGATTTTAAAGTTCCGGTTTCGCCCTATTTTTTCAAACTGCTCGCGGGTAATATTCAGCACTACATTTTCAAAACGGTCTATATGGATCACATGGCATTCCACCGTATTTCCTTCTATCCTGGGCAGCCAGTGGGTAGGTGCATTTTTCAATTCGCAAGGTGCCAGCGTCAGTTTTTCGGGACTATCTTTTTCAAGCAAAGCCAGCAATGTGCCCACTTGTTGTAGCCAGGCTTTAAACCCGTTGTCGGCATTCATCTTACAACCGCCCCATACCTTGTCTATAGATGCATCGAAAGCAAGCGATAAGATACCATTATCCGGCGCTAAAAAATATTGCCCGTTTTTTTCGCAGAGCAGCAAGGTGCTTTCCTTGTCATAAAACACATCAAACAAGATAACATGGCAAGTCTTAGCCGGAAAACTTTGATAGGCAGCCGCCAAAATATAAGCAGCTTGTTGCAAATGAAATGGTGCGATGCTGTGCGTAATGTCTATAATCGGAATCTGCGGTGTGTATTGTCTCATCATCCCTTTCGCATACGCTACAGAGGCATCCTGCAAACCGAAATCCGACAAAAGGGTAATACAATCCATGGGCACACAAATGTAAATTTGAATAACGGCAAAAGCAAAATGAGTTTTATATTCGGGGAATAATTGACTTTTCGATGAAAAGTAAATCAAGAAAATTAACGAAGGAGGAAACCACGGTATTGCTTGGCATATTGAAAACCAGATTTGAGCAACATAAAAACCGGCATAAGCAGGTGAAATGGGAAGAGGTGGAGGCGAAGCTGCAAACCAATGCCGGTACGCTAAGTGTGCTTCAGGAAATGGAGGATACAGGGGGCGAGCCCGATGTAGTAGCTATAGGCAAAACCGGGAAGGAACTCATCTTTTGCGATTGCTCATCCGAAAGCCCCAAAGGACGCAGAAGCATTTGCTATGATCCTGAAGCACTGGCATCCCGAAAAGAGCACAAGCCGGCCAATAGCGCTATAGGCATGGCTGCAGATATGGGTGTGGAGTTATTGACGGAGGAAGAATACCGCCGTTTGCAAACATTCGGCACCTTCGACCAGAAAACATCCAGTTGGGTGCAAACCCCTGCGAATATCCGTAAGCTGGGCGGCGCTTTATTTTGCGACAGACGTTACGATACGGTTTTTGTGTATCATAACGGCGCTGAGTCTTACTATGCGGCAAGAGGTTTTCGCGGAAAGCTGAGCCTGTAGTGAAAATTCTTAACTCTTAGCCAGCGACATGATATAGCCACGCACTTTTCCTCCTTGCTCGCTATCCAGCTTGGAACGCTTGACCATTCTGGGAAGGATGCGATCCCATTTTTCTTTTGTACGGCTTTCAGGCAGGTATAATTTGTGGCAACGGTCGCAATTGCTTTCCCACAGCATCTTACCTTCTTCCAACTCGGCGGTGGTGTAGGTGCGTTCTATAATCCCCTCTGTTTTGGCGGTGCCGGTAGCGGCTTTTTTAGAGGACGAACAAGCCGAAAATACCCCCACGCTTAGGGCTATGGACAAGGTCGTAATAAATAATTTTGATTTCATACGGTTTCAGTATTTAGGATATTAATACGAAAGTAAGGTTTCTATTTTTTCTGCCAGCTTATCGGCATTCGGGAGCATAGCCGCTTCCAGCGCCATGTTCATAGGCACGGCGGGCAGGTTGAGCGCACCCATTGTCTGCACCGGTGCATCCAGATAACGGAAGCAATGCTGTGCAATGCGGCCGGCTAAGGCTTCGCAAAAAGAATTATGCAATTGTTCTTCCGTAAGTACGATACACTTACCATGTTTGCGCACGGTAGTGTAAATCAATTCTTCATCCAAAGGGAAAAGAGTGCGTAAATCAATTACTTCTACCCTACCCTCAAAACGTTTTGCGGCATTCTTAGCCCAATGCACACCCATTCCGTAAGTGATGATGCAAATAGATTCTCCGTTTTCCACTGTTTTTTCATCGGCTTGCACTACGGAGATTCCTTTCCCGAAGGGCAAGATATAATCCCTATCCGGCTCGATGGTTTTGGCATCTTCCGTACCGGGTACTTTGCTCCAGTAAAGTCCTTTATGCTCCAGCATGACCACCGGATTGGGATCGTGGAAAGCGGCTTTCATCAAGCCTTTCAGGTCAGCGGCATTGCTGGGGTAGGCTATTTTTATTCCTTTTATAGTAGCTAAGGTGCTTTCCACACTGCCGCTATGATACGGCCCGCCACCGCCATACGCGCCTATGGGGACACGAATAATACAGGATACCGGAAATTTACCACAACTGAGGTAGCAGGATTTGCTGATTTCCGTTACCAATTGGTTGATGCCGGGATAGATATAATCAGCAAACTGCACTTCCACAATCGGCTTTAATCCCACAGCACTCATGCCTACCGTAGAACCGATAATATAGGCTTCCTGGATGGCGGTGTTAAAAACGCGATCGTCGCCGAATTTATCGGCCAGGGTAGCCGCTTCGCGGAAAACGCCGCCTAATCGCTTGCCTACATCTTGTCCGTAAAAAAGCGCTTCGGGATAATCTTGCAGTATTTCTTCCACGGCATGGAGTGCCGCATCTACCATTACTACTTTTTCTCTGCCTTCGGGACTGCGGTTGCCGGTTTCTTCGGTGATCTTTAGCGGTGCAAATACATGCTCGGATACGGTGGCAGGGTCCGGCTCGGCAGCAGCTACGGCGCTGGCAAATTCTCTGGCTACAAATTCTTTTTCTTCTTCCGCTATGCTTTCCAAAAGCGTTTCTTTTACCCCGCTGTCCAACAATAGTTTTCGGAGCTTAGGTCCGGGGTCATCTTTCAGGTGCTTGGCCATATCTTCTTCCGTACGATACCACTCTCTACGCACACCGGATGTATGATGCCCCAGCAAGGGAACTTTAGCATGTATCAACACCGGCTTGCGCTCGCGGCGCACCCAGTCTATGGTATAAGACATGGTTTTGTAGCTGTCGGTGAAATCGCTGCCGTTCACACGCACCCGTTCTATTCCTTTAAAACCTGCAGCATATTCATAAGCATCCATAGTGCGGGCTTCATCGCTGCTTACGGAAATACCCCAGTCATTATCCTGCACTAAATATATCACCGGCAATTGATGCAAGGCGGCAAATTGTAAGGCTTCGCTCACTTCTCCTTCGGTAACGCTGCCATCTCCTAAAGAACATACGACCACCGGAGGAAGTTCGTAGTTTCCTAAGTTTCTTTTTTCTCTGTACTGTATGCCTTGTGCAATACCTGTAGTAGGGATAACCTGCATACCGGTAGCACTGCTTTGGTGGATGATGGTGGGATAGTTTTGCCGGCGGATGTTCGGGTGATTATAATATTCCCTGCCGCCGGTAAACGGATCATCAGCTTTTGCAAGAAGCTGCAACATCAGTTCGTAAGGACGGTAGCCCATCCCGAGCATCAGGCTTTCATCCCTATAATAGGGACTTACAAAATCGCAAGGTTTTAATAAAAACCCGGTAGCAAGCTGTATCGCCTCATGCCCTCTTGATGTGCTGTGTACGTACTTACAAATCTGCCTGTTGGCATCGTAAGTATCTGCCATCGCTCTTGCCGTCATCATCAATCGGTACGCCTTGAGTAGTAATTCTTTTGAAGCCATAGGTAATTGTTGGTTGCAAATGTACATTTTACGAAAGATTAATGGCGGTTTAAAGCGATTGTTTAGCTTTGGCGGCAAAAATCACGGCTCTATGTTAGAAATCATCCTTGTATGGGTCTATATATTTTTTACCTCGTATGCAGTGGGCGGTATGGTGATGGATTCTTTGGTTTATAGGAATGACCGCAAAAATTCGGATTCACGCCTTTCTTATACACTGCTTACATCGCTTACGGGGTTAATTGTGATTATGGTAATAGCGGGCTATATGTCGCTATTTTTGAAAACCGGACTTGTTATCAATGTATTGCTATGCAGTTTTAGTTTGTACTATTATTTTATTAGAAGAAAAAACCTTCCCTACTTAAAATATACGGTAAAGAATAACGAATTGTCGCTCATCATTCGCAATTTGTTTTTACTTATTGCTTTTATATTGATTTTAGTAAAAGCGGCGGGGCCTATTAATAATCCTGATACAGGAGCTTATCATTTGCCTATGGTGAAATGGATAGAAAACTATAAGGTGATAAAAGGCTTGGTCAATATCCATTCGCGTTTAGGTTTTAATTATCAATACGAACTGCTATGTGCCGTGTATGGATTGGCTTTTTTGAAAGGATCTACCATCCATGCTATGAATGGTTATTTTATGTTGGTTACGGTTCTTTATTTGGTCGGTACCCTTTCGTTTTATCGTACAAAAAAATTGTCCTCGCTTGATTTCATTAAGCTCGTGATATTGTTTTTTGTGATGAACATGAATAATGCCGTTTCCAGTTTCAGCCCCGATTTTCCGGCTGCTGCGCTGGTCATCATCGTATTGTTGCTGGTATTGAAAAAGTTTTATGACGGCAGTTTATATGCTTTTGACGAAATAGGCAAACTGGCTTTTCTGTTTACGATAGGGTCTGTTTTATTTAAAATATCTTCAGCGCCGGTATTTCTTTTTTGCTTGTTTTTCCTGCTTCCCTTATTGAAGCGTAACTATAAAACGGTAGGCATTTTATTTATAACAGTCATTCTTTGCTTGCTTCCTTATTTTATCCGGAACTATTATACTTCCGGCTATCTTATCTATCCTTTGTACAGTCTGGATTTGTTTGATCCGGTATGGAAGGTGAATATGGAGCAGGTTATTTTTGAAAAAGATATTATTCGTTACTGGGCGTTGAATGTACCATACGGTCAGCCGTTGCCCACCGGCAAAGCTTTGTTTGCTACGTGGATTAGTTATTTGAAAATTTCCAACACGGCATATATCTATCTGATGGGCTTGCTGGGTGTTTGTGTGCTCATCAGTATCGGCATCCTTGTGCGAAAATTGTTTTTAAGGCAATATGACTATGTATGGCTTTGTCTGTTGTTTTACATCTGCCTGGGATACTGGTGGTACAATGCGCCCGACCCACGCTTTGGTATCGGGTTTATTCTCCCGTTTATAGGCATTGTACTTACTGTGTCTGCGAAAATGTTGATTAAAAATATTCCGTCCGTTTTTACCAACAGCACATTGATGGTCCTCATTTTACTTTGTATAATGATGATTAAAGGGAAAGCTATAGGAGAAGTACCGAACAGTTACGATAAGATTTCCTATAATCTTCTTACTCCGCCGCCTTATATTCCTTCCAAAACCGTGAATCTGGGAACGGAAGCGAAACCATCCTGGTATGCTATTTCATCTGACACGAGCTATTGCTGGGAAGCTTGTTTGCCTTGCTCTTACCAACAGGATAAATATGAATATCTGGGAGATAAGGTGGAAGACGGATTCAAGCATGTGGATGGAGAAATAGTCGTTACCGACAGTTTAAGGAAGATATATTTCCATAAGTAAGGAGAACGCTTATTTTTGTTTCTCTAAATACATGTTATGCAGTCCATCAGCTTCAAAAAACTACTTCCTCATTTACTGATTATATTAGGCTTTGCCGTTTTTTCGTTAGTGTATTGCTACCCGGCTTTGCAAGGAAAATCATTGACCCAGCATGATTTGATGAACTGGGAAGCGATGTTTCATCAAAGCCGTACTTATTATGATTCTACCGGCATCAATCCTCTTTGGACAAATAGCATGTTTGGAGGTATGCCTGCCTATACCATCGGCTATCCTGTCAATAAAAACTATGTGAGTGAAATCACCTATACGTTTATTGAAGTGATGGCAAAACCGGCGTATCATTTTTTTCTTGCGATGGCTTGTTTTTATGTGTTGATGATTGTGATGCGAATAAATCGGTGGCTTAGTGTAATTGGTGCGTTTGCTTATGCATTTTCTACCTATAATGTCGTCATTATTGCGGTGGGGCATGAGACCAAAATGTTGAGTATTGCCTATTTTCCGGCTGTTTTGGCTGGAGTTATTTTGTTGTATCGAGGGCGGCTGGCTATCGGTACTATTCTTCTTAGTTTATCATTGACGTTAATGATTGGCGTGGGGCACTGGCAAGTTTTATACTATGCTTTTTTTGTATTTGGAGGCTATGTGATTTGCAAGCTGATAGAAACCATTCGCAACAAAACGCCTATCAAAAAATTTCTTATTCCTTCTGCTATTGGGTTGGTAATTGTAGGTATTGGTGCCGCTACCTGTATGTCCACTTTACTTCCTACACGAGAATATACCAAATTTACCATGCGCGGAGGAGAAAGTGAATTGACGATAAATAAAGACCCTAATAAAAAAGCCGGAGGGTTAGATAAAGATTATGCTTTTTCCTGGAGCAACGGAGTGATGGAAACATTCTGCGCCATGATTCCTTATTTGTACGGCGGGTCTATGAGCGAGCCTATAGATAAAGCGCCGGAAACGGAAGCATTGGTAGGCGGGCAACTACAATCCGCTCCGCTCTATTGGGGGCCTCAGAAAATGGGTATCTCCGGACCTGTTTATTTCGGCGCTATCATCTGCTTTTTGTTTGTGTTGGGATGTATCATCGTGAAGAGTCCGCATAAATGGTGGATTATAGCCGTTTGCGCACTCACTATTATGATGTCTTGGGGTGATAATTTTAAAGCGCTCAATTATTTCTTATTCGACAATTTGCCTATGTACAATAAATTCCGTGTACCATCTATGATTTTGCTGGTGCCGGAAATGCTTTTTCCTATTCTTGCGATTTGGGGATTGATGGACATTGCGAGTGGAAAAATTGCCGGCGAAGAACTTATCAAAAAACTAAAAATAGCTGCCGGCATCACCGCAGGTATTTGTCTGTTGTTTGCATTCGGCGGGTCTATGTTTTTTGATTACAGCAATGCCACTATAGATGCACAATTTCCCAAGCAACTTATAGAACCGTTGAAACAAGACCGGCAGGCATTAGCTACCAAAAGCAGCCTGATCAGTGCGTCCTTTATTTTGCTTTCCGCAGCTTTGATATGGGGCTATGCAAAAGATAAGTTGAACAAAAACCTGCTCATAGGTGGTATCGGTTTATTGATTTTTATTGACCTTATTTCTGTAGCAAAAAATTATTTGAATGAAAATAATTATGAAGACACGCTGAGTTTGGAAGAAGTATTTGCTCCCCGTCCGGTAGATATGGAGGTGTTGAAAGATACAGACCCGTATTACCGCGTTCTGGATCTTTCCCGGAATGTATATAACGATGCCTTTGCCGCCTATCATTTTAAAAATGTGGGTGGTTACTCTCCTGCTAAAATGGAACACTATCAAGACCTTATTGATGTGCAAATGGGAGGTGCGCAAAGTCAAGGGAAATTCAATGCAGAGGTGCTCAATATGCTTAATACCAAGTACATCATCTTTCAGGCAGGGCAGCAAGGGCAAGTAGCTTATCAACCTAATCCTAATGCCAATGGAAATGCCTGGTTTGTACAGGAAGTAAAAACCGTAAAAACTGCCGATGAGGAAATGATGGCGATGAATGCCGCTGCTTTGGGAGATACCGCTGTGGTGCCTAATGCGTTTGATTCTAAAAACACCGCCGTGATGCGGGAAGAATTTGCTAAAAGCCTTTCAGGATATAGCTTTGGTAAAGATAGCGCTGCCACTATAAAACTTACCAAATACGGCATGAACGATTTGAGCTTTGTTTCCAATAACACACAAGACGGCGTAGCGGTATTCTCCGATATCTGGTATCCGTTGGGCTGGGAAGCCACTATAGATGGCAAACCTGCTGAGATTATGCGTGCTAATTATGTGCTTCGCGCGTTGAAAATACCTGCGGGGCAGCATACGATTGAATTTCATTTCCGCCCGCATAGCTATGCTTTAGGGGCTAAGCTTGCCGTCTCCGGCAATATTGCCTTGTTTGCTTTAATTGCGATTGCCGGATTTTTCTTCATGAAAGGCAAAAAAACAGAAGAAACAATGAAGGAAGAAGACGGTGTAATGTAAGGAAGAAATAGCTCGTTAAAAGGCTTTTTATAGGCGCAAGGCTTTCCGGTCTTGCGCTATTTTATTTGTGGTAACATAGGGAACGCAACAAGGCATTCATTCTACATGTTCTTTTATCAAATCATTTACCTCTTTGTATTTTTCCCATTGCACAAAATGCCCGCTATACGGCAGCATTTCTACTACTCCGTTGGGAAGCTGCGCACATCCTTCTTCAGCTATGTGCCGGGTATTGTAAGGATGCAATAAGCGGTTGGGGATAAATACGTCCCGTTCACCGAAGATGACTAAGGTTTCCTGCCGGATTTTTTTGAGCAAATGAAACACCGGCTCATCCAGCATCCCTTGAATACAGCGCTCTATCATTTTGCGAAAACCGCCTATAGGATAGCGTTTCAGCAATGCCAGCGCATTTTCGATCAGCTCGTCTGCTTGACCGGTATAGTGGTAGAAACTCGTGCTGATAGATTTAGCCAGGCTATTATCATCGCTTGAAAAAAAATTAAAAAAATGAAAACTGCTTTGATACATGTTTTTTTCCAAAGCGGTGAAGGTTTCAAAACCGGCGGGCGCACAAAGAATCAGCTTTTCTACAAGCTGCGGATGATCGGTGGTAAATTTTATAGCCACCTGCCCGCCAAGCGAGTGCCCCAGCAAATAAAACGAATGGAGCTGTAGGCTGTCCGTAAACTCTTTGAGGCATTGTGCAAAAAAAGAAATCGAATAATCATAATCCCTGTAAGTAGAGAATCCATTGCCGGGCAGGTCTATAGCGATGCAGCGAAAATGCTCACTCAGCGCTTCTATATTCCGCGCCCATACTCCGTGGTAGCCGGCTAAGCCGTGTACAAACAATAAGATCTTTTCTCCTTTTAGCGTATCAATATAGGCTATGTCTTTGCAAGTGGTGAGTGAAACGGTACGGATGGAATGCACGATAGATATTCAGCTTTTAGGGAAATACAATGTAAAGATAGCTCCCTTCCCCATATTGCCGAATGCTTTTATCGCACCCCTATGATTGGTCATAATGCGCTGGCATAAAGAAAGCCCGATACCTTTCCCGCTGTATTGTTCATCGCTATGCAGCCGTTGAAAAATTTTAAAGATGCGGTCGGCATAAACTTGTTCAAAACCGATTCCGTTGTCTTCAATGGTGAGCTGGTGGTATTCGTGTCCTTCATTGGTGGTTAGGCTGTGGGTATCATCATCGGTAATGATTTTATGACGGATGCGAATAATGGGCGGAGTATCTTCCTTGGCAAATTTCAGCGCGTTATCCAGGATGTTTTTGAAAAGAAGCTGGAGCTGTTTATAATTCCCTTTGATTACCGGCAAGGCATCGCTATGAATGTCGGCATTTTTTTGCTGAATGGTATCTTGCAAATCCTGAAGCGCGGCATCCAGGATATTATTGAGGGGCACATATTCCTCATACTGATCATTTCGCAAGCCCAGCAACACCTGCATATCTTCCAGTAAAGATTGTGCTACACCGGCGCTTCGGTCGAGCCTTCCAGCCGCTTCTGCCGTTTTTTCTTTATCGTCTTTGGAGTAGAGGAGTTTATTGCTGAAGATGCGGATTTTTCGCAGCGGCTCTTGAATATCGTGCGACAGTACAAAGGCGATTTGCTCCAGTTCTTCATTGGTCTGCTTCAGATCTCTAACCCGTTTTTGCAGCTCTTCCTGAAAATTTTTTCGCATATAAATCTCACGTACCAGCACGACAAAAAGAAAAAGAGTGAGTACAAAAAAACTAATAAGCAAGGTTTGCACGACACTCTGTGCTATCCGTTCTGAGTTTTTCTTCTGTTCATAGCAATCCAGCAGCAACTGCCGTTCGTTTTTGTGCATCTGGTTGATATAATCCGTAGCTTGCTTGCGCAGCACCCGCCCATCGTAGAAATAACGGGGTATCTCCTTACGCTCCTGCTGAGGATAATATTGCAGATTTTTTTTGATAGCACTTATCCGCAGCACCAAAGTACCCCGAAGCAAGGTGAGCAATTCCATTTGTCGCTTGCTGTCGCGCAGCAAGGTGCGCAGGGAATGGGTGGAATATTGTATTTTTTTCTGTACGGCAAAGAGTTCTTTCAGATGTGAAGAATCGCCGGTAATCATATAGCCTCTTTCTTTTACATCCAGATCCCGCACGATAATATCCAGTTTGTATAGCTCGGAGATGACAGCATTTGTATGATCTACCTGTGCCGAAAAAGCATTGTTGGCATTGATCTGCCGCAGCGCATACAAAGCCGCACCCACCAGCAAGATAAAGGAGGCGATAAACGACACGGTAAGAACGGTAAATAACTTTTTCCTCTGATTAGGCATAATATTTTAACAGAAAAAAACTGTTGCAAAAAATGGACACAAGATGCGAAAAAAACAGGTATTCAAAGAGAATTTTCACGGCGCAATTCCATAATGTTTGTTTATTTATAGCCATTAGCTACTAAGCATTCACTACCTTTAAGAATAGTGATTGATTTTCTATACCTACTGAAAAAATAACAATCTATGCTTTCTCAACAACAGACTCAGAAACAACAATTAAAAATTCTTCCGCAGCAGATACAGTTATTAAACTTGTATTTTCTCAACAACCTGGAGCTGGAGCAACGCATACAAACCGAGATGGATGAAAACCCGTTGCTGGAAGCAAAAGAAGAGAAAGACCAAGACGAATTTACCGAAAAAAAATCGGATGATATTCAGGATTTTTCAGACTGGGAAGAATTTAAGTATGATGATGTACCCGATTACAAAGCCGAATATCAAAATTATTTCAGCAGGGAAGAAACCCCCGAAATGCCTATCGGCAACCGCACTCATTTTAAAGACGAAGCCAAGCAACAGCTGCGCCTCATAGCGCTGAGCGAGGAGCTGAGCGAGGCTGCGGAGTACATCATTGACATCCTCAACAACCAAGGCATGATGGATAAACCCATGACCGAGGTAGCCGATGATTATTCCTTTCTGAAACAAAAAATAGTAGAAGAAAGCACTCTGGAAAAGGCGCTGTCCATCGTTCAAACTCTTGACCCCATAGGGCTGGGTGCGCGCAGTGTGCAGGAATGCCTGTTGCTTCAGCTAAAAGCAATGAACACCAAACGCCCGGATGTAAAATTTGCCTTGCAATTGGTAACCTTCCATTATGAAGACCTGATGCACCGTCAGTTTGAAAAAATCCATAACGCCTTACGGCTGGATGATACCGAATTGCGTATTATTCTGAATTTCATAGGGACACTCAAGTTTTATCCGGTTGTAGAAAATAATACCGAATATGAGGTAAAGAATACAATCATCCCCGATTATATTATTACCAAATTCGGCGATTCTCTACAAGTACATCTTCATAATTCGAGAACAGGTTCCGTTTTCATCAATCAATCTTTATTCGAACAATTATCAGAGCAAAGCAAGAAAGACAAGAATGCCATGCAATATGTGAAAAGCAAATTGCAATCTGCGCAATGGTTTGTGAATGCGGTGAAACAACGGGAAGAAACTATGATGAAAATCATGCACACTATTATAGAGCTGCAAGAAGAGTATTTCCTGGAAGGAGATATTCGCCTGCTGAAGCCTATGGTGCTGCGCAATGTTTCCGATAAATGCGGACTGGACATTTCCACCATTTCGCGCATTACCAGCAATAAATATGCAGAAACGCATTTCGGATTGGTGTATCTGAAAGATCTTTTCAGTGAAGGTATAGCGGATAAAAAAGGGGAAGTAATCAGCAACAAGGTCATTCGTTCGGTGATACAAGAGGCTATAGATGCAGAAGATAAAAAAAGCCCTTATACCGACCAGCAGCTTGTGAATATTCTTTCTTCCAAAGGCTATAACATAGCCCGCCGTACCGTTGCCAAATACAGAGAGCAGATGAAAATCCCGATTGCACAGATTCGCGCTGTATGGAATTGACTCCTATTTTATAAAACTTGCTTAAACTTTGCCGGCTTCTACATTAAGTAAAAGAAATTGCATAGAATTGACTGGCAAAATCCCTATGTATTATGGAAGAATCATCGTATTTTCCAAAGGCTGTTTCACTCATTTTAAAAACCACATCCTGACAAAACCAAAAAAGAACGTATGAATAACAACATCCTGGTGATAGACGACGATAAAGACATGTGCCTATTGCTCCATCGTTTTCTTACAAGAAATAATTTTATAGTTACCACGCTGCATACCGGAAAAGAATCCATTAAATGGCTGGAGAAAAATGAACCGGATATAGTCCTCTGCGATTTTAAGCTGGATGATATGACCGGCGCCGACCTGCTCAGCCGCATAAAAGAAAAATATCCGCAACTGCCGGTGGTCATCATTACCGGCTATAGCGATGTAAAAGACGCAGTAGAAGTGATGAAAATGGGTGCCTATGACTATGTAACAAAACCCTTATTGCCGGACGAAATCCTACTCACTATAAAAAGCGCACTGGATGCCGCTCCGCATGAAATAGCACCGGCACAAAGAACTCCTAAAACACATAGCGAAGCAGAAGAAACTCCTGCCAAAAAAACGGGCAACACAGCAAAAACCGCCGCCAAGCCGAAGATGCACGGACAATACATCATGGGCGATACGCCGGAGTTTGTAAACATCATGAAGCAGATAGAACTGGTAGCGCCGACCAACTTCAGCATCATTATATACGGGGAAAGCGGTAGCGGTAAAGAAGCTATAGCCCAGCAAATACATCAGAAAAGCAAACGTGCGGCAAAACCCTTTGTAGCCATTGACTGCGGCGCCCTTTCTAAAGAGCTTGCCGGCAGCGAATTATTCGGACATGAAAAAGGAGCCTTTACCGGTGCGGTCAATCAGAAATTAGGCTCGTTTGAACTGGCTAACAGCGGCACCATTTTTCTTGATGAAATAGCCAACCTTTCCTATGATATTCAAGTATCGCTGCTGCGTGTGGTGCAGGAACGCAAAATGCGCCGAGTGGGCGGCAACAAGGATATAGAGCTGGATGTACGCATCATTGTAGCCAGTAATGAACGACTATGGGATGCCGCACAAAACGGTAAATTCCGCGAAGACCTTTATCACCGCTTCAATGAATTTAGTATAGAAGTGCCGCCGCTACGCAAACGCAAACAGGACATCATGCTCTTTGCAGCGCATTTTCTGGAGATTACCAACAGGGAGCTGGGCAAAGAAGTGAAGGGCTTCTCTCAGGAAGTAACCGACATTTTCCAAAACTATGTATGGCATGGCAACCTTAGGGAAATGCGCAACGTAGTGAAACGCGCTACCCTGCTTACGGATGGAGAATGGGTGCAGGTTTCCTCCCTGCCTTTTGAAATTACCAACTATAAAAAACTGCGATTCGACGAAGAAGAAGAGGAAGAAGAAACACGCGTGCTACCCAAGCGGAAATCGTCCAAATCAGCAGATGTTCCTTTTGAAAACAAACTGAAAACAGCCAATCTTGATGCCGAATACGAAGTAGTATTGGATGCGCTGAAGCAAGCAAATTATAACAAGAGCAAAGCCGCCAAACTGCTGAACATTGACCGCAAAACACTTTACAACAAGATGCGGCAATTCAAAGAATTTAATATAGACTAAAAACAGGGACGTATATGCCTTTCAGAGAAAAAACGGTAAAAGTATTGATTGTAGATGACGACAATGATGATTATTACATCATTCATGAATACCTGAAACGTATTCCTGAGGCAAAGTTTGTGATTGACTGGTGTCCTATATACAAAGACGCTATCGCCCTGCTTACCAAACATGCCTATGATATTTACCTGGTAGATTATCTGCTGGGAGCGCATACCGGTGTGGATTTTTTGAAAGAAGCGCATAAATACGGCTGCGATGAACCCATTATCCTGCTCACAGGAAAGGGGAATATAAAAGTGGATATAGAGGCGATGAAGCTGGGTGCGGTGGACTACCTCATTAAATCGGAGCTGAACATGGACACCATCGAGCGGAGCATGCGCTATGCCCTCGACCGTGCCAATGCCCTGAAAACCATAAAAGCAAACGAACGAAAATACCGCGCCTTATTTGAACAATCCAAAGACATTATTTTTATTCTAAGTCATGAGTTTGTATTCATTGACATCAACGACGCGGCGGTTGCGTCCCTGGGCTATACGAAAGAAGAACTGCTGCAACTCGATCTTTTCACGATTATTAAGCAGCCCCAGCAACAAGCCTATATCCACGAAAATCTTCAACAACAAAAAGATGTGGTAGATAAGGAAATCGTTATTGAAACCAAAGACGGATCGTTTATTACCAGCACCGTTACCATAGTGGTGGAGCAAGACAATCCTTCAGAAATGGAAATAAGATACCACGGAATTATTCACGACATTACGGCGCTCAAAAAAGAAGAAAAATCCAATTTACAGATTGAAAAACTTGCAGCGGTAGGGCGATTGGTAAGAACCCTGGCGCATGAAGTACGTAATCCGCTCAACAACATCACCCTTTCTACCGAACAACTGAAGCAAGAAATGGAAGAGGAAAACCTGTATGTGGATATTATCAGTCGCAATGCCAAACGCATCAGCGATCTTATTTCCGAACTGCTCCATACCTCCAAACCTACCGAAATAGACCAGCATACATGTGTGCTGCAATCCGTACTGGATAAAGTGATTGCTACTTCCATTGACCGGCTTACACTCAATCATATAAAATTACACTTGGATCTTCCTAAGGAAGAATTGCGGATAGAAGCAGATGAAAACAGACTGGTAATCGCTTTGCTGAATATCCTGATTAATGCAGTGGAAGCAATGGAGGAACATAAAGGCATGCTGACATTGCGTTTATTCCGGCTGAATGAACGCGCCGTGCTGGAGATAACGGACAATGGAAGCGGCATTCAAGAAGATCATATTCCCCAACTCTTCGAGCCTTATTTTACCCAAAAACGAAACGGCATGGGTTTGGGGCTTGCCTCTACGCTCAATATTTTACAAGCACATCATGCCACGATAGATGTTTCTTCGGAGATAAGCAAGGGGACTACGTTTACGGTTGTTTTTCCGCTTGCGGATTAGTTGTGTCGCTGCCGCTATGTCCCGATAAATTTTTCCCTTTACCTATATTTCACTGCTATCCCGTGCAACTCCAGTAGGGGTTTCATAAATTCTTCCAGATCATACACACAAAGCTGAGAAGCGGCATCGCATAGGGCTTTTTCCGGTTCAGGATGGGTTTCTATAAATACGCCGTCCACACCGGCGGCTACACCTGCACGACTCAGCACCGGCAGAAATTCACGTGCTCCACCTTTTGCATCCGCACTGGGAATGCCATATTTACGAATGGAATGAGTAATATCGAACACTACGGGATAGCCTAATTGTGCCAGGTGATAAAAGCTCCGGGGGTCCACCACAAGATCGTTATAACCCATCGTATAGCCACGCTCGGTAAGGATGATTTTATCATTTCCCGAATCCACACATTTACCTACGGGATGTTTCATATTTTCGGGTGCAAGAAATTGTCCGTGCTTGATGTTGATGACCGCACCGGTTTTAGCCGCCGCTACTAATAGACCGCTTTGCATACAGAGATAAGCCGGTATCTGCAATACATCGCAAACCTCAGCCGCCGGCACCGCTTGATCGGGATAGTGAATATCCGTCAGCACTGGAAAACCGAATTGCTCTTTCACTTTTGCCAGGATTTTCAAGCCTTTTTCCAGACCCGGCCCGTCATAATATTTAAGGCTGCTGCGATTGTCTTTATTAAAAGAAGATTTATAGATGACCGAAATGTTCAGCTTTTCACTCACTTCTCTCAGCATCTCTGCCGTCTTCATCATGATGGATTCTTCTTCTATCACACAAGGACCGGAAATCAGAAACAACTGGTCTGCGCCACAGGCTATATTTCCTACGTTTATTTTTTTATGACTCATGAGGACTACAATCTTTTGTATAAATCTATAATGGTATTCAGGCTGATTTTTTCTTTCCAGTCTTCGCCAATCGCATGATCCCACATGTGGGACAAATTATAGGCTACTTCCGCCATTCTGGTAATTTCATCTTCCGTCCATGTGCTGCTCAGGTTTTGGGGTAAGGTTATCTGATGCTTTTCTATCATCGTTTTAAATTCTTTTACTCCTTCACCGTAGTAATCTTCCAGATGCTGAAAAGCTACGCAATTGGCATAACAATGTTTCATCTCGAAGATTTTAGACAAACCATAGGACAAGGCATGGCATACGCCTACTTCGGAATAAGTGAGGCTCAGACCGCCCATTAAAGAAGCCACCATCAGTTTATCATCGTTCTCTTTAGTTTGTCCTGAATGATCGCCGAGGTAAATATCCCTGCATAGCTTCAGCGATTGCTCCGCATAGGCAAGGCTATAGGCATTATTCAGTCTTCCGTTTACCGATTCGATACAGTGGATGTACGTATCCATGCCGGTATAAAACCATTTATCCCGGGGCACGGTGGCTAACAAATCGGGGTCAAGGATTAATTGGTGGAAAGGTGTCCATTCGCATTTTAAACCTAATTTTTTGACAGGGCCGGTAAGCACGGCGGTCATAGATACCTCCGCACCGGTGCCGGAAAGAGTAGGCACGCCCAAATGATAGATGCCGGGATGTTTGATAAGGTTTAACCCCTGATATAGGGTAGAAGAACCCTCGTTGGTAAACATGAGCGAAAGCGCTTTGGCTATATCCATGATGCTTCCGCCGCCTATGCCCACCACACCGGCGGGTAATCCTTTTGCCATTATTATTTCATCCCGCAAGGTATCAATCAGCTCCGTGGTAGGCTCATGGGGGTCCACATCTATAAAGCGCAACACATCTTCGCTTTTTACGGGGAGCTTGGCTGCCATATCGCTATCACGAAAAAAATCATCCACAATAAAAACGATGTACCGATTGTGTGTTTTTCTAACAGGTTGCAGTATTTCCTCCATCATGGAGAGGCTTCCTCTGCCAAAAACGGTTCGTTCTATGTTTTTAAAATTCTTGTACATATTGGTTTATATCAGGTTTAGGAATCAAGCCGGGCGCGTTGTCAGTGCAAGCGTTACACATTCGTTGATTTTTGCGGCGAGCGCTGTTACCTCTTCTTCCGTCCAGGTGCAGCGGATGCCGAAGGAGATAAGCCTTCCTACTACTTCCTGCGATTTTGGCAATTGGAGGGTTTTATAATCTTGTGAAGGCGTTTCCATCTGCACAACAAGCCGGGAAGCGGTTTGCATGTTTTTCAGGTGTTCCCATTGGTTGATGAAATGATACATATTGGTAAACCAATAGTTGAAGCCGCCTATATTGTTTTTGTTCAATTCTGCTACGACGCGTTGGGCAGCATCCGTATTGGGTAAAAGCAGATTGAGAAACGTAGCGGAATCACCATCTTGATCCACAATTTTTGCGAAAGAGATATGTGGGTTAGCGGATAATAATTGAGTGAGTTGTTTTTTGTACTTGCGGTTTACTTCGCGTATATGCGGCACCTTTCGTGTTTGTGCCAGTCCCACTGCCGCATTCAATTCTCCTATACGATAGTTAAACCCGAGGATAGGGTGTTGCTCCATTCCTCTGTTGTTTCCTTCATGATTGTGCCCGTGATCGGAGTAGCAATCGGCGGTTTTATAAACAGCTTCATCGTTTGTTACCATCACCCCCCCTTCGCCGGCGGTAGCTATTTTAAAAAAGTCGAAGGAGTAACTGCCGGCAGAGCCGAAAAGCCCGGTTGCCGTGCCTTTGTAGCTCGCACCAAAAGCTTGTCCTGCATCCTCTACCAAAATCAACTTATGCTCTTTCACCACTTGCAAAATGCTATCCATATCCGCCATGCCGCCGCACATGTGTACGAGGCATACGGCTTTGGTCTTGGGGGTGATGGCTTTTTTAATTCCTTCGGCGCTCAGGCAAAGCGTTTCATCTATTTCTGCAAAAATGGGAATCGCACCTACAAACAATACCGCTTCTATAGTAGCGATAAACGTAAACGGCGGCACAATCACCTCATCGCCGGCACCGATACCGGAAGCGGCAAGCGCGGTAGCTACAGCCGTAGAGCCGCTGCTTACGGCATGAGCATAGCGAGCGCCCGTTATTTTCTTTACTTCTTCTTCAAATTCCTTTGCTTTCCAGTGTCCGTTTCGCTGCGCCTCGTGCCCATAGCGAAATAAAATTCCTGTTTCTAATACATCATTCACCTCTTTTCGTTCTTCTGCTCCAAAAAGTTCTGTTCCAGGCATTCTGTTTATTTTTTTAGTGGGGCAAAATTACATGTTTATCCTACATCATCATTTCACCTGCAAAACTCATTCTTGTATAGTGCCCGGTTACAAAATATTTTTTCACCCCTTTATCTCTTGCTGCACCCGCTCCACAATCTGCTCCGTAGCGCCCTGCTGCGATTGCACCAACCGGAGTATTTCTGTTTTTAGGGTGGTTCTATAGGCGGTATCGTTTATCAATTTTTCCAGAATGAGCCGGTATTCTTGTGCATGTTGCACGCTGAAGGCAAGTTGATTTTCCACCATCAGCACGGCTTCGGTAAATTTTTTATAATAAGGACCAAAGGCTGTAGGCAACCCGAATACAGCAGGCTCCAGAATATTATGAATGCCTTCTTTACTAAAACCGCCGCCTATAAATGCCACCGTTCCGTAGCGATACAAGCCTGAAAGCATGCCCATATTATCCATCAGCAGCCATCTTCCTGCATCCGGCTCATCTGCCAGCTTCGAATAACGCACCATTTTTTCACCAAAGAGATGTTCTATATCACGCAGGCGCTTTTCCTGAATTTCGTGCGGCGCGATGATGAGCTTCCAGTTTTCGGGCAGGGCGGGCAGCGCCTTCGCCAGGATTTTTTCATCGTCCGGCCAGGTGCTTCCGGCGATGAGGATAGGACTTTGTTTTTGCCATGCCTCGATAAGCGGATAGGTTTTTGCCTCGGCAGCAATGCGCACCACGCGGTCGTAGCGGGTATCACCCGCCACCGTAGTGTGGCGGATGCCTATGCCGGTTAATAATTTTTGGGATGATGCATCCTGCAAAAAAATATGCCTGTAAAACCCAAGCATCTTCCGAAACAAACCACCGTACCAGGCAAAGAACGGCTGCGACGGACGGAAGGCAGCGGAAATTAAAAAAACGGGAATGCCTTCCCTATAAAGCGTATGCAGATAATGATACCAAAATTCATACTTCACAAAAAGAACCCATGCGGGATCTACCAGGCGCACCAATCGTTCGGCATTTTCCCTTCCATCCATAGGCAAATAAAATACATAGTCTGCCGGCGAATGATTTTTCGTTATTTCATAGCCCGATGGTGAAAAAAAACTAAGAACGATTTTTAGTTCTGCGGTTTTCGGGGATTGCCGAAGCGCCTCTATAACGGGTCTTCCCTGTTCATATTCACCCAGCGAAGCGCAATGTATCCACACGCGTTTTTCCTTTTTACCGCCCAGCGTGGCTTCTATGTGCCGGAATATATCTTTTCTTCCTTGCAGCCAAGTGCGTGCTTTTTTGTTCCGCACAGCCCACAAACGGATGCCGGCATGGTATAGTTTTAGGAATAAATTATAAAGGAATAGACTCAACGCCGCTGTGTATTTGACAGACAAAAATCAAAAATCAAAAATCAAAAATCAAAATTATCTTTGATTGCCTATGGAAGTCAATCTTCTTCTTTATATAGCAGGATGTCTTTTATTGATCTTGTTTTTTGCCGCTTCGGAAGTGGCGTTCGCCTCTGCCGACCGCCTCAGTGTGGAATTGAAAAAAAAGCAAGGCAGTTTTTCTGGGGGGATTATAGGGCGTTTTTTTGATAAGCCTGCCGAGTTTATCGGTACGGGATTAATCGGCATCAACATATCGCTGGTCATTTATGTTTTATTGATTTCGCGGCTCACGGAGCTTTGGTTGCCTTATTTGCCGGCTTCCTTCCGTTTGTTTTATGTGAAGCTGATAATGGATGCGCTGCTTGCTATTTTCATCATTCTTATAGCGGCACAGTTGCTCCCTAACAATTTATTTCGCAAGCGATCCGGAGCCGTGCTGGCCATCGCTGCGTTTCCTATGTTGCTGATGCGGCTGATCCTTTACCCGGTTGCCAGGCTGTTTATAGGCATTTCGGCATTCGTGCTGAAGTATCTTTTTAATGTGCGTATAAAAAATGACAGGGATGTTTTTACCCGTGTGAATATGGACAGCTTTGTGCGACAAACCCTATACGGACATGATGCGGAAAGCGATGATAAGAATACCGAATTGTTTGAAAATGCGCTGGGGCTGGTGAAGGTAAAAGCCCGCAAATGTATGGTGCCGCGCAATGAAGTAATCGGCATAAATATAGAAACACCTATAGAAGAAGTGCGCAAAAAATTTATCGCTACCAAGCTTTCCAAAATAGTGGTGTATGAAAAAGACCTGGATGAAATAACGGGCTACTTGCATCATCTGGATCTGTTGCGGAAACCGGCCACGCTACGCGAAATCATGCACACCATCCCCGCCGTGCCGGAAACGATGAGCGCTGTGGATCTTATCAACCGCTTCACCAAAGAACGCAAAAGCATTGCATGGGTGATAGATGAATATGGAGGCACGGCAGGTATTGTAACGATGGAGGATGTGCTGGAAGAAATATTCGGCGATATACGGGATGAGTACGATACGGAAGAATACGTGGAAAAACAGCTTTCCGAAAACGAGTATATTTTTTCCGGCAGGCTGGAGTTGGACCATCTGAACGACCGGTACGGATTTCAGTTTCCTACGGATGACGCAGAAACGCTTTCCGGCTATATCATCCGGCAATATAAAACCATTCCCAAAAACAAAACACGCATCATCATTGGCTTATACGAGTTTGATATTTTGCTGGTAAGCGATACCCGCATCGAAACCGTAAAAATGAAAGTGCTGAAACCTTTGTAACTTTAAACAAACTTTTTTCCCATGCCAGTAACACGTCCTTTTAATCTTCATACCTGGATCGAAGAAAACAGACAGCTTTTAAAACCACCGGTGGGCAATGCTACGCTTTATAAAAACACGGGCGACTTCATCGTGATGGTGGTAGGCGGGCCCAATAGCCGCAAAGATTTTCACGTAAACGAGAGTGAAGAACTTTTTTATCAGATAGAAGGTGATGTATCGGTAAAGATTAAAGAAGACGGAAAGATTGTGGATATTCCCATCCGGCAAGGCGAAATATTTCTATTGCCTTCCAACACTCCGCACTCTCCGCAGCGTGGCGCCAATACCGTGGGCCTCGTCATCGAAAAAGTACGTGAAAACAAAGAAATAGACGGCTTTGTATGGTTTTGCGAACAGTGCGGCGACAAGCTGTATGAAGAAACCTTTGAGCTGACGGATATTGTAAGCCAACTGCCGCCGGTGATGGAACGATTTTACTCTAATGTGGAAAACCGCACTTGTAAAAGCTGTGGCGCCGTGATGGAACCGCCTGCACCCAAAAAATAACTGCAGCGCTTCCATTAATGCCTGCAACAAATTACCTTTGCGCTGTTTCTCATTTTTTATTAAAAACTCATTTTTTATGTCGCACGAAACACATCATCATAGCGAACCGAAAATAAAACAACAAGCCGCCGGAAAGCCTTCCTTTTGGTTTTCCATCATGCTTGCAGGCTTGTTTATAGCCGCCGTAAATTTTGTAAATATCATGGGGCATGATGAAGAAGGACACGGTGCGGCAGGGCACGGCACGGAAGAGGTGCACACCACCCAGGATGCTACCCATATAGAAGCCACGCCACAGGATAATATAGCCAGCGATCCTGCGCATCAGCAGACGGAAAAAGCGAACGTGCCGCACGAAGAAAATGCGCCTAACAAAGCGCCTTCCGAAGCGGAAGCTCACTAATCACACTTTATCCTTTAGCTCATGAAGAAAACGGACGCCATTGTCATAACCGGCGCAGCGGGTTTTATTGGCAGCTACCTTGTAGGCTACCTCAACCGCCTCGGTTATACCCATCTTATTCTCGTAGATGATTTTTCCAATACCTCGAAAGTCAATAATCTTTTAGATAAAAAATTCGCTTTTAAAGTACATCGCGAGCAGTTTTTTGAATGGCTGAAAACCCACCCTGACACGCTTTCCTGCATCTTCCACCTCGGCGCCCGAACCGATACTACCGAAATGGATTACGAAGTCCATAAAAAATGGAATCTGGATTATACAAAGGAGGTATGGGAATATTGCACCGAAAAAAACATACCCTTGCTCTATGCCTCATCTGCCGCTACCTACGGCAATGGTGAATGGGGCTATAAAGATGAGCATGATATTGTATCGAAGCTGCAACCACTTAATCCCTACGGAGTTTCCAAAAATGAATTTGACAGTTGGGCATTAGAACAAAAGAAAACCCCGCCATTCTGGGCAGGGGTGAAATTTTTTAATGTTTATGGTCCCAATGAATACCATAAAGGCAGAATGGCATCTGTGATTTTTCATGCCTATCATCAGATACAAAAACACGGAGTCGTAAAGCTTTTCCGCTCACATAATCCCAAGTATAAAGACGGCGAGCAGATGCGCGATTTTGTGTATGTAAAAGATGTCGTAAAAATGTGCGTATGGCTGATGGAACAACAACCAGAAAACGGATTGTACAATATAGGCTCAGGAAAGGCGCGCTCTTTCAACGATTTAGTGAAAGCCATTTTTAAAGCACTAAACGAAAAACCGAAAATTGACTATATAGATACGCCGGAAGACATTCGCGATAAATACCAGTACTTCACCGAAGCGGACATGAACAAGCTGCGAAAAGCCGGCTATAAAGAAGAATTTTACAGTCTCGAAAAAGGAGTAGCCGAATATGTGAAAGACTATTTGCAAAAGCAATCGTATTTTTAAAAAAATTTAAACTCAGTATATGAAAAAATTGGTTACAGCCCTGCTGGTTCTGTCGTTTTTCACACTTTCCGTAGGGGCGCAAGAAGGAAAACTGTACGGTAAAAAATTCAATTCCCAATCGGCAATTTCCGTACAAGAACTGCAAGATGAAATGGGCGATAAAGATGAAATGCCCGTGGTGGTAAGCGGCGTGATAGAAGAAGTATGTCAGGTAGCCGGCTGCTGGATAAGGCTGCAAAACGAAGACGGCGAAAGCCTGTTCGTAAAAATCAAAGACCATGAATTTGCCGTACCAAAAGATATGAGCGGGCATAAAGCCATTGTGAAAGGAACCGCTATGAAGAAGACCGTATCAGTAGAAGAGCTGCAACATTATGCGGAAGACGGCGGAAAATCCGAAGAAGAAATTGCTGCCATTACCGAACCCAAAACCGAAATACGCATCAGCGCTACGGCTATGGTGATCGAATAAAAACCACATGCTTATAGGCATTATCCTAAATGAAAATCCCAAAGACCTTCGTCCTTGGGATTTTTTATGGGGGTTTGAAATTTGCTTTTGGAAATTCCTCCTACAAGTTTCCTCTTTTCGCTTGTTCTCTTTCGATGCTTTCAAACAAAGCTTTAAAATTGCCTGCACCAAAGCTCTGCGCTCCGTGTCGTTCAATGATTTCAAAGAACAGAGTAGGACGGTCTTCTACGGGTTTGGTAAAGATTTGCAGCAAATAGCCTTCTTCATCTCTATCCACCAAAATGCCTAAGCCTTGTAGTTTTTTGATGTCTTCATCTATGGAGCCTACGCGTTCGGGCAGCATTTCATAATATGCATCCGGCGGGGCGCTCAAAAACTCCACACCGCGTGCTTTTAGTTCGGTTACGGTTTTCACGATGTCTTTGGTGGCAACGGCTATATGTTGCACGCCTTCGCCTTCGTAGAAATCCAGGTATTCTTCTATCTGTGATTTTTTCTTTCCTTCCGCCGGTTCATTGATGGGGAACTTGGCATAGCCGTTTCCGTTTGCCATCACTTTACTCATCAGTGCTGAGTATTCGGTATTGATTTGTTTGTCGTCAAAGGATAGGATGTTCACAAATCCCATCACTTCTTCGTACCATTTTACGGTAGGCAGCATACGGTTCCAGCCTACATTTCCTACACAATGATCTACATACAATAAGCCGCAATCGGTAGGATTATAGGCGCTTTCCCATTTTTCATAACCCGGCATGAAGGCGCCTTTGTAGTTTTTGCGTTCTATAAACATGTGCACGGTTTCGCCATAGGTATAGATACCGCTCATGCGCACTTCGCCATTGTCGTCTTTCAGCGTAATCGGCTCCTGATAAGGTTTTCCGCCGCGCTTTGTGGTTTCTTCAAATGCGCTATAGGCATCATCCACCCAAAGAGCCAATATCTTTACGCCATCGCCGTGTTTCTTCACATGCTCGGAAATGGGATGATCGGATTTTAACGCCGTGGTGAGTACCAAACGGATTTTTCCTTGTTGCAGCACATAAGACGCTCTGTCGCGCACACCGGTTTCAGGGCCTGCATAGGCTACCGATTGGAAGCCGAACGCCGTTTTGTAAAAATGCGCCGACTGCTTGGCATTGCCGCAATAAAACTCGATATAGTCCGTACCGTTTATCGGTAAAAAATTTTCTGCTTTTGCTATTTTCTCAGCAAAACTTAATGTTTCCGCCATTTTTTAAAATTTTGAATGTTGAATATTGAAAGATGGTTTCACCTTCTCCTCTTTGGAATTTGAAATCTGTAATTTGGAATTTTTCAAAACCTCACCAAGCCGCCATGATGATTGTTCGCAAAAGGTATCTGTTCATAAGGATAAATATAGGGCAAATTTAGCGGATTAATCTACAATTGTAAATTAAAAACCCGACTGCATTGCCTATGAAAGACTGAATTTACATTCTGTAAATTTTATTCGCTCATAGATAACACGGATTAGCACAGATATTATTTATGTAGCACATCTGTGTACATCTGTGCTATCTGTGAGCGCTATTATTCTCCCGCAGATAGCATGGATTATCGCAGATATTAGGGTTTTAATAGAATTTTATTCTTTCCTTGAACGATGAAATCAGCATTTACTTTCTCCTTTACACTCTGCCATTTTTTTTTATCTATTTGCGATTTACCTAAAGGCTTATTAAATTTGACTCACATTTTCTACCGGTTATAAAGAATAATATATCCGCAATCTATACACGCCAACCATTTCTTTAACTACTAAAAAATTAAAAAATACTACAGTGCAATACCGCCCTGCCAAGGCATCCGCTACCCAACGAATCAGGCAGCTTACACTGTCTCCTAATCCGGTGGGCGGCGAACTTACCGTAAACGGGATTGATGAGCTGGGAGAGTACGTTATACTTGACATAACCGGCAAACTGATTCAACGGGGCAGCGTGCGGGCAAACCGCCTTCCTGTTGGCTCGCTTGTTCCCGGTAACTATATCCTGGAGTTTCGTCAGGGCAAAGCCGCCTATCATTTCACCTTTGTAAAAGAATAAGCATGAAATACATTCTCCTGATTTTTATAAGCCTTACCCTCGCCACAGGCGAGGGTAAGGCCCAGATAGGCAGCCATGTACCCCAATATGCCGCTTATTACCACCGTCTGAACACGGCATGGGACAGCACTTATTCAAACTGGGATGGTTATGGTGGGGCAATTATCGCTACAAAAAAAACTGTAAACTCCTACCTCTATCCTGCTGGCAGTTTTGCCGCTCCGGCTGGCTGGATTACCCATATCTATGTAGCCGGTAATAATCCTACAAATTTCTATCCTGGGAAGGAATATTATGAGCCGGTGGCTCTCTGTATGGGATATACTGCGCTTCCTAATTTTGACACCCTCGAGATTAATGCAGTACAGGATACAGCCGCAGCAAAGGCTATGCTATACGGGCTGCAACGGGTAGCGATTACGGACAGCCTGCGTTGCATAGATTCCGCCACCATGCCGCAGCCCCTGGCTACTGATAAATATCCGCCGCATAACGATGGCATGTGGGTGAAGATAAAATTGGACAACCCCTTTCTGTATGACCCTTCAAAAAACTTAGTGGTAGCTGGCGATATCAATATAACCTACGGCGAGGGGGGAATAGAAGGCCGTTTAGGAGGAGCACGAGTAACACTTGATTCTGCATCCGATTATTATGGCGGACTAATGCCGTTGCTGCATAACTATGCCCTTGTCCTCACACGAGATACCGCCACAGGCAGGACCAGCGGGCTTACCATACAAAAAGAATACATGGATCTCGGTTTTGATATAGAGCCGTTGTCGGTATCGGAGTTGTATGAACTACAGCAAGGCTACAAGGCTTATCCCAACCCTACACGAGGGCTGCTCACGGTGGATAAGGCAACAACGGTAGGGACTTATGAGGTGTATGACCTTATGGGCAGGCGGGTACTGCGGGGATGGTCGGCTACTGCCGTCATACAGGTAGATGCGTTGCCCGCGGGTATGTACCTGCTACGTTTTGTACAGGAGGGTATTCCCCGGCAACTACGGTTTATGAAGGAGTAAAAGTTTATTCGCTCACAGATAGCGCGGATTATCGCAGATATTATTGTGTGGCACATCTGTGTACATCTGTGGCATCTGTGAGCGCTATTATCCTCCCGCTGATAGCGCGGATTATCGCAGATATTAGGGTGCAGTACATTTATGGCATCTGTGAGATTTGTTTTCTCATAGCATATTCTGCGTATATCTGCGTCATCTGCGGGAACTCTATACCGGCTACGGATTTTCAAAAATCAAACGCTCATTTCTACAACGCTCCTTCCGTTTTCACTTCTTCTTCCGCTTCTCTGTGTTCATTCCATTCCAGAATAAAATTATTTCGTCCGGCGCCGATGAGGATGGTAAGGAATTTTTGTTGGATCAACTCCAGCATGGCAAGGAAGGTGAAGATGGCATGAATGCGGTTCTGACATTGCGAAAAAACGGTTTCAAAAGCGCTGCGTTTTTCCTGTTGCAGATAATCTACGAGGAAGCTCCGCTGCCCTTCCAGGCTGTAGTTATATTTCACCACTACGTGTTGCGGTTTTTCATGGCGTTCTTTAAAGCGCTTCATTACTTTCTCAAACGACTGCATGAGCTTGTACATTGTAACCGTTTGCATCTCGGTTCCTTCCGCATATTCTTCGCCTAAGGCTTCCAGTTCTTTGCGGATATTGCCGCGTTTTTGTTGCAGCAGGCGCTCGGCTTCCATCACTATCATTTCTTCCGATGCTTCTTTAAAGCGTTTATACTCCAGTATTTTATCCACCAGCTCTTGCCGCGGGTCTATCTCATTTCCTTGCGCATCCACTTCTTTACGCGGCAAAAGCATTTTCGCTTTGATGCGCATGAGCGTGGAGATAAAAAGAATAAACTCGCTCGCCAGCTCTATGTTCAGATGTTCCATCTCGTGGATATAGGTGAGAAAATCTTTGGTGAGCTGATGAATGGGAATATTGTAAATGTCCAGTTCATCCCTTTCTATAAAGAAAAGGAGAAGGTCGAAAGGACCTTCAAATTGCGGGAGTTTTATCTGATATGTTTCAGCCATTGAATGGTTTTAGTTTAGAAACGGTATTCCAGTCCTATAGACAGCAATTGTTTGATCTGCCACCAGCCAAAGCCCATGCCGGGTTCTTCTTTCTTCACGGTGGCGCCAGTGTTGGTATCCTGATAGGTATCGGCATAGGGCAGGTCGTTGTCATAGATAGTGGTTACGCCGATGGTTACGCCCATGTATTTATTGAGTTTGTAGGAAAAGAAATTATCCCAGAGAATATCGACATTTCCCGGATTGTCTTTTTTCACTACGTTGCCGGCGGCATCTTTATGGTCTTTTGCAAGGTAGTTGGCATAAAGATCCAATCGGGTTTTGAACAATAGTTTCTTATCAATTTCCGTCTGATACCTGCCGGAGAAATAAGCGCCCAGCTCGAAGCGGGAAGTTTTGCCAAACTCGATACCGAATGCGCCTTCGGGCACACGGGTGGTAAAGTACGAATCCGCAAAAGTGAAACGCGCCGCCACCGGTGAAAAGAACAGGCTGTAGTGAGTTCCTTCGCGATATTCGATACCTAATGCCAGGGTGAGGTATGCGGGAGAAAACCGGTCGGATGTAGGCACGTTTTTCCAGTCGGGAAGCGTATAGTCATATCCTTGGGTAAACTGTGTACGGAAGTTGAGCAATCCGGATAAATACAGTTTTCCTTTTTCATCAAGCTGATAGCCATATTTGGAGGTAAAATCAAAACGGTCGTCAATCTTGCGCGGAACAAACTGGTTGGAATAAGCATACATCAATCCGTAGGTCATATCCAGGTTGTTGGTCCAGATATGCTTGTGCCAGATGCGGTTCAGATAGCCGGAGAAAGTGCCGTTCACCGTCAGGGAAAGCACCTCACCACCCGCAGCCCAGTTGTGCAGAAAAGCCTGATTAAGCCCTATAGCGCCCACTCCTCCGTACACCCAGGCAACGGTATCTTTCCCTTCTACGGTCAGTTTCTTTTTAATATCATCCGTTCCTTCTACTTGTGCAAGCACAGGGAGGGTGCAAACGGCAGCAGCCAGGGCAAAAAATAATTTTCTCAGCATTATACTATGTCTTTGGTTAATGAATTTGGCGGCAAATTAGGCAAAACATTTTTTTAGCCGTTCTTTCCTGCCGGCTTAGTTATTCTTCTTTGTGGAAAATGTGGATAACCGTCTAGCGCCGACCTTTAATTAACCAAAATAGCAGTTTGTTTATTAGGACACAATCCCTATGGAAGCAGGGAAAAATGCAGTTGTGGTTTTTAAACTTTTTCCCGGAGGTAAATACCCTCTACAGGTAGCCGCAAACCTTTTATCTTTGAGGCATGACTACGCACCAATTCATAGAAGCCGCGCTGAAGGAAGATGTGGGAGCAGGCGATTTTTCCACCCTATCCTGCATTGATGCGGAGGCAAGAGGGAAAGCGGTATTAAAGGTAAAGGAAGACGGCATCCTCGCCGGCGTACAACTGGCCAAGGATATTTTTCATCATTTAGAACCCGAAGCCGCCTTCGAGGTATTTATAAATGACGGCGCAAGCATCCGCAAAGGAGATATTGCTTTTGAAGTAACGGCAGGCGTGCATACCATTCTCAAAGCCGAGCGGCTGAGCCTCAATTGTATGCAGCGCATGAGCGGCATCGCCACCCTCACGCATCGTTTTGTAGAAAAAATAAAAGAATATCCCGCCAAGATATTGGATACCAGAAAAACCACTCCGCTTTTTCGCCATTTTGAAAAAGAAGCGGTGCGCATGGGCGGCGGGCACAATCACCGCATGGGGCTATATGATATGGTCATGCTGAAGGATAATCATATTGACTACTGCGGAGGAATCGAAAAAGCCATTCTAAAAACAAATGAATACCTAAGCACTCACCAACTGCCCCTTGCCATAGAAATAGAAACCAGAAGCCTGGACGATGTGAAACGGGTGCTTGCCACCGGAAAGGTGCAACGCATCATGCTGGATAACTTTACGCCCGAAACCCTGGCAGAAGCCGTAGCGCTCATCGGGCGGCAATATGAAACCGAAGCCTCCGGAGGAATCCATTTGGGAAATGTCGTTTCTTACGCACAAACCGGAGTGGATTTTATCTCCGCCGGTGCCATCATTCACCATGCGGTAAGTATGGATCTGAGCCTGAAGGCACACACAGTATAACGATGAAGCAGCTTGTCTTTCTAATCAATAAACGGTCCGGCGTGGATCGTATAAAAGCCCTAAGCGGCAGTATCGAAAAACTACTGGACAAGACACAATACACCTACGAAATTTACGATACCGAATATGAAAAACACGGAACGGAGCTTGCCAGGAAAGCCGCTCTGCAAGGAGCATACGGCGTGATAGCCGTAGGCGGCGACGGCTCTGTAAACGATGTGGTGAACGGATTGAAAGGCAGCACTACCCTACTCGGCATTCTTCCTAAAGGCTCCGGCAACGGCATGGCACGCAGCCTAAATATCCCGCTTTCCGTAGAAAAAGCCATCGCCGTCATCAATAAAAACAAGATTGCGGAGATAGATGTAGCTTATGCGAATGAACATGCTTTTATCAGCAATGCAGGCGTTGGTTTTGATGCGCTCATTATTGATCAATTCCGGCACAGCGCACGAAGGGGTTTTGCTTCCTATTGTACCCTCATTACCCGGTCTATTTTTTCCTATAAAGACCCCGAATGGCGTATTCTTGTGGATGGAAAAGAATACAAGCAAAAAGCATTTTTCATCAATATAGCCAACGGAAAACAATTGGGTTATGATTTTGTGATTGCAGCTAATGCCGATTACACCGACGGGCTGCTGGAGGTTACGATTGTCGGCAAATTTCCCAAGCTGATGGGTGCATGGCTGGCACTAAGAATGAGGAGGAACACCTTGCACAAAAGTAAGTATGTGCGCACGATGCAGGCAAAAGAAGTGATAGTGGAAGCACCGCATCTTACGCGGTTACAAACCGATGGAGACCCGCATTCCGCAAACGGAAAAGTATATTTCAGAATAGAAGGAAAGCAAAAAATATTTGTGCCCTGAGGCTTTCCCCTATGCGCGGGGATAAATAAAGATATAATCGCCCTCGCCGGCATCATGCGCGCCAATGCGGACGAGCGCACCATCTTTCAGGGTATATTTTTCATAGCCAAGCTCCAGCATCAAGTCATCCACTACTTTTTTATGGGTTCCCCAGGTTTCTATTTGCAAAATGGGTTTGTGCTTTTCCAGTAAGCTGCGTATTTCGGGAAGCACATATTCTTCATAGCCCTCAATATCGCATTTGATATAGTTGATAACCGGCAAAGAAGCCAGCAAACCGGAAGCTTTTTTCATTTGCACATCAAAAAGATAGTGCTCTTCGGGCGGTGCATCTTTCTCCGCTACGCTTGCCAATCCCGTGCGCAGGTATCCGTAGTTTTTGGGTACCGACATCTGAATGGATTTTTCTTCCGTTCCCAAAGCATAATTATAGAGCGTTACATTCGGGAAGTTTCGCGTAGCCCATTGCAATGTTTCAAAAAAAGGCACTACCGGCTCTACGGCTATGACCCGCCCTTGCGGAACAAGACCGGCGAATATGGTGGTGAAATATCCGAGATTGCCTCCGAAATCCACAATCACATCATCCGGTTTTATAAGATTTTTGACGTAATAATGATATTTATAAACGGGGTCATTTTTCAGATAACCGCTTGTATAGGCAAAGCGGAACAAACGATGCAAGGTGCGCAAATAGGCGCGCTGCCCCATAGTTTTAAAAATAAGCTTCTTCGCAAAATTGACCATCTGAAAAATCTGTCCGTTATTTCCTTATAACGACTATTGAAGAATATCTCTTGAAATAACTAATTTTTGAATTTCGCTGGTGCCTTCTCCTATGGTGCAGAGCTTGCTGTCTCTATAGAATTTTTCTACAGGAAAATCTTTGGTATAGCCATAGCCTCCGAAAATCTGCACGGCATCGGTGGATACCTGCACGGACACTTCCGAAGCGTAGTACTTCGCCATTGCGCTTTCTTTGGTCATCTTCAAGCCTTTGTTTTTAAGATCGGCGGCTTGGTAAATGAGCAATTCGGCGGCTTCTATTTTGGTAGCCATATCTGCCAGCTTGAATGCGATTGCCTGGAAGTTGGCTATAGGCTGGTCAAATTGATGACGTTCTTTGGAATATTTCAAAGCGGCTTCATAAGCGCCTTTGGCAATACCGAGGGAGAGTGCGGCTATAGAAATGCGTCCGCCGTCCAATACCTTCATGGCTTGTTTAAAACCCTCACCGATTTCACCTACACGCTGTGCATCGGAAATGCGGCAATTGTCAAAAATCAGTTCGGTGGTTTCCGATGCCCGCATTCCCAATTTATTTTCTTTTTTACCGGCAGAGAAGCCCGGTGTTCCTCTTTCTATGATGAAAGCGGTAACATTATTCTTCGTACGGGGTTCGCCGGTGCGGCAAAGCACTACGGCTACGTCGCCGGTTTTTCCGTGGGTGATCCAGTTTTTAGTACCGTTGATAATCCAGTCATCTCCATCCCGTGTGGCGGTGCAGCGCATATTGCCGGAGTCACTTCCGGTATTGGCTTCTGTAAGTCCCCAGGCGCCTATCCATTCGGCTGTAGCCAGCTTGGGAAGGTATTTTTTCTTTTGTTCTTCATTGCCGAAATAGAGAATATGACCGGTGCACAAAGAGTTGTGTGCTGCAACGGAAAGCCCTATAGAGCCGCATACTTTTGCTATTTCGCTTACGACAGTTACATACTCAAAATAGCCTAAGCCGCTACCACCATATTCCTGCGGTACGAGTACGCCCATCAGGCCGAGTTGTCCCAGTTTTTTAAATACTTCTACGGGGAAGATTTGTGCTTCATCCCATTCCATCATCTTAGGACGAATTTCTTTATTGGCGAAATCACGGATCATGCCGGTAATTTCGAGCTGGGTATCTGTTTGGTTAAAATTCATTAGGGCGATATTATTCTATGCGTAAATAAGGGGCAATTTTACGATAAATTTCTTCATTCATCAACGGGACCATCCTTAATTGTTCTATTTTTTCAAATCGGTGGATGGCGTTGCGGTACAGAAGAATGTTTTTGGCGGTCTGTTCGCCGATGTAGGGATGCGCTTTCAATTGAGTTTCCGTAGCGGTGTTGAGGTTTATTTTATGAAGCGCATTCGGGTTGATAACCAGTTTTTCTTTAAGCATGGCGTAGGTGGTGTCGTGAAAACGGTAGGCTTCTTTAAATTGCTCCGGTTTTATGTATCCGCCAAGCGCATTTCTTCTTTCAAGGAGTTTATGTGCGAAATAGGGTCCGATACCGCGCAGCCTTACGAGCGTGGCGGAGTCTGTAGTATTGATATCTACAAAATCGGGTGGCGGAAGGTATGCGTTGCGATATTCATTCTTATAGGCATTTTTTTCTTTTGCTTCTCTATGGATGACAATATAGGGAGCCAGCGCGTTGTACTCTTTTTCCGATAAGGTATAAAGCGCTTTAAATTCTTCTTTGCGATAAAATACTTTTCCTTTCCGGCGCCAGTTGAGGAGCATTTTCACCGTAATCGGTTTCAACCCAAGTTCTACAAAACCTGTGCTGTCGAGCGTATTGGGATCGAAGGGGAATAAAGGCTTCGAGGAAAGATGGTCGGATGAATGTGTTTCTGTTGCTGAGCTATGGCGTATTTTAAAATCGCTCCATGCGGCGGAAAGCGCCGTATCGGTGTGAAGGGCGGCCGGTGCCGGCACAAAATAGTGTAGTGTGAATACGGAAGTGAGCAAGGCAGCAGCAAGGACAATCAGCAAGATGAGGATGCCTCTTTTTTCGGTAAGGGGATGATAGAAATAGGATTTAAGGATGTTCTTCATAGGGTAATTGCATTGATAAGGCTTGTCAAGATACTCTATTTTTAATTTATCCTTTTGGGTATTTCCAAAGGAGGTCTTTCAAATGTTCGCATTTATCAATGAAGCGAAAATTTGAAACGTACCCGATATAGCAGTACAATAAATCATCTTTTTTCATAAACCCTGAAATAACGGTATGGATGTGCTGTATCTCCCGACTTTGATAAGATAAGCTGCTTATCGGTGAGGGAATGGACGACTGACTGAAAACTGTTGATAACCTTGTCTGAATAATCTAAAAAGTCGAGATGAAGTATAGAATCGCCACTATCATATCCCCAATTGTATTTTCCCAACTCCATATAATACCCGACAGCATAATCTACGGAGTCGTATGCCTTATGATTAGCGGCAAAAATTCTCTTTTCCAGAACAGTATTTATATACGGGTCATTTTCGGTTTCATCAATCTTGTTATCACCGTTAGTATCATATCCTCTTTGTACGACCATCCAGAGTCCGATCAATTTTGAATCAGCACTCACCCCTTTGTCTTTTTTGCAACCGATAAAAAGCACGGATGCCAGTAGTATTCTGATTATAGTTTTCATTATGTTGAATTTTTATGTCGTATATGTCGTATTAATTTAATGAACTACCTGAAATTGTCCTTGATAATAAGATGATTCCCTTATTGGCGAATCGCATTAGTGCCAAAAACAGCTTGGAGCAATAAACAAGCAACTGCAAAAAAGAAACACGTTTTCATCATCAATAGGGAGGAGTAAAGGAATTAGTGAATAACGGATAATTTTTTTGACATATTGACACTCGCAGATACCAGCTGTACCATGTAAACGCCTGCCGGCATATTTCCTACACTGATAGTCTTTGAAACAAATCTGCCGGATTGTATATTTACTATTTCTTTTCTACATACTTTCCCTGCCATGTCCGTTATAGTAATCACCATTTCTTCATCTTCCCTGATATTGTATAAGTCCAGCACCACCTTTTCTGAGGCGGCAGGATTCGGGTAAATAACGGCTTCCGTTTCCGGCTCATTATTAACAGGGCTTTTTCCGGGCTTTCCTATACCGCCCGGGTTTAATATTTTTAAACTTAATCCTAACGCACTACTGAATACATCACGGCTGAATATATAGCTGGAAAGGATAGCATCAGCATTATCCGTTATCAGATAATAATCATTTTGTGTGCGCCAGGGTGAGTCAATTGCCGATGATTTATTGATAACAAATTCACGGATATTGTACAGGTACACATTGCTGTAAACGATATTGTTATTAATCACCTGATCCATATATTTTTTGCGAACAGTGTATTCGCTCACCTTATAAAACCATACAGTGCTGTCATCAAGATTATAATAACCCGTATCGTTCAGCTGGTAATAACTGTTCCCGTTCTCAAGTTGCCAGGAATAAAGCAGAGATTGTAGTACAAAGGTATTGTATATCTGAAACCCGTCCTGTAAATAGGGCGTATAGTCGGATATGGTATTGGAAGGATCAAATGTTTGCGAAGTGGCGGAAGAAAGATATAAGCTATAAGCGCTGTCTCTCTCTGCAATAAAAGAGTCTGTAAGAGGATGTTCTTCCTGCGCCTTCGTTTCAAAAGAAAATGTGTATAAACACAATGAGAAGAGTAATATCCTTTTCATGATTTAATATTTTCACTGTTCAAGGTAGCAAATTGAATGTTAAAAATAAAAGATGATATTAAAAAAAATCGGTAAGGGGATGATAGAAATAGGATTTAAGGATGTTCTTCATAGGGCATGATCTTAAAATAACTTTGTCAGGATAGGATAGATTTTTCAAACCGCATAGGCTGTTACGGCTGTATTGGCATGGAGTAAAGGGTTAAAAATACTACCCATTACAGGCAATTTTGCTTTGTATTTCTAAAACCTATTCCTTATCTTACCATCGCTACTTTACCAAACAAAGACAGGAAGAAGAAATATAGCTGTAAGCATGGGCTTTATAACTATAGGGGGACGCATTGCCACCTGCTACCATAGGGGTTTTAACGTTGCTTTATTATTGTTACTGAGCTGCGCATGGATTTGATTTTACAATTTATAGGGTAAGCCGAAAACCTTTTTAGAGTAGGCAAAAACCAATCTTAATAATAATGAGAAGATTACTACAATTCGACAAGATTATTCTTTTAGTCTTGCTCTTGGGTATGAGCCCGGGCTTGCTGCGGGCGCAGACAACAATTACAGCAAGTTATAGTAGCTATAGTAGTGGTTCAGGTGCTAATTCTTATCTGACCTTCGTTGTGGAAAACACGAATAGTTACGCTATAGTAATTTCCGATATTGACATGTATCGCTCAAGTACTTCTAATGGTAATACTTATTCTCTATATTACAGCTCCACTTCATTAAGCGGTCCCACGGGTGTTACGGCGGCAGCGAATAGTTTTGCCACCGCTTCAGGATGGACAAGCGTATCTTCGGCTGCACTTGGCACAATAACGACGGCTGCTATTTACCCAATGTTTACCAATTTGAATTTACTAATGCCGGCAAATACGGTGTGGCGCTTTGCTGTACAAACGAACGGCTCATCTTTTAATTATGGCGGTGCTGCAACAACGCCCAATAGCTTCACAAATGGAGGAGTCGTTATTGGTACTGGAAATTATCAAATAAATGGTCAAAATGTGGGGTATTGGGGCGCTTCAACCAATCCTCGATTTTGGAGCGGCTCAGTTACATTTGCTCCCGCAGCACCTTGTACATCCCCTCCTATAGCAGGTAATGCTACCGTTTCCAACCCGTCTCCTTGCCCCGGCGAAGTAATTGAATTAGGCTTAACGGGAGGTACAGGCGGACTGACCCAAACCTATGAGTGGCAGATAAGCACTTCTCCTACAGGTCCTTTTACTTCTATATCTTTACCCTTATCATCTCACCTGGCGAATGATACTATGGGTACAACACCGGGAACAGTATATTACCGTTGTATGGTAGATTGTGGTTCCAGCATCAGTTATTCGGACACCATCGCAGTTACCATTTCTACTCCCTTCCCCGGTGGTACTTATACCATAGATGCCGGTTCACCGGCGAGCAGCACCAATTTCCAGAGCTTCTCGGATGCGATTGCTGCTATTTCCTGCGGTATTACCAGTGCCATTACATTTAACGTAGCGCCCGGCAGCGGCCCTTATACCGAGCAGATTGAACTGCCTGCTACCATCGGTTCGGATGCTACCAAAACCGTAACCTTTAACGGCAATGGCAATACATTGACGATGAGCAGCCCTGCCGGAGGCAATAATGCTACGGTAAACATAGACGGTGCGGATTATATCAGCTTCAACGACCTTACCATAGAGGCCTTAGGAAGCTCAGGCTTTGGCGTGCACCTGATGAATGGCGCCGACCATAACAGCTTCCGCCGGTGCACGATTAACGCCAGCCCTACGGGTACAAGTACGACCTCCGGGTGTGTGAGCATGAGCGGATCCGCTACCTCTTATTCTACGGGCGGCACGAATGGCAGCAACAACCTTTGGGATAGCTGCACGATTTCAGGCGGGTATTTCAGCTTTTATCTTTATTCCGTTTCAGGCGCAGCAGGTGATTCCATGAACAATATCACCAACTGTACCATTAAAGATTTCTATACTTATGGCATCTATAACTATTATCAAAAAAGTGCTACCATCTCCAACAATGTCATACACAGAGCTACACGCCCTTCCGTAAGCACATGCTATGGTATCTATCTTTCTACAGGTTGCACCAATATGCTCGTAGAAAAAAATACACTAAGAGATATGTTTGCCTTACAGCCCATTAATACCAATACAGCCTACCTCATATACGTAACATCAGACGGTACGGTAGGAAGGGAAAACAAACTCTTCAACAACCAAATCTATAATATACAAGGAAGCGGTACGCTATATGGGATGTACCTCAGCGGGGCAGACCATATACAAGTATATCACAATACGATCGTATTGGATGATATCAACGCAACAGCAGGTACCACCAGAGGGATTTATAGCACAGGTACTACGGGCGGTATAGACATCAAGAACAACATCGTGTATATCACCCGCGGAGGCAGTGGAGATAAGCACTGTCTGTATTTTACAGGAGCAGGTGCCAAAAACTGTAATTATAATGATCTGTATATTGCTTCCAGCGCAGGTAATAACAATATAGGTTATGACGGTTCGGATCAGGCTACACTTTCAGCATGGCAGGCAGCCACGGGAGCAGGCAGTCCCTATGATGCCAATAGCCTGGATATTGACCCTGTATTCATTAATGCAATAAGCGGAAGTTACTCCCCTGCAAATGCCCTGTTGGATAATATGGGTACTCCTCTTGCCGCCATAGCCGATGATATTACGGGAGCTGCCCGCGACCCCTTCACCCCGGATATCGGCGCTTATGAATTTGCCGTTCCTTTATGTACCGGCACGCCGGACTCCGGCACCGCAGCAGGACCTACAAATATTTGCAGCGCTACTCCTTTTACCGTATATGCTACCGGACTGAGCATCGGTATCGGCATTACCTATGATTGGCAATATAATGACGGAAGCGGCTGGTTTTCCACCGGCGGAACCAATACTTCCTATACGGAAACAGGCGGCATCGTTGTACCTACCGATTATAGGGTCGTTACTTATTGCGCCAACTCCAATCAGTATGATACTTCTTCTGTATGGTCCGTAGTGTTGAACCCCTTCTATTTCTGCTATTGCTCACCACTCACCGGCAATACCTTGCATACCTCTACTGCCAACTACATGACCAATGTAGAAATAGCAGGTTCTACATTGAATAATACGACCAGCGTTGTAGGTGCAGGAGGATATACTCAAACCGACCCTACCGTTTCCAACCAGACCGGTACGGTATTTATCAATGTGCCGTTCGTGCTCAACACTACTCAATCCACCACTCTTGCCACTACGGAGGCCTGGTTTGATTGGGATCAAAACGGAACTTTCGATAGTTATGAATATTATGCACTCACCAGTACCGGTACAGTGGCTACCGCTGCCATTATCCCTCCTGTGGGTTCTCCTACGGGCATGACCGGTATGAGAATAAGAGTGGCGTACAATTTAGTCGGCGCATACGGTTCTGCTGCGGCATGTACTAACATCACTAACGGCCGCGAAACGGAAGACTATGTCATTAACGTAATGCCTACGCCTACTTGTCCTCCGCCATCCGGGCTTAGCTACACCAGCACAGATTCTACCGCCGACTTAACCTGGGTATCTACCTCCGGCGCTACTCAATGGGAGATAGAATACGGCGTGGCTAATTTTGCACTGGGTACAGGCACTCGCATTACCACCAGCATGATGCCTTATACTACGGCTAATATTCCTTATGATACCTTGTTCAGCTTCTTCGTAAGAGACATCTGCGGTCCGAACGATACCAGTATATGGATCGGCAGAAAAGACTTCTACTTATTGCCGCCAAATGATGAGTGCGACAGTGCCATTGACATCACCGACGGAATGGCAAGACTGGGGACTACCGGAGGCGCTACTCAATCTATGGCCGGTTGCGAGGTAAACACGACCATGGCAAATGATGTATGGTATAGCTTTACCACCAACAGTGCGGGCAGCGTTACCATTACTGCTACCACATCCGTTGCCGATCTTGTAATGCAAGTATATGACGGATTCTGCGGCGGACTTACTGCTCAAACGCCTACCGCGTCTTCCGGTACAACCTGGGGCGCTACATGTATTGACGGACCTGCTGCGGGTACAGAAACCGGTACCTTCACCGTACTTGCCAACACCACTTATTATGTGCGTCTGTATGGCTATACCGGAAGCGAAGGCACCTTTACCATTCAAGCTACAGGCGCTCCGCTTGCCATCAAGCTGGAGAAACTGACAGCCATGAATATAGGTGCAGCCAACAAAGTAGAATGGACTACGCTTTCCGAAGAACGCAGCGATAAGTTTGAACTGGAACGCAGCGCAGATGGTAAACATTTCGCTAAGATCTACGAAAAACAAGCGAACGGAGAAGCAAGCCGCTATACCTATATGGACAACAATCCTGTAAAAGGTATGAACTACTACCGCCTGCGTATGACGGAAGCGAATGGTAAGG
>JAEZZY010000070.1 GCA_023418315.1 Bacteroidota bacterium
TTATAGTGTAAATGATAAAGCTGAGAATAATTTTCACATGATGAAAGATTCAAAAGATACTAATACGGTAAAAACAACTAAAGAAGAATTTGATAAATTTGGTAGTTATTGTTTTTTTGTGAAATAACTACTTGTAGTCGTATCGTAATACCTAACTTGATTTGTAAGTATATTCAGCCTCGTTTCCCTGTTAAGTGCAAGAGATTTGCCCCTGCACGGTTTTAGTTTTTAATAAAACGCTGATGCAGATTTTTGTTTTGCGGCGTAACTATATCCAACTGATATACACCTTTCGCCAGGTTGCTTACATCTATATCCTTTGCAGGGTCATTCGCTCCGGTTTTTACTAAACGCCCCTGCATATCATATATTTTATAGATGCCACTTTGGTTGATGTGCAGGGTTTCCGTGGCGGGGTTGGGGTAGAGCATATTACCCGCTTCTGCACCGCTTAGCTCCTCCACACCTGAGGCCGGTATTATATCAAAACCGATAACTGGGCGCTGGGAAGCAATACCGGCATTGGGGGTACTTGTTATCGTTGAATAGATACAACTTAAGTGTGGGCAGTAATTATAATTAACATACGGCGGCAAGCTGTCCATCGGATAGGCAAAAAATGAAGAGTCTGCACTTATCTCAATCATCAGGTTGGGACTGTCCGCATCCGAAAAATCATAGCTGAAAGGTGTTTGCAGCGCTACCTTCAGCCAGCCATCCTGCGGGATATGCTGCGGCGCTCTGAACTGAGATTCGTAAAACACCTGCGGACTCACTGCGTAAGGCGTATTCATAGTGGTATTCAGATTGAAAGAATCTACATTGGTTTGCATCATTTTTACCCTATAGCCGTAAATCAACAGCCCGGAATCCACCACAGAGCCAATACTAACATAGAAGTGCGTAATATTGCCGGCTATTGGCATACTTGGGAAGTCTGAATCGTAATATATACTTTGCATTACATTTGCAATAGCCCTAAGAGGGGATTGTTCTCGTTTTAATGAATCCCAAGCATAAAGTGGAGCTAATGCATATTGCGGTGTTTGTGCTTGGGTGTTGTGCATAGCCATGCACAACACCAGCAAAATGAGTAGTTGTTTCATAATGTAGTGGTTTAGTTTTTAATAAAACGTTGATGCAGATTTTTGTTTTGCGGAGTAACTATAGTCAGTTGATACACGCCTTTCGCCAAATTGCTTATATCTATATCCTTTGCAGGGTCATTCTTTCCGGTTTTTACCAGCCGTCCCTGCATATCGTATATTTTATAGGTACCGCTTTGGCTGATGTGCAGGGTTTCCGTGGCGGGGTTGGGGTAAAGTGTTATTTCCGCCGTAGTATTATTTACTTCATCTACATCCGCAGGCTTAAACTGCATGGTATTAATAGGGCTCAGCTTGGAAAAAAGGGTTACATCTCCGTTAAACCATACACTGAAGATATATTGTCCGCTATTGCTGCAATTGGTTAAAGCAAAAGATTTGGAAGCATCTTTTTCGGCATAGGTAGTGTCGTTATAAACAGTAGTGTTGTTTACCCGGTAATAGGGAGGGTTTACCACGCCTGTGGAAGCAGGAATGGCGCGTGCAAAGATGTTGTCGGTAACCCCCCAAGGGAAAAACCCTACCGTATATTGATGGTTGCCGATGAAATTTCCTTTTACCGGCCCTGCGCCTGCCGCCACTGTCGGCGACAGCACATTTCCGTTAAAAATGGGGCTGAGGTAAGTGGCGCCGGTGGGGGCATTGTAGCCCCAGGCACTGATGCCGGGATAACCGGGGGTGGCACTACAGCTTATTACTTGCCAGGGAGCTAAGCGCTGCAAGGAATGTATATAGTTCAAGGCTTCGATACGAGGAAATATATAGCCGGAAGCGGTATTGTCAAGATTGCTTATTCCTATAGTACCTCCTCCGGTAAGGTCTATAGTGGCGAGGTTCAGGTTTGTCCCGTCATGGTAAACAACATAACCCAGCTCCGTATTGGTATAATAGTCCCGCTGTCCGGCTACATCGGGACCCTCACCGCTGCCTATGAATATATTGGTAGAGAGAGGTGTACCAGTTACGTCGCCTGTTCTATAATAGACCGATTGGCTAAGCCCGTTATCCACACAGTAGGTAACGATAAAGTTTACCATTCGTTGTAATCCGCCCGGTCCTCCTCCTGCCGAGGGGATTATATCCAGGTGCGGATAAGCACGGGTGTCGTATAAAGGGAATTCAATGTTAATATCTAGCGGTTGCTGTGCCACATAAGTAAGTGTAATGGCGGGTGTGCCTACGTTAGTAATGTGGTAATAATTTATTACTTGCCTATAGCTATTATTTACAAAAGCGACAGCAGCATAGTAATTGCTACCGAGGGCGGTGGGGTCATCGCCCAATACCACATCTGGATGAGCGCCGGGGAAGCTAACGTTTACCATGTTGCCGTTGTAATCTTCTACTTGAAGGTACACATTGCCCAGGCAGGCTCCGGATGTACCTTGGGAGCCTAAATCCCAGACCATGGCTTTGAGCGGTTGTACATTTCCGGGCACGGTGAGCATATCGGCATTTACACAAGCATCATCCTGATAGGTGGCGCAAAAAGGAATGTTCGTTACAAACTGCTGCGGTAGTGTAGGGTTGATGATTTGCCCATCCGTTTTGTCAGGCAGGAAAAGCAGGAGTCCTCCGAATACTACATTTTTAAGCGTAAACCACATTTTCTTTTTCATAATCATGATTTTTTGGTTTGCAATGATGTAAATTTAATAAAAAAAATATTACTAAAAATGAGGGAACTTTGTTTTTTTATTCCATAGCGAGGAGCAGGCGGGAAAATTCAAAACCATACGCATCGCATCGGCATATACCTTAATTTTGCAGCGATTTTCAGACTATGAATGATATAGCAACCCCTGCGCTTACCGCCAAAGACTTTGCCACCGACCAGGAAGTGCGCTGGTGTCCCGGCTGTGGTGATTATTCCATCCTGGCACAAGTGCAGAAAGTATTACCCACCCTCGGCATTCCCAAAGAAAACTTTGTTATCATCTCCGGCATCGGGTGCAGCTCCCGCTTTCCCTATTATATGAATACCTATGGCATGCACTCCATCCACGGGCGCGCTACGGCTATCGCATCGGGGCTGAAGGCTACGCGTCCCGAACTGAGTATATGGATCGTTACCGGCGACGGCGATGGGCTGAGCATTGGCGGCAATCATACCATTCACCTGCTCCGCAGAAATTTTGATGTCAATCTTTTACTGTTTAACAACCAAATCTACGGGCTTACCAAAGGGCAATATTCCCCCACTTCCGAAGTAAGCAAAGTAACCAAGTCCACACCGGTAGGCAGTCTGGATCATCCGTTCAATCCGCTGGCGCTGGCTATGGGCGCCGATGCTACCTTCATTGCCCGCAGCATGGATCGCGATCCCAAGCATTTACAGCAAATGCTGTTGCGCAGCCATGCCCACCACGGAGCCTCTTTTTTAGAAATCTATCAGAATTGCAATATTTTCAACGACGGCGCTTTTGAAATTTTTACGGAAAAATCAAGCAAGGTGGAAGAGTGCCTGTTTCTGGAACAAGGACAGCCGCTGATCTTCGGCGCCAACAAAGACAAAGGCATTCGCATGGACGGCTACAAACCGCAACTGGTAAGCCTCAGCGAATACAGCGCAGCAGATCTCTGGATTCATGATGAAAAGGATGTCTATAAAGCACAGATGCTCATTCGCCTGTTTGACGATCCGCAAGTGGAAGGACATTTCCCCCGGCCGTGTGGGGGTTTTTATTCAACAGAGG
>JAEZZY010000082.1 GCA_023418315.1 Bacteroidota bacterium
GTATTAGAATGGAATGTTGATAAGCCGGATGTAAAATGGGTTCAAGGCGGGAAACTGAATATTACCGAAAACTGTATAGACCGGCATCTCGGCACTTTAGGCAATCAACCGGCAATTATATGGGAGCCGAATAATCCCGAAGAACATCATCGAATCCTTACCTATAGGGATTTACATACCAAAGTCGTTCAGTTTGCTAATGTATTGAAAAACAATGGTGTCCAAAAAGGCGACCGTGTATGCCTCTACATGGGTATGGTGCCGGAACTGGCAATAGCCGTTTTGGCTTGTGCACGAATCGGTGCGATTCATTCGGTTATTTTTGGCGGATTCAGTGCGCAAAGCATAGCCGACAGATTGCAGGATGCACAAGCAAAATTCATCCTTACCTGCGATGGCGCTTACCGCGGCAATAAGGAAATTCCCTTAAAAGCTGTAATAGACGATGCATTAGTGCAATGTCCATTTGTAGAAAAAGTAATTGTTCTCACGCGCACGCATACGCCGGTAAGCATGATGAAAGGGCGTGATGTATGGTGGGAAGATGAAATTAAGAAAGTGGAAATCATGGGCAACCCCGATTGTCCCGGCGAGGAAATGGATGCGGAAGATCCGTTATTCATTTTATATACCTCCGGCTCCACCGGAAAGCCTAAAGGCGTGGTGCATACCTGCGGCGGCTACATGGTTTATACCACTTACTCCTTTGTCAATACTTTTCAACACACGCCCGGCGATATTCATTTTTGTACAGCAGATATAGGTTGGGTAACGGGGCATAGTTATATTTTGTATGGTCCTTTAGCGGCAGGCGCTACTACGCTGATGTTTGAAGGAATACCTACCTGGCCGGATGCCGGGAGATTTTGGGATATTATTGATAAATACAAAGTCAATATCCTCTATACAGCGCCTACTGCTATTCGCAGCCTGATGGGGCACGGGACGGAATGGGTGCAACATCATGATTTGAGCAGCCTGAAAACATTAGGTTCCGTAGGCGAACCGATTAATGAAGAAGCATGGCACTGGTTAGATCATCATATAGGCAAAAATAAATGTCCTATAGTAGATACCTGGTGGCAAACAGAAACCGGCGGCATCCTGATTTCCAATCTTGCGGGCGTAACTCCGGCAAAACCTTCTTATGCCACCTTACCGCTGCCGGGTGTACAGCCGGTATTGGTGGATGAACAAGGAGAAGAACTTACCGGAAACGATGTGAGCGGAAACCTTTGTATGAAATTTCCGTGGCCGGGCATCATCCGTACTACCTATGGCGACCATGAGCGTTGCCGAACGAATTATTTTGCTACTTATCCGGGATTGTATTTTAGCGGAGATGGTTGCTATCGTGATGAAAACGGCTACTATAGAATAACAGGCAGAGTGGATGATGTGCTGAATGTAAGCGGACACCGTATAGGCACGGCAGAATTGGAAAACGCCATCAACAGGCATGCAGGTGTAGTGGAAAGCGCTGTGGTAGGCTATCCCCATAATCTCAAAGGGCAGGGAATTTATGCCTATGTGATCTACGATCAATCGCAACACGGAGATGAAGCACAGACACGGCAGGATATAATACAAACCGTATCGCGCCTCATCGGGTCTATTGCCAAGCCGGATAAAATACAGTTTGTAAGCGGTTTGCCGAAAACCAGAAGCGGTAAAATCATGCGGCGCATTTTGCGTAAAATAGCGGAGGGAGAAATGAGCAACTTGGGAGATACCTCGGCTTTGCTGGACCCCGGTGTGGTGGAGGAGATAAAAAAAGGAAGATTATAGGGCAGGCGCGCACGTGCAAAATAGAAATCCTTTGATGAACGGTGCTATCGCCACTGAAGCTATATAGCCCTCCTTCTGCTCGGATCAAAAAATGAATGAGTTTTATCCGCACTGCGGAAATATTCCAATGCCAATTCGTAGCCTTTTAGCCCTAATCCGCTTATGGAGCCGATACATTTGGCGGCTATAAACGAGGTCTTTCGAAAATCTTCGCGTGCGAGCACATTGGAGATATGTACTTCAATCACAGGAATTTGAATCGCAGCAATCGCATCCGCTAAGGCTATGCTCGTATGTGTATAAGCACCTGCATTCAGTATGATGCCCGATACTTTTCCTATACAATCATGCAGGTAATTAATCAACTCGCCTTCTACATTCGATTGAAAAAATAGCAGTTGCAGGTCTGTTTGTTTTTGTTGAAGTTCGCTCAGGTATTCATTGAGCGAAGCATTGCCATAGACCTTCGGTTCGCGTGTTCCGATGAGGTTGAGATTGGGACCGTTGATGATGGCAATGGTTTTCATGAAAAATATTTAGCGGCAAGATAAGAAACAGCCTATAAATTTGATGGTTCTAATGACCTTGTGGGATTCATACATCAAAAGTTTCAAAGCCTATTTGCAATTGGAGCGTTCTATGTCCGGCAATACTGTAGAGGCATATCTGCATGATGTGGCACTCCTTGCTTCTTTTTTTAACAAAGAAGAAAATAAAAAAACGCTTGAAAACATAGCCTTGCAGGATTTGCAAAAATTCCTTGTAGCCATCCATGAGATGGAGCTTTCGGCGGGTACGCAAGCGCGGGTATTGAGCGGTATAAAATCGTTTTTTCGCTTTTTAATGCTGGAGGATATTATTCATGCCGACCCGACAGAATTGTTAGAAGCGCCCAAACTGAAACGCAAGCTGCCCGATTTTCTGAGTATAGAAGAAATTGAAAAACTCTTTGCCGCTATAGACCACAGCACCGCCGAGGGACAACGCAACCGCGCTATGCTGGAAACGCTTTACAGTTGCGGGCTTAGGGTAAGTGAATTGATTTGCCTACAATTATCCAAACTTTATCTGGATGCCGGTTTTATACGGGTAATCGGCAAAGGTAATAAAGAACGACTGGTACCTATAGGCGGCGAAGCGGTGAAGCAGATTAAGCTTTATAAAGACCATGTGCGTTCGTTGATGGAAGTGAAAACCGGGCAGGAAGATATTTTGTTTCTGAATCGCAGAGGCAGCGGCTTGTCGCGGGTAATGGTGTTTCTGATTCTAAAAGACCTGAGCGCAAAAGCCGGTATCAAAAAAAATATTCATCCGCATGTGTTGCGTCATTCTTTTGCGACGCATTTGGTAGAAGCCGGTGCCGATTTGCGTGCCGTGCAGGAAATGCTGGGGCATAAGTGCATTACCACTACAGAAATTTATACGCATTTAGACAGAAGTTACCTACGCAATACTTTGGAAAAATATCATCCGCGATTCAGCAAATGATAAAAGAAAATCAGTTGTGCTCTTTTGCCCGCATCACCACGCTGAAACCGCTGAGGTAGGCGCTTACATGTTCATCATATACCCAATAAGTCATTTCGCGATAAACCATACCTACCTCTTTGGCATATACTTCCTGCGCAAATATTTTATAGGCATAAGGATCTGTTTTGGGAATGTTTTCTTCTTTGTCTATGGCATTTACGGTTACGGTTTGGTCAAATTGCAGGATGCCGTTGTGGTAAGGTTGCCCGGTTTGGGCATAGGTATATTTCCATGCTTGCAGGAATTGATATTCGGAGCTATTGGTAGAGATTTCCACATTGCCATCCCAGCTGCGCCCGTCTTCTATAGGGAATATGAGTTTGATGAACCGCAGATTTTCTTCCTGATATTCCAGCCGGGTTTCATTTGCCATTACATACATTACGTGGTGCATTTCCCAATTCATAGCCGTGCTGTCGCGGAGTTCCACTTCTATGGTGTGGCATAGTCTTGAGGCGTTGTCTCTGAAAGTATCGGTTATAGTCCAGCGCATTTCGTAGTGATGCGTATCCACCGTTCCGGTAAAATCATCCCAGATGATGGAATCCACTTCATAAATCACTTGCTTGCCTATCTCCAGCGGAAAATATTTTTTGCTTTCATCTATATAGCTGTCTTTGTCCTTACTGCAAGAATAAAATAAAGCAATGCAGGAAAGCAGAAAGAGTATTCTTTTCATAAGATGTATTAACGGTTCAAGTTAGGTTTTATTTTGGTATGAAAAAGAGGCTGTGAGTTTCTAATCTGATGAACCGCCTGCTCTCCTTACATCTTTTCAGGCAGTTTTATTCCCAAAAGCTTCATGCTCTCGCGCAGGAGGGTTGCCGTCATGATAATAAGCATTAGCCGCAATAGTTTCTTCTCTTCATTTTCCGCATGGGAAATGCTGTGTGCATCATAGAAAGAATTGAATTGCTGTGCCAGTTGAAACGCGTAGTTGCAAATAGCGGAGGGGTTCAGTTCTCTTGCTGCTTCTTCTATGATGTTGCAATATTGCTCCAGCATCACCACAAGTTTTTTCTCGGCGGGCAGGAAATCTTGTGTGAGGGTAAAGGTTTGGAAGCGGATGTTTTTGGGTTGCAGGTCTAAACCTTCTTTCCTAAGAATAGAGCAAATACGCGCATGTGCATATTGAATAAAGGTAGCCGTAAAGCCATGTAGGTCTATAGATTCCTGCGGATTAAAAATCATTTTTTTCTTGGGATCTACACGCAGCAGATAAAATTTTAATGCTCCCAAGCCAATCATTTCATAAAGTTCGTTCAGTTCTTGTTCCGAGAAACCTTCGGTTTTTCCTGCTGCTTCCGTTTGTGTTTTTGCAAGGCTTATCATTTCCGCTATCATGTCATCGGCATCTACCACTGTTCCTTCGCGACTTTTCATTTTACCACTGGGCAGTTCCACCATTCCATAGGAAAGATGATGAATGCCGGAAGCGCAAGGTTCCTTCAGCTTTTGAAGAATGAGTTTTAAGACCTGCATGTGATAGTTTTGTTCATCACCTATCACATAAATACTTTGGTCGAGTTTATAGTCATCGTATTTGAGCTTTGCCGTTCCGAGGTCTTGCGTCATATACACAGATGTGCCGTCGCTGCGTAGCAGAAGCTTTTCATCCAGACCGTCCTGCGTAAGGTCTATCCATACGGAGCCGTCTTCTTTCTTTTTCAGTACATGTTTTTGCAGGCCTTGTTCTACAATGGTTTTCCCAAGCAGATAGGTTTGACTTTCGTAATAAAATTTATCAAAGTCAATTCCCATTTTTTTATAGGTAACATTAAAACCGCGATAGACCCATACATTCATCTGATGCCATAGGTCGCGCGTATCTTTATCACCGGCTTCCCATTTGCGTAGCAGTTCTTGTGCAGCTTTCATGATCGGCGCTTCTTTTTCCGCCTGCTTTTCCTCCATGCCGCCGTTTATCAGTGCTGCTACCTGGGCTTTATAGGCTTCATTAAATTTTACATAATAATCGCCTACTAAATGATCTCCTTTGATGCCGGTGCTTTCAGGTGTGGCGCCCTTTCCATACTCCATCCAGGCAATCATAGATTTGCAGATGTGAATGCCGCGATCGTTAATCAGATTGGCTTTAACGACCTGGTTGCCGGTAGCTTTCAAAATTTCTGCAACGGCATAGCCCAAAAAAATATTTCTTAAATGCCCGAAGTGGAGTGGCTTGTTGGTATTGGGAGAAGAATACTCCACCATCACCCGTTTGTCTTTCTTCGGTTTTTCGCCAAAATGCGAATCGTTAAAATGATTGAGCAGGAACGATGACCAGAAACTATCTTTTACCGAAAGGTTCAGAAAGCCGCTCACAATTTCATAGGCAGCAAACAATTCGGCGTTATCTGTCAGTAGCTGGTTGCCTATAGCTTTGCCTATAACATCCGGTTTTTGCTTCAATATCTTTACCAATGGAAACAACACTACGGTGTAGTCGCCGTTGAACTCCGGCTTAGTCTGATTGACCGAAATAATATTGGCAGGAAAATCCGTTTCCGGAAAAGCAATTTTAAGGGCAGCCTCGGCGGCATTTTTTATTTGCGCGGTAAGCGTCATCGTCTGTCTGAAAAATTTATCCTACAAAAATAAGCATTGTATCGGTTCATGAACGTTCCTGTCTTCAGCAAAATCGTAATATTGAATTTATATGAACGTCTTTAAAAAAATCGCAGAGGAAGACCTTGTCTATTTCAAATCCGTTTTAGAAGATGCGGATGTACTGACTGCCGAAGAGCATTTGCAGCGCTGCGCCTCCGACGAAACGGAAGATATCCGCTATCTCCCGGAAATAGTTTTGCAGCCCCATAAGGTGGAGCAAGTGAGCGCTATCCTGAGTTATTGTAAGGAACAATTCATCCCCGTAACCCCACGCGGAGCCGGCACAGGACTGAGTGGTGGCGCCATTCCCGTGGCGGGCGGAGTAGTGCTGGATATGCGGCGTTTCAATAAAATACTGGAGGTGGATACGAAAAATTTTCAGGTAACAACGGAGCCGGGCGTTATTACGCAAGAATTGCAGGAGCATGTAAAAACATTCGGATTGATGTATCCGCCGGATCCGGCAAGCAAAGGCTCCTGTTTTATAGGCGGAAATATTTCGGAAAATTCAGGCGGTCCGCGTGCTTTGAAATATGGTGTAGTAAAAGATTATGTGTTAAATCTTGAAGTGGTTTTACCGGATGGTACCATCATGATGACCGGAGCAAATGTGCTGAAAAATGCAACCGGTTATAATCTTACTCAACTGATTGTGGGAAGCGAAGGAACCTTAGCTGTGGTTACCAAAATCGTATTGAAACTAATACCTGCCACTACACAAAATCTGCTGGCGCTCGTTCCCTTCCGGAAAGCCACCGAAGCTTGTGAAGCAGTGAACGCCATTTTTCTTGCAGGCGTGCAACCTTCCGCTTTAGAGTTTATGG
>JAEZZY010000010.1 GCA_023418315.1 Bacteroidota bacterium
TAAGCATATCCATTTTTGAAAAAATGCCCGTAAATCAACTGTTTCAGCAAACTCAAAAACAATATTTCAAAGAGCTAAATCATAATCAATTGAGTATCTTCGACTAATATCAAAACGCTAATGATAAAATATAAAAAGTAGCGGGTAGTAATGAAGAATTTTTTCTTAAAGGAGATGTTACCTTAGTCAGGTAGTCTGGTTGAAACACACCATAGAGAAGCCCGCTAAAATAAAAAAAGAGACTGTCTGGAAAGGCAATCTCTTTTATTCGCTAATAGGTTTTATTATTTTTTCTTCTTAGCGGCTGTCTTTTTAGGACCTGCATTTTTCACAGCTGCTTTTTTAGGAGCCGCTTTTTTGGCTGCTGCCTTCTTAGGAGCCGCTTTTTTGGCCGCTGCTTTTTTAGGAGCTGCCTTCTTAGCTGCCGCTTTTTTAGGAGCCGCTTTTTTAACTGCTGCCTTCTTAGGAGCGGCTTTTTTTACTGCTGCCTTTTTAGGGGCTGCTTTTTTTGCTGCTGCCTTTTTAGGAGCGGCTTTTTTGGCTGCTTTTTTTGCTGTTGCCATGGTTGTGGAATTTAAGGGTTAAACAAAAAAACTTATGGCAAACTCAGCAGGAAGGGGTTAGGCTTCCGCTGTAGCTGCTACTTCTTTTACTGAAATTAAAGTTTTTGCGCGGGTCTTACGAAATTCAACGATACCATCTGTAGTTGCGTAGATGGTAAAATCTTTTCCGATACCCACGTTTTCACCCGGATGATAAACCGTACCGCGCTGACGAACGATAATGTTGCCTGAAATAGCAGGCTGTCCGCCATATATCTTCACACCCAAGCGTTTGCTTTGCGAATCGCGACCGTTCTTTACACTACCTTCACCTTTTTTATGTGCCATTGCTTAAAATGATTTTACTAATGTACAATATTTTTTATTAATTAAACAATATCCTGGATCTTAATTTTTGTCAATGACTGACGATGTCCATTCATTTTTTGGTATCCTTTACGACGCTTCTTTTTGAAGACAATCACTTTGTCACCTTTAAGATGATCCAAAATCTCAGCTTGTACTTTTAAAGAACCGCCGGTATTGATCTTCCCGTCCTGAGAAGAAAGCAATACTTCAGAAAATTCAACCTTATCGCCTGCATTTCCACTAAGACGATTAACATACAACTCTTGGTCTTTAGACACCCTGAATTGCTGACCTGCTATATTTACTATCGCGAACATAACTACCCAATTAAAAATTTGCGCAAAGGTAACATCATTTTTTCGTGATTTAAAAATATTTTTTCATTTGTAGGTATTAACTATTTTTTTCTGCCATAAACATTGATTTTCTTAACAGATTTTTTTAGCTTCAAACATAATATAGTGTTGTTTTACTCGTTTTTATGTTCAAATTCGTTAAATCTTTTACATGGAAAAAACTTTACCTTCCCCTCCTCCTACAGACCGCAACCTACTTACAGAAAAGAACACAGCGGAAAACACTGCCGGTTTAGAACAATTGACCGATGAACTGAAACCTTATATGGAAGCTGCTGCGCAACAATTGCTGAAGCCGGATGAGCAAGTGGTAAACAATCTGCTCGGGAAAATATCAAGCTAATTCGAACACGGTAATCTCCGGCAAGATGCCCAGCCTTCCGGGATAGCCTAAGAAACCGTAGCCTCTGTTTACATACAAATATTGGGTACCGGTACGGTATAGCCCTGCCCATTTATCATAAACATATTTTGCGGGGCTCCATTTAAGCCCGGGTATTTCCACGCCAAACTGCATCCCATGCGTATGCCCGCTGAGGGTGAGGTCTATGTCTTTGTAATCCGCTACTACCTGCGCATCAAAATGAGACGGATCATGTGAGAGTAAGATTTTGAACGGAATATTTTTTTCCGGCAATCCTTCGTAGGCTTTTTTCATATCCCCGTACTTAGGAAATCCCGCTTTGGCGCCCCAGTTTTCGATGCCGATGATGGCTATTTTATCGGTTCCTTTTTCCAGCACGGCGTGCTCGTTCATCATGAGCTTCCACCCCATTTGGTTGTGAATGTTTTTCAGTTCTTCCAGATTATTTTCTTTGGCTTCTTTGGATTCCCACTGCACATAGTCCCCATAGTCGTGGTTTCCTAAGGTAGAAAACACTCCCATAGGCGCAGTCAGTTGGGAAAAAATTCCTACATAGGGCTTTATTTCTTCTGCCTTGTTATTTACCAAATCGCCGGTAAAAAAAATAAGGTCCGGATTTTCTTTTCGGATAAGGTCAATCCCATGTTTCACTGCTTGCTGGTTATCGAAACTGCCGGAGTGTATGTCGGATATCTGCACCATTTTCATTCCCCTAAAAGCCTCCGGAAGATGGTCAAACTTGAGTTTCACTCTTTTCACCTGGTATTTATACCGATTGGTAACACCGTACAGAAAACCGCCAATAGTGATGCCACCCAGCACCAAAGCCAGCCTTTTAAGAAAGGCGGAGCGGGTAATGCCATCGCCTGCTTTCCCGGAAAATGCAGCATCCGTTGCCGGAAAATATTTGAGAATAAGCCAGAGAAAAATCCTGCGGATATCATCTATCAACATCACTGCAAGCACGAATAATTTTCCAACAAAAAAACCGATGGTAAAGGCTACAAAAATATTGCGTGAGCCGTGGGGCAAATGTGCCCAGTCTATCTTTCTAAAAAAGAAAATACTAAGCCAGGAAAGAGCGGTAAACCCCAAATAAACCGCAACGGTAGCCAGGCGCCAGGGTTGCGGCATATTACGCACAACCGAACGTATCAGCACGAAGGTGTAGACCTCGGCGGCAAGAACAAATACTAAGGTAAATAAAAAGCGTAAGGGCATACAATTAGTATTTCAAAAATTCATCAATCTGTAGGGAAATAGCATTTGCGGTGGCGGGTATCAACAACTCGCCCTGCTCATTCACCTCTTCTTTTATGCGGGATAAAGGTATTTTATTGTAAAGCACATTCATCCTCAGGTAATGGAGGATATTGGTCATGTGCTCTATGCCGCGCAGGTTTCCTCCGCGTCCGTCTGCCACACCTACCATAGCGGCTTTTTTATACCACCAGCACCGGCGAATATCGGTATTGTCAATCAACAGCTTGAGGATACCGGGGAAGCTGCCGTTGTATTCCGGCATGATAAAGATAAATTTTTCGGAAGGAATTAAGAGGTCTTGTTCTATTTTCAGCAATTCTTCGCCCCGCTCCCATACGGTCAGTCCTTCCAGTGAAAGCAAATGCACTTTTTCCTTTTGCTTTTTCAGCTCATTCGTATAGTGCTTTGCCACTCGCAGCGTCATGCTGTCTTTCCTATTGGTGCCTGCTATTACCGTTATCATGTAGGATGAATTGGAACGCAAAGGTAACTGCTTCCTTATGGATACCGGCTACGAAAGCATAGTTAAATTCTATCTTCATAGGGGGGCTGCAAAGTGCTCAAGACGAGGTTATTATTTTCCGGCTGTATAGAGTGTGGTAATTCCGAGCGTGAGTGGTTTTGCTTTGGCGTTTTTAAAGCCGCATTCCGTTAAGATGTTACAAAATTTTTTTCCTTCGGGAAAAGCCATTACCGACTGAGGAAGATAGGTATAGGCGCTCTTGTGTTTGGAAACCAGCTTGCCCAGCATAGGCAATATAAAACGGAAATAAAATGGATACAGTTGTTTTACAGGAAAGGTTTTGGGATGCGAAAATTCGAGTATGGCCATTTTACCGCCGGGCTTCATCACCCGTTGCATTTCCTTCAACCCTGCCGTGAGGTTTTCAAAATTGCGCACGCCATAGGCGCAGGTGATCGCATCAAAACTGTTATCGGCAAACGCCAGCGCTTCACTATCTCCTTTTTGCAGGGTAATAACAGAATCCAGCCCCAGCTTGTTTATTTTCTTTCGTCCTACCTCCAGCATTCCTTCCGATATATCAATCCCGATTATTTTTTCAGGGTTGATTTTGCTTGCCGCCACTGCCAGGTCGCCCGTGCCGGTGGCTATATCCAAAATGGTTTTAGGGCAGATAGCGGCAATTTCCTTAATGGCTTTTCTACGCCATCCCTTATCTATACCCAGCGAAAAAAAATGGTTGAGGAAATCGTATTTACCGGCTATGCTGTCAAACATATCCGCAACTTGCGCTTTCTTATTGAGGTCAGAGGCAGCATCCGGCACCACTTGCGCCGCTGGATTTTGAGAGTCGTTCATGGACATTGCTGCAAAAATAAGGGAACTATTCTTCTAATAAATGCTGTACTTTTTATGTTGTAATTTGCTTTCGTTTTTTAAAAGCCTCATCCTAACTATATTCTAAACATGGATATCCGCTCCGCGAAATATATCATTTCCAGCCCCGGCATTGCCCACTGTCCTAAAGCCGATAAGCCCGAATATGCGTTTATAGGCAGGAGTAATGTAGGTAAGTCTTCGCTCATCAATATGCTCACGCGGCAAAGCGCGCTTGCCAAAACCTCTGCCAGTCCGGGCAAAACCCAGATGATTAACCATTTTCTGATTGCAGATGAACAAAGCAAGGAATTTTATTTTGTGGATCTTCCCGGATACGGCTATGCCAAAGTATCGCAAACACAACGTGCCCAATGGCAGAAGATGATCCAGCAATACCTGACGGAGCGCGAAAACCTGATGACCGTTTTTGTACTCATTGACAGCCGCCACGAACCGCAGAAAGCCGATATGGATTTTCTTCGCAAACTCGGCGAATGGCAAGTGCCGTTCAACATCATCTTCACCAAAGCCGATAAAAGTACCCAGCGGGAAGCAGCTAAAAACGCCCGACATTTTATAGAAGCCATGAAAAAAGAATGGGAATTTATCCCGCGGAGTTTTATGAGCAGTGCTGTAAAATTTACAGGGAGGAAAGAAGTATTGGGATTTATAGACGAGCTGAATCAGGAATTTTTAACCCATCAAATCGCCTAAGATTTCTTCAATTTCAGGGAATGAGGTTTTGCGGATCACAGCCTTGCCCATGGTTTCCAAAAGGATAAAATCAATACCTTCGGCTTGTCTTTTTTTATCCATGCGCAAGGTATGCATCACTTTATCTGTATCCATTTTTAAAGTTGTGGGAAGATGGTATTGTTCTAAAATTTTTTGAAGGGAGTTTGTTTCTTCCGATTTCAACCCCGTATATTTTTCCGATAATTTACAGGCGGCCATCATGCCTATAGCTACGGCTTTGCCATGGGCTATGCGGTAATTATTTTCTATGGCATGACCCAGCGTATGTCCGAAATTCAGCAACTTGCGCATACCGTTTTCCAGTTCGTCTTCCTGCACGGTTTTGTTTTTAAAGGCTACAGATTGCTCAATGAGCCGGTGCAATGCTTCGCGATTTCTTTTATAGTCATCCAGATGATGGCGGTGCAATTCCTTTACTAATTCCTTATCGAAAATACAGCCGTATTTTATAATTTCCGCAAAGCCGTTCGCCCATTCTTCATCTGGCAATGTTTGTAAAAAACCGGTATCGAATAATATAAATTTCGGCTGACGAATGGTTCCCATCATGTTTTTATACACGCCTATATTCACCCCATTTTTGCCGCCTATAGAAGCATCTACCATCGCCAGTAAGCTGGTAGGCACAAAGCCGAAATCAAGTCCGCGCATATAGGTAGCAGCTACAAAACCTGCTATATCGGTAATCATTCCGCCGCCTAAGCCTACGATCAGCCCTGTTTTATTCACTTCATAATTTACCAAACCTTCGGTTATTTGCCGGGCTATTTCCAGGGTTTTATGGTTTTCGCCGACAGGAATAACGATGGTTTTGTAGGGCTTCAGCATGCTTTGATAATGATGAAACAGGTTTTTGTCGGTGATGATGACGATCGGCTTTCCACCAGCCATACGTTCTATATGTTCAAAGGATTCTTTGAAATAATAATCAGTAGTGCCCGAAGAAAAATGGATGGTCTTTAACATGATAAAATCGGAACAGTGCGGCGCCAATCAGTCAGCGTTCCTTATTTTGCTTTCCCGCCTTTTCTAAAGTTCTTAAATGTTTTATTCTTTTGTTTTTTTGCTTTCTCCGAATCATATTCCTTTAGATACGCAGCAAGTTTTTTCTCTTCAGAAAGCGCTATAGCAGGGGATTTTTTTTCGCGGTTTTTTGATTTCAATTTGGAGGCTTCTTCTGTTTTACTACTGTCAGCAACCATTTTGTGAATGCCGTCCATTTCTTCTTGTGTGAGGTAACGCCATTGCCCAATGGGGAGTTTCCCGAGATGCACGTTCATGATGCGCACGCGTACCAGTTTTTTCACTTTATACTCCAAGGCAAAACACATACGCCGTATTTGCCGGTTCATTCCCTGGGTGAGGGTAATGCGAAAGACGTATTTTCCTATAGCCACTACTTTGCAGCGCTTTGTTTTTTTGCCTAATATGCGCACACCTTCACTCATTTTATTTATAAACTCGGGGGTAATGAGTTTATCCACCGTTACGATGTATTCTTTCTCATGTTCATTGCCGGCACGTAGTATTTTGTTTACGATATTGCCATCATTCGTAAGAAATATCAATCCTTCGGAATCCTTGTCCAACCTGCCGATGGGAAATATTCGTTCTTTATGCCGGATGTAGTGAATGATGTTGGTCCGGTCTTTTTCGTCGGTAGTGCTTGTAATACCTTCCGGTTTGTTGAAGGCTATGTAAAGGGTTTTCTTTTTCTTTTTTATAGGCTCACCGTCTATCTCCACGCGATCTCCTTCATCTACCCGATTGCCGGTTACGGCTATTTCGTCATTAATGGTAACGCGCCCTTGTGCAATATATGCATCTGCTTCTCTTCGTGAGCAAAAACCGGTATCGCTGATGTATTTATTAAGGCTGATAGTTTGATCGTGCATCGTACAAAAATAATATAAGCTGCCTTCCGTTTCGGCTATAAAGCTTTATAGAGCTTCACCATTAGCCAGTTATTGCGCAGTTGAATATCTTTCACCTCAAATCCTGCGTTCTTTGCGGCAGTCGTTATGAGTTCCTGATCTTCCAAAAGAATGCCGCTAAGAAGCGTGAAGCCGCCTTTGCCTGCCGCGTCAAAAAGCTGCGGCATATAATGGAGAAGAATATGGCGGTTGATATTAGCCAGAACTATGTCAAATCCGGTTTCCGGTACTTGTTCTAAGGAACCGAAATAAATATCAATAAGGTTTACGTTGTTTCTGAGTGCATTCTCCTGGGTATTTTCACAAGCCCATTCTTCATTATCTACGGCCACAATTGCTGCCGCACCGAGCTTTGCCGAAAGAATCGCCAGAATACCTGTTCCTGTTCCAAAATCCAACACTTTTTTTCCTTCAAAATCCAGGTCTTTCATTGCTTCCATCATCAGTTGCGTAGTGGCGTGATGCCCCGTACCGAACGACATTTTTGGGTTGATAACGATTTCATAGGGAGTAGTGGATTCCGGTTGATGAAAATCGGCGCGTACGGTACAAAATCCTTCTACTGTTACCGGTGGAAAATTCCGTTCCCATTCTTCATTCCAATTTTTTGCTTCCAAGGAAACGACCTCGGCGGTAGCATGTTGCGTTTTCAGTAATTCCTGTAGTGCCATCTGGTTGAAATCGGGCTCTTTGATATAAGCAAAAAGCTGTGTTTCCGTTGTTTCAAACCCTTCATAGCCCATATCGGAGAGTAAGGCTACAAATATTTCGCTTTGAGATTCTGCTACCGGAATGGATATTTTTTTATAGTTCATAGCAAAAAAGAGGTCGGAAAAATTTCCGACCTCAAAGATAGTTTTAAACGGGTTATCTTCCTCTTAGTTCACTCTGCTTCCGGGATTTCCCAGTTCTGATTCTTCATCAGAAGCACCGTCTTCATTCATATTTTCATCCATTTGCAGATTCTTTCCTTGCTCGTCCATAGAACCTGGCTTAGAGCTGTCATAGATTACACGACGAGTAGGCACATCGGTTACGATGCGAAACTCTACGCGACGGTTCAGTTGACGTCCTACGGGATTATCATCACCACTTGTGCTTGTGTTGGGGGCAGCGGGATTAGCTTCACCCAAGCCTTTGGCAATCATTCTGTTCTCTTCAATACCTGCTTGCATAAGATATTCTTTCACGGCTTCTGCTCTTTTCAAAGAAAGCTCTTTATTATAGGTATCTGTTCCTTTTGAGTCGGTAAAGGCATATACTTCTACGCTCAAAGAACCGTTATCATTCATAAAGTTAATCAGTGAATCCATAGCCGCGATAGACTCAGGACGAAGATCGGCTTTATCATAGTCGAAATACACGTTACTTACACGGAAGGCGTTGGTAATTTCTTCCATATACACGGTTACATAAGCGGTATCATCGGGATCGGTACGTTTTACGTCCATGGTATTTACCGTAGCTCTTGTAGTAGAAAAGCCTTGTTTATCGCCGGTGATTACATAAGTATGACTGCGTTGCATATTGAATGCAAAATTTCCATCGGTAGAATTATAGGTTTTCATATCCCCTTTGTCATTCACCATTTTCACGGCGATGTCGGGAATGAGGGTATTGGTTTCGCGACTCATTACTTTACCAATTACTACTAATCTTGGCTCATATTGTACACGCCAGATGTCATCGCAACAAGTTGGGTTTTTAAGTGCTATCGAGCCGATACGGTTGGATACCAGATAAGCATCGGGTTTGCCGGAAGGATCTTTTATAAAATAAAGTTCATCGGCAGAAGTATTGATCGGATAGCCTAAGTTGGTAATATTGGTATAACGGGAAGGGCCTCCATCGGCAGAGAAGATGTCAAAACCACCCATAGTGAGCCATCCGTTGGAAGAGAAATACAATTTCCCTACACGAGGATCATAATAAGGTGATACTTCATCCATTTCGGTATTGATTTGCTTACCGGCGTTTTGAGGGCGGCGGTAAGTGCCGTTACGCGGGTCAATTACGGAATACCAGATATCGAATCCACCGCGGCTTTGCAGTTTCCGGTTGGAGGAGAAGAATAAGATTTCCTTCTTGCCTACTTTAGACACATAAGGCTGGGTATTAGAACCTTCTTCATTGATGCCTTCGCCCAGTAATTCCGGTTCGCTCCATGCAGAGCCTTCAAATTTAGACACGAAGATTTTACAGATTACTCTTCCTGAATCTTCTTCATCGCATTTAGTGAAGTAGAAGCGGTCGCCGCCGGGGCTGTAAGAGCCGTTTCCTACGTGCACGCGCGGATCATTAAAATTGCCATCTCTGAATTTCAATGCCCATTGGAAAGAATCCACGTCTTCTACAAATTTCTGTTTGCGGGAAACCATCAGACGGGAAACATAATTTCCGCGATTGCTTTTATCCGCATCTGCCACCATGTTTTGGTTCATCGTACCAAACAATATAGCGGTATCGCCCAATGGGTAGGGAGAAAGCTCTGTATAGGCGCTGTTTACATTCGGGCCGGCGTTTTTGATGGTAACGGGCTGAGGATCTTTAATGGTGTTTTTAGCCATTGTAGCGCCGTCAATTTCTTTCTTAGCTCTAATCTTCAGCTTTTTATAAGTCTTAGGATTGTCGGAAATGAATTTGTTGAAAGCAGCAATCGCTTCATCGTATTCCCCTTGCATTTTCAGCATGATTGCTTCTTTATATTTTGCTTCGGGATATAATTTAGGAGCGGTAGCATAGGCTTCCTGAAAGTATTTTGCACCCAGCACATAGTCGCGGGTGAACCAGTAGCATTCCGCCAGCTGATAGGTCAGGTAGGGATTACGCGGTTGTTCGGCTTTAAGCTGTTGATAATAATCTATAGCATTAAAATAACTACCTGCTTTAAACAGATTATCAGCCCAACGGATTTTCTTGTAGTATGGGAGGTCTTTTACAGGGTCGTTTGCTTTATTCCTGTATTTATCTTTCTGTTGCTGGGCATTTGCATCAAACTGGATTGTTATCAAAGCTGTTGCCAATACTAAAAGCAGCCAATTTTTTCTCATGTTCGCTAACCTTATTAGAATGGGATGAAAACGTTATTAATGGGATAAAAGTAATAGATTGTTTAAAAAAAAGAAAGGGCTAAAATATTTTTTTTGCCCTTTCCCTTAAAATATCATTTTTAGAAACGTGAGCACGGGTACACCAGGCGTCGTGCAAAGTCAAGCGGATTAGGTCCTACAAAGCGAAGCGCAATCTCAAAACCGCCGTTGCTATTGGTAGCTGTTTTAAGGTTGGAGGTGTTGTAATCATAGGCTACACCAATGCGCAATCCTTTCCATTCCACACCTGCATTTATCATCAGGGCATCATTGCTTCTGTACCATACGCCTGCGAATACGGCAGTAGCGATAGAACGAAATTGGTCTTCGCCAACAATCAGGTGAAATTCATTACCGGCAATCAGTTCAGAGGCAGATGACTGAGATTGGTACAATACGCCGGGGCGGAGGCTGAATTTATCATTCAGATAAGCGATAGCGCCTATTTGCGCCGCATAGCGGATACCTAAGCCTACTTCGCTGTTTTCCTGCTTGCGGAAGGATTCGCTCGGTTGGTTTAAGTTCATTGCGGAAAGCCCTATGGTATAACCAAAGTTTTCTCCGGTGCTGTGCGACCAAGCCAAGCCGGCATTTACGGTAAAGTAATCCGTTTTATTATTTAAATTCTGTCCTTGAGGGCCTATAAACCCGCCGTCCATATACTGATTTTCAAAATAAAGTTTGCTCAGGTCAAAACTTTTTTGGGTATAGCCACCTTGTAAACCCACGGTAAGGGCTTTATCGGCTTTCTCACCTAAGAACTTATGATAAGCCACCGATACTAAGCCGGAGAAGTTTTGAAGGTTCCCGTCTCCCGCTCTGTCATTATACAGTTGCACACCGGCTGCGAGGTAGTCATCCGTCGTAAGATCCCGCACGATAGGAGCATCAAACGATACGCCGATTGTTTTAAACGCGGCGCTGCCCATAGCACTTCTCCACTGATCTCTGTAGATACCCGCCAGGCGGAATTGCCCGTTATAAGCGCCGGTAAACGCGGGGTTTACCGTCAAGGGGCTCATATTAAACTGAGTAAAGTGAACGTCCTGTGCAAATGCGGATGATTGAAGTGTAAGCGCTAAGGCCGCTGTAACGCCCGCACGGATAAATGTATTTTTCATGGTCATGATATACGAATCCTTAAAGAATTTATTTTCAATAGCTCTTGTTAAATGATTACCGGCTTTCCTTACATATTAGCGAAGCCAATAAAGGTTGAAAATACACAATTATTTTAAACATGCAACTGTCTTTTTTTTCAGTTTGTTTTTTTATGTGTTTTCTCCACCTTGCTTTTTACAAAAGACAGAGGCTTTGTCCCTAAGCGTTTGTAAAAAAAGTGAATTATTTCATTTTTCAAAAAAAAAATTGAATGCCCTGCTGTGCACACTATGGATATTCGTTACGTTTCTACACCGCCGATTGTATTCCTGCTTTCTTTTTATTTGCCACATCGGAAGAACTTACAAAAAATCGAATCGGTTATAAAAAATCATTTGTTTGTAATATTGTCCCACAGACGTACTCGCCCAAATGGCTCAAACCAAATCTAAAAAGAAAAGCAAAGCGGTTGTAGAAGAAGCAGAACCGCAATTCGATAAAAAAAGACAACTTCGCCTTGCCTTCGGTATTTTGTTATTCATTGCCGGAGCCTTTATCACGCTGGCTATTATCAGTTATTTTTTCACCTGGCAGGCCGATCAGGATGAAGTGATGGGCGCTATCACCGATACAGCTGCAAGAACAAGCACAATAGAAAACTGGGGCGGTATGCTGGGCGCAAAAATTGCACATAGTCTTGTATATCAGGGTTGCGGCATTATATCCATCCTCATAGGCATCTGGATTGGGGCTTGGGGGCTTAATATGCTTTACGGAAAAAAAATAGTGCCTGTCATGCGCTATCTACGCTGGTTTTCCATCCTCATTCTGATAGTAGCGCCTATACTCGCTTATATCATGCCGGATGCAGTTTTTCCCTATGGCGGTGCCTGGGGCAATGAAGCCATCCTCCGTATGAATGCCTATATCGGTAAAATGGGCACCGGCATGTTGCTCTGCGGTATAGCGCTGTTCTTCATTTTCGGCATTTTCGCATTAGATATTTCTCCGCTTCTCCGAAAAACCCGCAACCGTGCTAGAAAATTAAAAGAAGAGCTCACCTCCCTTGCACCAAAAGCAGATACCGAAACAGCCGCAACGGATATAGCTCCTATCACCTCTATAGCGGAAGAAGAAAATGAGGATAATTACGAACTTATTCTTTCCGAAAAAGAAAAAAACATCGCAAAAGAAGAAGCCCCATCCTGGCAGCAAGACAAAGAACCGGAAGAAGAACCAAACGACAGTATAGAATTGGAGATACCCGCTATAACGGAAAAAGAATCGGAGGAGTTTTCATTTGAAGTGATTCAGCAAAATAATGAACCGACCATCAAACACGGTGCGCACATCAGCGTAGAAGATCACGAACCCTATGCGCCGGAGCTGGATCTTCCCGACTATAAATTCCCTACTTTAGACCTTCTTGAAGACCGCTCGGAAAACATTACGCTGGATAAAGAAGAACTGGAAAAAAATAAGACCCAAATCATCCAGACCCTGCGCAGCTTCGGTATAGAGATACAACGCATCAGCGCTACGGTAGGCCCCACCGTTACCCTCTACGAAATCGTACCTGCCGAAGGCGTGCGCATCTCCAAAATCCGAAACCTGGAAGACGATATAGCACTCAACCTTGCAGCCTTAGGCATTCGCATCATCGCCCCTATACCGGGCAAAGGCACCATCGGTATAGAAGTGCCGAACGCCAATAAACAAATCGTTTCCATGCGAGCATTGCTTGCCAGCGAAAAATTTGTGAACTCCAAAATGAGCTTGCCTATAGCCATTGGAAAAAAGATTGACAATGAAAATTACATTGTGGACCTTGCAACCATGCCGCATTTGCTGATGGCAGGTGCTACGGGACAAGGTAAATCGGTGGGGATTAATGCACTGCTGGTTTCATTGTTGTATAAAAAACATCCTTCGCAGGTAAAATTTGTGATGGTGGACCCCAAAAAAGTAGAACTTTCAATCTACCGCACCATTGAAAAACATTTTTTAGCCAAGCTGCCCAACGAAGAAGAAGCCATCATCACCGATACCAAAAAAGTAATCTATACACTGAATGCACTTTGTATAGAAATGGATAATCGCTATGAACTGCTGAAAGAAGCCGGAGCAAGAAACATTAAAGAGTACAATGAAAAATTCATCAACCGCCGGCTCAATCCGCAACGCGGACATAAATACCTGCCGTTTATCGTGCTGGTGATAGATGAATTTGCCGACCTCATTATGACCGCAGGCAAGGAAGTGGAAATGCCCATCGCACGTTTGGCACAGTTGGCACGCGCCATAGGCATTCACCTCATCATTGCTACACAACGCCCTTCGGTAAACGTAATTACCGGCACCATCAAAGCCAACTTCCCCGGCCGTATCGCCTTTAAAGTTTCTGCAAAAGTGGATAGCCGCACCATTTTGGATGTAGGCGGCGCCGATCAATTAATCGGACGCGGCGATATGCTCATTTCACATGGCAGCGAATTGCTGCGGGTGCAATGTGCTTTTGTAGATACACCCGAAGTGGAAAAAATAGTGGATTTCATAGGCAGCCAACGCGGCTATGCTACCGCTTTTGAACTTCCAGAATACGAAGGAGAGGATGAAGCCAATGATAAAGTAGTGGACCTTACCAATAGGGATAAGCTGTTTGAAGACTGCGCCAAAGTAGTGGTGCAAACCCAATCCGGCTCTACCTCCATGCTGCAACGAAGATTCAACCTCGGCTATAACCGTGCCGGAAGAATTATGGATCAACTGGAAGCGGCAGGCATTGTAGGCGCAGCAGCCGGCAGCAAGCCCCGCGAAGTTTTATTCCATAGCGAAACAGAATTGGAACAATTTTTGGAAACCTTAGGCTAAAAAATGAATCGTTCCGTAAAATCCTTTCACTTTTTTTTAAAAAAAAATCAAACCATAAATAATCAAGAACCATGAAAAAATTAATGATCCTTGCAGCGCTGGCATTAGGGATGATGACACAAGAGGCAACCGCGCAAGACACAAAAGCCAAAACGATTTTGGATAACGCCACCAAAAAAATGAGCGCTTTGAAATCGTTGAAAGCCAATTTTGCCCTTTCCGTAAAAGGAGCAAACGGCAAAACAGCACAAAGCAAAAAAGGAAATTTCTTTATGAAAGGAGATAAATACCGCGTGTCTATGGGCGATCAGGAAATCATCTGCGACGGCAAAACCGTATGGACCTATGTGAAAGCCGCCAACGAAGTGCAGGTAAGCACTTACAACCCTTCGGAAGCCACGGTTTCTCCTACCAAACTCTTCACCAATTTCTACGACAAAGAATACAACTATAAATATGCAGGCTCTAAAACCTTTGCCGGTAAAGCTGCCAACATTATTGAAATGACACCGAAAAATAGCTCCAAGCAATTTAAAAAAGTATTGCTGGCTATAGACAAATCAAACGTGATAGCGGGCGGTGATGTTTATGAAAAAAACGGCAATCAATATCACTATGAAGTAAGCGGTTTTACGCCGAATGCCTCCGTTACGGATGCTACCTTTACGTTTGATACCAAGAAATATCCGAATGTGGAAGTGGTGGATTTGAGATAATACAATAGATTTTTATCGAAAAAAAACTTCTCTGCAACGGGAAGTTTTTTTTATGAACTCAGCCTATTACATCCCGCCATTGACGCAGGATTATTGGGCGGTCATACTGAGTGGATTTGGGCATACAATTATTGTTCACCGAAGCATAGCGCAAGGGATCATCCAGCAAATCGGCTATAGCTTCTTCCCATAGCTTCAAATCCGCTGTCTCGTCATGGGTAAAATACCGAACCAGATTGCCGCAATCAAGCGGTTCAAAGCCGGTAACGATTTTTGTAAAATTTCCTTCGGCAGAAAGCAATTCGCGCGGGCCGGTGGGGCAGTCTATAGAAACAATCGGCACACCGCAAGCAAGTGATTCGCCTAAGACTAAAGGGAATCCTTCATTAAACGAACTCAATACAAACAATTTGGATTTTGCTACAAATTGATACGGATTTCGCTGCGCACCCATCAAGAATAGATCCGCATCTTCATGCAGCTCACCTTCTCCGTTCACAAATACCTTCAAGCCTGCCTTGTGTGCCTGGGCAATCAATTCCTGTTTCAAATCGCCATCGCCTACAATCATTAATTTTTCTTCCCTACCCTGCTCCCTAAGGTGTTTGAGGAGCTTCACCAGAAAACGTTGATTTTTTTGATTGGCTACTCGCCCCACGTTTACCAGTACGTTGTATTTTGAAAAAACGGCATCGGCTATAGTGGGTTCTTCCGCCATTTTTCGGATGCGTTCGATTTCAAAAAAATTATGGATGCAGGTTACTTTCTCTTTTTTTACGCCGGCTTGGATATGCTCGTTCATCAGGTCGCGGCTCACGGTTATGAGCTTATCGGCTTTGTTGTATAAATAAGGGATGAGCGCATTGAGTGTAAAAAATTTATCCCATCCGGTTTTTTGCGGATTTACGTTTATGGAGCCATGGGCAACAAGTATTTTTTTGCAGGATGAGGGTGTAAAACTGTTCAGAAAATTAGGACCTTCCATGTGGCTGATGCACACATCAATTTTATTGGATGCAATGATTTCCCTAAGACGGTTCTTTCTGTAGCGCCATCTTTTTATAGGGTTTTTGAACTTCTTGTCGTCCAGTTCAAAAACGGGATGATCCAACTTAAATCCTTCATAAATCTGCTGCGCATCAAACAAACATACGGATACATTATAGTGTTCCGAAAAAGCAAGGGTATGGTCGTAAAATACTTTTTCAGCTCCGCCTAAAGACAGTTCGGTGGTGAGCATTAAAATGTTCTTCATAATGAAGCAGCAAGGCGTTTAAGCATCTTGCCTTTTATACAAACGTTTTATTTATTTACTTGTTTTATAGTTAAATAGCGTGGCCTATTACGGGGTGTGTTGCAGTGTCGTCCAAACGTCAAAACTATAATCTATTTTGGCTAAATCTATATCCGGTACAAATAAACTTCTTTTTCAGGAAGTAAATAAACGGAGAAATTTATTTTTCTGGGATTCAATGCTATACTCTTCCACTATTTTTCTTCTTCCTTCCGCACCCATTTTTTTTCGCATTTCCACATTTACCAATAACGTCCGCAAACTTGCTTTCCACTCCTCTTTTGTAGCACAAAGAAATCCATTCGTACCATGGTTTATAATTTTTTTATTCACTCCTATAGGATCCGCTATAGCCGGTATGCCCAGCGACATATACTGAATCAGTTTAAACCCGCATTTTCCTTCGCTCCAGGCATCGGTTTTTAACGGCATCACGCCAATATCCATTTTTAAAAGGTCTTCCTGTTCGGTGGCTTCATTCCATTTTACAAATTGCCAGTCATCCAGGTTCAGCTCCGGTTTTTTATCGGCAATCACTAAAAAATCAAAGGCGATTTCCTGTTGCAATTCTATAATCAGCGGGACGAGGTCATTCAAATAAAACAAGGTAGAGTGGCTACCCGTCCAGCCCACTACCGGTCTGTGTGCGCCGTGTGCTTTCTGTTTATAGTGCCCGCGTTCCGTATCCACACAAGTGGGCAGCAGCACTACATGTGCATTGTATTGCTTTGCAAAGCGGCATAAATATTCATTTCCACCGGCAATCTTATCCGCCCATTTACAGATATATTTCACTTTCCAAAACGCTTTAAACCACGCCGCTATTTTATTTTCTTTAGAAGTGTTGGGAATCCATATCGCATCATCAAAATCGTAGATAATTTTTTTACCCAGCAGCTTTGCCGCTATCCATTCAAAAACCGGTGGACCTACAGGAGCTGCCTCGCGGTGTATAAACACATAGCGATAACGAGGCAAGGCACATAGCAACAACATTCTTTTCCCATAGCTGCGCAGCACTCCTAAAATTTTTTTCACCAGCGAGCCTTCCCTATAAAGCACCTTCCATGTTTGCTCATTCATAAAAGGACGGATGTCATAGCTGATACCCTTTTCGTTCAGCGCCTGTTCATACAGCTCTACGCGGAAACGCTGTGAGGGCGCACGATGCAAAGGATAAGGCACTATGAAAAGAATATGCTTCATGAAAGGCTGCTAAGAAGTTGTTGGAAGGGTTGCAAAAATTGTTGTTCGGAAAATTTTTCACGCACATACGTTCGTGCGGCATTTCCCAGTTGCTCGCGCAGCGTTATATCATCTGCCAGTTGTAACATAGCGCTCGTCATTTCTTCTATATTTTTCTTTTTCACTAACCAACCGGTTTCCCTATGCACAATGATTTCTTCCGGGCCACCGCACCGGGTAGCAATGACCGGAATGCCGTAATAGGAAGCTTCAAGACAGGTCATAGAAAAAGATTCCGCTTCGGAAAAATTAAGCAGTACGGCACTGGTTTTCAACAGCCGCTCTACTCCACTATCAAACTCGCGAAAGCGAACCACGTCTTGCAGGTTCATCCGTTTCGTTTCCTCTTGCAGTTCTTCTTTAAAACGTTTATTTTTTTCCAGATTCAGAAAACCGCCTACATAGTTTAGCCGGATGTTTTTATGGGTTTCATAGGCGTTTTTAAATGCAGCCAAAGCATGCTCCTGTCCTTTGCCTCTTGTAAAATTGGCAAGGTATAAAAACTGAACTTCCGCTTGGGAAGCCCTATACGGCGGCAAATTCTCTTCAATAAGTGCAGGGTCATAAATCCTTATGGTATCAGGATGCGAAGGCAATTGCTGCAACACGGCATCCGAAACGGCAATCACTTTATCGCTGTATCGTTGTGCGGCGTTTGTCCATAGCCTTCTTAGCGAACCCGGCAAGCTGGCGGGAAGAAAACGGACATAGGTGATTAATTTTATTTTTGCACCCGATAATTTCAAACCGGCGCCGAGCAGATTATAAAAATCATTGACTTGCACAAGCTCTATTTTTTCTTTCGCAATGATGTTTTTCAGCCGGACAAGATTGGCGATAAAATAGAACGGGTATTGGAAAACGGCTTTCAAGGATTTGCTGATTTCTTTCAAAGGAAGTGGATAGACGGTGAAGCCTTTCTCCTTCAGCAAAGGAATATTGGTGCTGTTTTGAGGTGTTACAAAAACAATCCGGTGCGCATCTTTTAACAACAAAGCCTCATTCAGCGCGCATTTGAAAGCGCCGGTAAAGCCGTTGGAATTGTCTATAATGAGGATGTTCACGTTTTGATTTTGTTATTTTCAGAAAGATAATCGCTTTATTTTCTTTTTGACTTTAGAAAAGAAGTTATTGCTTATACACATCCACCAATCCACTGTTCTGCTTTTTATACCCTCATAGAAGAATCCGTTTTTTGTGATGGTAAACTCTTTTCCTTGTATGTAGCGGGGAATATTATAAGCTATATTTCCTTTGTACCACATGTAATGATAAAGGTAGATTTCCCTTGTATCATCAAAGTAAAGATGTCCATTATGATAACGGATAACTTCTTTTTTGATTTCGCCATCCGTTATCCATTTCCGAGCGTATAGGCGTTTATTCGATTTTTGGGGGTTGAACACTACGTGGCTAAAGGTTTCTATATAGGTAGTAGTATCCAAGAGCGGCGTGCCGTCGCATAGCTGTCGAAACGTTTCCATATCTCCAAATTCATCAAAGCAACAATATTCCTTTTCACCAAGTACAAATGTATAGTCTTTGCTTTTCATAAACAGTGTGTTCACTTCCTCTTCATTTCGGAACAAGCAAAAAGGTCCTGAAATAAACAACTCGTAAAATGAAATGATGTCATGAGACGCAAGCAACTCTTCCGTAAGTATCTGCCGAAGATTTCCGAAAACAATATCCAAATCGGAGAAGCCCCAAAAACTGTAAAGGGTTATATAGTCTTCATAAATCTTGCCATACATAGGTTTGAGATCGCATAGTTTATAGCCATGCGGCAACACGAAAAAATGATTGAGTTTTGCGGATGCAAGTTCATTAAACTGCGCTACAGACTGATGATAGACGACGATATTCCCTTTATTAAACCGAATAGCATTTTCATCATCTGTAATTAGGATAAAATCTATGAACTCGTTTTTCAAAGCACTTTCTACAAAGTAGGGGAAATACTTCGGCAGCTTGCCGAAATAGGGAATGATTACCGCTATGGAAGTAAAGGACATTTTTTGTTCAATCAATTTTAGTCAAAAAACGTTTTGTGAAATAATAGCGTAAGGTGCGGTACCACTGCTTATTCCATTTATTAAGCGCAAAAGAAGTGCGTAAGAAACGGGCTGCAAGATGCAATCTGTTTACTTCAATTTCGCGAACGGCAAGCGCTCTGTATTTCTCCGCCATAAATGGTTTATCATTGAGCAAGCCCTCTTCATAACGTTGTATTTCCCCGGGGTTTCCTCGTTCCAGGCAATCGGTTCCGGTTTCTTTGCGTTGCTTTTTCAAAAAGTCCAGTATTTCCGCCAAGATCAACTGCCGCGGATGTTTGAAATTGCTGGTAAGGGATGCGCTGTTGAGCCGGTAATTATAGAGGATGTCTTTCAGATAATACAAAGGATATTTACAAATAATCTTAAATGCCCAGTATTGGTCTTCGCCGTGGCATTCCGAAAAATATTCCGAGAACAACCCAAATTCATCTATCACCTGCGACCGCACCATAATGGTATTATAGCTCATCAAAAAATCGTCCGGTATTTCTTTCAGCAACCTGTCTTCTTCCAGCAATACAGCGTACAACTCATTGTCCCGTTCATCTATGCGGCGGTAATGAGTAGCGCACCACATGATTTCGGGATGTTGTTGAAAGACCTCTACCTGGCGGGCTATGCGGTCGGGAGTGCAGGTATCATCGCTATCCATGAGGGTGAGGAGCGCCCCTTTGGCATGAAGGAAAGCATTGTTTTTATTTTTTACAAAGCCCATATTTTGTTTATGGGCAATGAGCCGGATACGTTCGTCATGCAGGTATTTTTGGATGCATTGCACGGTAGCATCGGTAGAGGCATCATCGGAAATAATCAATTCCCAATCGGTATAAGTCTGGTGTATAATACTTTCAATTGCGCGGTCAATAAACGCTTCCACATTATAGCATATCATGATTATACTGACCAACATATCGGTTAGGGGCTGTTAGGAATTTATCAACTGCTCATAGGTGCAGGTTCGTTTGATGGTTCCGTTTTCCAGCTCATGGATTTTATCGCAATAGCGCAGTGAAGAATAACGGTGGGCTATGATGATGATGGTAAGCTGCTCATGCCCCAGCTCGTGAATGGCGTTGGTGATTTCTTCTTCGGTGGTGGTATCCAATGCGGAGGTGGCTTCGTCAAAGACCAATACTTCGGCACCTTTGTAAATAGCTCTGGCAATAGAGATACGTTGTTTTTGCCCGCCGGAAAGATTGTTGCCGCGCTCGCTCAAAACCGTGTGGAGCCCATCCGGCAAATCGTTTACCAATCCTTCCAGGCTTGCCAGTTTTATAGCGCGTTGCATAGCGTTCATATCCACCTGCTCCGCAGGTATGCCGATGGCTATATTTTCCAGCAGGCTGCTGTTCATGATGAAAACTTCCTGGCGTACATAGCCGATTATTTTCCACCAGTTTTTTAAGTTCTGATCCGACAACGGAACGCCGTCTATCGTAATTCTTCCTTCCGTAGGCATCAAAAAACCCAGCACATTGTTAATGATGGTGGACTTGCCGGAACCCGAACGCCCTACGATACCTATTTTATCTCCTTTTTTAATTTCAAGGTTCAGGTCTTTGATGACGTTCTTTGCGCCAACGTCATATTTATAGGAAACATGCTCGAAGCGGATGCTGTTGTGGAAAGGCAAAGGTGCCACATCAAAGCTTTCGGGACGTTCTTTATCCTCTGCTATAAACACATCATCGCTCAGAATATAATCGGAGGTGGTAATGGTATTCAACGCCATCACAAAGCGATTGACGGAAGGAATACTTCTATAGGCAATCACCGAAAAAAGCGAGATGGTGGTAACAATGGTGGCCATATCCTTCAACACAAAAACACCATAGAGCAGGATGATGACGATACACAGGAAAATAACCACTTCGATGATGCGGGTAGGGATAAACATCACAAAATCGGTTTTCCTTTGCAACACGCTATAGCGGCGGGCTATTTCTTCAAATCGTTTTTTCAGAAAGCCTTCCGTACCGGCTATTTTAATATCCGTATAGCCAAAGATCATTTCCTGCGCATCGCTGTATAAATTGATGAAATTTTTATTTTTTTCTACGCCTGCTTTTTTGATAATATTTTTTACTCCTCCGTAGAAAAGCCCCATAGAAGGAAACAGCACGGCAATCAATATCAAAAACAAATGCCAGTTCCATACACAAACAATAACGGTGGTGAGGGCAAACACCATGGCCTCGTTGATGATAATCATTATAGAAATGGCAATACTCCCCGTGAGCTGTACTTGCAAATACGAAACTTTATTGACCCATACACCGCTGTTTTCTTTATTGATTTCTGACAAAGGATAGTCATAGATTTTATTCAGCACATTCATCGTAGAGCTGATGTATAAGGATTGCACAAACTTGGTTTGCAGATGATTTACATACAGCCCAAACAAGTTTTTCAGAACGATAATCAGCACAAACAGAGCAACTATGAACAGGAGCAAATGATTTTTAGTAAACGAAGAAAAGAAGGGAATGACTTCAATAAACTTATCATAAAAACTGTCGGTAAGCACCAGCCCTATAACGGGTATGATGGATGCCAATCCCAGAATATCGGTAAGCGAGGTGATAAATGTAAGAAACACCAGCCACTGGAATTGTTTCTTTTGCCTGGTGTTAAAAACCTTGTAAAGCTTGGATATGGCAGCAAGCGCTGCATTATTTTTAAAGTTCATTGCAAATAATAAAGCCTTACCGTTTGAGTAAAATATCTACCAGCTTTTTCTTTTTTCTCTTCACATCTTCAGTATAGTAACCGGCGCCATAGCTGCTGCTATAGCCATAACCGCTACCGTAGCCGTATTTCTTCAGGTACTCTACGCCGTTAAAGATAATAGCCGGATTTTTAATTTTCCCTTCATGGTAAAGGTTATCGAATAGTTTGATCTGTTCTTTGATGGTATAAGACTGACGCACTACAAACATATTGATATCCGAGTATTTCGACAAGATTAAGGCATCGGATACCAAACCTATAGGCGCAGTATCCATAATCACCACATCAAACATTTCGGTCAGCTCTTCGATCAACTCTTTGGTGGAGGGCAACACCAGCAATTCACCGGGATTGGGAGGAATGGGTCCGCAGTTGGCTATGTAAAGATTTTCATGCACTCCGGAAGGTTTTACCGCGCTTCCTATACCGCCTATACCGGCGAGGTATCCGCTGATGCCACCGTCTGTTTGCAGCCCCAGGTAATTGCTGAGCTTGGGTTTGCGAAGGTCAAATTCCATAATCACTACCCGTTTCTTGGCAAGCGTCATGGTAAGCCCCAGGTTTAAGGAAATAAATGTTTTCCCTTCCCCGCTCATGCTGGAGGTAATGAGATATACTTTCTTATTGCCTGCTACGGACATAAACTCCAGGTTGGCGCGTACCAGCCGAAACTGCTCCGCTATAGCCGTGCGCACATGTGGGCCTACTACCACATGTTTGTTCTTGGCATTTCCTTCATCTGCCCTTGCTATAGCTCCTATGATCGGGATGGAAGTGAGATTCTCCACATCATTTTCATTGATCACTTTGGTATTCAGCAAAACCTTACTGACGATAATGCTGGAAGGGATCAACAAGCTCAGCATGATCATGATGGAATAAATAGATTGTTTTACCGGTTTTATAGGCGTATCGGAAGCATAAGGTGCTACGATGATTTTGGATTTATTAGTTGTGGCATATTGCTTAATATCATTCTCCACCCCTCTTTGATAGATGTATAGGTAAAGCTCCATCAACACCGGATATTCCCGTTTACTTTCCGTGATGTTGATTTCGGCTTCGGGAAGGGTTTTCAGTACGGTTTCGGATTGGGCAATGTTGTTCTGCGCATTCTGAATGCTTATGCTCAAGGAATTGGACACACGGTCGCAGGCATCCGATATTTGCTTACGCGCAGCATCTATATCTTCGCCCAGTTTCAGATAAGTAGGATTCAGCACACCGGTATTTCGCAATACTTCTTCTCTTTTCTGAACCAGTTCATTGTACTGAGCAATCAAGGCGGTAAGATAAGGATCCGGCACGCGTAATCCGGCTATGACTTCCTCCCTTGCACCGGCGCCGAAAAGGATATTTTGCTTCAGTAACGCGATACTTTGCTTCTGCGAAGAAAGCAGTTTGATGGTTTGCTCATCCTGCGTTTTCTCTGCCACGAGGGTGCTGGTTTGCGTAGGGATGTCAATAAGGTCGTGTTCTATTTTTATCTGTGCAGCGGCTGAATCCTGCATGCGCAGTTTATCGGCAAATGCTTTTTTATAGCGTTCGATGATTTCCCGTTGTTTTTCTGCCGAAAGGTTCAGGTTTTCCAGCTCTTTGATCCGGTAGAAAAAAATAAGGGTAGTTAAAAAGTCAATCCCGCGCTTAGGCAGGTTGTCGCTATAGGTCAGGGCAAGCATACTCGTACGCCCATCGCTTACATTCACGCCAAATTTTCCCATCGCTGCTTCCATAGCGGATTTCATAGGGGCAATGCGTATGGTGATGGTGGTTTTATTTTCAAGATATTCCATATTCCGCTCGGGAGCGGTGGACTTATCTATTTTAAATCTTCCGTAGGGGCGACTGATCCATTTTCCATAGTTAAATTGTTGGGCTATGGCTTCTTCCAGCTCAAAAGTATTTTCGCTTACATGCTTAAAACGCATTTCGAAATCAGAGGCGCCGAGGTAGCCGCTGGAGTCGAATACTAATTTTATAGGCGCGGTTTCATACACTTCATCTTCCTTAATGCGCCCTTGAGTAAAGTACCGGATATTCATATCCAGAGAATCTACCACGGTAATGATCAGATCCTGCGAACGCATGGTGAATATCTCATTGAAAAGATTGTTGTCAGGCGTAGTGCTACCGCCGCCGTTGGAAAATTTATTAAGGATGGAACTGGCAGGGTTGGTGGCATTATTTTGCTCGATCATCACCGTACTCTGCATAGAATAGATGGGCGTGGTATAGCGTAAATAGAAGAAGGCTATAGAGAGGGTAACCAGTAAAGTAAGTGCAAACCAGTACCATTTATTCATAAGCTCACCCAGCAAGCGTTTGAAATCAATGCTTGTATTGATTTGCTTAATGAGGTCTTGTGAACGCCGGTTACTGTATTCCATGAGTGTGTTTACGTCCGGTTGGGTTTTATTTTATGTTAGCTATCTGCACTATACCATACACGGCCAGCACGGTGGATATCAGCGAGGTGATGGCCGGTAAATAAATTCTGAAAAAATCGCTTCCTTCTTGTTTGCGAATGCTGTTGGGCTCTACATACACGATGTCATTTTGTTTTAAATAGTAATAAGGACTTTTAAAAAGATCCCGGCTATTGAGATTCAACCGGGCAAATTCCCTTGTGCCTTCCGTTTCTCTAATCACCAATACATTATCTTTTCTGCCGGATATAGGAATGTCTCCGGAAGCGGCTATGGCATCAATAATGGAAATTTTATGATTGGGCGCTACCACCGTGCCGGCGCGCCCTACTTCACCCAATACGGTTACTTTGTAATTGATGATGTTCACTTCGGCTACCGGTTCCTTTACATAGTCTTTCAGCTTCACGGTCAGCAAGTCTTTTATTTGCCTGATGGTCAGTCCGGCTACTTTTACTTTACCTATAACGGGATAATCTATATACCCTTGCGGATCTACGAGATAGCCTTTGGCTCCGGTAGCGCCGCCACCGCCGGATCCCCCTGCGGAGGCAGATATATTGTACGGTACGCCGCCATCATTAAAAATATTGCTGGGCGAATTATCCAATATGCTGCTGATGGTAGCGATATGCACCGACAAGATATCATCGGGCTGTACAATGGCTTCATGCACTTTATCCATCTTCTGCACGATCACATGCGGATTTTGAGGAGCATTGTCCTTAAAGTAAACAGATTTTTTAGGACCCGCACACGAAACGATCAACATACTGACAACCGCAAGAACATAGGCAATTCTGCGCATAGAGTGATGAATTAAGTTGTGGTTAGTAAAGCTTGTACGGCTATGCAATTCTTTTATAAAATGTTGGATCATTGTTATTTTTCCACATCCTCACACAACGTTTTAAAAATTATGCACATCCTAAGACGCTGCAAAATAAGGTTATTCATTTGAAAAATTAAATTTTGTTCACAACTTTTACACAGTTATCAACAGATTATCTACATTCACAGGACTTTCTTGTTGTAAAATTGATGGAAACTACGGGCAAAATTTCTTAATGAGATGTTATTGAAGCAACGCATATTGCCTCGTCATTCGTAGAATATTTTATCTATTTACAATGAGAAACGCAGAGCAAGCCTATGGGACATTGCATTTTATGCAGATTGCATTAAGCTCTCAGCTCTGCTTCCTTAGCGGTTTCTTGCTTCACCGGTGATGCAAGGACAGCGTCTTCCTTGCGTAAAAAACTTTTTATCAATGTATGTAAAAGGGGAAAGAGCATCATACAGACCGACACGGCAAGTCCCAGCCCAGCCGTCAGTAAAAAAAGATAGACGATATAAAGCTTTTCCTGCATTGCCCCAAAAGCTGCCGGCTGTAGGGAATGCATCCAGGCGCTGCGGGAAACGCCCGCACATAGCAATGCTGCAAGAAACAGAATAAGCATCCCATTAAACAGTTTTAGTCCGCGCCGGGTAGTGTTAAAACGTTTGCTATAATCTTCTCTTTGTGCAATAAAGCTGAGGGACGCCAATAAAATAGTGGTATTGATACCGATTGTAGTACCCATACTATGCGCTACGGTAATGTGCGTACCATGCGTAAAATAGTGGACGGCAGGAATGGAAATGAGCAGCGCTAAGAACAGATTGCCTAAGATCCATCTATCTGTAATGGCAAGAAACCGAACCGCCATGAGGTCTTTGAACCTGTTTTTTTCCGCTAAGGATTTTCGCCAGGTGTAAATAATGTTGAAGAACAAAATCCATTCACTCATGCTGATGACATAGGCTACATATCTTATCCAGGGGGCAAAGGGTATGAGGTACACGTGATGCGCCCAGCCGAACATCAGGTTGCTAAGCCCCAGGAAATAAAAAAAATAGGATTTTCGATCGGTGCCTATATTTTCTCCCGGTGTTATTTTAGCCATGATAAACGTAGCCGTGCCATATACCAGCATATTCCAGGAGCCTACAAACGAGCCGCCGGCCTTCCATTGCAGCACGGTGTTGGCAATAAATTTTTCCCTAAAACCCGGAGCAAGCCATATATACGCTTCGCTTAAATGATAGAGCATAAACAAACCACCGGTCATCCACATCCAGTAATATACCGGGCGGCGATCCAATTGCTTGATCAAAGAAGCAATGACATTATAGGCAAAAAGCAACCATCCCATTAAAATAGGGATGATGAGCACAGGAGGAAATTCCAGATATTCTTTTCCTCCGAAAATGCCCCGCGCATAGCATACATAAATGGCAATACCGGTGCCGGCAAAAATGAGGAAATGTAAAAGCGGCAGTCGCGCATTTTTCAACCGCATTTCCGATTGTAGGTAATAATAAATGCCTCCGGTGGCTGCTAAAACGATCCAGCTTACCGCAGCCGTTACGTGCATGGGACGAATGCTGCTAAAGGGCAATACAGATTTTAAAAACTCCGGCTTCAGATATTGCAAAACCGCCAGTATGCCGAACATCAAGGTAGCGATGAGGGAAAAACAGGCAGCAATCAGAAATAAAAACGGCGCTTTAGTCTTGTTCATGTTCTCCTTTTAAATTAACCCAGCCATCATAGCCTATAAAAGCATTTTTATCGGGGAAACTTCCTGTTTTATTTACCTCTTGCAGAAAGGCAACCATCGCTTCCATTTCCTCCTCCGAAAAGCTAAACCGGGGCATAACACGGACACCGCTGTTGAGCATCGCTTTTGTATAAGGTGCTCCTTTATGCGCATATACATTGGTAAGATCAGGACCTAAGTAACCACCGAGTCCGTAAAGTTGATGACAAGAGTTGCAATTATGCTGTAGCCATAGCGCCTGGCCTTTTTGCGCGGAAGGGCTTAGGCCCGCATCCGTAGAGGGTTGTGCATGGGTGTAAACAAACCAGTTATAGCAAGCAAAGACCATTGCAAGCAACAAAAACGCTCGTACTTTCAGGGAAGAATAACCGGATCTCAAGGCATTAGGGGATTTCTTAGGGCAAAGCTACCTTCTTGGTTATAGTCTGATTGTGATTGCAATCACATTATACCCCACCCTGTTATTTTAAAGATGATTTCCCTTGAATTTTATGGCTTCCTATCGTCCGTTTATTTCATTCCCGTAGCGCCGTTTAGCTTGGCAGCGCTTTTGTTCATATCATGAATGATGTTTACGGTTTCCGCTATGTAGATGTCTTTTTTAATGGTTTTTATCCAATCTTTGTTTTTGTTGATGGTGGTGCTGTCCATATTTATTTTAGCAAGGTCATCTTTAGGATTGGTAATGGTAAGCGGGGGGGCTTTTTTCTCCAATTCTTCCATTTTTTTGGAGATTGCAGCGGCTTCATCCAACTCTTTACGGTAGCGTTTTTCGTTGAGCTGGTAGAATTTATTGTCTTCTTTTTCTTTCAGCTTCTTCGCATTTTCTTTTATGAGCTTAAAGGTTCCGTTTGCCTGTACACGGGCAGCGCTCCATGCCGCCAGTTGCGCTACATTCACCGGATTGGCTACGGTCGTATAGGTAGCAGGAGGTATTTCATCCCATTTCAAAGCAGCTTTATCTCTGCGCTCGCCCATGGCTATATGCTGGTAGGGATCGGGCAGAATGATGTCGGGCGTAACGCCGCGCAATTGTGTAGAGCCGCCGTTGATCCGGTAAAACTTCTGGAAAGTAAGCTTCAAAGAGCCGATACCATCTCCCAAGTTTACTTCATCCTTGCCCTTAGCAGTAAGGGAATTGCTGAAGTAGCGACGTGCGTCATCAAGGGATGCCAACCGTTGCACCGTGCCTTTACCAAAGCTGGTAGCACCTACGATGATGGCGCGTTTATAATCCTGCATTGCCGCTGCCATTATTTCGGAGGCGGAAGCGCTACCCTGGTTGATCATGATGGCGAGCGGGCCGTCATATAACGTACCTTTCGCACGGTCGTAAAGTTTTTCGGGAGCGCCGGCATTTGTTTTTACTTGCACCACCGGTCCTTCATCTATAAACAAACCCACCATATCCACCACATCTTGCAGGGAACCGCCACCGTTGTTTCTCAAATCGAGGATGATGCCGTTCACTCCTTCTTTCTTCAATTTTTGCACTTCTATAGCTATGTCTTCCGCACATCTGCGTCCGTTTATTTTATTGAAATCGGCATAGAACTCCGGCAGGTAGATGTAGCCGGTCTTGTCTCCTTTGTTGCCTATAATAGCGGATTTGGCAAATACCTCTTCATACAGCACCTCGCCGCGCACGATAGGGATAACACGCACCGATCCGTCCACTTTTTTTACGGTCAGCTTCACGGTAGTGCCTTTATTGCCGCGAATGATTTTCACCACGTCGTCCAAATCGCGACCTTCCACATCCACGGGTTCGGCATTGCCTTGCGCCACTTTTTGGATTACATCATTTACTTTTAATTCGCCTTGTTTCCAGCACGGACTACCGGCTATGATGGCTACTACTTTTATATTTCCTTCATCTTCCTGCAACTGCGCGCCAATACCATAGAAACTGCCGCTCATTACTTCATCAAAACGAGCTTTGTCTTCAGGGGGCATAAAATCGGTATGCGGATCTTCCGTATTGGTAATGGCATTAATAAAAATAGCAAAGCGGTCTTCATCATCCAGCTTGCGCAGACGTTTGAAGAAATAATCTTGTCCTTTCAGCACCGATTTACGGGCTTCGGCTTCCAGCTCGGCATCTGTTTTTGGCTTCTTGTCTTTAGGCGTTTCGTTTTCTTCTTCCTCATCATCCGTTGCTTTGTCTTTAGAAGGCTCTTGTGCTTTTTTAAGATCTACATATTTGGAAAGCGTGAGGTATTTCAGGTATTGTTCCCAGCGTGTTTTTAAGGCGGCATCATTGGCGGCATATTCGAGGTCATCGCCGGTCAGTTGCACCGAGTCGTTGCCGGTGAAGCTAAACGGCGTTTCCAGTATTTCCTTGTAATAACGCTCCGTTTGGTCTATTCTTTTTTTAAAGATGGTATCTATAGCTTCAAAAAACGCTATAGAACCGCTGTTAATATCATCGTCTATCCGGTATTTATAGGGGTTTAAAGTGTTTATATCTTCCTGGGTGAAAAAATTTTTTCGATAATCAAAGCTGGATAGGGTTTTTTGAAACACAGCCAGGGAAAAGGAGTCATCTACTTTACGCGCATCAAAATGACCGCGGTTCAAAGTGTTCATCACGGTTTCGAGGGTAATTATTCTTTTGTCTTTTCCACTATCTGCAAAAGCATAACGAAAGGAAAAAAACGCGGCCAAGGCACTAAGAATCAACGCGGGTATCAGGATCTTGTTCTTCATGAATGCTAACATATCTGTAATAAGTTATCCTTCAAATGTAGCGGTTTTTGCTGTTAAACAAACGCTAATCACCGCCTTGCCCCGCGTGAGGGAAAGGGGGAATTTTTCAAAAAAGGAAATGCTAACTTGCACCCGTTATTTCAGGTACTATGAGGGAGGTAATTTTTGAGGATTGGGGAACAATCGAATACGGCGAAGCGTGGCAACGGCAAGAAAAATACATGCAAGAAAATCTCTCGCTCAAAGCCAGCGCTTACCGAGCCGCAGAAAAAATTCTGCCGGAGGAAACAGGCACTAAAAATCACTTGTTCTTCTGCACGCATCCGCATGTGCTTACCTTAGGCAAAAGCGGGCATATAGAGCATCTGCTGCTCAACGACAGCCGGTTAAAAGAACTCGGTATTTCTTTTTACAAAACCAACCGCGGGGGCGATATTACCTACCATGGCCCGGGTCAAATCGTAGGCTACCCCGTGCTGGATCTGGAGCTTTTCTTTACCGACTTAGGCAAGTATATGCGCAGCCTGGAAGAAGTAATCATCCGCACACTGGCGCATTACAGCATAGCGGCCGAACGCCTGCCCGGCGCTACCGGTGTGTGGCTGGATGCCAATCTTCCTGCAAAAGCCCGGAAAATATGCGCGATGGGTGTGCGATGCAGCCGGTGGGTTACCATTCACGGATTTGCCCTCAACGTAAATGCGGACTTAAACTATTTTGGCTATATTGTGCCTTGCGGAATTGGCGACAAAGCCGTAACTTCCATGCAGCAAGAACTGGGAGGCGAGGTAAATGAGGAAGAAGTAAAACTAATCTTGAGACAAGAATTTGAGCAGGTTTTTGAAGCCAGTATTATTGACGAACCAAAGAAAATACTGAATTGAAAAAGGATATTCAATATAAATGGGGCAAGGATCATCTGGAAATAGATCTGGGCAACCGGGTGGAATCCCGCGTTAAGATTATTCTCGTGGTAGAGTTTGCCGTAACCGTGCTGATGGCTTCCGTTTTTCTGCTGCGCGCTTTTCAGGTAACGCATCAGATAGTGGCATCGCTGCTTTTTTTAGGCGCCAGCCTGTTGTATATATTGGCTACCTACCGCCTTATTTCAAGAATTTACTTCAGAGAAAAAATTATTATTACCCCCACTCATTTCATCTTAATCAATAAAACCCCGGTTTCCAAAAAAACATTCAGCTACGACTGGCGTTGTATAGGCACACTGCATTATATAGGAAAGGATATACGAACGCAACACAGCCTCATGCAAAGCTATGACCCTTTCGGACTGGAGCGGCATAATAAACTTGGGCATGACCTGCACCAAGACGGCAACCTATTCTTTACCTACAAAGAAGAACCGGTGCGGTTCGCCCGTTGCATCTATTCATGGCACGCAGAAGAGATTGTACGAATGATACAGCTTTACAGCGGAAGCTACTTAAAGCTCGGCGCCGAACTGGAATACCTCATGGAAGCTTCCGAATGGGAAGAATAAAATCCTCTGCGTATTTTTAGCCGCATAAAACCATAACTCAATCAGGATAGCAACGCCTATGAAGGCATGAAAATGTAGAATGCGGTTTGTGTGTTAGCTTATTCATCAAAAAAAAACAACTATTTCAGATGAAATTATTAGAAAATAAAACAGCACTTATCACAGGCGGCAGCCGCGGCATTGGCGAAGCCATAGCCCTGAAATTTGCAGAGCAGGGAGCGAATGTGGCATTTACCTATGTTTCTTCCGATGAAAAAGCAAAAGCGCTGGAAAGCAAACTGACCCAAATGGGCGTAAAAGCAAAAGCCTATAAATCGGATGCCGGCGACTATGCAGCCTCCGAAGCGCTGGTAAATGATATTGTAAAAGAATTTGGCGCTATAGATATATGTGTAAACAATGCCGGCATTTCCCGTGATAATCTTTTGCTACGCCTCACACAAGAGCAATGGGATGAAGTAATGACCGCCAATTTAAAATCTGTCTATAACCTTACCAAGCAAGTGATAAAGCCGATGATGAAAGCCCGTGCCGGCAGCATCATCAACCTCAGCTCCATCGTAGGCATGAAGGGAAACCCGGGGCAAAGCAGCTATGCCGCCTCCAAAGCAGGTATCATAGGTTTTACCAAATCCATAGCCCAAGAACTGGGCAGCCGCAACGTGCGGTGCAACGCCATAGCACCAGGTTTTGTAGAAACCGACATGACCCACTACCTCAAAGACGGCGGTGCAGAAAAATGGTTTGAAAAAATTCCGCTGGCACGCTTCGGCAAGCCCGAAGAAATAGCCAATGTAGCCTTGTTCCTTGCATCCGACATGAGCGGTTATGTAACGGGGCAAGTGATTAGCGTATGCGGGGGAATGAATACCTAACCAATTGCCAACTGCCAACTTTTCCCTACTTTTGGAAATTCTTATTTTAAAAACCTCTTATGCAGAAAATAAGGGCCGCTATCACCGCAGTAGGCGGCTATGTTCCCGATTATATTCTTACCAACAAAGAACTGGAAACCATTGTAGATACTACCGATGAATGGATTACTACCCGTACCGGTATCAAAGAACGAAGAATTTTAAAAGGGGAAGGAAAGGGAAGTTCGGATATGGCAGTAGGAGCGGTAAACGACTTGCTGCACAGAAAAGGCATCAGCCCTGAAGAGATAGACCTCGTTATCTGCGCTACCACCACCCCCGATTTTCAATTTCCCGCTACTGCCAATGTCATCTGCGATAAAGCCGGTATGAAAAACGCTTTCAGCTACGATATAAGCGCGGCGTGCAGCGGCTTTTTATACGCACTTACTACGGGCGCTCAGTTTATAGAAAGCGGAAGAAACAAAAAAGTGCTGATAATCGGCGTGGATAAAATGAGCTCTATTCTTAATTATGAAGACCGTACTACTTGCATCATCTTTGGCGATGGCGCGGGCTGCGTGTTGCTGGAGCCCAATGAAGAAGGCTATGGCATACAAGATTCTATATTAAGAACCGATGGCGCCGGCCGTGCTCATCTGCACCAGAAAGCCGGAGGCTCGGTAAAACCGGCTACTATAGAAACGGTGATGGCGAAAGAACACTTTGTCTATCAGGAAGGACAAACGGTGTTTAAATTCGCAGTGAAGAATATGGCGGATGTATCTGCCGAGATCATGGAACGCAATCATCTTGCCTCTGAAGATATCGCTTGGCTCGTTCCGCATCAGGCAAATAAACGCATTATTGCCGCCACTTCCGAGCGGATGGGATTGCCCGAAGAGAAAGTGATGATCAATATAGAACGTTTCGGAAATACGACCAACGGCACCCTACCCCTTTGCCTATGGGAATGGGAAAAGAAACTGCACAAAGGTGATAACATCATACTCGCAGCATTTGGCGGTGGCTTTACCTGGGGCGCTACTTATATCAAATGGGCGTATGATTCTTGAGGATAGGATAACAATCGCTACATAGAGTTTCCTATCCTACCCTATAGCGGTTAAAAATTTTTTTTAAAACCCTGCGCTAAAGCCCACATGCACAGCACCTATATTGCCAAAGCCCAGCTCGGCAAACCCTGCATATTTATTTCCTACCCGGATGCCTATAGCCGTTACCTGAAAGCTGATGCCTATTTGCGTATCTTCCGTTCTTCCTATATTTAAATTGCCGGTGATATCACTGCTTTTCAAACTGATGCCCAGCCCTACCCCACTGTATAAATTCAGCATTTTAGATTGTTTCCAATATTTCTGCGCCGTTGGAAAAATACTGATGGCTTTTACGCGATAATCCGCCCGCGCCACTACCGTATCCAACACCGAGGTATCATATACTTTCCTTTCTATGCCGCCCGACAAATTTTCCAACGACAAGGTTACTCCTATATTCCACTCTTCATTTATAAATCCAAAAAAGCCAAAAGAATAAACACCCCGGGTTTTTGGCTTAATTGCCGTATATAATTCCCGCTGTTTTTGTTTGGAAAAATTTTGCTCCGCCAAATGCGGAAAGGTATAATAACCGCCACCTATCCTTATCTCTTGATGAAACACCCGTGGAAGAGATCTTTTTGGAGGCGGGGTGGAGAATGCTTCTCCTTGCGCATATACGAAGCCGGCAGAGGATAAAAAGAACAAGCAGAAAAAAAAGCATTTATAGCACACCTTGTGTCTATTTTGAAATAAAAATACAAGAAGGAATCTTGTTTTGCTTCGAGTCTTGGTCATGATGCCGTCATTTCCCTATACGCCACACCCAGATGTTCGATTATATCTCCGGCTGTCATTGCTTCCATACTGTGCTTAGCAGCTGCAAAATCACCTGCAAGCCCATGCAGATACACACCGAGTATCGCTGCATATTCAGGTTCATAGCCCTGCGCCAGCAGTCCGGTGATCATACCCGTCAGCACATCGCCGGCACCGGCTGTGGCCATTCCGGCATTTCCGGTAGTGTTGTACCAGCATTCTCCTTCGGAGGTAATAACCGCTGTATGATGATCTTTCAAAACAAGAATTATATTGTGTCGCATCGCTTGTGTGCGTGCCAGCTCCACACGTTGCAGGGTATCTTGCGCGGTTCCGAAAAGGCGTTCAAATTCTTTAGGATGCGGGGTAAGGATGCTGTTGTGCGGCAGCTTGTGCAGCAAGTCTTTTTTATTGGAAATAATATTCAGCGCATCTGCATCCAGCACTATGGGTTCTTTCTGTTCTTCTATAAAATGTTCCAGCGCTTCCGCCGTTCTTCTTGCCAGCCCCAAACCCGGACCTACGCCCGTAGCATTTACACCCAGGCTGTTGCGTATTTCGGTAATATAGTTTTCTCCGCTGGTGATACACATAGCCTCTGCCAGATGGCTATGGAAAATAGTATAGCCCATATCCGGTATTAAACCAGTAACCTTTCCGGCGCCTACGCGCAATGCGGCTTTGGCAGCAAGGGTGATAGCACCCATCATACCTTGACTGCCGCCTACCACCAGTGCGTGTCCGTAATCTCCTTTATGTGTAAACGGGCGACGCGGTTTATATATTTCTCTTACCTCTTTCTTGTCTATGGAATAATACTGTGTAGCGGTTTGTTCTATATACTTAGGATGCAAACCAATATCCAGCACCCGTACCCGCCCTGTATATTTTGCCGCTTCGGAATGCAAAAAACTGCGTTTATAAAATTGAAAGCTGAGTGTAGCATCCGCTTTTACGATGGCGGCTTCCGGTGCAGGCAGCGTATCGGCCGACAAGCCCGTAGGAATGTCTATCGCTATTTTATAATTGGGCAGCTTGTTGATGCGTTCTATGAATTGCTTTAGCCATCCCGAAACCGGCTTGTTCAGTCCCGTTCCCAAAATAGCATCTATGATAATAATATGCGGGGCAATATCGGCTATAAACGTATCCTGCGGCACTAATGTAACGAGGTTTTCATCTGTATGTTTCAACGCTCTGTAATTGGCATCCGCATCTTCGGAAAGATGTTCCTGAAGTTGCAACATAAATGCCTTTGCCCCATGCCCGCTCTGGTGAAGCATACGGGTAATCGCCAAACCATCGCCGCCATTATTGCCCGTGCCGCAAAGCACCACATAGAGGCTGTGTTCGGGCATATTCGCTTTTAACCAGTGGGTGCATTGGATGGCGGCTTGCTCCATCAGTTGCAACGAAGAGATTTCTTTTGCCTGAAGCGTATAATTGTCGCAAGCCTTGATTTGTGAGGCGGTAAAGATTTTCATGTATAGCTACGGTTCTAAAAAATTCCGATTATCGAAAATACGGGATTTATCGTAGCCCCGTAGCGCTCTTGCCTATACTCTGATTATAGACAATCTATTCAATAAAATTTTATCTTGCCTTCTGTTAATTTTTTCAATTCATGGAAGAATACGAAATGATACGCGCAGGCGATGTCAAAAAATTCCTTACCGGCTTCACTTCTTTTTTAAAAGGAGCATTTTTATTTACCTATAAAAGCATAATACAATCCTGGCTCCTCGTAGTGCTTCTCCTCGCTGTAGTGATAGGAGCAGGCTATGTTTATCAACAAAAAAAACCGGCTTATTACGAGGCAGAAATGGTGTGTGCTTATAATCAGCTCCATAAAAAAACATTCGGTGAAATGGTGCACCGCCTGGATAAATTAGCCCAGCAACAATCTTACAACCAATTATCCGAACTCCTGCAACTGCCTATGGAAACGACTTCCGCCATCATCGGCTTTGAAGCGAAGAACGTTGCCGGCAGCCCGCTTTACGAAGACATTACTACGGATAGAACTCCTATGTATTTTACACTCAAGGCTACGGACAAATCTATTTTCCCCGATGTAGAAAAGGCTTTATTATTTTACCTGAATCATATTCCCTATCAAACCCAACGAACCGCAATGGAGCAAAAGAAAACCGAAGACAAAATCCTGCTCCTCAAAAGCGATTTATCGAAAATGGATTCGGTCATTTCTGCCTACAGCAATTTTTTGCAACGCACCAAATCCGTTACCGACTCGGCAGCAGGGTTTTCCAATATTGTAGAATTGTTTCGCTATAAAGATCAACTGGAAGACAAAATGCTGGAGCTGGAAAAAAATAAAACTTTTATAGCCGCCGTGGAAACGATCTATGGTTTTGCGCCTGCCGATACGCCCGTAAAAAACAACCGCAACTTCTGGATCGGATGGATAGTATTCGCCTCGATACTTTCTACCGCTGCAGCGGTGCTAAGAAAAATAATAAAAGATGAGTAATGGTAATAGCATCCGCATACCCACCGGATTAAAGCATTCCATCTGGAGTGTGCTGGACGCAGTGGTCTATCCTGTAGTTTATACAGCAGCATTGCCGGTGCTGATAAAGGGAATAGGCGTTACCGCATTCGGTTTTTGGGTGGTGCTGAATACAATCATCATCACGTTGCAATTATTCAACCTCAACATAGGGCTTACTACGGTGCGTTATGTTTCCGTTGCTCTTGCCAAAGGCAATCCTATAGAAACCAATAAACTGATGAATGCCCTTTTGCAGATTAGTTTTATGCTGCTGCTTATCGTTACCCTAATCGGAATAGGTATGGCCTATATCTTTCCACGGTATGACATTTTGAAACTGAATAATGCGCCAGTAAGCAGTGTAAGCATTTGCTTGTTGCTCACCGCTATCATCTCGGCGTTGAAGTTTTTCGACCTTGTATTTACCAGCTTTTTAAAGGCTTCCGAGAAATTTAAAACGGCATCTATCCTAAGCACTGTCAATAAAATGGGCTTGCTGTTGATTAATGTAATCCTGGCGGTCCATCATTATTCGGTACTGCATCTTTTATGGGGTAATATTCTTTATGCCGTATTTTATCTTTTTGTGCAAATACTCTTTATTCGGAAAACATTTCCGTTTTTCTCTTTTGCCATCGTGCGCGAAACGGTACTGTATAGGCAGCTCCTGCAATTCAGCATTTATCCCTGGTTGCAATTTTTAATTACCCTGGTAGCGTTTCAGACAGATCGCTTTTGGGTATCTGCCTATGCCGGATTGAAGGAAGTATCTGCCTATGGATTGACGGCTACGATTTTCAATCACATCCACATGATCTTTATGGCTATGGCTTCCTGGATGCTGCCGCGCATTGCCGCTATGACAGCCAAAGGCGATAATCCTTCTTCGCTTTACTATGAAGTGCGCGGTTTATTATTATCCTTTGCGGTGTGTGGCTTGTTGCTTTTTTATTTTGTATATCCTTTTATTTTTCGCCTATGGCTGGGCGACACACTCTATGAAACGATGCATCGTTACGTAACCGCTTTTATTGCTCTGGAGCTTGTTTTTGTGCACACCATTATGCCGTTTTTTTATCTGAATGCAGCAGGTAAAGAACGCGTGGCCGTGCTGGTTACCTTACTTTATTCCGCAGCCAGTTATTTGCTCATGATCTGCGGACTTTATCTTTTCAAAAACCCGGTGTATATGGTGTATGGAATGACCGCAGCGCTTTGTATGACTATGCCGGTGGTAAACAGGACCGTGCGTAAACGCATCCCTTTACCGCAGGCCGGAAAGTCGCCTATAAATGCGTGGGAAATGCTTCCTTTTTATATAGGCATTGTGGCGCTGTATATGCCGTATCTGTGGCTGTCTATAGCGTTGATGCTCGTGGTTGTAGTGCTACTGTGGCGGTTTTATTTAGCACCTTCTTTAAATCGGAAACTATGGAAGAAAGCAGGAGCCTTATAGCGCCGGGCTGGGTACGGTTATTTACCCTCGTTTTCTTTTTCTTTCCGCAATTTCTGCTGATAGACGGCATGATGACCGCCTGGTTGTTTACTCCGGTATGGGTTTATTTTTTGTATCAATGGAAGTGCATTTCCCTAAAATGGCTGATTCCTTATCTAATCGTTTTTTTCAGCTTTGCTATAGCACACGGTACACAAGGCATAACGTTACGCTACTATCTGATTTCATCTGTATTGCTTTTTTGTACAATTCTGTTTCTTCTTGTATGCTATAGGATATTGAAAACGGCGCGCCCTTATTTCGATGCGATAATGAGGAACATCGTCATCCTCAATTTTATGCTTACGCTTTTTGCTTTGGTTCTATTGTTCGTTCCTCCGCTGAAGGAAACCGTATGGTATGTGATGTCCATTTCGGAAAACATACAGCCTATGCCCCGTTTAAAAATGTTTACCAGCGAGGCATCGCACTACAGCTTTTTATGGGCTTTACCCTTCCTATATTTTATAGTGCGTATGTTGTTTTCCAATACTTCGGGTTATGGGCTTACGCTGGTCATGATTACGCTTCCATTGCTTTTATCCTTTTCTCTTGGCGTGCTCAGCGCATTAGTGGCGGCGGGTGTGCTGACGCTTATTTTTTTTAGAAAGCATCTGGTATTCAGCCCTAAGGCAAAGCGCTATTTGCTGTATGGCTTAGGATTTTTCATCGTGCTTAGCTTGTTGTTGTTTTTATGCTATCCGGATAATCCGCTTTTTTTAAGAATCCAAAATGTATTTCACGGTAAAGATACTTCTGCAAGGGGGCGCACGTATGAAGCCTTCATCTTGGCTCATAAAATAGCAGCACAAAAAAGCCTGTGGTGGGGTATTGGTCCGGGGCAATTAAAATTATTAGGCAGGGATGTCATCATTCAATATTATTCCTACACCCGCATTCCTTCTGTGGTACGCATACCCAATGCCTGTGCAGAAACGATGGTTTATTTTGGTTATATAGGGCTGGCGCTGCGGTTGTTTGCGGAAATTTTTCTGTTCATCAAAACAAAAGTGGCGCAACATCCTTTTCACCTATGGCTGTTCTTATTTCTATTTTTGTATCAATTCACGGGCAGTTATATTACCAATGTGGCAGAGTATATGTTGTGGATGATTGCGTTTTCTTCTTTTTTGTTTAGTACGCGGGAAAACAAAACAGCCCGGTACGTTTAGACAATTTGTGGATTCCTTCCTTTCAGGGGTATGATATTTTAGCACCTATACCTGCCCTTATACAAATGGGCAAAGCCGCCCCACAAAGGTCAGTTTGCAGAAATGATGCGCTACTTATGGATTCCTCCGAAGAAATGGGGAAATTAGCCGTTATCCAACTTTCGTCATAATTATTTTACTATGGGAAAAAAATTATTTATTGTATCTAACAGATTGCCGGTTACGGTAGAACAAAAAGACGGCGTCTATACTTGCCGTACATCTTCCGGCGGGTTAGTATCGGCGGTAGCCGCCTATATGGCTTCCGGCGGCAAGGACGCTTTCGACCACAATGTATGGGTAGGACTTGCCGATTGCACGTCAAAAGAATGGGATCTTGCCACTACTGAATTAACGGATGAAGAAGTGGAGTACCGTCCGCTGTTTTCCTCCAAAAAACTCTATGATTTATACTACAACGGCTTTTCCAATTCGGTACTCTGGCCCTTGTTTCACTATTTCCCGTCTTTTGTAGATTATAACGCCGATTATTTTGATGCCTATAGGAGGATCAATAAAACATTCGCAGAGGCATTGATACAAGAGGCAAAAGAAGAGGACGTAATCTGGATTCATGATTATCATTTGCTGCCTCTTGCCGCTTTGCTTAGGGAAGCTTTGCCTTCGGTAACCATCGGTTTTTTTCTGCACATACCGTTTCCTTCCTATGAGCTGTTTCGACTACTGCCTAAGAAGTGGCAGCACGAGCTGTTGGAAGGCTTGCTGGGCGCCGATCTCATAGGCTTTCATACGATGGATTATGTATCCCATTTTATTTACTCTGCTGAAATGATTTTGAAAACGGAATGTGATGAACATAATTTTATTTTCTGGAAAAACAGAAAGATAAAAATCAACGCTTTCCCCATCGGTATTGATTTCGATAAATTTTACAATGCCTATGCGGATGCCGCTATCGCTGATATGCGGAAGGAATACAACAATCTGAAAGGAACTAAGAAAATGATTTTTTCCGTAGATAGGCTGGATTATACAAAAGGCATTCCCAATCGGCTGAAAGCCTATGAAACTTTCTTATCCGCCTACCCCGAATATATTGGAAAAGTAATTTTTGTCCTGGTCATCATCCCTTCCAGAAATACCATCCGAAAATATGCGGAGCGAAAAAAAATGATTGATGAATACATTGGAAACCTCAACAGCCGCATGGGCACCATTCTCTGGCAGCCCGTGGTTTATTATTACAACCATCTTTCGTTTGAAGAACTGACAGCGCTTTATACGGCTTCCGATGTGGCGCTGATTACTCCTTTGCGCGATGGAATGAACCTCGTAGCCAAAGAATTTGTAGCCAGCCGCAGCGAACAAAATGGCGTGCTGATCCTAAGTGAGATGACCGGCGCAGCTAAGGAACTGACGGAGGCCTTGCTCATCAATCCTAATGATAAAGAAGAAATCGCATCTATGATTAAAATAGCGATGGAAATGCCGGAAGAAGAACAGGCGCAACGAATCAAGTACATGCAAAACTATATCCGTCGCTATGATGTGCATGAATGGGCAAGGGATTTTTTTGAATCGCTCCAATACGCTAAGGATACACAATATGAATTTGGTGTCAAATTCCTGGACAGTCATAACCAAGGGGCGCTGCTTGAAAAATACACGACCTCTACCAAGAGGCTTATTTTTCTGGATTATGACGGAACCCTGGTGTCTTTTTCCAAAATCCCTTCAGAAGCCAACCCTACCGGCGAAGTGCTCGAACTTTTGAAAAACTTAGGAGCGATAGAAGAGAATGATGTTTATATCATCAGCGGAAGAGATAGCAAAACCCTCGAAAAATGGTTGGGACACTTGCCCATAGGCTTGATTGCCGAGCATGGCAGCAAAATTCGCCACAAGCACGCCACCTGGAAAAGCGGCATACGGCAAGACGACAGAGGCTGGATAACAGATATAGAGAAACTAATGGAGCGCTATGTTTCTAAATGTCCGGGGTCTTTTGTAGAAATTAAAGAGTTTTCAATTGCCTGGCATTATCGCAATTCCAACAGCAAGGCAGGCGCAGTAAGGGCGAAAGAGCTACATAAAGACCTGCTTGCATTTACAGAAAAATGGCAGTTGAATATATTGAACGGAAGTAAGGTGATAGAAGTGCGCACCAAAGGCATTGACAAAGGAACGGCTGTGGAACGAATCGTGAATGGAAAGGATTATGATTTTATCTTCGCGGCAGGTGATGACGTTACGGATGAAGATATGTTTAAAGAGCTGATGAAACATCCCGATAGTATTACCGTAAAAATAGGAGCCGATGCTTCTTTTGCAAAATACAATCTTTATACCCCTTATATGGTTTTATCTTTATTGAATAAGCTTGCAACGCATAGCAAGCCTGTGGAAATGACGAATTTGCTATAAACGAACCGCAGCGGAGGCTATTCTGCTCGCATTTATTGGGAATAAGTTGAGTCCTTTCTCTATAAAAAATCCCGACTGAAAATTCAGCCGGGATTTTATCATTTAAAACAAGAAGCGTTTATTTATCTCCGTCTTCTTCTTTTTTCATTTTGTCTTTAAGAGCTGCTAAAGCGCCAATGTCGCCCAAGGTAGGTTTCTCTACTTTGCTTTGTACATTTTTTACGGCTTTTTTAGTGCTTTCCGCATCGGCTTTTTCCGCTTTTTTCACCGCTTCTTTTTCGTCGGCTTTGGTTTGCTCCCATACGCGGCTGTGCGATACCATGATGCGTTTATCATTGCGATCGAACTCGATGATGGTGAACGGAAGTGTTTCATCCATTTCTACATTACCGCCGTCCTCTTTGCGCAGGTGGCGTGCAGGTGCGTAGGCTTCCAGTCCGTATTGCAATTGCACGGTAGCGCCTTTGTCATCTTTACGGGTTACGTGTCCTTCATGCACAGAGCCGATTGGGAATACGGTTTCAAAAGTATTCCACGGATCTTCTTCCACTTGTTTATGACCCAGAGACAGCTTACGGCTTTCCTTATCAATGCTCAGCACCACTACTTCGATTTCTTCACCCACTTTGGTAAATTCACTTGGGTGGTTGAAGCGTTTGATCCAGCTCAAGTCGCTGATGTGGATCATACCGCCGATGCCGGTTTCTAGCTCTACAAATACGCCGTAAGGAGTAATGTTTTTCACGGTGCCTTTATGACGGCTGTCGAGTGGATATTTGTTTTCAATGGTTTCCCATGGATCTTCTGTCAATTGTTTGATAGAAAGACTCATTTTGCGTTCTTCTTTATCCAGGGTAACGACTACGGCTTCGTATTCATCGCCCATTTTAAAGAATTCTTTCGCGTTGATAGGCTGAGAAGACCATGTGATTTCGCTAACGTGGATCAATCCTTCAATACCAGGTTGGATTTCTAAGAATGCACCATAGTCTTCGATATTGACGATTTTACCTTTCACCTTAGCTCCTTCTTTGATTTCTTCGGAAAGATTATCCCAAGGATGTGGAGTCAGTTGTTTCAGACCGAGGCTGATGCGTTTTTTCTCATCGTCAAAGTCAAGCACAACTACGTTCAGTTTCTGACCATTTTCGAGTACTTCTGTCGGATGATTTACGCGGCCCCAGCTGATGTCGGTAATGTACAGCAAGCCGTCCACACCGCCTAAGTCTATAAAGGCGCCGAAGTCGGTTACATTCTTCACCGTACCTTCCAGCACCTGGCCTTTTTCCAGTTTGCCTATGATTTCGCTGCGTTGTTGCTCAATATCGCTTTCGATAAGCGCTTTGTGAGAAACCACCGCATTACGGATTTGTTCATTGATTTTAACCACTTTAAAGTCCATGGTTTTACCCACATACTGATCGTAGTCGGTAACTGGCTTCACATCTATTTGTGAACCGGGCAGGAAGGTTTCCAGTCCGTGTACGTCCACGATGAGACCACCTTTGGTTTTGGAAGTGATGGTACCGGTAACGATTTCTCCTGTTTTGTAGAACTCTACAATCTCTTGCCAAGAGCGGGCTGCACGTGCCAGTCTGCGGCTGAGGTTCAGATGTCCGTTACGGTCTTCTTTTTCTACTACGATTACTTCTACTTCATCGCCGATTTTCACATCCGGCAAATCACGAAATTCGTTCAGAGAAATCAATCCGTCTGATTTGAAACCGATATTAACGATTGCGTCTGTTTTTGTAAGACCTACAATCGTACCGTTCAGCAGTTCAGAATCTGCTACATCTTTAAAAGTGCTGTCATACACTTTTTCCAGTTGCTCACGCTTTTCTTGAGAATAAGAAGCAACATTGCGTTTGTCAACGCTCCAATCGAAGTCATCATGTGCGGATGCTTCAGGCGTTGTTTGTGGTTGAGAAATAGTTTGATTTTCTTCCAAGTTTTAAGTCCTCCTTTTTGAGTAAATTTTTGGACTGCAAAAGTAAGGATTCCTTCTTAAAAATTGAAAATAAATTATACGTCGGCGTAGTTTTGCTTTTCTCAGGGAAATACAGCTAATAAAACTCCTTTTAAAATCACTACTAATCAGATAGTTGATAGAAATTCCGGCATCCTTCTCTTTCTTTATAGAGTTTATTTTACTACCATTTTAAAGAAATATAGGTCTATGCAACTTGTGTTATCTATAGAAAGGGTACTGATTGAGCGTCCTATTTCAAAACCTCTATCCTGCCGATGAAGAAGAAAAGGCATCCTGCATAGGGGAATTACGGTATCTATCTGATCAGCGTAACATCTCCCTTCTCGGTATAAGTGTTTCTGCCGATTCTATATTTCAGGTAATAAAAATAAACACCGATTTCTGCATAGGTACCTTCATAAGTGCCATCCCAGGCATCGTTCACATCAGTGGTGTTCAGTACTTCTTTACCCCATTTATCTACAATGATCCATTTTTCAAGCTCTACAAACGGATTGCTGATGATGAGTTTCAATTTGTCGTTTCGCCCATCGCCGTTAGGTGTAAATGCCGTAGGGAAGGACAACTGCGTAACGCGTACCGTTATAGAATCATTTGCTCTGCAACCTTCTGCAGTAACCACTTCCACATAATACTTAATCGTTTCGGGAGTGTTACTTATTGGGTTATTGACGGTGGTATTGGATAAATAATCTGCGGGATACCATAAGAAGCTGCCATTGCCGGCGGCATTAAGCTGAATGGCATCGCCATAGCGTATGGTTTCATCCGGCCCGGCTTCCAGCCCCGGAAGCGGGTGCAGGTTCACGGTTACCGTATCCGCATTTTTGCAAAATTCAGGATCTTCGGGGTTCAATTCAACAATGTATTCACGGCTTTCGCGCGGGGCTACCACCGGTGTGAGGGTATTGTGGCCGGACAGCATATCTATAGGCTCACCGCCGGAAATATCTTTCCATACAATATTATAAGTTCCGGAGCTGAAACTAGTAGCAACGCTTAGCATGAGGGTGTCATCAATGCAGATATAGTAAGGACTAACCGCCGTAACGTCTATCAGTGGTCTTTGTTTCGCATTTACCGTATCAGTGATGAAGCAGGTACGAGTAGCATCATAGATATGCACTACATAAGACGAGTATTCGTTTATCGGTTTAATATAGGGAGTAGCGCTGGTACTGTCTCTCAACGTATGTAAGCCCGAAAGGTCTATCCAGGAATATTGATTGGTGCCATTGCCGGTGGCAAATAATTGAAATTCTTCACCGGGGCAAAACAGAATAGTAGTATCCGGCAGCGCATAATAGTTACCTACCTCTATCGCATGAACCACTACAAGCCCTGTATCAGATATGCTGCAAGCGCCATAGATACTATCGGTTACTACTACTTGGAAGATAGTATCAATACTTGGGTCTATCATAACGGTAGGCGTGTTGCTACCACTGATTATTGCGGGGTTGGGCAGCCATTGGTAAAGGGCATTACTCCCCGCTTTAGGGGCTTGGGCTGTGAGTTGTACCGGCTCAAATCCATTTGGGAAACAAATGGTAGTGTCTATATCGGTTATTTCAAAAGCGGAATCCAGCACTTGTATTTGTAGATATACGGTGTCATACAAATTGCAGGTAGTGGGGTTGGCAGCCACAAACATGACGTTGTAAATACCTGCGGTAGTAAATGTATGAGTAGGATTGCTTACGGTATCGGTAGTACCATCATCAAAATCCCAATAGTACGTAGCGGCGTTTTGCGAATAACTGGTGAAGCTAACGGTGAAGGGAAGGGTGCAACTGCTAAGCCCCGGTGAGGCGGTATTCATCGCTACCACTGCTGCCGATTCCACATCCAGTTTATAGCCCACTATATCATAGCCCGCAGAACCTACTCGACTGGGATAAGCGGCGGTAGGGGTAGTGGGGAAATTATTATTGCCGCAGCACACAGCATGGTAAATTATTCCTTTTTTATCAAAGCGACTGGTGCCGCCATCCAGGTGGTCGCCGGATGATCCGAAAAACGTTCCGAAAATTAAATTAGCAGCGTTGGTATCCAGCACGGCTATCCAAAACCCGTCCGGCGAGGAGCTGATCGCATTGGGGGTAATGGGATAGGCATTCATTCCCCATCCATAGCCTGCCAGATATATTTTACCGCAGTTGTCTGCCAAGAACGCCGTAGGAGCGATGGCAGCAGTCGCGGTGCCGGAGGAAGCGCCTATCCTTGTTGCCCACATCAGGCTATCCAGTGCGGGCGGGAATTTTGCCAGCAAGGTTCGCCCGTACGCATTGGCATATTTTCCCGCAGATATAGGGAAGGTAGTGTCTGTAGCGCCATAGACATAAAGATTGTTTTGTTTGTCAAAATCTACAAACTGTATAGAAGTAGTGCTCGTAGCAGCCGGTGCGTGCACATAGGTGGAGGCTACCATTCCGGTAAGGTTGGGCGACAGCACGGTTACGACTCCGTTATCTAAATTAGGTCCGTTCGCCGTAGTCTGAAATACACCTGTGGTAGTAGGGTAATTCTGGCTTTCGCTGGTGCCTGCCACGGCTATATTTCCGTTGGGCATTTTCCGGATGCCGGTTATCATATCGTTGTTGGCTCCACCCAGAAAAGTACTCGCCATCAGGTTGGCACAAGAATTATTCAACATGCTTACTACCCCGTCTGTACCGCCTCCTGCTACTGTTTGCACCGCGCCCGGTGTAATAGGATAATCGGACGACTGGCTATAGCCGCCTATGTAGATATTATTCATTGCATCCAGATAGATTTCTCCTTTGGGATTATACGCGCCGTCGTCCAGCGTGCCGCCTATATAAGTAGAACCAATGAGACCGGTGAAGGTATTGTTGAGATGCGTAACGGCATAGTCGAGCTGCCCGTTGTGTGTAATATCATAGCCGTTTAGCGTTGTCGGAAAATCTGTTGATTCGGTAATGCTCATGACATACAGATCCATGTTATTGTCGCAAATAAGGCTCACAGGCTGATCAGAGCCGACGCCGCCAAGGTAAGTGGCGTGCAGCAAGGTGCTGCCGTTTGCGCTGAATCGGTCAATGCCTATATCCACCCCGCCGGCAAAGTTCATCTGGAAAGCGCCTGTTTTTACCGGCCATCCTGTGCCGAAACTTTCTCCTGCATCTATTAAATCTCCCTGATTGTTGTAGGTAGCACAAAACCCGAAGGTCGTGGATGTAGAACCGCTATAGGTGGCAAATACCAGAGAAGGGTCAATAACCAGCGGGTAGTCTTTGTTATACGCGCCCAGGCTAAAGCCGATTTTATTCACCCCTATTTTTTTATATGCCGAAGGGATGGTTATTTTTTTTCCATCAATAAGTTGGTAAGTATAGGGCGCAGATTCTATCATATCGCCCACAGAGGTTTTCAATTTCAGTTCTCCTTTAGCGGTGAGTGTAGGGCTTACTCCATCGAAGGAAAGAAGGATATCCGTTGCATCTGCTCCTTTAGCCAATACAAAATCATACTTCAATTGCTCTTCTGTATTGTAAATAATCAGGTCTATACCGGGATAGAGGCTACGGTAGGTGAGTTTTCCAAAAAGTGGTACGCCGCCTTTCCATTTGGATGCATCTTTTCCTAAAAAATAATTGTGATAAAATGCACGCTTTTCTTCTGCAACCACCTCGGCATGTTTATTCGCTCCTTCAAAATTCACTTTATAGGCATGGGTACGCACCCGCTCGCGTGTTATGTCTTTTTTTCCTTTTTGCCTGAGATCATGCAGCCTCATTACATCTTCCACCGAGTAAAAATTATACACAAATCCCTGCGGGGTAAGGAATAAAGAACCACCCGGCAATACGGCTTTATACTGCACTTCGTTTACCCACTGACCCTGGTTTTGGATGAATGATAAACTCTTGCCCCCTCCGGCAGTGTGTGCGCGGGATGAAAGCGCTATTAACGACAAGAGCAGCATGTAGAAATATTTTTGCATCGGCTTGATTGTTTGCTATGAATAGATAAAAGACAGGTATCCGCTTTATTGTGTTGGATAGTTCTTTGCGTTTTAAAGATAAACAACTATTTTTTTAAATGAAGCGATAGCAACATATTTCTTATATACCCCGCAAATTATATTTTTAGGGAATGATTCTTTTAGGCTAAACCGTATTTTATGCAGATGATCGGCATCACCGGAGGCACTGGTTTTATAGGGCATCACCTATGCGATCTCTTGCTCAGCAAGGGCTATAAAGTCATTGTATTTACCAGGGATATGCACAAGCTCACAAGGCGCGAATCGGTAAAATATACCTACTGGAATCCTGATGAAGGAAAATTCGATCTCAGTTATTTTGATGATATTATAGCCGTCATCAACCTTGCGGGTGCGGGGCTTGCCGACAAGCGGTGGACGGAAAAACGCAAGCAGGAAATCATTCGCAGTAGGGTACACAGCACACAATTTCTGATAGAACGCCTCCGGGAGCATGCCCCGAATTGTAAAACACTGATAAGCGCCTCGGCTATCAACTACTATGGTGCCGACCGCACGGGGTATATTCCTTTTCGGGAAGAAGCGCCTGCGGCAGATGATTTTCTGGGGACAGTCTGCCGGCAATGGGAAGCAACTACCTATACCGGTGCTGATTTTTTGCGAACGGTCATCTTCCGGTTTGGTATGGTACTGGGCAAGGACGATGGTGCTTTTCCCCGGCTTGCCGATCCGCAATCTATAGGCATTATCCCCATCATAGGCAGCGGCAGGCAGGTGATGAGCTGGATTCACATCAGCGACCTGTGCCGTATGCTTGTGTGGGCGGTGATGGAAGAATCAGTACAAGGCGTTTTTAATGCGGTAGCGCCCTATCCGGTTTCACTGAGACGCATGATGATGACCATAGCCAAAGAAAAAGGTGGGGTGAAAATTCCGGTTCATGTACCCAACCGGTTGCTTTCCTGGCTGCTTGGCGAAATGCCTCAAGCCGTAATAAAAAGCCTTTGTGTGAGCGCCGAAAAAGTGCAGGAGGCTGGCTTCAGCTTCCGCTATCCTACTATCGGCGAAGCCGTGAAAAACATCCTGCACCAAGCGGCTATGGATAAGCATAATCGCTCAGATACTCGAAAGGAGGAGTGAGCTTGCCTGCTTCGCAAATGGTGGCGCGGGCTATGATGTCGCTTTCTTCTTTCAATAACTCCGGCAAGACAAATTTTTCCAGATGCTGTCCGAAATGAAAGGAAGCATCGCGCGGCAATTCATTGGGCAGGTTATCTACCGCCATGATGTCTATCACCTCATTAGTGTTTTGGAAAGGCGAGGTTTTTAGAAACGTTTTTTTCTCTATTCCGTAAACCGGATTATCTATAGTACTGGCGCCCACATTCAGGGGTACGGAGCCATTCACATCACAAGTGATATCAGCGATTACATTCATTTTATAGGCTGCATGTTGCACATCTTGTTTTTCAAACAGCCGTTCGATCTGTTCATCCCAATAAATACCATTCATCAGGATGTCGGTTACGGAAAGATAAGCGCGGAAAAAGCATTCATAGTCTTGAGGATGTCGGTGAAAATCTTCGCGGGCATAGGTGCCATTGTCTTTACGGCGATAGAGCGTACTTCCTTTCAGGTTCGTATAAACGGGATAATCGAATGTATTTGTCAAAAAATCTTCAGGCTCTACAAATTCTATATCGGCACGGTCCATCACATCCACCACACCCGAGGCCACTCTGCCGGAGCCGGTGATGGCTATTTTAATATTCGGGAAACGAACATGCTGGTATTGCAGGCTCATCTCTTCCAAACCGGCACATTCATGTGCGGCTTTCAGGTGATAGAGTCCGTATTTCTTTCCATAGGTAAGCAGCCCGTTGTGCGCGCCTACCACGCCGGCAAAAAAACCGAAGCCTAAGATGCGTTGCCCATCGCTATGCGTGAGTGCTTCATAATCCACCAAACGAATTTTTTTGCGGATGAGGGCGCGCATCAGTTTCTGATTATAGGGTTGTTTTTTCTTGGTATGCGAAAAAAACAAGTAGGTTTTACCTTCTATTAATTTATCAACCGGCACTTCTTTAATGCCTAAGATAATGGCACATTGCGAAAGATCGGTTACGATTTCGAGTCCTTCCTGCCGATATTCCTCATCGCTATAGCACCGGTCCGGCGAGGCTTCCACCACTATGGCGACGTTATATTTTTTTTGAATTGCCACGCACTGTTTGGGGGTGAGCGCCACACGCACGTCTTTAGGAGTCTTTTCTTCTCTTATCAAACCGATCGTAACCATGATGGTGTAAAAATTTTGACCGCAAAGATAATGTAGCCAACTTTGCTGCATGATGGATTATTTTGAGCTATACGGATTGCCGGTGCGTTTTCATCCTGATAAGGAGGCAGTAAAGAAAAAATTTTATGAGCTGAGTAAGCAATATCATCCCGACCGCTTTACACTTGCCGGCGAAACGGCGCAAAAGGAAGCCCTGCAAATGGCAGCGTGGAACAATATGTCCTATAAAACCTTGATGAATGAGGATGCCCTTGTACATTATATTCTTAAGCTGAAAGCAGTGGCGGAAGACGAAGAAAAATACAACCTGCCGGCTGATTTTTTGATGGCAATGATGGAACTGAATGAAGCGGTGAGCGATTATGAAGCGGCGCCGGAAGAGCCGGCAAAAGAGCTGGCAATTCGCAATTGGCAGGAGCAAATGCAGCCGCTCCAACAACAACTGGAAGCCCTCACGAAGCAGTATGACCAAACGGGCGAGGAAGCGCTTTTGCAGCAAATAAAAGACCTATACTACCGAAAAAAATACCTGTTGCGGATTCAGGAAAGAATAAATACATTTGCAGCCCACTAGCCCAGATGGCGGAATTGGTAGACGCGCTAGACTCAAAATCTGGTTTCCGCAAGGGAGTGCAGGTTCGATTCCTGTTCTGGGCACAGAGCCACCTTAACCGGTGGCTTTTTCATGCCCTTAAATGTAGTAAAATAGACACCTTCAAAATATTATCATTTCCTATATATTTCTATTTTTTCCTTTAAAATTACATTTACCGCTACACTTTACCTAAAAGCACACCACTTTTAAGCCGAAGCAATGGCAATGATAGAGCAAGCCAAAAACCAAAAATGTATTTGAAAGTAAAATGCAGGAAAAGCGGTTAAAGGACAAAGTAAAGAAGCTGGCTAATATGCCTGAAATGGTAGAGCGACTTAATTACAGAGCTTGACAAAAAGATAACTGAAATAGTAAAATATTACCGATAATCTTATTAATGTTTCCGTGAAATAAATTTTGTTTTTGTAAATTATTCTAACTTTGTGAAAGATGGTAATAATATCCAAAAGCAAGCTATTAGCCTTTGTGGAACATGACATTTCAGCAAAAGAGGCTATGCTGGAATGGTATCATAAAACAGAGCTAAGCGATTGGAGTAATTACCATGATGTAAAGGCAACCTTTAATAGTGTGGACGGCGTAGGCAATGACCGATATGTTTTTAATGTAGGTGGCAATAAATACAGGATAGTAGCCATGATACATTTCAGCAAAAGAACGCTCTACATAAGATTTGCCGGTACTCATAAAGAATATGATGCTATTGATTGCAAAAACATTTAGAACATGGAAACCACAGTAACAAAGGCAGCATTTGAGCAAGCGGAAAAAGAAATGGAAAGACTGTTAGCCATTGCCACTAAAAAAGGCGGTTTTGATAACCTGACCGCCAAAGAGCAAAAAGAACTAACCGCCGTTACAGCCACAGTACAGGCTTATGAAGATGTACATTACAAAGTGCCTATGCCGGACACTCTGCAAGGCTTGTTGGAACTTAAAATGTATGAAAAGAAGCTAAAACAAAAAGAACTGGCTAAAATGCTTAATACTACTGATACCCAACTTTCAGAAATTATGCACAACAAAAGAAAGCCTACCCTATCTTTTTTAAAGGCACTTAATCAAATATTGGGTATTGATGGAAACTTGCTTTTAAGATTAGTATAAACTTTGCCGTATCTGTAAACAACAAAAAAATACAAACTATGAAAGGCATAACCAACAACCCCAACGGACGACCCAAAGGCACACCTAATAAAGCCACTAAAAGCCTGAAAATGACGGTATAGGCATTTCTAAATCATAACATGGAAGATTTACAGCATAATTACAACCAATTAGAGGCAAGGGATAAACTTTATTTCCTTGAAAGATTCTTAGGTATGCCATGCCTACACAGGCAGCCGTTAAGGCAGAAATACAACATGAGGACGTAGGGGGAAAGGTAATGATTATAGGAGGCAAAAAGTATGCTGGCAAAGAAGGAATAAAGCAAATAGCGCATGAAATAAACAACTCATAATTACCATTAATTTCCTTTAAAATTACATTTATCGCTACACTAATAGCCTGAAAGCATTGAAAATAAAGGAAAGTAACGTTCCTGGGCATACAGACAATAAAGGAGTTACGTTCAATTGTAACTCCTTTTCTTTTTTAGATAAACGTGCGATTTAACAATTTAATACTTTATAAGTTTCATGATTGTTTTACCTTCTTTTTTTGCAGTTATGGTCAAAAGATATACGCCTTTTGTTTCCGGCAATTCAAATGAAGTACTGATGAATGAATTATAAGAGCGTGTAGAAATAATCTTGCCAGTAATATCTGCTAATATGATTTCAACATCTTTTAATGACCCATCTAAAAGAATGTTTACAGTTCCGGTGGAAGGATTAGGAAATATGGACACAGGTATATCCTTCCTTAATGTATTAGTGCTTGTAGTAGTCGGATTCATCTTAAGGACAAAAATATCATGACCACCCGCAGAGGTAAGGCTAACTGTTCCCACTCCTGGGTCGAAATCCCCTGTGTTCATAAAGGACCCTGTAGCGTATACATTATTTAAAGCATCTAACGTGATTGACGCAGCCAGATCCAACGATGCGCCACCAATGCTTCCGGCCCAAAGGAAGTTGCCGGAAGCATCCAGTTTTTGAATAAAGATGTCTTCATTTCCAGCTGAAATGAGGTTAGTTATACCAGGACCCGGGTCAAAATCTACCGTTCCTTCGAACTTTCCCGTCGTATATATGTTTCCAAATGTATCTACACCAATGGAATAACTTCGATCATCAAAAAAGCCCCCTATGGATTTCGACCAGACGAAATTGCCGTTAGAATCCAGCTTTTGAACGAACATATCCCAACTGCCTATGGCAGTTAGGTTTGTCATACCAGGACCCGGGTCGAAATCTACTATTCCTGCAAACATTCCTGTTGTAAATATGTTTCCTGATGCATCTATATTAATAGAATAACCTATATCGTCTGCGGCTCCCCCCATAGATTTACCCCAGATAAAACTACCGGCCGAATCCAATTTCAGAACAAAAATATCTTGATTGCCTACAGAAATAAAGTTAGCAATTCCAGCATCAGGATTGAGATCTATAGTTTCAAAAAAAGACCCCGTTATATACACATTTCCGGAAGGATCTACACTAATGGAGGTAGCATTATCATATGAAACTCCACTCACTCCCTTTGACCAAATAAAGTTTCCGTTGGCATCCATCTTTTGAACAAAAATATCTTTATAGCCAAAGGATGAAGTCAGGTTAGTCACACCAGGCCCCGGGTCAAAATCTACTGTACCTCCAAACACTCCTGTCGTAAGTACATTTCCGTATGGATCAATCCTAATGGAAATACCTTCATCGGTTGAATTGCCACCAATAGATTTTGCCCATACAAAGTTTCCTAATCCATCAAGCTTCAGAATAAAAATATCACTTCCTCCAGAAGATGTTAGATTTTCTATTCCTGTTCCTGGGTCAAAATCTACTGTTCCTTCAAAACTACCTATGATATATGCATCGCCATGTGCATCCACATCAATGGAAGTTGCGACATCAACTAAAATTCCCCCAACAGATTTTGCCCATAAGAAATTTCCGTTACCATCCATTTTTTGAATAAAAATATCTCCTTGTCCTACAGAATTCAGGCTAGCAGTTCCAACCCCTGCATCAAAATCTGCTGTTCCACTAAAGCTCCCAACAGTATACACATTACCGAGGGCATCCACGCAAATTGAACGCCCAAAATCTCCGTTAGCATTCGCCCCCCCCATGGAGAGAGCCCACTCTAAAGTTTGTGCATTCAGAGAGGGTGCTACAGTTATTAGAATATAGAATAAGACCTTTTTTATCATTTTCATTTTTAAGCTATTTATCAAACACTGTAATAATAATGAGAAATTATTGAATATTATGACACAGAATCAAGTTTAGTGCAAATTTTATTGCAAGCGATTTTACCTAAAAAGGAAAAGGAGTTACAATTGAACGTAACGCCTTTATTGTCTGTGTGCCCAGAACAGGAACCATACTTTATTTTATTTTCAATGCTTTTAACCTCCTCCCCTTTATTGGACAGGCATAATAATGCCCTCATAGCTGAACTGATCTCTTTTCTATCTCTATCCGTGTTTCAAAGCCGTCCATCCAGGCATATTGACACCGGGGCAAACAAAAAGGTTGCCGTTCAAACAGCAACCTTTTATCCACTAGTAAATCATTCGGATTAATGTTTCCATCTTTGAATATACGTATAGGTGTAGCCGTCTTCATCGGTATCTACCTCCTTAAGTTCTAACGTAGTTGCGTTCAAAACAGTAACATTCATCGTATCGCTTCCGCCAACATACATTATCACCAGCTTATTATTGTTTTCTATGAGGCTCCAAGTAGCTCTTGCGATTACTTGTGCATCTGTAGGATTACACTTTGTGGCTCCGTTATCATACACTACAGAGTCTTTTGTAAACAGCATATAATTATCCAGCTCACATGCCTCATACTCACTCATGTAATCGTAAGTAGTGTCTATACCGTTTCCTTGCTCTCTTTCTGTTTCAGCAGCTAAAAACCATTTTGCGGCTGTAAGATGATCGGTTGGCGTTTGCGTGTCATTGTCGCCGTCTTTTTTACATGCAGCGAAGGCGATTACGGCACCTGCAATAATGAATAATTTTTTCATAGAATTTTAAAAATTTGCGCAAAGGTAACATAAATTCTGGTTAAGACCATTTTTCTTAAAATATTTCCGCTACCTCTCATTCCGTAACCACTTGCAGCCATCTTCCCGGATGTGCTTCATCCTTTATAAACCATGCGGGATTTCCATTTTTATCTTTACCCAACCGGGCATCCGACACGGGCGGGGTATTCAGCGATTTATTTTTATCGGGCGAAGGATGTTTATAGTAGGGGATTAGATTTTGCTGTTTCAGTTCCACAATAGCAGCTTCAAAGCAATTAATAATCGCTTGCAGATCCGTGTCGGTATGCGCCGTGGTAATAAAGCATGGAAAACCTTCGAGAATATGAATGCCTTTAAGACGCATAAGTATAAAAAGCAATTCCGAAAATGGATATTCCTCTGTAAAATGAATGCGCCATATAGAAGCAAACTGCGCTATATACATCGGCACATCTTGCTTTCTGCAAATTGCATTCAGCGCATCGGCTATATACTTGCCTTTATTATTGAGCGATTGTTGTAACGTAGGTCCTTGCTCTTTGAAATATTCCAGCGTTGCTTTGGTAGTAGCCAGCGCAAGCGGATGCCTTACGAACGTACCGGCAAAATAAGTAACGCCCGCTTCGGGTATGGAGTCATCGCCAAATTGCCACCAGCCGCCATCCAGTGCATCCATGTATTGTTTTTTCCCCGCTATCACACCTACAGACATACCCCCGCCTATCACCTTTCCATAGGTCGCCACATCCGCCTGAATACCAAACATTGCCTGTACCCCACCCGTATGAAAACGAAAACCGGAAATCACTTCGTCAAAAATCAACACCGCGCGGGCATCCGTAGTGATTTTTCTTAATTGCTTCAGGAAGGCAATGGGTTGAAAATCGCATCTGCGGCTCTGCACCGGCTCTACCAGCACAGCAGCTATCTCCTCGCTTCGTTCTTCTATAATTCTTAACGACTCCTCTGTACCATAGTCGAGAAACAACATATTCTGCACGGCTTCCGGCATAATGCCCGGCGCAGCAGGATAGGTTTTCAATTGCTTGCTGCTGCGTGCAATTACTTCATCCATAATACCATGATAGGAGTTGGTAAAGGCTACAATAAGCGAACGACCGGTTACCGTCCGCGCAATGCGCATAGCGCCCAGCACCGCTTCGGAGCCGGTATTGCAAAGTGCGGATCGGTCGAAATGTGTAAATTCACAAATCAGCTTACACACTTCCCCCGCAAGCTCGTGTTGCGGACCGATTTCATAGCCGTTTTCCACTTGTTCGATCAATGCCTTTTTCAGAAAATCAGGCTGGTAGCCCAGCATACTGGAGCCAAATCCGTTCAGTGCATCTATATATTCATTATCATCTATATCCCATAGGCGTGCGCCTTTCGATTTTTTTATAACAATGGAATAAGCCAGTTCTTTCGTAGCAGGCTTGAACCCTGAAACCACGCGCGGATCCGCCATGTGCGCCCTATGTTGCTGTGTATATTCTTTACTTGCTTTTGTTTTTTGATTGTAGCGCTGGGTCAATTCGTTCAGATAGGTTTGTTGTGCATCTTGCAGTACGGCTGCTTTTTTCTCAATACGGGCAATCGCTCCAAAAGGTTTTTTGATTTCTTTCTCTTCCTCCGCAGAAAGATCGGAAACCACACTCATTTTTTTAGCTGCCTTTGTGAAGGAAGATGCTGATAAATTTGCTTCCAGATAATCCGCCAAAAGCGCTATGGTTTCCAGCGATTCGTTGAGCTGGCGGAAGGTTACGGAAACAGCAAATTGCTTTTTGAGCATCAATGCTACTTGTGTAAGCGACAAAGAATCCAGTCCGATTTGGATGAAACTCATTTCCGGAGCTGCCCCGCTTGCATCAATGCCCGAAGCATTTTCCAGTATCTCTTTAATTTTTGCAATAAGTTGTTGCCTATGAGAAGCCGCTTCCATAGGCGCTTCGACAAGTGTCTGTCCGGTGGGTACAGCGTTGTTTATAGGCGTGGAAGAAACGGCATCTTTTATGATTGGCTCTATCCAATATTCCTGTTTGTCAAACGCATAAGTAGGTAAGTCAAAAAGTTTTTGCCTTGTTTCATCTTGGTAAACCGCATTCCAATCGGGCTCAATGCCATTGAGCCAAAGCTGACCGAGCACTTTGAGGATAGCATGATCGGAACGGAGCAGTGTTTCTTCTTTTTCTATGGATGAAATAGCTGTGATGTTTTTACCCATGGCTTGTTGACGGGCAAGCGTAGCCACGGATTTGCCGGGGCCCAATTCTAAAAACAGATGATACGATTCATCCATCAGCTTTTGCATTGCTTTTCCAAAAAGAACTGGCATACGCAAATGTTTCGCCCAGTAATTAGGATGGGTAGCTTCTGCCGGTTGCAACCACTCGCCTGTTACGCTTGACGCAATGGGTATCAGCGGTTCATTAAGCGAAATGGTTTTTACTACTTCTTCAAAAGGCGCTACCACCTCATCCATCATGTACGAATGAAACGCATGGCTGGTAGCCAATACCCTGTTGGGAATGTCTTTAGTATGTAGCTCTTCACTCAGTTTGGCAATCGCCTCATTTGTACCTGCCACTACGCAGAGCTTCGGACTGTTGGCAGCCGCCAATTCTATTTTGTCGGTTAAATACGGTTGGATTTCTTCCTGCGATAACCGCACCGAAAGCATACTGCCACGCGGTAAATCATTCATCATTTTTCCGCGTGCAGCTATCAGTTTCAAGGCATCTTTGAGTGAAAATACGCCGGCGAAATATGCAGCTACAAACTCTCCTATACTGTGCCCCACAAATGCAGACGGATAAATGCCCCAGCTCATCCACAGCTTACCGAGGGCATAGCCTATTGTAAATAATGCAGGCTGGCTATAGCGTGTTTGTTTGATTTTTTCGTGGGCTTCTTCCGTAATTTTTTCGGGATAGAGAATGTCGCATATATTTTCCTGCAACTCTTCTTTCAACAACAAAGCACATTCATCCATCGCCTCTCTAAAAACCTTTTCCGACTGATAAAGCGACCGGCACATGTTCACGTATTGATCACCCTGACCGGGAAACATGAATACGATATGCTGCGACTTATCGGTAAGTTTTTTAGTATTTGCAGATAATAAATTTTTATCTGCAAGCTGTGTTGTAAAATCAATAACGTCGGAAGCAACCACAAACCTTCTTTGTTCAAAATCTTTACGAGAAGTATTTAAGGTATATGCAACATCGGCGAATTGTGCGCTGTGTGTAGATAGATAAGCTGCGAGCGTATCACCATAAGCATCCAAACTTTTATCTGATTTAGCCGACCAGCAAATCAACTGTGCAGAGCGGGAACTTTCAGCGGAAACAACAAGTGCATCTTCATTCCATTCTTCTACGATGACATGCGCATTCGTACCACCCACACCGAAGGAGCTGACGCCTGCAATGCGCTTTTTATCCGTATTCCATTCCTGCAATTTTGCATTAACATAAAACGGGCTGCTTTCAAAATCTATATGCGGATTTGGTTTTTCATAGTTGATGGATGGAAGCAGGTTTTTATGATGTAAGGAAAGGCAGGTTTTAATCAACCCTGCTACACCGGCAGCTATGGTAAGATGTCCGAAATTACTTTTGACAGAGCCAATCGCACAAAATTGCTTTTCATGTTGCTCGCCAAAAGCCATGTTTAATCCTTCTATTTCTATAGGGTCGCCAAGAGGCGTGGCTGTGCCATGTGTTTCTATATAGCTAAGTTCACGGGCTTCAATACCTGCATCTTCTATAGCCATGCTTATCGCATGAGCTTGTCCTTCCGCGCTTGGCGCCATGAAACTTCCCTTGCCGCCCCCGTCATTGCTTAAGCCTACACCTTTAATGACTCCGTAAATCGTATCTCCGTCTTTAATCGCTTGTTCTTTGTTTTTCAACAATACCACACCTGCGCCATCGCTAAAAGAAGTGCCGGTAGCATCTGCATCAAACGGGCGGCAATGCCCATCTTTGCTGAACATAGCGCCTTCTTCATACAAATGACCAGAGTGTACCGGCGCATGGATGGAAGCGCCGCCTGCCAATGCCATATCACATTGCCCGCTGCGTATGCTTTGTACCGCCTGCACTACGGCTACCAACGATGTGGAGCAAGCCGTTTGCACATTTACTGCAGGTCCTTTTAAATCGAAAGAATAAGAAGTGCGTGTGGCAACATAGTCTTTATCATTCAACGTAGCGGTTTGAATCGTTCCCAAATTTTCTATTAATTCGGGATGAGCAAGCACATTATTGATGAAATAGGTATTGACATTCACGCCAGCGAAAACGCCTATAGAGTTGCTGTTTTCCTTTGCATATCCGCTTTGCTCCAATACTTCCCAGGCAATCTCCAGAAACACACGCTGCTGCGGGTCCATCAGTTTGGCATGATGGGGATTGATTCCGAAAAATGCCGGGTCAAATTCTTTTACGCCGTTTATAATACCTCTTGAACGCACATAATCCGGATTGTTTTTGATAGCATCAGGAATGGATTTGTCCAATTCTTCTTCTTTAAAAAAATGAACTGTTTCTTTTCCTTGTTTTAACAACGTCCATAATGCATCAATCGAATCTGCACCGGGAAACCTGCCCGCCATGCCTATGATCGCTACGTCCGCATGTATCTGTTTTGCGGAGTGAGGTTTTTTCTGTGTTTCGGTTTTTTTTCCGTCTATAAAAGCGGCAAGATCCTTTAGCTTAGGGAACTGATACAGCTTCACAACAGGCAAGGCTATCTGATGCTGCGTTTTTAGAATGGAAACAAATTTCAAGGATAATAAGGAGGTGCCGCCCAATTCAAAAAAATTATCTTCGGCTCCGGCTCGTTCTACACCCAGTAGGTTTTTCCACAGTTCGGAAAGGAGCTGTTCTGTTTGATTGGTGGGCGCTACAAAAGCATGAGTCAGCAGTGTGGAAGCATCGGGATTGGGCAATGATTTTTTATCCACTTTACCGTTGGCAAGAAAGGGAAATTCGTTCATCGGCACTAACAATTTCGGCACCATATAATCCGGCAGTTTATCTTCGAGATAATGCAGAATGGCTTCTTTGTTATATCCTCCTTTACAAATCACATAGCCTATCAACCGGGTATCGCCGTTCTTAGCTTTTTTTGCCAGCACCACGCATTGCGTTACGCCCGGCGCTTGTTGCAATACATTTTCAATCTCTCCCAGCTCTATGCGAAACCCTCTTATTTTCACCTGGTCATCTATTCTTCCTATAAACTCCATATTTCCATCCGGCAGGCGGCGCACTAAATCGCCTGTGCGGTACATGCGTTCGCCCGCTTTATTTTTTATAAATCGTTCTTGGGTTAATTCTGGTTTATTCAAATATCCTTCTGCTACGCAAATGCCGCTAAGGTATAATTCGCCCTCGCCTTCCCCGTTTATTTCCGCTCCTTGTTCGTTCAGTAAAAACGTATTTGCTCCTGCAAAAGGTTTTCCGATGGGTATGGTAGCGCCATAGGCACGCCGCTCGTCTATAACATGCAACAATTGCCCCACCGTAGCTTCCGTAGGTCCGTAGATATTCACAAGCATACATTCCGGCGAGGATGCGGGTAAAATGTGCCGGATCATTTCGGTATAAAGCGCCTCGCCTGCAAATTTCAATATCTTCCGCGGCATCAGATCTTTGCCATTCAACGATAGCGATTTCCAATGCGAAGGAACAATGTTGAGGCAATCAATTTTATGTTCTTCAAAATATTGATGCAGATAGGGCACATCGTTGTAATCGTCTTTGGTAAAAAGATGCAAAGCGCTACCGCTCGTCAGCGAACCAAAAAGATAAGCAATGACAAAATCGGCAGCGAAGGTGGTACCCAGGGCATAGTTTTCACAGGCATCATAGGGAAGCGCTTTAAACAAACCGCTTATGAAATGGCTGAGCGATTGATGTTTTATCGTCACTCCCTTAGGCAAACCCGTAGAGCCGGAGGTATAAATAACATAGGCTGTCTGTTCTCCGCTCACCGGCACGTTCGGCAATGTATCCGGTTGTTTTTTGCATAGCGACCAGTTGTCATCCGCAGCAAGAAGCAGTTGCTCTTTCCTGATAGCAGCTAAAAAATGGGAGCAGGAAGAATCGGTAAGTGCCAAGGCTGCTCCCGTATTTTCTACCATATAGCGCAATCTGTCCGCTGGAAACTCCGGGTCCATAGGCACGAAGGCAGCGCCCGCTTTTAAAATCCCCCATATCCCGATAACCATATCCAACGGGCTGTGAAGGCAGATGGGAACAAGTGTATTAGGCGTTACACCATTAGCAATAAGGAGATGGGCTAAGCGGTTGGAATACCGGTCTAATGCTTCGTAGGATAGTTCTGTTTCGTTAAATTTCAACGCGAGAGAGGCTGCGTTAGTGGCAACCTGTCTGGAGAAAGCGGCTATAACTGTTTCGGACGGATTCATGCTGTGTACTATGTGGTATCCGGTAAAAATAGTTAACATGGAGCGCTTTTAACAGAGGGATTCTTTCAAAAACCAGGCATTAACTATAGAATAAGATTGTCTTAACTACCACTTTACAATCTTTATAGGCAAGGGCAAAAGGGATGTTTGTAGCCCGCAGGCTTTTATATACCAAAAGTGCCCCAACGATATGAAGCACTTTGTTTGTACACGAAGAAGCAGTAGCAGACAATGACTAAATGTGCGTAGAGTTATAGGGAGCGTGTTAATTTTTACTCTTATCTATCGTACTGTTCTTTCTGTCATCAGTTTTTACCTCGCTTATTTTCTGTTTAATGCTGACCACCACGAAAAAAATAGCCAGCGCACCTATAAACAAGATCCAGGGTAAGACATCTACCAATTGAAAAGGGGCCTGAGTAGTGCGGGTATGCTGTGCAGTTGCAGGCAGCGCGCTCCCCAAGATGTATAGGATTGCTCCTATACCGGATCGTATGGAATATGTCTTTTCCAAAATTTAATTCACTCCTGTAAAAGAATGTTTTAATGCGCCTCTTCGCCTTCCTTTATCGGCACGGTCTGCATAATAAAATCATTGCCATTTCCATCATCTTTAAAATCATAAGGCCAGCGATGCACTTCGGGAATATCGCCTTCCCAGTTGCCATGAATGCGCTCTATAGGCGTTGTCCATTCCAGAGTAGTAGCCTTCCACGGGTTCGGGTCTTTTACTTTTCTTCCTCTGAAAATGCTCACAAAGAAATTGATGATGAATAAGAATTGGCTAAAGAATACAATAATTACAACGATACTGATGAAGGTATTCAACCCTTGAAACGGTTTGAAGGTTTCCCAAGCGCTATAGTCATAGTACCTTCTGGGCATCCCTGCAATCCCTTCGTAGTGCATAGGCCAGAAGATGAGGTAAGAACCTATAAACGTGATGAAAAAATGGAAATAACCCAGAGTGTTGTTCATAAACCGACCGAACATCTTAGGGAACCAGTGATAGATACCGGCAAACATACCCATGAAAGCAGATACCCCCATCACAATATGAAAATGCGCAATCACAAAATAGGTATCGTGCAGGTGAATATCCAACACGGAATTGCCGACCCAGATACCGGTAAGTCCACCAGAGATGAAGGTGGAAACAAAGCCGAGTGCAAACATCATCGGCACCGTAAACTGGATGCTCCCCCGCCATATCGTAGTGAGCCAGTTGAACACTTTAATGGCGGAAGGAACGGCAATCAGCAAGGTCATCAAAGTGAAGATAGAACCCAAGAACGGACTCATACCCGATACAAACATGTGGTGCGCCCATACCAAAAACGATAAGAACATGATAGCAGCGAGCGAAATGATCATCGCAATATAACCGAATATAGGCTTGCGGCTATGAACGGATAACACCTCGGAAACCATACCCATTGCAGGAAGGATAATGATATACACTTCCGGATGCCCTAAGAACCAGAATAAATGCTGGTAAAGGATAGACGAACCTCCGATATGCGGTAAGGCTTTACCGGCTACAAAAATTTCGGATAAGAAAAAGCTGGTACCGAAGTTTCTGTCGAAAATGAGCAATACAAATCCGGACAATAAAACAGGGAAAGAAAGAATACCGATAACAGCGGTGAATAAAAACGCCCAGATGGTGAGCGGCATTTTGCGCATGCTCATTCCTTTGGTGCGCATATTCAAGATCGTACTCACATAGTTAATACCGCCCAGTAAGGTAGAAATCACAAATAAAGCAAGGCTAATCAACCACAGATCCATGCCTAAGCCGGAGCCTAAAGAAGCCTCCTTCAGCGCACTCAAAGGCGGATAGGCTGTCCACCCGCCGGATGCAGGGCCGGTTTGCACAAACAGCGATACGAACATCACAATACCGGCAAGAAAAAAGAACCAGTAGGAAAGCATATTCATAAACGGAGAGGCCATATCTCTGGCACCCACCTGAAGGGGAATGAGTAAGTTACTGAATGTGCCGCTCAGCCCCGCCGTAAGCACAAAGAAAATGAGAATGGTACCGTGCATGGTTACCAGCGCATAGTAAAATTCGGGAGAGAGCTTTCCGCCTTTCGCCCATTCACCCAAAAAAGTCTCCATGATAGGAAACGTATCATTGGGAAAGCCTAATTGCAACCTAAAAAATACGGAGAACAAGCCGCCTATGACCGCCCAAATAATACCGGTAATCAGGAACTGCTTGGAGATCATTTTATGATCCTGACTGAAAATATACTTGAAAATAAAATGAGGTTCTTTGTGAGCGTGTTCATGTCCGTGTCCCTCATCATGACTGCTCGTTTGGGGGTTGGTAATTTCCGGTTGTGCTGCAATGTTCATATCTGTGTACTTTGGTTTATTCATGCAGGTATTTTCAGACACCTGCCTTGCGGGTGAATAAAGGACTTATTCAGTATGTTCTGCAAAGTTAGAAATACAATACTGGCGTTATTTCTTCTAATAAGCCAATTATTTATCCATTCCTGCCATTCCCAAAGAGAAACAAGATGGAATCATTAGATAAATTTATTATCCTTAGCCAGCTTGATAGCATCGGCTTTAGAGTGCACATCCAGTTTGTGGTAGATATTTTTGATATGCGATTTTACGGTTTCCAGGTCTATAAAAAGCTCATCGGCTATGCGTTTGCGGCTTTTGCCGGTGGCTATTTGTTCCAGTATTTCCGTTTCCCGGCGGGTGAGGGGTGTTTGCTCATTTCTCTTAAAAGAAGAAATGACCATGCGCGCAATATGGGCGCTCATAGGGCCTCCGCCTTCCATTACTTCGTGGATGGCATCTATTATTTTTTCGGGCGGGGTGTTTTTGGTAAGATAGCCGGAAGCGCCATTGCCCAGTGCACGGAATATTTTTTCCTCCTGCTCATAAACGGTAAGGATGAGAATATAGGTATCGGGGATTAGTTTTTTGAGCTTGGGTAAGGAATCTATACCCGATAACCCCGGTAGTTCCACATCCAGTAAAAGAACATCCGGCTTTTCATTGAAAATCCTTTTTGCGGCATCTTCAAAAGAACGATAGACGCTGATGACCTTAAAGCCCTCGGCGCTGTCTATAAGATATTTATACCCTTCCCGGATGGTTTCATCATCTTCAATAATGCTGACCAGTATATCTACATCTCTGTTCATAGCCCTGATATTTTAATGGCTAAAGTTCCTCAATATTTTACAAAAGCCTATCCCCTTTTTAACGGTAAATCGGGAAGCAGCCGAAAATTTAAGATGACCCGGGTACCTATACCGGGCTTACTTTCTATACATAGCCTGCCGTTGATGCGATTGGCGCGAAGCTGCATATTATCCAATCCATGCCCCCGGTTAATCTGCTCCGCATCAAAACCTTTTCCATTATCGCTAAAGCTCATTTCCATCCGGTCGTCATCCAGCAAGGTTGCTTTCAGGGATACCTTAGTGGCTTCCGAGTATTTAAGGCAGTTGTTCATGGCTTCTTTAAAAATCATGATAAGGTTGCGGCTTACATCCAGCGGAAGGCGGTAAGAAGCGGAGGCGGCGTGGGCTATATCCACGGAAAATTCGGTATCGGTATATTGGAATAATTCAATCCCAAAATCACGCACATGATGCAGAATCTGGTAAAGGCTGTCGTTGGATGGCTTGAGCGACCAGAGAATATCGCGGGTGCCGCTATAAAGCTGCCCGGTGTTGTCTTGTATCTGACCAATGATGCGGGCTGCTTCCGGCGTAGTGGTACCGATTTTATTTTTCAAGACATTGGTCAGTACGTTGATGCGGGTAATTTTATTGCCTACTTCATCGTGAAAATCTTCGGCGGTGCGTTGTCTTACTTTATCTTGTTCTTCTTTGCGCAGGGCCTGCACAAGTTTCAGCCGGTTTTGTTTTCGGCGGTTGGCTATGTATTGCAATGTAACGCCCAATAAAATACAAGCCCCTAAGATTAAGAACCGGAATAACCAGGTCTGGTGAAAAGGAGTAATGATTTCAAAAGCATAGCTCAGCTCCGGCATGTTCTTCTCGCTTGTGCGCGATTTGCTTTGCACCTCTAAAATATATTTTCCCGGGGGCAGCGCGGGATAGGTTACGGTATTTACTTCCGACCATTCCGACCAGGGAGCATCCAGCCCGTTGATACGGTAGCGATAGATAATCTGCTCGCCGCCAGTAAGCGATACGGCATGGAAGGTGAAACTGAGATTGTTCTTTTTAAACGGAAGCCGTAGCCCATAGGGAATTTTATACCAATGATCGAGGCTGTCGAAATAAGCGGTATCGGAAAGTACCTCGCCGAAGAGTTTTACGGATTGCATCACGATGCTGATGGGAGTAGCTATTACATTATTTCTTGCCGGAACATAGTGCGCTGCCCCGTTTGTGGTACCAAACCAGATGCTGCCATCCGGCATTTTCAGTACGGCTTTATGGTTGCTTTCCATACCGGAAATGCCTTGTTCTTTTCCGTAAAAATGAATCTCCGGT